>DEYK01000004.1:0-109625 GCA_002364485.1 Phycisphaerales bacterium UBA3160
CCATGCCGGGTCATCCTTGTACGAAGCCTCCTGCATCGATGACAGGCGGGTCAGCAAGGCCATGCGTTCCACGTCCAGATGCTCGATGTAGTCGGAGACCATCTGTTCGAGAATGTCCTTCTGTGCCTTGTCGAGACGCATCTCCTCGGCCACAAGCGGTATGTCGACGTACTTGATCCGATACCCCAGCATGGGGGCGATTTCGCTGTAGCGGCGATAGACCGGTTCGTCATCCTCCACGACGGCAGCCCTGGACTCGGGCAATGCGAAATGTCCGAGGAGGAGGGCAAGAAGGAGCGAGGACCCGATGAACGAACGCAGCATGATGTGTCTCCAATGATCGAACGCGGCCGCAACACGATTCTTGCAGGAACATCCCATATACGCAGCCACGGATGATCCCATCCCTGAAAGCTTCATTCTATGCTGATGCGAATGAATCGACACGAAACGATCATCATCGGCGGCGGCCCCATCGGCCTTGAAATCGCCGCGTCCCTTCAAATCGCCGGAAACGACTGCATCGTGCTCGACTCCGGAGCGATCGGATCCACCATCGATCGGCTGTTTCCACCGAATACTCGATTCTTTTCCTCTCCGGAGCGACTCGAGATCGCTGGAGTCGCATGCTCCACCGTCGAGCAGGAGAAGATCACGAGGGAGGAGTACCTCTGCTACCTCAGACAGGTCGTCGACACGGTCGGAATCGACATCCGCACCTTCCATCACGTCGAGACGATCCACCGAAGCGACGACGGCTTCGACCTCGAAGCGAGGACCCGATCAGGGGCATGCCGAAGATTCCGAACGGACCGACTGGTGCTCGCCACCGGAGGCATGGCCCGGGTCCGCACCCTCGGCATCGACGGGGAATCATTGCCGCACGTACGCCACGAGCTCGGAGACCCCCATCAGTACCACGGAAGACGCGTGCTGATCGTCGGAGGCAGGAACAGCGCCTGCGAAGCGGCGATCCGCTGCTGGAGATCCGGGGCCCACGTGCACCTCTGCCACCGCAACGAAGTCGTCAACGAGCGTGTGAAGTACTGGATTCGACCGGAACTGATCGCCTTGATGGAGGAAGGGCGCATCACCGAGCATGCCCAGACGACCCTGGAGCGGATCACCGAGGACGATGTCCAACTCGTTTCGGCCGGGACCGGCGAGACGACCCGCCTGGAGGTCGACGACGTGCTCCTCATGATCGGATACGAACACGATCCGTCGATGATGCACCATCTCGGCGTCAGGACCGACGCCGCGAACGGGGCCCCGCTCTTCGACATCGACACCATGGGGACGAACGTCGACAACCTTCACGTCGCGGGCACCGCCACCGCGGGCACCCAGGATCGCTTTCGCGTCTACATCGAGAATTGCCACATCCACGCGGAACGGATCGCGTCGGCGATCACCGGCACGGATTCGCCCGAAGCCTCCAACGGCAGGCTGCTCGAGGAAAGCTGACCCGAAGCCCTGCTCAGGACCCGAGGGCGGAGCGGATGGCCTCGAAATCGACCTGGACCTTGGGGTCGTCGCTCACCGACTCGTACACCACCGATCCCCCCTCGTCGATCACGAAGACGGATCGCTTGGCGACGTCGCGCATTCCGAACAGATCCTCGTGGAGGACGTCGAACATGCGGCATACGTCGCGGTTCATGTCGCTCAGCAGGGGGAACGGAAGTCCCAGCTCCTCGGCGAACTTCGCGGTCACGAACGGACTGTCGATGCTGATGCCGAAGACCTTCGCACCCAGATCCGCGTACGCGGACCAGTCGTCGCGAATCGCACAGAACTCGTCCGTGCACACGGGACTGAAGGACAACGGGAAGAACAGCAGGACGACCTTCTCGGTACCGATGCACTCGGCGAGATCGATCATCTCTCCCGGACGAGCCGGAAGCGAAAAACCCTGTACTGAATCACCTGTTCGAATCGACATGACGTTCTCCTATGTTCCGCTGTCGGTGTGCGTACCCTAGCGTGGGAGCCGAGTCGGTACAACACGGGCGCCGATCAATCACCGTGATCGAATGCCGACGGCAGATGCCTGAGCCGCCACCGGCCGTCCCCTTCGAACTGCACGAGGACCACATCGAAACGGATCGGGACATCCGTCCTTCCTGCCATCACATCGGCTGCGACCGCCGCGATTCGCCGCCGCTTGGTCCGGTCGACCTTGCCGGCAAGCCGCTCGAAACCAGCCCGGCCGGATTTGACCTCCACCACGACCAGCGCCCGCCCTTCCGGGGCCACGGCAAGGATGTCGATCTCGTATCTGCCGCGTCGAACGTTGCGGTCGAGGATCCTGAATCCTCGACGGCGGAGCCAGCGAGCGGCGATGCGTTCACCCCTGCGCCCGGTGCCGTCGGCACGACTGCATTTCCGAAGAATCACTTCCGAGCCAGGAAGCGGGAGAGTGCGATGTCGACGATCTTCGTCTCCATCTCCTGGAGATCGTCGTAGATCCCCTGCTCGAGGATGTCCTGCACGAACTCCTCCTGCGCCTCGCTGAGACGCCGCGAGTAGACATCCTGGTACAGGGACCGCTGGATCCCGGGTTCGAAGAGGCTCCGCTGCTCGTGGTGCTCGATGTCGATCACGGAGATCCAGATCGTCCGGGATCCCCGCTCGAACGGCTTGCTGGTCTCACCGGGACCAAGCCCCTTGAGATGCTCCTTGTAGAAGTCGGCGATCTCGATGCCGTCGATCTTCTCATCCTCGCCGAGCGGAAAGGTCTCCCAGATTCCGTCGTCGGTCATGCCGGCCTGGGCGGCAACGACCCCGAACGGCTCACCCGCCCGGAGTTCGTCGTCGAACAGCTTGATCTGCTCCTCGTTGCCCTTGGTCTTGAGCCGGATCCTACCGAGCGTCACGGTCGAAGGCTTGTTGTACTGCCCCTTGCGCAGTTCCCAGGCCCGTTCGACATCACGCCAGGCGACGAGCGCGTTGGGGCGGACCCGTTCGTTCATGAGTACGCGGATGAGCTGCTGCTCCTCCTGCAACTTCAGGTACTCGTCGATGGTCTTGCCCTCTTCCTCGAGCATCTGACGATTCGCTTCCGAACTGACACCGCCGCGCTGGCCGATCAGCTCACCCCGCATGTTGTTCATCCATGCGAGGAAGCCGCCTTCCTGCTGGGTGCTGAGGCCGGCTCGGGCCTCGGAAAGGAAGAGTTCGTTGTAGATCACCTCTCGCAGCTGTCGCGACACGAGACGAATCACATACTCCCGGAACTGGTTCCAGGGCATCCGGGTGAAGTCGGCATTGAGCTGATCCATGATCGGCGTGAGGATCTCGTCCGCGAAGATGGGACGCCCGTTGACCTGACCGATGAGACTGTCGACGACGATCGTCTGACCCGTCCGGATCGAAATGTCGATGTCGTCATCGTCGTCGAGTCCGGGATCGGAGAAGTCGTCGACGGGAAGGACGCGCATGCCGGATTCGACCATCGCATCCTTGACCACATCCGGAGCAGGCCTCACGCGCCCGGAGAACTCGGGATTGGAGAAGTCTCCCATCGAGACGGACCGGCCGGAATCGAGCGTCGGCAGGCCACCGGCACATCCCGCGAGCAGCATGGATACAGCCGCCAGGGCCGTCATGGCCACGGAACATCGCCTGCCTCCTGCATGCATTCCTGTCTTCTGCACGAACGAGATTCTATCGTGAACACGAGGGCGTATACTGGGCTGCTGCACTTTCACCATCAATCCCCAAGTCAATCCACAACGGTGTGACCAGGAGGCATCATGAGCGACGAGACCCCCGAGATTCAGGTCGACAGCGACTGGAAGCAGGAAGCCCAGGCCGAGAAGGACAAGTTGGCCAGCCAGGAGACTCCTGCCGCAGATGCCAGAAAACTCCCTCCGGCCGATTTCAAGGGCCTGATCGGACTCCTTGCCTCCCAGGCGATCATGGGACTCGGCGCCATGCCGGATCCCTCGGGACGCGGGGTGGTCATCGACATGGACGGGGCCAGGTTCGCGATCGATCTGCTGGTCGTCATTCAGGAAAAGACCAAGGGCAATCTCGACGCCGAAGAGGACAGCGAACTCGAGACCCTGATCGTGGAACTTCGGGCCAGGTACGTCCAGGTCTCCGAACTGGTTGCCCAGCAGCAGGCCGGCGGAATGAATCCGGAGGCCGGAGGCCCGGCCGATTCGGGAATCATCACTCCCTGATCAGGCCGGAGACTGCCAGAGCCACACTCCGACCAGACGTCCCGCGATCACCAGCATCGCCAGAAGCTGCATCCCCAGAAGCCACCTGGGGAGCAGGCGGCACCACAGGATGGACAGTGCGACCGCCCAGACGAGCAGGAATCGATCGAATACGAACCCTCGGGTGAGCATGTAGAGTCCGCACCCGATGATCAGAGCCCATACCTGCAGACGGGCCAGAAGCCCCAGGCCCTCATCGGGCGGCAGTTCGAAGGCCAACGCCGCAAATGCGCCGAGCGACGCAAGCCCGATCACGCAGGCGAATCCCAGCAGCAGCACCGTGAGCTGCCCACCTCCACCGGCCAGCAGCACCGCAGTGGCAAGCACTCCCTGGTACCGATCATGCTGGACCGTGGTGTCGAGGACCTCTGGGATCGACAGATCGGGCATCGCAACCAGTGCCAGCCCGAGGCCCAGAAGGGCGCCCAGCGGCGCAAGGAACCACCATCGGCAGTAGCGGTATCTCCAGAGGAACACGATGAGGAAGACGCCCACCAGAGGGACCAGAGCTGCTCCGAGATAGGTCAGGCTCTCCAGCCGAAATCCCAGTCCATGCAGATTCTGATACTCGGGACTCACGAGGCCGCCCCAGCGGACCCACAGAGGGATCCGCAGCAGGCCCGCGACGATCGACGCGAGCCACCATGGCCAGCTTCTGATTCCCGAAAGCTGCCAGACGGCGAGGCAGGCCGCTCCGGCGAGGGCGACGGCATGCACGCGGCTGTGCAGGAGCACGAACAGAAGCAGGCAATAGACGATCGGACCGGCCACGGGATGACCGCGTTCAGGCTGCAATGCGTCGGACCGCCTGAATCCACCGACGCCCCAGAGGACCGAGAGCACGAGGAACAACGCTCCGAAGACGAAGGAGACCTCGCCCATGACCAGCTGGGAGAGGACCAGTTCATACGGCAGCAGCATGAAGCCGAGCATGGCGAGCAGCAGATTCACACCGGTGACTCCGCACCGAAGCGAGAGCAGCAGCAACGGGATCCCGCTCAGCACGAAGAGCAGGCACGACACCTGCCTCAGCCCCGCCAGGTCGCCGCCGAACCAGTTGCCGAGCAGCGCATACGGCCAGATCAACGCAGGCCCCTTGGTCTCCTCGTAGTCGATCGCGGTCTCGACCGACCATCCCGACTCCATCAACTCGAACATCGGGATCGTGATGTACTTCTCATCGAACCGGGGCCCCGCACCGCTGATGCCGCTGGCGTACCGCAGGAACAGGGCGGTCAGGAGGATCAGCAGCAGTGATCCGATGATCCAGAAGCGTTCCCGGGCTTGGTCCGAAAGGGTCCCCATCAGGAACGACTTCCCCGCAGGCATCGGACGTTGAGATAGGACGAGTCGACGCATCGGGCCAGGATCTCGCCGGCGTCGCCGGATTCGATGTGACCACTGGCCTCGTCGATGGTTCCCAACTCGAACCCATGGGCGACGAGTCCTTCAAGCAACTCGAACGGGTCATCGCCGATGTCGCGAAGCATCCACGGCGACAGTTCGACGATCATCGCCATGGCACGGCCCGAGGAGAGCAGCTCCTGCATGCCGGCGAGCACCTTCGCCTCCGCCCCCTGGACATCCATCTTGATCAGATCGACCTTCGCATCGAGCCGATCCACGATCGTATCCAGCCGGACGACCTCGATCTCGGACGACGCACGCCCCCGACCGGAATGAAAGAGCTGATGGTCACCGGTGTTGAATCCGCTTCGATGAAACGGCAGTCGGCCGTCGCGATCACAGACCCCGAACGGAAACACCTCCACCCCGCTGACGCCGTTGCGCTCGAGGTTCGCTTCCAGCATGGTCCGATTGACCTCGTCCGGTTCGAATGCGAGCACGCGCCCGGTCGCGCCGACCCGCTTGGCGGCGGGCACCGAATACAGACCCACATGAGCACCGATGTCCACGAACGTCATCCCCTCCCGGAGGTACTCGAGACAGAAACGGCGAGTCCCCTCCTCGTATCCACCGGTGGCGTGGAGTTCGAGCGTGACCCCGAAGTCACCGGGCGCCACCTCGAATCTGTTCTCATCCAGCATCACTTCACTGGGCTGACGGAGACCAAGCAGCCGTACCGCCATCCAACGGATCGGAGCAATGCGCTCGAACATCGGCCGCAGCAGCGGTGCGGCCTTGGAGCGAAGTCGATTGAATCGTGATGGGGAACCCATGGGAAGGTCGTACTCGTTCAGTGGATGAAGAAATGGATACAGACCGCTATCGGCAACCCGACCGGATATGCCTGAAATCACTCAGAGAAGGTCCACCATTATGGAGTCGGCGACCATCAGTCCTCGGGGCGTGAATCGAAGCGAAACCGCATCCATGATGAGGTGCCCATCCGCAACATGGCCCTCGATGGCCCTGCGGCGGGCCCCGCTGCGATCGCCACATGCCAGAAGCGATTCAAGCCTCTGGACTGGAATCCCCTGAAGCAGCCGCAGCCCCATCATGAAGGCTTCGCCGATTCGACCGTCCTCGTCGAGTTGTTCGGGTCGGGTGACCGGAGGCAGCCCTTGTCCTTCCAGATAGAGGCCGAGACGGGGAACATTCTTCCAACGAATCCCCTGAACGTGACCTGACGCACCCGGCCCGATCGGCCACCAGTCCTGGTTTCGCCAATAGAGAAGATTGTGCCGGCACTCGGATCCGGGGATGGCCCAGTTGCTCACCTCGTAGTGCCGCATCCCTTCCGCATCGAGACGACGGATTGCATGCTCGAACATCGCGGCTTCGAGATCTTCCGGAATCGGGGCGACCTCGCCCCGATCACGCCGCCTGGTCAGCGGCGTCCCCTGCTCGTAGATCAGCGAGTAGGCACTCAGATGCCTGATTCCAAGTCCGACTGCGATGTCCAGATCCGACTCCCATTGGGCGAGAGTCTGACCGGGTATTGCGAAGATGAGATCGAGGCTGAGTTCGTCGATGCCGGCGGATCGCAACCGCTGCAGACTTCGTTCGACCGTGGCGGGATCATGGCGCCGCTCCAACGCCTTCAGTCGTTCCGGCTGGAACGACTGGGCACCGAGACTTACTCTCGTGACCCCTCCGTCAGCCAACGCAGCAGCGATCTCAGGCGTGACGGTCTCTGGATTCGCCTCGACGGACCACTCGCAGTCCGAAGCGACGGGAAGGGCCGATCTGATCTCCTGAAGGACTTCAGCCAGCAGTTTGGGAGGAAGGATGGTCGGAGTGCCCCCTCCGATGAAAACCGTCTGAAGCGGCCCCTGGATACAGCTGGCGGAAGCCCTGATTTCGGATTTGAGCCGATCCACGTACGCATCGAATGCATCCTCACGGCCAGCAATCGTAAAAAAATCGCAGTAGTGACAGCGATGGCGGCAGAACGGAACGTGGACGTACAACCCCTCTACAGGGGTCGTAGGAGCAAGAAACGAGCTGATTCCACCTGGCTCGACATCAGGCACCTTGGCCTGATCAGGCGTACACTGGGCGAGTTGAATACGTGATCCCATGTCGAAATCGGCTCCCTGAAGCCGTCAGGATCACCTTGAAAGGCATCAAACGACTCGTCGTCTCCATGACCATGGTACGCCGAGGGAGGATTCCGGAGCAGATGGGCTACCAACTGGTGATGAAGACCCGTGATGGCATCGATCGAAGGTTCGAGGTCCGAGAAGGCCGCACGACCATCGGCCGCGGAGACCGATGCGATGTCCGCATCGCCCTCCCGAAGGTGTCATCCGCCCACTGCGAGATCATGATGGAGAACCAGAGGGCAACCCTGGTCAATCTCGATGAGATCATGGGCACCCTGCTCAATGGGAAGCCGGTTGAACAGGCGGTACTGGCTCTTGACGACGAACTGACCGTCGGACCGGTCACCTTCGTGCTTCATGAATCCACAAGCCCTTCCGAATCCGGCTGAACGATCCCTCTACCCCCCGGATCGGCCGGTTCGACGGAAACTTCCTGATGTGGTGTCCGGTACCCTCAGTTGCGTTCCACAGTGCAGGCAGCGGACCATGTGACCTCTGCCGTGCATCGGAACCGCCAGCAGACGTCGACAGCCGAGATTTGGACACTTGACTCGAAATGTTCCTTGGTTCGTCATGTTGGATCTCCAGCAGGTTCATCGACTGGATTCGAGAGCGCCTGAAACGACTGGTGCAAACATCGGAACGTCCGGAAATAGAGGTCCCACGTGCCCCCAGGCCGTCATTGGACCCACCAGATCGCCCACGAGTGTAAGATTGCCGGCGTCCCGCAACCCAGACACCGAGAGAACGACAACGTGACTACACCCGGACATACCGCAGTGGTCGGCCTTCAATGGGGTGACGAAGGCAAGGGCAAGGTCGTTGATCTGCTGACCGCCGACCACGACGTGATCGTCCGCTACAACGGCGGCGCAAACGCAGGCCACACGGTCGTCATCGGCGACGAAAAGTACGCTCTGCATCTGCTTCCATCGGGAATTCTCTCGGGCGGCAAGATCTGCGTGATCGGCAACGGCGTCGTCATCGATCCGGATACGCTGCTCGGCGAGATCGAGGGGATCCGCAGTCGCGGCATCGAGATCAATGCCGAGAACCTGCTCATCTCGGATCGTGCCCATGTCGTGATGCCCTACCACAAGGAGCATGACGCGGCACTGGAGCGGGTCCTGTCATCGGCCGTGGAAGGCAGCGGCCCCGGACTGTCCATCGGCACGACCAGACGTGGAATCGGACCGACCTACGCGGACAAGGTCCATCGATCGTTCGCGATCCGCATGGGCGAACTGACCGACAAGGAACATCTTCGCGAACGACTCAAGGTGATCTGCGCAATTCGAAGTCGAGAGCTGAATGCACTCGGGGTCGAGGCCGAACCACTTGATCCGGACGAACTCGCCGAACGCTATGCAGGCTTCGGAGAGCTCCTGAAGCCGCACATCACGGACACCGTGTACGCGCTCCACGACATGAGAAGAGACGGAAAGTCGATCCTCTTCGAGGGCGCGAACGCCTGCCTGCTGGACATCGACCACGGCACATTCCCGTATGTGACCAGTTCGAACTGCTCGACGCTCGGCATCCCCGCGGGTACGGGACTCTCCGCTCCGTTCGCGGACGAGATCGTCGGCATCATGAAGGCGTACACCACACGCGTCGGCGCCGGCCCCTTTCCGACCGAGGAGACCGGAGACACCGGAGATCGCATCCGCAAGCGTGGAAACGAATACGGCACCACGACCGGTCGCCCCCGACGCTGCGGGTGGCTGGATCTGGTCGCGGTGCGCTACTCGGCGATGATCTGCGGAGCCACCAGCATCGCCTGCATGCTGCTCGACGTGCTCTCGGGATTCGACGAACTGAAGATCTGCTCCTCCTACCGGCTCTCCGACGGAACGGTGACCGATCGCTTCATTCCCGATGCCCGGGGGCTGCTCCAGGCCGAACCCATCTGGGAAACGCTTCCCGGCTGGACCGAGGAGATCGACGACACCACCGACCGATCCGATCTTCCCACCGAGGCGCTCGGATACCTCGAACGGATCGAGGAGATCGTCGGGCTTCCAACCTACCTCGTGAGCGTTGGCCCGGAACGCACCCAGACGCTGGAAGGCACCTGCCGCGCATGACGCAGGCGAGTCACACACAGACCGATGAGTTCGAAGTCCCCTCCGCACGGAGACCGGGACACATCGCCATCATCATGGACGGCAATGGCCGGTGGGCGGCCGGACATGATCGCAGCCGCAGCGAAGGACATCGAGCCGGCGCCCAGGCCGCCCGAAGAATCGTCCAGGAGTGCGGCACGCTCGGAATCGGCGCACTGACGCTCTATTCGTTCTCGATGGAGAACTGGAAGCGCCCCGCCGAGGAGGTCGGTGCGCTGATGAGCCTGCTGCTCGAATACCTGCCGCAGGAGCGGGACGAACTCGTCGAGAAGAACGTCCGATTCCAGGTCATCGGAGCCAGGGATGGACTCGACGACGACGTCGTTCGAGAAATCGAACTGACCGAGCAGGCCACACGCGGATGCACCGGCCTGCATCTCGTCCTTGCGATCAACTACTCCTCGAGACACGAGATCACCCACGCCGCCCGGCGAATCGCCGAATCGGTTCGGCGTGGCGAACTGGACGTCGATTCGATCACCGAAGACACGGTCTCGGCGCATCTGTACACCGATGGCATTCCCGATCCGGACCTGCTGATCAGGACATCCGGAGAGCACCGGGTCTCGAACTATCTGCTCTGGCAGATCAGCTACTCGGAGATCCACGTCACGGACCTGTTCTGGCCCGACTTCGACCCCGCCGCCCTGCGGGAAGCCATTCGCGACTACGCAGGCCGGCAACGTCGGTACGGCGCCGTCGAAGCCGACTGACACCCCCCCTGCAAAGCAACCGCCCCGTCCGGCCGTGGCAGCGGCATGCGGAACGGGGCGGAGCGTGTTTCTTGATCGACGCTTCAGGGGGTCAGTTGGAGACCTTCTGCAGATAGAGGATCCGTGGCGACTGGTTGGGCGAGTCCACATTGCTTCGATCCACGAGCATGACGTATCGACTGTCGTCGATGATCATGTCGCGATCGGTCGCATCCCACAGCTTCGTATCCGGGTTCTGCACGAAGGTGCGGATTCGGAAGTGGACCGTGAACACGTCGCTGCGCGTGGTCACCATGTTTGAGATTCCGGCGAAGAGCATGTTCGCTTCTTCGGCATCACCGGCGACCCGGTCTCCGCCGCGGTAGATCTCCGCGTCGTCGAACGATGGATTGCTTCCCGAAGTGCTGTTGGGGTACGAGGGCTCTCCGATGACATCGGTGCTCAACGGCGCACCGACCGAGAGCATGGCCGGTGCGGTGAACTGCTTGCCCCACTCCTGGACGCTCGATGCCCAGGTCGGATTTGGAGCACGCATGTCGGACGAGAGCGTGCCGTCGTACCAGGCCTCCGTGTCGCTGCCGGACTTCAGCCGAAGTCGCTGAGCCACGTCGCGGGTGAACGGATCGTTGGCCGCGAAGCCCATCGTCCAGGCGTCGAGGTAGATGTCCTGCCCCGCTGGATCGTGCTTGCCGGACGAATAGTTCGTGCCGTATCGGTCCTCGAACCGGTGGGCGGTGAAGTCCTCCACCGCGGACTTGTTGAGGTTGAACAGTTCGCCGATGGCGGCGAATCCGCGATCACCCCGCACGAGGGTGTCTCCGGCGGGCGAGTTCGCGTCGGGAATGCCCCTGGTGAAGTAGTCGGGTCCGAACGGATGTCCGGTCTCGACCTGCCATGAGCCCGCCCCACCGATGCCGGGGTACCCCTGGAGGTTCCGATAGCTGACGATCGCCTCGGGAATGGCCACCCGGGGATTGGGATCGAAGGGTGAAGACGCCGTATTCGGGGAATCCAGAATGCCGCCGCGACTGTAGTCGGCGGTGTCGTCGACCTCCCAGTCGGGAGTGCCGTGCACCATCTTGTACATGTGCGGAAGCGTTCGAAGCACTTCGATCGATGCGGTGTTGATGTTCACGAGTCCCGCCGTCGACTTTCCGTCGAAATCGCGGGCATTGCCGAACGACGGGTCGTAGCCGAGCAGCGAAGCCGCCTGCTCCGGCGAATCGATGATGCCGTCGGAGAACCCGATCGCATCCTGCGCGGCATGGTAGACGTCCCAGTTGCCCGGCCCGTCGCAGACGAAGAGTTCGACGACACGCTGGCCCGGAGTCAGGTCCGGAGCGACGTGCCCCACGTCGGACAGCCATCCGGACGAGTGCGGCCACGCGGTATCGTTCTGGACCTTGCCCACGGCGTGCCCCTCGAAGGCGACCGCCTGGGAGGGATCGACCGACAAACGACCGAGATGGCGGTTGTCGCCGGGGAACCTGTAGATCAGTTCGGAATTCGATGATGTTCCACGACCGATGATCGGCGCATCGAGTTCGTAGTCGAAGTCGGGATTGCCTTCGAGAGCGAGTCCGGCCAGCGACTCGGAGAACGTGCGGGTGGTCGACACGGTGGTCGTCGGCGTCGGCGGCCCGGCCGGCATGAGCAGTTCATGCCCCCACACCATGACGTTGAGCACCTCGCCCACCTGCTCGAAGTTGCCGTCCTTCTGCAGCATCTGGAAGCCGTAGGGCATCGACTCCTGACGCCCCTCGATTCCGTTGTACCCGTAGTAGCCCTTGTCGGGCAGGTTCGGGACGAAGGTGGAGTCGGTCCCGCTCGAACCGACGTATTCGAACGAGGGGTGTCCCTGATACGGATCACGGTTCATGTCGAAGAACACGGGCTTGCGGCTGGCGAAGTACCACTGCTGCTCCTGATTGATGTTGCCCCGTGCGTAGGGCAGCCGGTACGAGCGGGTCATCCATGGAGATCGGGTCCAGTGACGATCAGCATCGCCGTCGAGCGACGAAGGTGGATTGCCGTCGAGCGAGTCGCCGAAGGAGCCGTCCGGATCGGCGGCAAGGTCGAACACGTTGCCCCATGCCGGCCTGAAGTCGAGGGAGTTGGTGACCTGACCATCGAGCGATTCGAACATGTACCTGGTCTTGTTGTTGCCGGAACCCGTCGAAGTGCGATGGTCGGCGTTCATGACCAGAATCTCTCCCAGAGGCTCTCCGACCTTCGAGGTCACGGCACCGGGCACCTGCTCCATGCCGTTGTAGAACGGCGTCAGGAGCGCTTCGGAATCCCTCGGCTCGATGACGTCTCCGGAGACCAGCGGACGCCCCTTCGATCGGGTGACCTGGGCGTCTCCGAGCACGTAGCGCGGTGCCCTCCGATTCATGTGCACGATCGGAGCCGGCACCATGTAGGTGTTGAGCGGTACGTCGAATGCTCCGACCGCCACCGGCCGCTCGACGCCGGGATATCCGGGATCGACGCCCCAGGCTCGCGAGTAGCGGGCCCACTGGCACCAGCGGACCGAATCGATGCTGCTCTGGAGCGTTTCGCCGGTCGGGTCGTGGACATCGACGGGAACCCTGGTGTCGAACTGGAAGCAGCGGCCGTCGGCGGGCATCGAGGCCAGCTTGCCCTTGATGATGCCGTAGTCGCTGCCGGCCAGACGATCGCGAATCGCGGAGGTCCTCGGCTCGGTCTCCAACGCCTGGTTCGGATCGGTGTCGAACCCCCCTTCCTCGGTCACGCCGGTGAGCTCGACGAACTCCTCGAGATTCGGAAGGCGTTCGTATTCGAGCGTCTCCGTGACCGTCTCGAAGAACTCGTCCTCGAAGGGCGACTCGCCGGATGCGGAGGCGATCCCGGTACGGTCGATGACCACGTCGATCTCGTACTCGTGATACTTCTGACCCGGGCCGGAGTCGAACACGCCGGTGAAGTTCTTGTCACCGTCGTAGTCGCGACGATGGGTCCTGATGAGCTTGACGGCAACATCGTCCTGCATGCCCGACTCGTCGTCGTAGTAGGTGCGATCGGTCTTCCACACCGAATCCGGAACACGGCAGATCAGGTCGCCGGGGTAGATCCGGAGCAGCCCGTCGTCAATCGGTTCGCCGTTGGCGGAATCTTCGGCCTTGACCTCGACATGCTCCGCGGCACCGTTGCCGTCGAGGTCGCGGGCCAGGGTGAAGATGTCCGGCTGCGGCGTGCCTCCATTGACCCAGTTGCCGTAGAAATGGTCTTCCGGATTGAGATCCAGGAAGTCGATCCAACGCCGGTCCTCGACATCTCCGGCTCCGTAGCCGGTGGCGAACAGGATCAGGCTGTAGGGTTCCTCAGCCGTGGCGGGAGGCAGGAACAGCGGAAGCCGGGGCGTACGTCCCGAGACCTGGGACGGCTCGAGATTCCACGGTTCGGTACCGTTGTTGTAGGTGTATCCCGCGGTGTATGCACTGCTGTAGCCCTCCTCGGAGAGCTGCACCAGCGAGTCGTCGACGACGACTTCCTGGCCGAAGAACGAGATCTTGTACAGCGGCAGCGTCCGGTCGAGCAGACCGGAGATCGGGTTGCGCCCGAAGAGCGGGAGCGGCCGATCGTACGGGTTGGCGATCTGCACAGCCACCACGGACTTGGACTCCTTGAGCCCATCCTCGCCGTCGGAGATCATCGAACGGGACTCGTTCTCGTTCTTCGAGAACTGGACGAGATCCTCGTCACCATCGCGATACTCGATGAAGAGACGCTCGAACTCGTCCTGGAACTGCTTTGGATTTCCACTGTCCCACTTGTAGCGTTTGCCGCCGATCTCCTTCTGGATGTTCGGGGACCATGGCTCGACGACATGGGCGACGAACGTCTCGAGAATGAACGGCTGCATCTCCATACCCAGGAACGCAGGCTCGTCGGCACCGTTCTGGGAGACCAGTTCGGGATCGGGCTCGTTCTGACTGGGAGGCGGCACATCCAGATCGTCGAGGAAGACGGGCGGGCGGACCGGGCCGTACTCGCGATGCGGCCCGGCGGCGGTCAATACCGTCTGACTGTAGAGCGGCGCATCCGAATCGGGGTCACGCCAGGCGAGGATGTTGGCCGCGTACGAGGCAGCCATCTCGCGGGTGAGGTTCTTCGAGACGATGTCGTCGGTGGTTTCGGTCTGATCGTCGAACGGGTTCCTGCTGGTTCCCAGCTGGAACGAGGAGACCGGAGACATGTCGCCGCTCTGCAGAGCGAGAAACAGCGAATACGGCAGACGCTCGGAGAACGTGCGGGGACGATAATCTTCGGTACCGAGCAGGATGGCGCGGTACGGAATGAGCTGCTCGTGTTCGCGCAGATCCAGCTTCTGCCGCATCTGATCGTAGAACTGGGACAGACGTGTGTTGGGAGCGTTGCGAACCGAGCCGAACGAAGCCGGTCGGTCGGGTCGGTCCGGCACCACGCGGGACCAGTCCTCGTCGAGAAAGTCCAGATTCACCGGCCCCTGCGGATTGATCTTGTTGACGGGAGGGCCGACCACGCCGGCATAGTCGGCGGGAGGACTCAATGGGACACCATGAACCGACGTCGTAGGGATCACGGCGCCGCTGGGGTCGAACGAGGTGAGTCGACTGCCGCGATACTCCCACCACAGCCACGGAGGCAGCTGCTCGTTGCGGGAACCGTTGAACAGGGTGAGCTTCCGACGATTGTCGAAGAAGAGCTGCCGCGCCGACAACTGGTCGACGAGTTCGGCGTGCTCCTGACGATGCGAGAAGGATCGCAGTGGATGCGAGTAGTAGTTACCGTTATCGTCCTGCGAAGGACCGATCGCTCGCTCGAAACGGGTCATGAGCCAGGGCTGGTTGTTGCCCTCGTTCGTCCGAAGCTCGATCTCGTCGGAGATCGTGAACGGCGTGAAGCTCATCATCGGATTCTGAGGATCCCCCCCGGCCTTGTTGAAGTAGAAGAGCCGGTTCGCACCGCGATGGATGTCATTCGACTCGGGGAACCAGCGGTTGAACTGCACGCTCGTCTCCGAGAGGAAGTCGCCCATGAGCCCGTCGCGGTAGTAATTGGGCTTCCAGATCGGAAAGACCTCCGAACGGGCCTGCTCACCGTCGGTGTTCTGCTCCTGAACGGTCTTGTCGATCGCATCGAGCCCCTGACGATAGTGCCCCAGCAACTCGTAGGTGCTGGGCGGCATTCCGGTGGCGGACTCGATGTCGAACAGACCGGGGGAGTTGGCCGGATTGTCGAGGAAACCAACGTTCCAGGTCTCGTGCGTCGAGGGGCCCCATCCGGCGTCGCCGTGGTCCCATCCACTGTTGCCGTCACCAGGAGACCATTCGGCGTTCTGACCCACCAGAGCCAGGTCGGCCGGCGTCCATCCCCGGGTGCGGGTGCGGGAGCCGCTGCGGGAATCGGAGCGGACGAACCTGGTTGCGGTGTTCGCATTGAGACGTCCTGCGTTGTCGGTCACGGACACGCCGACGACCTGCATCGTGCCCTCGCTGCCGCGTCCGGGAACGTGGAACCAGAACGAATCGGTGAATCCGTCGCCATCCGTATCGGTCAGGATGCGCGAGACGTGCCACCGGGCGGAACCTCGGATGAACTCGTCCTCGGGCCGCTCACCGATCGCATCTCCGGAGAGCTCGAAGTCGCTGAGGCTGCCGAGCACTTCGCCGCCGCCGTTGCCGTCGAGCCTGGTGTCGGCATCGAGGTTGGACAGATCGTAGAAGTTGGGAGGAACGAAGTCCGAGTTTCCGTTCGCCGACTCGGCCTGGGCGTAGGCGTAGCCCGCGTAGTCGAACCACCGCTGCCACCGGCGCCAGAAGTCGACGGGAGAACTGAAGTAGGTCGTACCGGAATACGTGCTGCGGTGGAGATTCCCACCGTTGATCGTGGGCGCAAGGGACAACCACTGCTCCACGGGGACATGGTGGTCGCGCTGAATGCCGCCGAAGTAGTGGAACCCGTCCGGTCCGGCCTCTGCCGGATCGAACGGAAGCACCGGCGTGAGAATCTGGGTGAGATCGAGCGCATCGTGCTCCGGCGACAGTTCGCCGGTGACGTCGGCGATGTCACGACAGATCCGCCAGTCGTTGCCGGGACGGGCGAGATTCGTCAGGTGTCCGTAGTGCGAGAACGTGTCCTGATTGGATGTCGGATCGAGCCCCATCGTCGCGCCGAGGTAGTCGGTCGTGCTTGCACGGAGCGGTTCCAGGTCGCGAAGCCATCGGGTATCGCTGGTCCCCGGCTGCCCCGGGGCATTGTCCAGTCCGATGCCGGGTTGGAAGACTCCGCTCCAGAGACCGGTCTCCTCGTCGTACCCGTGCCACGCCGTGCCGTAGTCGGGCCAGTTGGTCTTGGGGACGACCTCGAACGGAGCGAAGTTCCAGGCGAAGTTCCGATCCACCTCGTAGCGCTGCTGTTCACGCCCCATTTCCTGGAAGTAGCTCACGCTGGACAGCGGCAGTCGGCGATCCTCGAGGAACCGCTGGGAGAACTCACCGCCCAACGATGAGTTCGTATCGAGCAGACGATTGAGGATGGATGTCGTGCCGAGATCCGTCTCGACGGCGGTGGTGTCGATTTCACGCACGAAGAGCGCATCGCTGATCTCCTTGGCGATGTCCTCGGCCACGACGCCCGCGGCGGCGTCCACGTTGACGGCACGACGCTGCGCCATCGACGTCTTGCGGATTCCCTGCGCGCTCGAGAGGTAGGCGGAAGCGATAATGACCAGCAGCACAAGCGCGCCGGCGACGAGCACGAGGGCGTTGCCGCGTCGACTGATCGTCGAACCCTGCCCCCGATGGCCCCCGCCCCATGCGATGTCTCGAACGCTGTTCATCAGATTCCTCCTGCGTAGTTGCCGCGAGCCTGTTCGGGCATCTCGACGACGAACTGGTAGACCTGTCCCTGATCCAGACGTCCCTGCGGATCGTTGATGGTCATGGTGATCCTGATTGCCGACGGCCATGGAGTGAAACTCCGGTCTACCTGGTAACTGTCGACCTGCCCGATCCGCTCGATCAGAGGGAGGTTGGGCTGGTCCTGATTGAGCCCGAACGTGGCCCAGTACTCCCCGTACGGTGCCGGGGAGCCAAAGGTTGGCTGTTCTCTGTCAATTGCGTCGGGATCGATTGCGAACGATGCCGCCGTCCCCAGGCCCTTGACCTCCTGCTTGCTGACGAAATCGTCGGTTACAGGGGGAAAATTGGACACAAAGTCGGAATACGGCATGACCCCTCGATCGATGTTCCGGAGGCCGAACCACCGCTGGCCGAGCCAGGGGGCGTCCGAATAGCCCGGATCGGAGGAGTTGCTCAGAAGCGGCTCCCAGGGCGAATAGTGCACGCCGTGCCAGAACTGGTCGGGAGCACCTTCGATGGGATTGGGCACGAACGCCTCGCCGGTGCCCTCGGCGTAGGTCCACTCGACCATGAAGGAGGAGCACGCGCTTCCCAGCGAATGGTTGACGAGCGACTGATCGACCTTGGACAAACTGGAAGCGACCCGCTCGACCCGCGGCCGCTGGACCGCGTTCTTGATGAAGAACCGCTGATCCAGATACGGGTTGCCGGGCAGCGAGAAGAGATTCCCCTCGAGCACGCTGCGCGGCTCCATGTCGGGAAGGCCATCTCCATCGGCATCGACGTCGCTGATCTGATCGTAGTCCCCCAACTCGCCGGCGTGCATGCACCGACGCATGAAGAAGTCGCGGGGGCCGGAGGGCGAACGCGTGGTCTGCAGCAGTTCACGAACCTGATCGATGGGCGCCGCCGCCACATCGACTCGTCCGTACGCGATCACGGGAGGATCCGCATTGAGTCCGCTCGTACCATCGTCAAGTTTGTTGGGTCCAACGAGCCGTGCATCGTTGGGAAAGATCGACATCGCCGACGGCGAACTGTTCAGATAGGCTCGCTTGCTCTCGTCACCAGCGAACTCCTGGTCGTCGTCAGCGAGCAGGATCGCCTGCCGTGCGAGCACCCACTGGCGGGCATCGGGCTGGGTGCCGTTGATATAGCGCTGCTCGGCGGGAATCTGATTCTGGCGGTAGAGAAATTCTTTTTTCGAACTGTAGTCTGTGTAAACGGTCGGAAGCCACTGCGACTCGTCGAGGCCGGGATTGTCGTATCGCCAGGGAAGCAGCTCGCCACCATCGGCCTGGATCTGATCAATGTCGGGATCGTGGCCGAACCCTTTCGGAGGCGAACCAACCGGCATCACGTCCATATCGGCATTGAGGGGTGTGTACGGCTTCAGATCAGGAAACTGCACACCATGGCCGTAGGTCACGAACGACGTCTGCCCCTGGGCGTTCGGCTGCGTGCCGATACCGCTGCCGACACTGAAGACCTGAGAGGAGACCGGAGAGTCAACGAAGAAGCTCAGCTGATCGCAGCGGATCGCCGCATCGGCCGGAAGCAGCGGATTGAGAAGCCCTGGCTCCTCACCCTGACTCCCGCCGTTCTCCCACTCGGTGATGTTGATGTCGTTGGGGGCTTCGACCGAATGGATGGCGAGAAAGCCCTCACGCGAGATCTGCGAGAGGTCATGGCGGATCCTTGCCTCGATCGCCGACGCCTCCTGCATGATGTCGATGGTCGCCTGCCCCGAGGTGGTCACATCGGTCGCAACCTTGAAGATGCGGCCCGTGACCACCACCACCGCCAGCAGGACGCCCACGGCGACGAGGATCTCGGTGAGCGTGAATGCGCTTCGGGAACCGGTGGTTCGACCTGTATTCATCTGCATCAGAGTTCCTCCACAAGGATGTAGACGGGCGTGAAGCTCCACTCGTCTCCATCGGAGTTCATTGCGCCCGGCGGCATGTACCACAGTCGCGACACGACGGGCCCGCCGATGACGAGGTCGGCCTCCTGATCACCGACGATCATGCCCCGCGAATAGACGAAGTTTCCGTCTGCGCGGGCTCCGGCCGGAAGAATGATGCTTCCGGTCATCGGAACGCGATGATCGACGTCATGCGCAAAGCCGGTCTCTCCCGAATCGGGAATGTGCACGGAATCCTCGGCCAGCGGCGGAACCGCATGCTCGAGTTCGACGTGCGTCGAAGGATCGTTTCTACGTGAACGGCCGATGGCGACGCGGTTGACGAGCCCGTTCTGATCGACCAGCCACTGCCCGGGACACTGCCAGCAGTCGTCGCTGCTCATCGGGTCGTACTGATCGCCCGCATCGGCGTTGGGAAGGATCCACTGGTCCCGGTCTTCCGGGTAGCCCGATCCCTGGCCGACCCGCCAGGGCTCGTAGGCGTTGTCGCCGCTCTCGAGGTCGAGCATCCAGGGAATCTGGAGCCCCCCGGCCGAGGATGCCTGCACGGCCCACTGCGGCTGCTCCTGCAGGGACTTGACTCGATACACGAAGATCGCCGCGTAGACCTTGTCGCCGGCGCGGCGGAACATGCAGTCCCAGTAGAACCTCGGAGCACGCCCCGACCCGTCGTACTTGGGATACTGACGCTCGTCCTGTTCGATGATCACCAGAGGCGGGACCGCATCGTTCTGATGTCCCGCATACGGAACACCCTCGAACGCGGTCAGCGCCGGAGCAAGCCACGCATCGCCGACGTCCTCGGTCACGGTGGTGACTCCGCCGACGTTGTAGAACCCGCTCGTGTTGAAGATGTCGATCGACCCGAGACCCGGGCCGTTCTCGCTGGTCTCCACCACGACCGCGGGACGCAGCCAGGGGAAGTCGCCTGAAGCGACGTCCCAGGGCGGTGGATTGGCGGCATCGACCTCGACATGGCCGAAGCTGTCGCGGGGAATCCTGGATCGCAGCAGCGCCATCGCGTTGCGTGCGACCAGCGGCCCGATCTGATCGTCCATGGCCTTACGCTGCTGGGCGATGCCGGCAGGAAAGAGCGAGGCGATGCTGATGATGCCGACGCCGAGGATGAAGATGGCCATCAGCAGCTCGACGAGGGAGAAGCCCCGCCTGCCGCGACCGGATGTACTGGTATCGACCTGCATCATTTTGACACCACTCCGGAATGCTTGTTGAAGTGGAAGACATGACCGTTGGACCTTGCAAAGGCGCCGAGGTCCTGCAGACGCGTACCCGGATCGCTCCAGCGGAGTTCGCCGGTCTCCGAATCCGGAAGATGCCCTCCGTAGAAACTGGCCGCCTCGCGGTAGTCGAAGACGGCGAAGAACGGAGCGACCATCACGTACGGCTCGCTTTCATCGAGATCCTGACCGTAGTACAGAAGGTCGCCTTCGCCATAGTTTTCATCGTAGTAGGCGTCGTAGCCCTCCAATCCGAACGTGGTCACGTAGTCGACCCCGGGCTCCGGCACGCCCGGCTGCATGCCTCCCGACATCGGAGGGCGGCAGGTCGAGGTGAGGCACCAGTCGCGATACGGATTCTGAAGACCGGAATCGGGATCGAGCACACGCTGGGCTCCGTCGGCGTTGAAGTCGACGAAGGCGAGTGAAGAACCCGTGTCCGTGAAGGAGGATCGCATGGAACCGTCGGCTTCGAAGAAGACGCCGAGGATGACTCCGGCCGCCTCGTCGTCGACGCGGCCCTTGATTTCCCCGAGGTTCGACTGGCTCAACCAGGCGTCCTGCTCGAGGAACCCGGTGTTATCTTCGTCCAGTGCGCCCGGCGGCTTAACACGCAGGATGGTGTAGACCGGAGCCGACACCATCATGCCCTCGGGAAGCAGCCGGGGCGTCACACCCTGGGCCGGCACGAAGCGCATGCCCATCTGATCCTCGGAGACGTTGTTGTAATAGCTCAGTTCGAAATCGGCCCATGGATTGACGTGGATGTCGTCGGTCTCCATCGCGATGACGACTGCGATCTGCTGGGATTCGAGTCCGGTGCGGATCGGACGGAAGACGACCATGGACCGCTTCCCCTGCTCGATGGCGAGAGCGCGGGCGTTGTCCAGGGAGATGCTGATGGTGTTGGCGGCCACCGCGTGCCTGGAATCGCTGGCGAGCGAGCGGTACGCCGCAAGCGTGATCAGCGAGACGATGCTCACGATCACGATGACCGCGAGCAGCTCGACCAGGGTGAATGCGGAACGCGACGAATGTTTCGAACGCATGCTCACCATGTGTGCACCTCGTAGGAGTAGATGTTGTCCAGAGCCGCCTGGAAGTCGGACGCCTCCGGATCGGGCGTGAAGCCGTCGACGAGCCTGGCATCGTTGTGGATGTTTCCGAACTTGCCGTCGGGGCCGGCCGACACGAAGTAGGCCGTTCCCTGGAGGGCGGAGCCGAGCACCTGCTCCTCCTTGGTCCGGATGGTGCCGTCCGGATCCTGACGCTTCTGGTTTCCGAACGAGGCGCCGTCGCCCCGATCGTCCCAGTTGCGACCGGGAAGCACCACGATGACCGGATTGCCCCAGGCGTCGACCGGCATGATCGAGGCCTCGGCGTCTCCGTTCGAGAGCCGGTAGCTGACCCGCATCAGAAGCCCCGGATCCATGGATGCGAGGATCTCGCGCGATGCGGGATGGCTGCCGAGGTACCACATGCAGGCGGCGCTCACGCCACCGTAGACATCGTCGTCGGTGTCGAAGGTGCTGCAGCCGTCGAACTGGGACCACATGTGGCAAGTGATGTCCGATTCGCTCGGCAGCCCGCCGAGGCGGTAGTCGATCGCGGCCTCGGTGAGACCGCCGCAGGAATCGCAAGACGATCCGGCGCTGGCGACCGCGTCGGCCGGGTCGATCGTGTAGCGGGGAGCGAGATCGCCGTCGAACCCGTAGGAGAGACTGCCCCGGGTCTCCTCGAGCATCCGCGTCTTCATCGCGCTCTCGAGTATGAGCAGCGCGTTCTGCGTACGCTGCTCCTCGGACCCCTGCAGCACGGCCGAACCGATGCTCAGGGACAGGGCCACGAGGATGCTGATCACGAGGATCACGATCATCATCTCGACCAGGGTCCAACCTCTGCGTGCGTGCGTCATGACGTTCATGAACCGACCTCCACGATGTTGTCCCGATTCACCTCTTCGGTCTCGGGTACCGGATACTGGGGCGACCCGCCGGGGATCGACTCCCACTTGTAGTGCCAGTCGTCATTGAAGCTTGCACCGTCGTTGCCGCCGATGCCGGCGGCATCGAGTCGCTGCCAGTTGTTGATTCGACGGTCGGGACCTCCGGACATGAAGGCGAACTCGCCGGACTGCAGCTGGTAGGAGGTCGAACTGTCTCCGCGGCGTCCATCGTCGTCGAGGGTGCTGTTGTAGTCGCCCCACAACTCGCCGTCGGACGGCACGAGGAAGTCCGTCGCCGCTCCGGGCTCGAACTCCCAGGGACGCAGCGCGATGTACTGCGAGAGACTCGGAGCGAACGGCTGCTGGGTGGACGGATACGTCCGCCCCGGCGAACCGCCGGGATAGTTCAGGCGGTAGTAGCGGATCGGGGCGCCCCACGCGTCGCAGATGACCTGAGCACCATCCTTGTCGTACCCCTCTTCACCTGGAAAGAAGACCCGAGGCTGACCGCTGGTCGAGTCGATGCTGGTGGCATCCCACTCGCCGAACCCCTCGTAGTCCTCATCCTCGGGGAACGACCACGCAAGGGAACCGACGACTCCCGGAGCAGGCAGCGACATGTAGGGACCGAGCACGGGGCCGGTATCCTTGACCTTGCCCTTGAGAAAACGATCGTACCGCCCCTCCAGCGTGCCCTTGTTGGACTGGGCGTAGGTTGAAGTCCAGACCCCGTCGGGGCCCGGATTCCTGATTCCATACCGCTCGGACTCGTCGGAGTAGATCCCGTTGGGATCACCGTTGCTCGACGCGTCCAGACCGTCGGGTCCGTACCGGGAGGAGTACTCTTCGTCATCGGGATCCCAGCCGAAGCCGTCCACGCCATGGGCCCCGTATCCGAGCAGATACTCCGCGGGAGAGGTGATCGAGTAGTAGCCCTGCAGACGTTCGAAGATGTTTCCGTCGTCCAACGGCGGCGGCGACATCAGGGCACGGTTCTCATCGAGCAGCGGCGGGAGGTATCCGACGTCCTCCCGGAAGGCCACCATTCCCTGGGTCATGGCGGACATCGTCGCGGTGGTCTGGGCCACACGAGCAGTGTTCCTGGCGCCCGAGACGGCGGTTACGAGCACGGCGACCAGCAGCGCGATGATGCCGAGCACCACCACGAGTTCCACGAGCGTGAAACCACGTGCCGGGCAGGGCCGGAAGGATCGGGTTGAAACTGGACGCATCGACACAGTACGTGTCCTCCGGGGGCTTAGTTCGCCGAGACCGATTCGATCATGGAAACCAGGGGCAGGAAGAGGGCGAGAACGATGGTTCCGACCACGAGACCGAGCACGACCACGAGCATCGGCTCCAGCAGGCTCAACAACGCCTGGACGGCGACATCGACCTCCTCGTCGTAGTTGTCCGCGACCTTCATCAGCATGACATCGAGGTCACCGGTCTCCTCGCCGACGTCGATCATGTTGACGACGAGCGAATCGCAGACCTTGGACTCGCGAAGCGGCTCCGCGAAGGTCTCGCCCTCGCGGATGGAATCATGGACGCGGGTGAGCGCCCGTTCGTAGACCCAGTTGCCTGCGGTCTCGCGGGTGATGTTGATCGCCTCGAGAATCGGGACACCGGCCGAGATCAGGGTTCCCAGCGTCCGCGTGAAGCGGGCCACCGATGTCTTCTCGACCAGGCTGCCGAGCACGGGGATCTTCAGCAGCGTCCAGTCGACGGCCGCCCGGCCGAAGTTGGTCTTCCTGATGAGCACGAAGAACGCGACGACGAGGAACGGGAACGCGACGATCACCGCGTATCCGGGAATCGTCTGGTCCGGGTTGGTGCCGGCCACCCACGCACTGGCGTTGATCAGAGCGGTCGTCAGCTTGGGAAGCTCGACCTCGAAGTCGTTGAAGATGTCCTGGAACTTCGGAATGACGAAGTACATGATGCCGGTCACGATGACGACGGCGATGAACAACACCACGACCGGGTAGATCATCGCGCCCTTGATCTTCGCCTTCAGTCGCTGGGCCTTCTCCATGAAGTTCGCGAGTCGCTGGAGGATCAGATCGATCACACCACCGATCTCGCCGGCGTTGACCATCTTCGAATAGAGACGGTTGAACGCCTTGGGATGCTTGGCCATCGAATCGGACAGGGTCGAACCCGCCTCCACGTCCTCGACGATCGCGGAGATGATGCTCTTGAACTTGCCGTGCTTCTGCTGCATCTCGAGGATCTGGAGCGAGCGGAGCAGAGGAAGTCCCGCATCCTGCAGCGTGGAAAGCTGCCGGGTGAACTGGGTGATCTTCTTCTGCTGGATCGGAAACGGATTGGGGATGTTGATCTCACCCTTCTTCGCGCCCTTCTTCTTCGCCTTCGCGGGCTTCTTCTTCCGCTTGCCGCCTCCCGCATCGGCATCGCCACCCTTGACGTTCTGCTGACGCACCGCGGTCGGGAAGAATCCCTGACCGCGTATCTGCTGGATGGCGTCGTCGCTCGAACTCGCGTCCACGACCCCCTTCTGGGGCTTGCCACCGGCGTCGAGTGCTTCGTATTGATAAGTAGGCATGTCGTACTCCTGATCCAACCGGATCAGTTCTCCTCGCTGATCGTTTCTCTGAGAACCTCGTCGATGGTCGTGCGCCCGTCGTAGATGGACAGCAGACCGGATTCGCGGAGCGTGCGCATGCCCCGCTTCCTCGACTCCTGGCGCAGCAGCGCGGTCGAGGCCTGCGACATGATCATTTCGCGGATCATGTCGTCCATCACCATCATCTCGAAGAGGGCCAACCGGCCCTTGTAGCCGCTGGAGTTGCAGACGCTGCAGCCCTTGCCGCGGAAGAACGTCCTGCCGACGACGTCGGACGAACGGAGCTCGAGCTCCATCAGTTCCGATTCGGAGGGGACGTACTCCTCCTTGCACTTGCTGCAGATGCGGCGGACCAGACGCTGCGCGATGACGGCCTCGAGCGTCGCAGTGAGCAGGAAGTTCTCGACCCCCAGGTCGACCAGACGGATGATCGTCGACGGCGCGTCGTTGGTGTGCAGCGTCGAGAAGACGAGGTGACCCGTCAGCGACGCCTGCACGGCGATCTGCGCCGTCTCCAGGTCGCGGATCTCGCCGACGAGAATGATGTCGGGGTCCTGACGCAGGAAGGAACGCAGGAGCTTCGCGAACGTCAGCTCCTGATCCGTGTTGACCTGGCACTGCACCAGCCCGTCGATGTCGTACTCGACGGGATCCTCGGCCGTGAGGATCTTCGTCGTGGGCTCGTTCAGTTCGCTGAGCGACGCGTAGAGCGTGGTGGTCTTTCCGCAGCCGGTCGGACCGGTCAGCAGGACGATGCCGTTGGGCTTTCGGATCATGTCCCGGACCAGCTCCAGCTCGTCACCGCGGAGCCCGACCTTGTCGAGACTCAACTGGACGTTGCCGCGGTCGAGGACACGCATCACGACCGACTCTCCGAACATGGTCGGAAGGACCGAGACACGGAGATCGATCGGGAACTGGTTGACCGTCAACTCGATTCGACCGTCCTGGGGAAGCCGCCGCTCGGCGATGTCCAGGTCGGCCATGACCTTGATGCGGGAGACGATCGGCAACGCGAGGTGCGGCGGAGGTGGCACCATCTCGTACAACACGCCGTCGATGCGGTACCGCATCTTGAACTCGCTCTCGAAGGGCTCGAAGTGGATGTCACTCGCCTTGTCCTTGATCGCCTGCAGCAGGACGAGGTTGAGCAGGCGGACGACCTTGTTGTCCTCGGTCGCGGTGACGAGATCCTCGAGATCGACCGAATCACCACGCCCCTGGAGGGCCGAGACGGCCTCCGAGTCGGACAGTTCGGACATGACGTCGAGCATCGAGGCGTCGGACTTCCCGTACATCGAGGAGAGGACCTCGTCGATCTCGGCTTCCGGGGCGACGACCGCCTCCACGGTGAATCCCATGAGCAGACGCAGATCGTCGACGGCCCGGAAGTTGTCGGGAGTCTTCATCGCGATCGTGAGCGTCTTCGTGCCCGAGTCGTACTCGACGGGGACGATCTGGTAGGTGTTCGCAGTTTCAGCCGGCAGGTGCTCGGTCAGGGATGAGTCCATCTCGTCGGCGGAGAGCCGCAGGAACCGCATGCCCGATTGCCCGGAGAGGGCCTCGAGAATGTCGAACTCGTCCACGTACCCCATCTCGCTGAGGATGGTGCCGATCAGATCACGCTCGCCCTTCTCACGGCGAGCCCTCTGGATTCGCAACGCCTCGTGCACCTGATCACGGGTGATCTTCCCGAGCTTGGTCAGCACTCGCCCGAATCGACGACCCTTGAGCGCGGCCACGGGGTCGCTGCTGCGACCACCGCGAGACCTGGAACGTCGTTCGGATTTGTCAGTAGAAGACTTGGCCATGAAATGACGTGCTCCGCTGAAGCCCCTTGGCGTGGTGAGATCGATGACTCACAAACTAATGCGCCAAGACATGGAACATCATTGTCATAATGCAGGACAAATGGGCCACGAACAAGGATAACAGCCACAATAATCGCATGCGACACATGGATAATGCAACGATTAGAGCGGCCATTTGGCAGCGGTCCTGCTGTTTTTCAGACCCATATTTCGGTCAGATCAACCTCACGGAGATTCAGACATGACGGCATATACACCCCGAAATCACAGCGCAGAACAGCCACAAGCCCTTGATTGACAGAACCTTTGAATGCTTTATTCAGCTTCCTTGGGTGGTTTTTTCGAGCCGTCATCGGTATCCAGCTCGGTTCGACCGACGACCTGACCTGCCCTGTGGACACGATTGGTCAGTTCTCCAGGATCTCGGCTCTTGTCGATCATCTCATCCGCGGCAATCATGCCCTTCTGGAACAGCTTCCAGAGGTGATCGTCGAGCAGCTGCATTCCGAACTTCTTGCCCGTCTGGATGGAGGAGTCGATTCGGAAGGTCTTGTTCTCTCGAATCAGGTTCGAAATGGCCGGAGTGACCACGAGGAACTCGAAGGACGCCACTCGGCCGACCTTGTCGACTCTGGCCAGGAGCACCTGCGAGAGCACCGCGATCAGCGAAGTCGACAACTGGACGCGAACCTGAGCCTGCTGCTGGGTCGGGAAGGCATCGATGATACGGGTGATGGTTCCCGCCGCCCCCGTGGTATGCAGGGTGGCAAACACGAGGTGGCCGGTCTCTGCGGCACGAATGGCCGCTTCAATGGTCTCGAGGTCGCGCATTTCGCCGACCAGAATCACATCCGGGTCCGCTCGAAGGGCACGCCGAAGAGCCTCGGCGAAGCTGGTCACATCGACACCGACTTCTCGCTGGTTGATGACCGACTTCTTGTGGTAGTGGTAGTACTCGATCGGATCTTCCACGGTGATGATGTGACGATCGAGCGTGAGGTTGATGTGGTTGACCATGGAAGCCAGCGTCGTCGTCTTGCCTGATCCGGTCGGACCGGTGACGATGAAGAGGCCACGCGGGCGGCGGATCAACTCCCCGAGAATCGGCGGAAGGCCGATCTGATCGAAATCAAGCAGATCGTTGGGAATCAGCCGGAGCACCATGGAGATGTCTCCACGCTGCCTGAAGATGGCGACTCGAAAGCGAGCTTCGGTTCCATATGCGAAGCCGAAGTCGGCACTTCCCTCTTCCTGAAGTTCCTGCTGGGCACGCTCGGGAGTGATCGATTTCATGAGGGCGACGCAGTCATCCGCATCAAGCACCTTGGTATCCAGATTTCGAAGACCGCCGTGAAGGCGCAGCGTGGGCTTGCGGCCGACCGACAGGTGGAGGTCGGATGCCCCCTGCCGAATCACCGTATCGAGCAGCCTGTCGATCTGAATACTGGACATTGGTCACTTCTCCTGTTCACACTCAAGGATGCAAGTGTACACGCCAAAGGCACTCAGAGCCCCGGCAAGCGGCATCTTCATTGTCATTCGACGTCGACGTTGGATCCCACGAGCAGTTCGGCCTGGGCGAATCTCGCGACCTCATCGGCGGTGGTATCGCCCCTGAGAAGCTTCACACGCCCGTCATCCAGCAGCGATCTCATGCCCGCTCGAACGGCAGCGGCCCTCATTTCACTGATCGAGGCTCGGCTGAACGCCAGTTCTCGGACCTCGTTGTTCATCTGCATGAACTCGAAGATCGCCTTGCGACCTCTGAATCCCACACCGCCGCACTTGGAACACCCGACGGCCCGGTGCACCTTGCCGACGGCTTCATCCGGATCGATTCCGACGACGCCGAGCAGCTTGGGATCCAGATCCTCCTGCGGGACCTTGCATGAAGGGCAGAGGATCCGGATCAGACGCTGAGCCATGATTGCCTGAATGGAACTGGCCGCGAGGTACGGCTTCACTCCCATGTCGATCAATCGGGTGATGGCCGATGGGGCATCGTTGGTATGGAGGGTCGAGAACACCAGGTGGCCGGTCAACGCGGCCTGAATGGCGATCTCCGCCACTTCCCGGTCACGGATTTCACCGATCAGAACGATGTTCGGGGCCTGACGAAGCATCGATCGCAGGATCGACGAGAACGAGAGGCCGATCGATTCACGGACCTGGCACTGGTTGATGCCGTTGAAGCTGTACTCGACCGGATCTTCGGCGGTGATGATCTTGCGGTCCGGCCGATTCAGCACATCCAGAGCGGAGTACAGCGTGGTCGTCTTGCCGGAACCCGTCGGTCCGGTCACCAGGAAGATTCCGTTCGGCCGACGGATCACACGATTGAACGTCTCGAGGTGGTCCGGCTCGAATCCGAGATTCGGAAGACCGATCCTGACCGAATCGGGGCGGAGGATACGAAGCACCACCGACTCGCCGTGGTAGGCGGGGCAGATGCTGACGCGGAAATCGATGTCATCCTCGTCGACCCGCATCTTGATGCGGCCGTCCTGGGGAATGCGCTTCTCGGCGATGTTCACCCCCGCCATGAGCTTCATTCTCGCCAGCAGAGCCGACTGCATCCGCTTGGGCAGCTGGTCGCGGACATGACAGACGCCGTCGATGCGGTACCGAAGCAGGACCCGGTCCTCCATCGGCTCGACATGGATATCCGAAGCGCGTCCTCGAACCGCTTCCTGAATGAACTTCGTGACGAGGCGCACGACCGGAGCCGTGTCGCCTTCGGCGATGTCGACGGACGTGTCCACCGAGCGGTCCACCGTGACATCGATGGACTCGGTCACGAGCGAATCCTCGGCCACGATCGAACCGCCGCCGAGCTGGTCGTCGATGTATGACTTGATCGCACCACGCGGAGCAAGCACGGTCTCGACCTCGACGTTCAGCCTGAATCGCAGGAGGTCGAGCAGTTCGAGATCCATCGGATCGTGAATGATCAGTTTCCTGCGGCCCTGGCTCAGGCCGCACGGAAGGATCAGATGCTTGCGGATGATGTCGTCCGGCACCGCGGTGAGATCGATGCCCTCGAAGTCAGAATCACCGGACATCGAGTTGAACTGCATCCCGAACTGCTCGGCCAGCGCCGAGGCGACCTGCTCCTCCTTGCAGAAGCCTGCCTCGACGAGCGTCTCGCCGAGCCGCTTGCCGGAACCGGAGGCGATGCCCACGCCCTTCTCGATCTGCTCGGGCGCCACGACGCCTTCGCGAATCAGGATTTCACCCAGTTTCAAACGCTTTTTTCGGGACCGTTTTGCCATGAGTACCTGAGTGAGTGGGGTTGACGCCCGGGATGGGGCTGTAATCTGGTGCGGGCCCAGTCGCTCCGCGGCCGGGGGGAATGCGTAGTATTGCCGTGAGCAGTTGCCCTGACAAGCCGAAAGAGATCGGCAATACCAAGAGTGCTGCTGCATACTGTACGCAGAATCACCCTCGGCAGATCCCTCGGCAAGGCAGACCTCCACCGATGCCCCAGAGACCCCATCCCAGACTGCTGATCACCGCAGGCCCGACTCGAGAACCCCTGGACGAGGTCCGGTACATCTCGAATCGCTCCTCGGGCCGCATGGGGCTCGCCATCGCCGAGGCGGCCCGCTCCCTCGGCTGGCCGACGACGCTGCTCCTCGGTCCGGTGACCCGCCCGGTACCCCGGGAACTCGAGCCACTGCGATTCGAGACGACCACGGAACTGGCGGCACTGCTTCGCGATCAGTGGCCTTCCCACGATCTCCTGATCATGGCGGCTGCGGTCTCCGATCATCGCCCGGTCCGAATCGAATCCGGGAAGACCGGACGAACCGGCGACCGCACTCTGGACCTCGAACCGACCGAGGACCTCGTCGCCGCCCTCGCGGAAGGATCCCGGCCCGATCAGATCCGCATCGGATTCGCGCTGGAGGAGCCGGACTCGCTGGAGGAACGGGCTCGAGAGAAGCTTGCATCCAAGCAGCTTCATGCGATCGTGGCGAATCCGCTGGCGACGATGGATTCGGAGACGATCACTGCGCAGCTCATCGACGACAACACATCGACTTCGCCACCGCCGAACTCGACCAAGGAGGCGTTCGCCGTCTGGCTGCTCGATGAGATCGCAGCCCGCTATTCCCCGGGAATCGTCGACACGAGTCCCGTCCACGGACTGGATGCGGACGCATAGAGCTTTCGACCGATGCGGCCCGCTCGGTACCCGTGGTAGCCCGCGTCGCACGCCTGCCGCATGGCACAGGCCATGCGAACCGGATCCTGCGCGTGGGCGATGCCGGTGTTCAGCAGCACGCCATCGACCCCGAGTTCCATCGCGAGGGTGACGTCGCTGGGCGTGCCCACGCCGGCGTCGACGATCAACGGATAGCTGGGGTCCCCGCCGTGCTCCGGATTCTTCAGAAGATCACGGATGATGGCGATGGCCTCGGGATTCGCGATCCCACGCCCGGTTCCGATCGGACTCCCGGCCGGCATGACGCTCGCGGCCCCCGCATCCCGCAGCCGGGTCGCCATGATCGGATCGTCGGAGCTGTAGCAGAGCACGGAGAACCCGTCGGCAACCAGTTCCTTGCAGGCCTCGAGCGTTCCCAACGGATCGGGAAGCAGCGTCGTCTTGTCGCCGAGCACCTCGAGCTTGACCCAGTGCTGCCCGGGATTGCCCAACTGCTCGAGCAGATCGCGACCGAGCCTCGAAACGCGGACGGCGTCCTCGGCCGAGAAGCAACCGGCGGTGTTGGGAAGGATCGTGTAGCGATCCAGATCCAGCTCGTCCAGCAGCGACCGGCCCTCGGCATCCAGCAGACGCTCCCGGCGGACGGCGACTGTGATCGCAGTCGCTCCGGACGCATCGAGCGCCTGCCGCATCAGTTCGAACGACTCGTACTTGCCGGTACCGACGATGAGACGGCTCGCGAGGTCGAATGGACCGAGTGTGAGCGGAGCGACGGTGGAATCTGTTGTGGTCTGCATGGGAGGGCCTGGGTCGTTCCGGATCAGCCGCCGCCGACCAGCGTCACGATCTCGATCTGATCGCCGGACTGCAGCAGGTGGTCCTGATGGGATTTCGCGGGGACGAGTGAATGGTTCACCTCAACGGCGCAGGGACGTCCGCCGAGGCCGAGTTCGGCCAGCAGCTCATGGACGTGCATCGGTCCCTGGAGCGTCCTTGGTTCGCCGTTGACGGTGAGTTCCATGCCGGCATTCTATCACGGCGACGGACGACACAGGATCGCCGCCGAAAGATCCGCGTGCCCGTCCGTTCAGAAGAGCATGAACACGAGCACGACGAGAACGAAGACCGGAATCAGCACGGGAATGCTGTACTTGAAGACATAACCGATGAAGCTCGGCATCTTCACGCCCGAATGCTCCGCGATGGCCTTCACCATGAAGTTGGGCCCGTTCCCGATGTAGGTCATCGCTCCCATGAAGACGGAGCCGAGACTGATGGCCATGAGCAGATCGACCGGGATGCTTCCACCGGAACCGAGTTCAAGAAGCTCCGTGCCCTCTTCGATGGATCCCGTCTGGGCCAGATTGAAGAAGACCAGATACGTCGGGGCGTTGTCGAGCACGCTCGAGAGGATCCCCGTCATCCAGAAGTACATCCAGGGCTGGTTCAACTCGCTGGTGATCGCCGCACCGTGGGCCTTGAGCACCTCGATGGGAACCTGCATCGCGATGAAGATTCCGATGAAGAGCGCCGCCACCTCGGTGATGGCGTGGTAGTTGAAATGGTTGCCTTCACGCACGGACCTTCTCGTCAGCAGCAGGGACAGCGCGACCAGCAGGAGCATGAGCACTTCGCGGAAGAACTCGAACGGATACCACTCGAGTCCCGGGAAGTGATTCGTGGGATTGACGAACGCGACACAGAGGATGATGCCCAGCAGCCAGACGAGGTTCAACGAGCCACGCAGCCGGATCGGTTCGATGTTGGTCGCGTCGAAGGCGATGGCGGCTTCCGATTCGCGGCGGTACATCACCGCGTCCCAGACCCAGTAGACACCGAGCAGGATCACGCTGGTGAAGAGCCACGGACCCCAGAGCGAGAACGTCCAGAAGAACGGCACCCCGTTGAGGTAGCCCAGGAAGAGCGGTGGATCGCCGATGGGCAGGAGCGAACCCCCGATGTTGCTCACCAGGAAGATGAACATGACGATCGTGTGGACCTTGTGCTTCCGCTGCCTGTTCGTACGCAGGATCGGACGGATCAGGAGCATGCTGGCTCCGGTGGTTCCGACGAAGCTTGCGATCAGTGCGCCGACCGCGATGTAGGAGACGTTCGTCCTCGGCGTCGCAGGCAGGTCCCCCACGAGCTGGATGCCTCCGCTGATCACGTAGAGACTGAACAGCAGCACGATGAACGGGATGTACTCCATCAGGATCGCATGATCGAGCACGCCCCCGATGGCCGACGCTCCATGCGTGATCCAGTAGTACGCCATCGTGGCCAGACCGACCGCCGCAGCGACGAGGTACCGGCTGAGATTGCTCTCCCACCAGTGCTCGGTGAGCTTCGTCAGCGGAAGAACGGCGATGCACCCGAGGATGACGAGGAACGGAATGATTCCGATCCCCCAGTAGGCCGGAGCCTCCAGATGTGCCTCGTCCTCCCCGTGGTCGAGGTCGACGGGATCTGCGACGTCGGCGACGTCCGAATGCGCAGCATCGTGATGGGGAGCATGATGCCCACCGCTGGCGATGTGGGCGATGAGCCAGCCGGCGATGATCAGGCTCGCCAGCCAGCAGAAGCCCTTGGCGACGGGTCGCGGCCTGGAGGAATCGTCGTGATGGTCACCGTGGTCGTTCATGGGGCAACAGGGTACACCATCGGCTGAATGGCGCGAGCCGGTTCAGTGATCGACCCTGGTTCCCAGCAGCGACGAGACCGCCTCGACCTGCTTCTGGACGAACGCGGCATCCGGCCCCTCGAGATTCAACCGCAGCAGCGGCTCCGTGTTGCTGGCCCGGACATTGCACCACCAGTCGGACAACTGCACGGTGACGCCGTCCAGTTCGTCCACTTCGGCGTCCGGATAGGCGGACTTGAGCCGCTCCATCGCGGCGGCCTTGTCCTCGACCTGGAAGTTGATCTCCCCCGACTGCACGTAGCCCCGCATCGGCTCGATCAAGCGGCTCAGGGGCTGCTCCGCCGAAACGAGTTCGGTAAGCACGAGCGCGAAGGCCATGGCTCCGGAATCCGCATACCAGTTGTCGCGGAAGTAGAAGTGCCCGGACAGCTCGCCTCCGAAGGGGGCGGAGCATTCCGCGAGCTTCTGCTTCATGAAGACATGGCCGACCCGCGAGCGGACGGGTTCGCCGCCGGCGGCCCGCACCGCCTCCTGGACGCAGTGGCTGGAGCGAAGGTCGTAGACGATCGACGCCCCGGGTTCGTCGACGATGAATCGCCTCGAGAGCCAGGCCGTCAGGAGATCGCACCCGATGATGCCCCCCCGTTCGTCGACCACCATGCAGCGATCGGCATCGCCGTCGAAGCAGATCCCGAGATCGGCGCCCTCGGAACGCACCGCATCACGCACCGGCTGCAGATTCGCCTCGACGAGCGGATTGGGTTCGTGCACGAACACGCCCGATTCATTTTCGAAGTTGATGCGGACGAGTTCGATTCCCGGCACGTCGTCGAAGAGCCGCGGAATCATCGTCCCGGCCATCCCGTTGGACGCGTCGATGGCCACCTTCAGGCGACGGGTGCCGTCGAGGAACCCCGGATCGAGGTATCGGAAGACGTGTTCGCGGTAGGCGTCCCAGAGATCGACATCGGTCCGCTCTCCGACGTGCTCGACGGGTGGATGGTCGCCCAGTTCGGCGAGTTCGCGGATCCTCCTCAGGCCGGTGTCCTCACCGACGGGCTTGGCGTGCGCCGCGCAGATCTTGAATCCGTTGTAGTGGGCGGGGTTGTGCGATGCGGTGGTCTGGATGCCACCATCGCATTCGAGATGATTGACCGCGAAGGCGACGAATGGGGTGTCGACCAGTCCGACATGCACCACGTCGCAGCCGCGGCTCCTCAGCCCGTCTTCGAGGGCGAGCACCAGTTCGGGCGACGACAACCGCATGTCGTGACCGACCGCGATGCGAACGGGAGCATCCCGCTCACCGACCCGCTCGCGGAAGAACTCCCCGGCGCCGCACCCGATGGAACGGGCCACATCGACACTGAGTGGATCTGGATGGACGGCACGGACGTCGTAGGCCTTGAAGACGGATGCAAGCATGGGAATCCTCCTGAAGGACGGATTCTAGCAGGCATCGATGTCATGCCCCAGATCCTCCACGACGACGCCTTCGGGAAGCGCCTGCTGGAATCGACGGCCGTATCCCTTGGTGACGATCCGGGGATCGAGCACGCAGACGATCCCCTCGTCTCCGGTGGACCTGATGAGACGCCCGATGCCCTGCCGGAAGCGGATGACCGCACGCGGAAGCTGGTCCTCGCCGAAGGGGGATCCACCACGGGCCTGGATCCGCTCGGTCCGCGCCTCGACGATCGGTCGATCGGGCACCTCGAACGGAAGTCTCGTGATGATGACGTTGCGAAGGCCGCGACCACGGACGTCGACCCCCTGCCAGAAACTGCTCGTGCCGAGCAGGATCGAGCGTTCGTTGCTCCTGAAATCCTCGATCAACCGGCCGGGCGGCCCGTCCCGCCCCTGCACCAGCAGCGGACCGATCGTCGACAGGGTGGCGCCGGCCGCATCGGCCACTGCATTGAGCATCTTGAAGCTGGTGAAGAGCACGAAGGCGCCGCCGCCGGTTCGCGAGACGAGCTCGATGATCCGCGCCACGAGCGCATCCTTGTGGGCCGGAGCCGACGGCATCGGCATGGAACGATCGACGTAGACGCGCATCTGGGTGCTGTAGTGGAACGGGCTCTGGACCTGGAGAGCCTCCGCGTCCCCGCATCCGAGGCGACTTCGGATGTGGTTGAATCCGCTGGTCACCTGATCGACGCCCTCCTCCGCGGCCTCGGTGGTGGCGAGCGTCGCCGACGTCATCGTCACGGAGGCGCCGGTATCGAAGAGATGATCCCGCAGCAGCGGAGCGACCTCGACCACCATGCAGCGAAGACTCGGACGGGGCCCCCGCATCCGTCCGGACGCATCCCGGGTCTGGTTCGTGCCGTCGATCCAGTACACGGCACCGGGAATGTCCTGCCCCAGCAGTCTCGCGACCCCCAATGCGAGGTCGGAGGCGCGATCGGCGTAGCCCGAGAGTTCGGCGACGTCCGCTTCGTCCCCGAGCCGCGCCTTCAGCAACGCAAGTCCCTTCGAGACGACCTCGAGCGCGGGCGACAACGGATTGTCGACGATGTCCGGCTGCTGAACCCGGCCGTTGGAAGCGCCGTTTCTCCGGTGCCACGACAACAGCGAGGAGAAGAACGATTCGGAGGCGTCGCGTGCGGCCTCGACCGCCTGGACGCACTGGGCGACGAGATCCGCCCCCAGCTCGCTGTTGAGCAGGACCGAAAGCATCCCCTTCCGCTGCCGTCGATGCCACAGCAGGTTCAGCAGGTGCTCGACGCCCCCCTCCGACACGGAGAGACCGAAGTGGTTCGCCGCCACGTCCTCGATGGCGTGGGCCTCGTCGAAGATCACGTGGTCGTACTGCGGCAGCAGAGACGCACCTGCGATTCGAAGCGCGAGATCGGAGAAGAAGAGCGCATGGTTGCAGACCAGGAGATCCGCACGCTCCATCTCCTTGCGTGCGGTCTGGAAGAAGCACGTGTCGTACGTCGGACACCTTCGCCCGAGGCAGTTGCCGGAATCGCTCTGGGCGAGATCCCAGACCGACGGACGCTCGAGCACCGGAAGCGTCGCCAGCGTCCCGTCGGGGGTCGTGCGAACCCAGTCCTCGATGGTCCGGAGCGAACGTCGGGCCGGCTCGCCGTCGACCAGCTTCTGCCCCCGCTGCAGGGCAAGGTCGAGTCGACGACGACTCACATAGTTGCCCCGCCCCTTGACCAGCGCGGGGCGGCACTGCTGCGGCAGCACGGAGTTGAGGAACGGGATGTCGCGACCCATGAGCTGCTCCTGCAGCGCGATGGTGTTGGTGACCACGACGACGCGTTCATGATTGGCGACGCACCGTTCGATCGCGGGAACGAGGTAGGCGAACGACTTGCCGAGTCCGGTACCGGCCTCCACCAGAAGGTGACCACGCCGGGACATGACGTCGCGGATCGCCATGGCCATTTCGATCTGACCGGGACGGGCCTCCCAGCCATCGAGTGCCGCTGCGACCGGGCCGCTGTCCCCCAGGACGCTGGATGGGTCGAGACTCATCCCTGCTTGGTTCCGATCGGAAGCCGCTTGGGCTCGCCGGGGCGACGCGGGTAGTCCGCGGGAGTGCGATCGACCTTCTCCACGACGACGATGGTGCCCGTCGTGGTGCGACGCGTCTCCACCACCCTCGACTTCAGGACCCGAAGGGCCTCGTCCGCCTCCTTGAGTTCGATCGGCGCCCGCTCTCCCTTGATGGCGAGCAGCAGTCCGCCCTCGACCACCAGCGGCATGGCGAGTTCGAGCAGCACGTTCATGGGGCCCACCGCACGGGCGGTGACGACGTCCCACCCGGCCCGGTGCACGCACCCCGGCTCTCCGATCGTCTCGGCGCGTTCATCCAGCACCTCGACGTTGGCGAGCCCGAGTTCCGCCGCGGTCTCCTCGAGGAACTTCGCCTTCTTGCCCGTCGCCTCCAGGAGCATGAACTGCACATCCGGCATGGTGATCGCAAGAGGCAGTCCCGGCAGTCCGCCGCCACTGCCGAGATCGAGCACGCGTCCGGCCCCCACCGACTGGAGCACGGGCAGGAGCGACAGGCTGTCGAGCAGGTGGCGATTCCACGCCTCCTCGGCGTCGCGCACCGCGGTGAGGTTCATCCTCTGGTTGGCCTCGTACAGCAGACGCAGGTACGAGTGGAGCTGCTCGAGCTCGGGGGCGTCCAGTTCGAGCTGCAGCTGGGCCAGTTGTTCATGAAATGAATCGGGAATGTCGAACATCGTTCACCGGGAATTGCTTTCGGATTGGAAGTGGAATGACTCTCGCCACATCATGCGCGGAGGCCGGCACGAGATGCCGAGCAGCAGCCCCACCATGATCCAGTTGACCACGAGACTCGAACCACCATAACTGACGAAGGGAAGCGTCATCCCCGTGATGGGGAAGATCCCCAGCGACATTCCGGAGTTGATCAGCATCTGCGTCATCAGCATGACCGAGATGCCGACGGCGACGAGCCTCCCGAACGGATCGGTGCTTCGCAGCGCGACGAGGAAGCCCCCGAGCATGAACGAGAGGTAGGCACCCCAGGTCGCCAACGCTCCGAAGACCCCCCATCGGGTGCAGATCACGGTGAAGATCATGTCGTTGTGCCGCTCGGGCAGGTGGTTGTAGCGAAGGAGCATGGACGCATGATCCGCATCGTGCCCCTTGAGTCCGCCGGCACCCACCAGAGTCATCGACCGGGCACCCTGGTAGCCGATGTCGTTCTCGTATCGGTTGTCCCCCTGGACCTGCGCGACCAACGCCATGATCCGATCCTTCTGATGCGGGCGAAGCATCGGCAGCATCGCCGAGGCGAGGATCAGACCGATCAGCATCACCTTCAGCAGATCGACGTATCTGGAACCGGCGGCGATGAGCATCGCCAGCAGCGTCGGGAGGAACAGCAGCGAGGTTCCCAGATCCGGCTCCATGAGGATCAATCCCATGGGAACCAGGGCGATGGCGAGGGTCGGAAGCAGCCCCCGAAGACTTCGATGGGTCTTCCTGAATCGAAGGGTGGACGCCAGGACCAGCATGAACACGATCTTGGCCAGTTCGGACGGCTGGAAATCCGTGATCACGAGCGAGATCCATCGCCGCGCACCGTTCCTGGGACGGACGATCGACTCGGGAACCACGGGGATCAGCAGGAAGACGAGCATCGCCAGCGTCACGATCGCCAGCGGCCAGGCCATGCGTCGATAGAAGTCCGGATTGGGAATGGCGACGAACCCCGCCACCACGACGCCGATGACGAGGAAGACAAGGTGCTTCGTCGCCATCGCGGGCACCGAGAGATCGATCGACGCGAATCCGAGAATGGACAGCACGAGCGCGCTGCCGACGCAGATCCAGCCGGCGTTGGGCCGCAACACCCTCCAGATCCAGTGGCCGCGGGCTCGCGATCTGCTTTCCGAGGACCACGTTGCGGCATGCGGGCTCATCGTGCCACCTCGTCGGTGGAAAGATGCCCCGACTCGCGCAGGGCGTGAACGACCTGATTGGCGATCGGTCCGGCCACCCGCCCGCCGCTTCCACCGTGCTCGACCACCACGGCCACGGCGTAACGGGGCCTCGACACACCCGCCAGTCCCACGAACCACGCATGATCAAGGCCCTCGATACGCTCCCCTTCGGACAATCGTCCGTCCCCATCGACATCGGTCACGAGCGGCGGCGACTGGGCGGTGCCCGTCTTGCCCCAGACGCGAAGCGGCTCGACGTTGAAGATGGGCTCGTAGTCTCCGGGACCGTAGCGGAGGCGACTGCCGGTCCCCCACGAATCCGTCACCGCCGACTCGAGTCCGGCGAGAATGCTGTCGACGATCGCGGGGTCGAACACCACATCGGGTCCGGGCGGCGACTCGCGCAGTCCGGGAACGAAGGTCGGAGGAAGGCGACGGCCTCCTCTGGCGAGGATCGCGTATGCATTGGCGGCCTGCAGCGGCGTCCAGCTCACCCCGCCCTGGCCGATGGCCAGCATGACGGACTCGAAACGATCTTCACCCCGCTTGCGAAGTCCGGCCTGTTCGGACTCGCCGGGAAGATGACCACGCCCCGCGACACCCTCCGGCACCAGCCCCAGCGGCGTCAACCCCGCATCGAACCGACGACCGAGGCCGAAGTACGCGAACCAGTCCACGATTCGTTCGAGACCGAGTCGGTCCCCCAGTTCGTAGAAGAAGCAGTTGCAGGATCGGGCCAGCGCCTCGTCGGGTTCGAGTTCGCCGTGAACCGCGTTGTTGTAGCGGGGGCGGTAGATCCAGCATCGGGCGATGCCCTTCTGCCCGGGAAAGTGGTGCCCGACGCAGTCGATCGAAGTCGACGGGTCGCAGATCCCTTCCGCGCTCGCAGCCGCGAGCACCAGCGGCTTGATGATCGAACCCGGCGGATACACCGCCTCCAGAGCCCGATCCACCCATGGCTGACGAACCTCGAGTTCCAGCGGAGTCATCGAGTTTGCGGCCTCGCGGCTGGGCGCGGAGACCGACGCCACGACCTCGCCGGTATCGACATCCAACACGACGACGGCACCGTTGAGAGGTCGCCCCGGATCCAGTCGCGTCGTCCCATGCCAGGGCTGGACATTGAGCAGCCCGATGGAATCCGACAGGATCGCTTCGACGCGTGCCTGCAGATCGATGTCGATCGTCGTCTGGAGATCGCGTCCGGGCTCATGCTCGATCCGCGTCTCCTCTCCGGTGTCCCGGCGTCGGGTGACCGACCCCCGCGAGCCGCGAAGATGATCTTCCCACCCCCCTTCGAACCCCCCGATTCCGACTTCGTCGTCGAGCAGGTATCCGCCGGGGTCCACGACGCCGCTCTCGATGTCGCGGAAGGGACGACGCATCACGTCCTCCTCCCACACCGGTCGCCGGACCGTCCCGAGGACATGCCCCGCCACCCCGTCGACGGGGATGGATACGGACTCGTCGCTTCGAAGGCTTCTGGGCAGCGTGGATCGATCGAAGGTGACGCGACGGTGCGACTCCGGATGCAGTCGCTGGCGGGCATGCCGAACCTGCACGAGTTGCGGATACTTCGCTTCCAGAGCCTTCAACGAGATGGCATCCTGGTCGGATACGGCGGGAAGCAGCACGTGGTAGGCCTCCTGCTCGGCGATCGGGCGTTGCCGGAACGTCGGACCGATCTCGTCGCTGGAGTATCTCGATTCATGACGACGACGCTGGCTCTCCCAGACGACGGCGGCCATGTGCTGCACCTTGGCGAGCACCCGGTTGCGCCGATCATCGAGCTCGCGGGTCGATTCCGCGGACAGGTCGGAGACCTGCGCCCAGAAGTCGTCGAGTTCGGCCCTGGTCGATTCGAGTTCGAGGGAGATGAGCCGTTCACGCTCCTGCGGCGAAGCCTCGGCCCAGCGGCTCGCGCCCGCCGCCCGCCTGGCCGCCCTGACCGCAGTGTCCCTCGCCCACACGCCGGTGATCGCGTCGTAGGCGAACGCCACGTCGTAGGCGGGCTCGTCGGTGGCCAGCTCGACTCCGTTGCGGTCCCGGATGCTGCCGCGCCAGGTGGGCAGCCAGACCTGCTCCTGCAGTCTCGATTCAGCGACCACCCCGTAGCGATCGTTCTCGAACACGGCCAGCCTCACCAACTGGAGCACCAGAAACACGTTGACGATGACGACGCAGATGCCCAGCACGAGCACACGCCGCTGGAACATGGTCAGTCCGTTTCTTCTGCTGGTGTGCATGGCCATCCGTGGCTGGTGCTCGAGGTGATCGTCCGTTGCTCCGAGGATACCCCTCGATGACGTTCCATGCATGATTTCCTGATGTTTCAGAGCATCGAATCCCGGGATTCGCCCTCGGACGGCCTCCACTTGTCATCGACGGAAATCGCCTCCTCGAGCCGTCGGAGAAATGCCGTCCGCTCCACTTCGATGCAGCCGAATCGCTCGAGATGCGGTGTCGTGAACTGGACGTCGAGCAGCGTGTAACCGCATGCGGCCAGATGCTGCATCAGATGGACCAGGCAGACCTTCGAACCGTCACGCCCCTCGACGGGATGGCTGAACATCGACTCTCCGAAGAACGCACCGCCGATCCCGACTCCGTAGAGCCCCGCGACAAGCCGATCACCGGCCCACGCTTCGATGGAATGACCGCATCCCATTCGATGCAGGCAGGTGTAGACATCGATGATCCGCTCGTCGATCCAGGTCTCGGGCTCCGAGGCCCGCGGAGCCGCACAGGCCCGGATGACGCCTTCGAACTCGAGATCGATCGTGACCCGATAGCGGCCGGATCGCATGACACGCCGCAGTGAACGCGGCACGTGGAACGCATCGAGCGGAATGATCGCCCTCGGATCGGGGCTGTACCAGTCCAGGCTCCCATCGGACGGATCCGCCATGGGGAAGACGCCCATGGAGTATCCCTCGAGAACGAGTTCGGGCGTGAATGGGTGATCGTGTTCCTGGGACATCTCGATCCGATCGGTGCGTGGGACCCGGGCAGAATACGTGGTACTCGCCCGCCCAGCGCGGTAGTCTTCGAATCAAGGAGAGATCTCCATGCTGCTCTACGCCATGCTGTTGTCGAACGTCCTCGGTTCCGACGTCGTCTTCACCGAAATCATGTACGACCCCGCTTCGCCCGAGAAGAACGGTGAAGCGGAGTGGGTCGAGATCGCCAACCTGTCCGGGAAACCGGTCGCGATGAAGGACTGGGCGCTCGACGACGAGGACCCGGGAGACTGGGGGCGGTTCAGCGCAACGCTGGAGCCGGGCCAGGTCGCCGTCCTGATCAACGCGGACGCGACGACCGAAGAGGAGTTCCTCGCCGCCTGGACGGATCCGGATGACGAACCACGATTTCTCATCATCCCCGTTTCATGGGCATCTCTTGCAAACCGACCCACCGCCGACAACGAGGTGCTCCAACTGCTGAACACCGATGGCGATGTCGTCGCGGAAGCGAACTACCGCCAGGACGAAGGCTGGCCCGCGTCGGACCGGAGCGGCGGCAGCATCTACATGAAGATTCCGGACGCGTCGCGCATGAATCAGGGCGACGCGTGGGCCCGCTCCAGGGCGGGAGTCGACGACGCCAGGGCATGCACTCCGGGTGGAGTCTTCTCACGACCCGATGTCGGCTCTCCGGGAACGATCCCCTCCGGCGGCTCGACGACGAATCCGGCCACCCCCGCCCCCCGAGCACCTTCGGCCCCGAAGCCGGCTCCAGCCCCGGCCCCGAAGGCTCCTGCCGATTCGACCACACCAGCCGAGCCGGAAAGCCCTCCAGCCCCCCCTGAGGACGATGACATCCCCTATTGACCGTGGAATCAGCCCTCGACGCCTTGCCCGGAACTCCGCCGGTTCCTACAATCTCCGTTCTGCTTCCCTCGGAAGGAGCCGTCGGTGACACCGCTTCAGGTGGCGCCGCATGGGGTACCTCGCTCGCGGTTGACGGGTATTCCAGCTCCGGGAAAATCAGCCGCGGCCGTGGCAGCGCTCGAGCGCCATCCACCGTCCGCGACATGCAACGGGTCACCCGGTGACGGATGACCAGGACAACGCGGACGAAAGGATCGAACCGGCCACTGGCCGGACACCGGCTTCCAAGCTCAATCAGATCACAGATGGCCCGTGGTGTAATCGGTAACACACCTGTTTTTGGTACAGGCATTCCAAGTTCGAGTCTTGGCGGGCCAGTTTCTCCCAGATCAAATCCCATGACCCAATCATCCACACAATCCAATCGACCCGTCGCCGCGATCGTGCTTGCCGCAGGCAAGGGAACGCGCATGGAGGGCCAGCGACCGAAGGTCGCGTACGAAGTCGCCGACCGCTCGATGGTCGAATGGGTGACCGGCGCGCTCCAGGACGCGGGGGTGGAACGGATCCTTCTGGTGGTCGGATACGGAGCAGACGAGGTCCGCTCGCTCTACGCCGATGCATCGGGCATCGAGTACGTCATGCAGGACGAGCAACTCGGCACGGGACACGCCGTGCTCTGCTGCCAGGACGCCCTCGAGGACTTCGAGGGAGACCTCGTGGTGCTGGCCGGCGACGGCCCCCTGATCCGTTCGGGCACGATTGAAACGCTCCTCGAGACCCATCGCGGCACCGGGGCCACGGCCACGCTCGCCACGTCGGTCATCGACGACCCGACCGGATACGGCCGGATCGTCAGGGACGAAGCCGGACGATTCAAGGCCATCATCGAGCACAAGAACGCCTCGGAGGAAGTGCGTGCGATCCACGAGGTGTACCCCAGCTACGCATGCTTCGACGCCGTATCGATGATGGATTCACTCCGCGAACTTCCCGCCGACAGCGTCACCGGAGAGTTCTACCTCACCGAAGTCCCCGCCCGGCTCCACGCCGCCGGACGCATCGTCGAAGTCGTCGACGCGGTCCCCCCCGAGGACGTCCTCTCGATCAACACCCCGACCCAACTTGCGGAGGTCGACGCAATCCTCCGCTCACGCAACCAGGCTCCTGCAACGGAGACTTCACCATGAGCGCAGTCGACCGCGACCACCTCAAGATCTTCTCGGGACGTGCCAGCACCGCACTGACCGAAGCGATGTGCCAGCACCTGTTGCTGCCGATGGGCGACGGGCAGACGGAACTCTTCCCCGACGGCGAACTGATCGTCCGCGTCGAGGAGGACGTCCGGGGCCGTGACTGCTTCGTCGTCCAGTCGACGTCCGATCCGGTCAACGCCAACCTGATGGAACTCCTGATCTACATCGACTGCCTTCGACGGGCCTCGGCCAAGCGGATCACCGCGGTCGTGCCCTACTTCGGCTACGCCAGGCAGGACCGCAAGGACGCAGGACGCACCCCGATCACCGCCAAATTGGTGGCGAATCTGGTGGTCGCGGCCGGAGCGAATCGGGTGCTCTGCATGGACCTCCATGCCGCCCAGATCCAGGGATTCTTCGACATCCCCGTCGACCACCTGTCCGCAGCCACGGTGTTCTGCGACTACTTCAAGAGCATCCGCGAGGAACTCGACGACCTCGTGATCGTCTCTCCGGACGTCGGCAACGTGAAGGTCGCCAACGCCTACGCGAGCGCACTGGACGCCGATCTCGCGATCATCGACAAGCGCCGTGAATCAGGCATGAAGGTCGCCTCGAAGAATCTCATCGGCGACGTCAAGGGACGCACGGTGCTGATGGTCGACGACATGATCTCGACCGCCGGAACGGTCTGCGAAGCCGCCCGCCTGGTGATGGACCGCGGAGCCAAGGATGTGATGGCCGCCGCGTCGCACCCCGTCCTGGTCGGCCTTGCCTTCGAACGGCTCGCCGACGCCCCCTTCTCCAAGATCGTCGTGACCGATTCGATCCCCGATGCGGGACGACTCGATCCAATCCGTGACAAGCTCGTCACCCTCAGCGTGGCATCCCTGCTCGGCGAAGCCGTGCACCGGATCCACCACGACATGTCCGTTTCCGCCCTGTTCCAGAGAGGAACAGGCACCAAGCGGTGACACCACCCATTCCAGAGAAACCCACGCCGCGAAGCGGCGATTCACAGTTGAAAGCGAGTACGTGATGACCAACGAACAGATTTCCATCGAAGCCGAAGTCCGCGAACGGACCGGCACCCGATTCACCCAGCGACTCCGCAAGTCCGGACGCCTCCCCGGCGTCATCTACGGACAGGAGACGACGCCGACCTCGATCAGCCTCGACGAGAAGGAGATGCTCGTGCACCTCCACTCGGGAGCACGCGTCATGAGCCTCAACGTCTCCGGAAAGACCGAGACGTGCCTGGTCAAGGACCTGCAGTTCGGATTCCTCGGCGACAACGTGATCCACATCGACTTCGCACGCGTCAACCTCGATCAGATCGTGACCGTCAACGTTCCCGTGATCACGACCGGAACTCCGAAGCTCGCCGGCGATGCCGGTGCGATGCTTGAAGTCATCCGCAACGAGATCGAGGTCGAGTGCAAGGTCAGCGACATCCCGTCCGAGATCCGCGTCGACATCACCGAGATGGGCGAAGCCCTCACCGTGGGCGACCTCGAGTTCCCGGCCGGAGTCAAGCCGACCATCGAACCCGAGAAGCACATCGTCCACATCACCATCGTCAAGGACGAGGAGGCCGAGGGCGAAGAGGCCGGGGTCGACGCAGAGGGCGCCGAACCGGAAGTCATCTCCAAGGACAAGGGAGACGACGACGCGACCGAGGAATCCAGCAACGACGGGGACGAGGGCTGATCGCCCTTCTCCTCGAGGAGCCGCTTCACCATGAAACTGATCGTCGGGATCGGAAATCCAGGGGTCGACTACGACCGGACGCGACACAACGTCGGGTTCGAGGTCATCGACCGGCTGGCGCGCCGACTCGCCCCCGGAGAGCCGGCACGAAGCCGGTTCAACGGATCGACGATCGAGGTGATCGGAGACGAGGAGAAGATCCTTCTGCTGAAACCGCTGACCTACGTGAATCGCACCGGAGAATCACTCTCCGAGGCGGTTCGCTTCTACAAGCTGAATCCCGCCGAGGAGCTGCTGGTCGTCGTCGACGACGTGGCCCTTCCCTGCGGCTCGATCCGCCTCCGCACGGAGGGGGGAAGCGGCGGACACAACGGACTCGAGAACATCGCCTCCCATCTGGGATCCGCGACATGGAGCAGGCTCCGCATCGGAATCGATGCGCCCCGCCCCGGACAACCTCTCGAGAAACACGTGCTGGAACGGTTCCGGCCCGACGAACAGGACACGATCGATGCAGCCTGCGATCGGGCTGCCGAAGCGGCCGCGTGCTGGATCAATGAAGGCGCGACGCGCACGATGAACGAATTCAACCCCGCCTGAGCCGCATGCCGCGGTGAAGCCGGATCGACTACGAGGATTTCAATGAGCGACAAAAAGAATCGAATGTACGAGGGCCTGTTCCTCTTTCCCCAGAACGCGATCGCCGACATGCAGTCGGCCAGCGACCACGTGATGGCCCTGCTTGCACGAGCCGACGCCGAAGTCGTCAGCTTCAAGAAGTGGGACGACCGACGACTGGCCTACGAGATCAAGGGCAACAAGCGAGGCGTCTACTTCCAGGCGTTCTTCCGTTGCGAGCCGACTCGACTCGAGGACCTCGAACGAAACTGCAACCTGTCCGAGCAGCTCCTTCGTTCTCTGGTCATCCGGGCCGACCACATGAATGCCGAAGACATCGAGGCAGCCGAAGGACGCTCCGCGCTCGCCGACGAGATCAAGGTTCGCAGCGAGCAGGCGACCCAGGTCGCCGAAGGCGGCGACGGCAGTGCAACGGTGACGATCGGCGCCAAGACCGACGAGGCCGCCGAGGCTGCCCCTGCAGCCACTGCTGCCCCAGCGGCCCCCGAAGCCGAGAAGGCCGAAACGCCACCGGCGGAAGAACCCCCCGCCGAAGGCTGAACCGGAACGGACTCATCTTCAAGGCAGTCCTTCGACTACCATGCGGTGAGAAGGACAGGAATCGGAAGTTTCACGCAACCACCCACGGAGGGAACGAACAATGGCCGGCAACCTCAACAAGGTCTTCCTGATGGGAAACCTGACTCGTGACGTTGAACTGAAGAAGACACCGAGCAACATGTCGGTGGCAAATGTGGGCCTTGCCGTCAATCGGCAGTACCGCGTCAACGACGAGAATCGTGAAGAAACCACCTTCGTGGACTGCGAGGCGTGGGGACGCACCGCGGAGGTCATGGGCCAGTACCTGCGCAAGGGTCGCCCGGTCTTCGTCGAGGGTCGACTCAAGCTCGACCAGTGGCAGGATCGCGACGGAAACAACCGATCCAAGCTCAAGGTCGTCATCGACAACTTCCAGTTCGTCGACAGCCGCAGTGGTGAAGGCGGCGGCGGCGGTGGCAACTCCAACTCGCAACCGCAGACATCCGCACCAGTTCAATCCGTCCCCGAGGACGAAATCCCCTTCTGATCCCGCGTGGGATCGACAACCTGATCGCTGGGGTCCACGGCCGTGGACTCCTGAACTTTCCCGAAAGGACAGCGACACCATGGCACGACACATCGAACTTCTGCTGCTCAAGAACATCGAACACCTCGGCATCGTCGGGGACGTGGTTCGAGTGAAGCGCGGGTACGCCCGCAACTACCTCCTTCCCCACGGCTACGCCGAGGTCCCCACTCCGTCCCGCATCGAGATGCTCGAGGAGGACCGGGCGAAGGCACTGTCCGAGCTGGCCCACGTCCGCAGCGCCCGCGAAGAACTGCTCGATCGCATGGTCGACGTCACGCTGACGCTGACCCGAAGCTGCAACGACCAGGGCGTCCTGTACGGTTCGGTCACGCAGCGTGACATCTGCGACGCACTCGAGGCCAACAACCTCGATGTCGGCGCACGTTCGGTCCGACTGGCTGCGGCGATCCGCCGCGTCGGCTCCTACCCGGTTCCGATCCAGTTCGACAAGGACCTCCGCACCGAGATCACCGTCGTGGTCGAGCCTGATCAGCCGCTGGAGGAACGCGAAGAGATGGAGTTCGACAACGAAGGCAACCTGATCACCAAGGATCCTGCTCCGGCCGCAGCCGAAGGCGAGACGCAGACCGAGGGCGAGGAGCCCACGGCCGACGCCGAGTCCGCAACCGCCGAAGCCGCCCCTGCGGAATCCTGAAACACCTTCGAGACCAAATGAACAGCGAGCTCCCGCAAGGGAGCTCGCTGCAATTCATGTCTGCCGTGATGCGGACGTCGCTCAGGCGACCCTGCTGCGGGCCTCTTCACCGAACTGATCCTCGAGATAGCGGGCGACGTAGTCGAGGATGCTCGAGGCCTTCGGAATCCGCGGATTCGACGTCGGCCCGGCCGGATCGAATCGCATTCCCTTGAAGCGGGCGACCGCGTCCTCGACGGTCAACCCATACTGCAATGCGATCGAGAAGGAACGGCAGAACCCCTGGATGAGTCCCGAAAGCGTCGACCCCTCCTTCGCGATCTTCATGAAGATCTCGCCGGGCTGGCCGTTCTCGAACAGGCCGATGGTCAGGTATCCCTCGTAGCCGTTTACGGAGAACTTGTGGGTGACGGATTCGCGGGTGACGGGCAGTACTTCGCGTTGCTTCTCTGTCAGCATTGGTCGACGCTTCCATGTTCCTGGGCCACTGGCCGATTCCACCGGTCGCGGCGAGCCATGGAGCCGGAACCCGCGTTCCCGGCCGCAAGTTCCTGCGGCACCTTCGCTCCACTGACAGCATCGGTCAGTCGGTCACCCCTGCTCCAGAACTGACGAGAGGCCCCATGCCCACTTCCACCGGATCAATCCCTCAGGTGCCTGCACAAGGCCGCCACGACCCCGTTGAGATCCTCCAGGCCCTGCTGAGGCCGCCAGTAGATCTCGGAGATGCCCCCGCCCCCGGTTCCGGCCCGACCTCCGGTGCCGACAAGGCGGACCCGACCGGGCATTCCCTGCAGCTGTCGCTCGAGCAGATCAGGTCGATTCACCCGGAAGACGACATCCTGTTCACGGCGGCGTATGGAGCGAATCCCCCGCAGCATCGCAAGAACCCTGATTCTGGCGAGATCGACCAGTCTCAGGACCGGTGTCGGCATCGGGCCGTAGGCGCTCACGATGTCGTCGACGACGGCATCCAGCGACTCCGAATCCTCGCAGCGGAAGAGGCGACGATAGACATCCATCCTTCTGGATGCGGACGGCACGTATGCCTCCGGCACGATGCCTCCGAGCCCCAGATCGATCGTGGTCGCCGTCGGATCCGGAAGCGGTGAACCGTCGCCGGCCTCGATTCGCTTGTGCTGCCGGACGGCCTGCTCCAACAGCCGGCAGTACAACTCGTACCCGACCGCGGCGATGTGCCCGGACTGCTCCGAACCGAGCAGGTTGCCGGCTCCTCGAATCTCGAGATCCCTCAAGGCGATCCTGAAACCGGCCCCCAGCATCGAGAAGCCCTCCAAGGCCTGCAGTCGACGCATCGCCAGTTCACTGGCCAGACGCGTTCGAGGGAGCATCAGATAGCAGTAGGCGCGGTGACGGAATCTCCCCACCCGACCACGCAGCTGATGGAGATCGGCGAGCCCGTACAGATCGGCCTCGTCGATGATCATCGTGTTGGCGGAGGGGATGTCGATTCCAGACTCGATGATGGTCGTGCTGACGAGGATGTCGGCTTCGCCGGCGATGAAGGAATGCATCACCTTCTCGAGCTTCGCGGGGGGCATCTGCCCATGGCCCACGACGACCTTGGCATCGGGCGCGAGCAGCCGGATCGCCTGGGCGATGTCGTCGAGATCGCTGATCCGGTTGTGGACCACGAAGGCCTGTCCCTGGCGGGCAAGTTCCCGCCGGAGCGCATCCCGGATCCGGTCGTCGTTCCAGTGCATGACCTCGGTCACCACGGCCCTGCGATCCTGCGGCGCCGTGGTCAGCGAGGAGATGTCCCGCAGTCCGAGCATGGACATGTGGAGGGTCCGTGGAATCGGCGTCGCGGTCATCGTGAGAACGTCGACGGTCGAGCGGATGTCCAGAAGACGCTGCTTGTGCTTGACTCCGAACCGCTGCTCCTCGTCGATCACGACGAGTCCGAGATTGTTGAAGCGGACATCCGAACTGAGCAGCCGATGGGTCCCGACCAGAATGTCGACCTTTCCTTCGGCCGTCGCCTCGATGATGTCGCGCTGGGCCGCGGCGTTCTTGAATCGGCTCAACGACTCGACCCGGAATGGATACCCCGCCAGACGATCGGAGATCGTTCGGCCGTGCTGTTCCGCGAGCACGGTCGTCGGAACCAGTATCGCGACCTGCCTGCCGGATTCGACCGCCTTGAACGCAGCACGGATCGCCACCTCCGTCTTGCCGAATCCCACATCGCCGCAGAGCAGCCTGTCCATCGGCCGCGATGATTCCATGTCCCGCTTGATCGATTCGATGGCGACCAGCTGATCCTCGGTCTCGTCCCATGGAAAGGCGGATTCGAACTCCCGCTGCCAGGGCGTGTCCTTGCCGAAGGCGAAGCCTCCGATCGCTTCCCGCGCGGCCTGGATCTCGAGCATCTGCTGGGCCAGCTCACGGACGGAATCGGATGCCTTGCCCTTGCGTCGCGACCAGGACGAACCACCGAGCACGCTGCGTTCCGGCGAGCCGCTGAACGCGCCGATGTACTTCTGCACCAGCTCGATGTCCACCACCGGCACATGCAGTCTGGCCGAACGGGCGAACTCCAACGTGAGAAACTCCTCGTCGGGCCCCTCGCCCCGGGCCATCACCTGCAGCCCGACGAAGGATGCGATGCCATGGTCGCGGTGGACCACGAAGTCTCCCGCCTCGATGTCGACGAAGGCGTCCATCGGACGGGCTTCGAGATGCGCCTGGGTCCTCCGACGCAGATGCACCCGGTTGACCAGTTCGTCGAAGGAGAGCACGGAACAGGGACGTGCACCGGATCCGTTCCAGCGAAACCCGTGGGGCAGATCCTGGAGAACCTGACGCACGCTCGATGGCACACCCTCGCGATCGCACGCCCGAACGAGTTCACGAAGGCGATTGGCGTCCCCGTCCGTACGGCAGCACACGACCACGTCGTCCCGCTCTCCGCGCTCGAGCAGCTCGGAAACCGCCTCGGCGATGTCCGAGGAGAACTGGGAGATCCGCTCGATCGGCAACCTGACCATGACGTCGGCTTCGCCGGGAAAGTCGCGGTCGACGAAGGTCGCCATGCATCCAAGACGCTCCTGCGACCTGACGAAGACGTCCTCGATGGTGCTGATCCCCTTCTGGTCGTCGAGTCGCTGCAGATAGTTCCGCCCCTGCTCGGTCACCTCCACGAGATCGTCGATGAGCAGCTCCCATCGGGCGTCGAGCCGATCGAGCATTCCGCCCGAGGCCTCCTCGATGGCATCGAGCGCGGAGTCTGCCAGCAGATCGAGTCGATCGAGACGACGCTCCGAGCCCATGGTGTCGAGTTCGATGGTCCAGATCGCCTCGATCCGCTCATCGTCGAAGTCGACCCTCGACGGAATGGATCCTCGCGGAAACACATCGAGGATTTCACCACGAAGCGCAAACTCTCCGGGTTCCTCGATCGTGGTCACACGCTGGTACCCACCGTCGACGAGAAATTCGACCAGCTGGGTCCGATCGCACGAATCACCCGCTCGCAGCACACGGTGTCGCTGCTCGATGACGCTGGATACGGCCAGCGGCTGCATGATCGCGTGAATCGGTGCGACCAGAAACCTGTTGCGGCCGGGATCGGCCTCGATCTCCGAAGCGATCACGATGCGGTCGATCAGCAGGTCCGTCCTCACGGAACGGTCGCCGGGCAGGCGCTCGAGGGCGGGAAATCGATCCGCCTCGATGCCCAGCGTCCGAAGCGATTCAACCGCGTCGTCGGCATCGTCGAGATGAGCCACGACCAGCAGCCGAGGCGCGGGACGACGACGGTGCAGTGCAGCGGCCACGGCCATGGTGCTGAAGCCGCATCGACCGGATGCACGAACCACGCCACCGGCCGACATGGCCCGATCCAGAGCGGCCACGGCTTCGTCATGCTCGATCAACTCAAGCCAGTCGAACTGCGTATCTGACTCGGTCATCGATCCAACCACATGCCCTTTCGCCGCTCAGCGGCGAAGCAGTCCCGAGGCATGCAGGCGGGCAACCGTGCCCGAACCGATGCCAGGAATATTCATCAGGTCCTGAACGCACCGGATTCGATGCGAGGCCCGGTGGCCAATGATAGCGCGGGAACGGACGGGACCAACCCCGGGAAGCAGACGAAGTTCGGGCACGCCGGCGGATTCGAGGTCGATCCTCCACGCATGCTCCGTCGCCATGCGGCCCGGCTGGGGCCAGGCGACCCCCGACCACCCGGACCAGAGGGCGGCAATCGATACCACCGCGAACAATCCGTTCGCATATCGCACACCGTCCACGTGATCATTTCCCCGGCTTCGGCGGGAGCTTCAAGGGGCCCAGCGGCGAACGGAATCGCTTTCGGAGCGAGAGCAGCTTCTGCAGCACGGGCTTGGAACGCCCCTCCTCCGTCAGCAGGCCGCACAACGGCGGCCGCGTCTCCTCGTGATCGTAGAAATCCGACCAGAAGAATGATTCGATGAACGGCTTGGACATCGCCAGCGGGAAGATGCGTGTCGCCCAGGAGGCCTGCCTGGAGGACGACCACTTGGAATGCCACCAACCTCCGGCCTCGCCGATCTGTTCACTGGGAACACCGACGTTCGAGAGGATGACGGGCAACTCCAGCAGGAAGTACCGATCCAGCAGACGGGAGACCTCCATCAGATCCCTGGTCACCATGCCACCATGACCGTCGCCCATCAGCAGACGGACGCCGGCGGCATCCAGGCGGACACCCTCCTGGATCAACTGCTCGAGATACACGATCGGCGACAAGGCCTGATCGTTGCGCGACAGGAACTCGCCCCACGGCTGGGACAGTTCGACCATGACACGACGACCTCGACGCCCCTGACGGATCAGGACGGCGAGCGTTCGAGTCAGATCGACCATCTCCTTCCGGGAGAGCGTGCAGACTTCATTGGTGTTGACGCCGGATGCGATGTTGTACATGCCCACGACGTCACCGTACCGCTGGAGAACGTTGGACACGTGTTCGTAGGCCAAATCGCCCAGTTCCTCGAAGCCGGGGGGACCGTTCTCCAGAACCCAATCGGGCAATCCGCCTTGATTGCAGTCGAGCAGCGGGCCCGCAACGACCTTGACGCCGTTGTCCTGCGCCCACGCCATCCAGCGATCGCTGCTGGCCCAGTCGTACTCCCCGCGACGAGGCGACAGTTTCGACCACGAAAGCGGCATGACCAGAAGATCGAACTGCGACTGGATCAGATCCTGCAGCGCCTTGCCCTTCTTGGCCGGGTTCAATCTGATCCCCAGAGTCGCCGACGAAGCCGGCCGCTTGTGGTACCTGCGATGCAGAAGAATTTCCGCATGCGCCATCGCCAACCGCTCGGACGCCTCGATCCCGAGGATCAGCGCTTTCCGAGCAGTCCGATCCGAATCGAGCGGATCCCTCGAGACGAGCGCATGCGTGAAGGTCTGCCGGGCCTCCTCCCACTGCATCATCGCCGGATGATCGCTGCTCAGATCGAGCATCTGCCATTCCTCGCTCTTGGTGAGGAAGGTCGCGATGCGATGCCTGGCCAGCTCGACCGACAACTGGTACGGCTTTTCCCGGGGCGGAAGCAGGCAGGTCTGCAGGGCGAGGCTGCCGCACTTGCCGGTGTCGTAGAGCAGACGAAGGCCGAGCGACCGTGAACTGTTCGAATCGCACTCGATCACGCCGTCGCGGAATCGAACCGACCCCTGGACGACCAGATCCTCCTGATCGACCAGGGAGACATGATGCAGAGGCCACTCCGAAGCGGGCCCTTTGTTGTCATGTACGGCGAATCGGAGCATGGGGTCGTTCGATCGGATCCCGGGGGAAGCGAACTGCGGCAATCTCCTCCGGGAGGGAAAGTGCCGGTCTCTAGGAATCAGGCATTGTGACGCGGATATCAGGAATCGCAAGGCTGCCCAACCCAGAGCCCTCACGCTAGAATAACGAGCAATCAGAAGGATCCACCATCATGACCACCACCCACCATGCCGTTCGAGAAACCGACCTTCCACTTCCCGGCCGACGCCAGGGAAAGGTTCGGGACATCTACGAAGTACCGGCCACCGATGAGACGCCCCCCGCGGTGCTCATCATCGCATCCGATCGGATCAGCGCCTTCGATGTGGTGCTTCCCGACCCGGTTCCCGGCAAGGGATGCGAACTGACCCGCATCAGTACGGAATGGTTCAACATGGTCCGTGAGCAGGACTTCATCAAGGACCACCTGATCAGCACCAGTCCCAAGGACGTGCCGGGCCTGGATCCGTCCCACTTCCCGCAGTGCGAAGGACGCATGATGCTGGGCAGAGCCGCCGAGGTCATTCCGGTGGAGTTCGTGGTTCGCGGCTGCATCACCGGTTCCGGCTGGGCCGAATACAAGAAGAACGGCAAGGTCTGCGGCATCACTCTTCCGGAAGGCCTCCAGCAGTGCCAGCGACTCGAGGAACCAATCTTCACCCCGGCCACCAAGGCCGTCGAGGGACACGATGAGAACATCGACTTCGACCAGGCCTGCGAGATCGCCGGCCGCGAAGTCATGGAACATCTCAGGGACATCTCGATCCGCATCTTCTCCTGGGCGCGTGATCATGCCGCCGAACGCGGAATCATCCTCGCCGACACGAAGTTCGAATTCGGATGGGCCCTCGACGAACATGGGAACAGAACCGACGAACTGCTTCTGATCGACGAGATCCTCACTCCGGACAGCTCACGCTTCTGGCCGGCCGAGGACTACGAGATCGGCAGGGACCAGGACAGCTTCGACAAGCAGTACGTCCGCAACCATCTGCTGACTCTGGTGGAGGCGGGCAACTGGGACAAGACACCTCCCGGCCCGGCCATTCCCGAGGACATCATCACCAACACGCTGTCGAGGTATCAGGAAGCGGCAAGACGCCTCTTCGACTGATCAGGCGTTCGCGGCCCGCTCCGCGGCTTCCACGGTGTTTCTCAGAAGCATGGCGACCGTGACCGGTCCGACGCCGCCCGGGACGGGCGACATCCAGCCGGCCACACGCGAAACGGAGTCGAACTCGACGTCACCGACGGTCCGCGTCCGCCCGGTCTCGGGATCGACGATCCGATTGATGCCGACGTCGACGACGATTGCACCGGGCTTCAGCATGTCACCGGTCACCAGGCCCGGAACACCTGCGGCGGAGATGACGATGTCCGCCTGACGGGTCATCGCCGCGAGATCGGGCGTGTGCACATTGGTCGACATGACCGTGGCCTCCGCCTGCATGAGAAGAACCGCGACCGGCCTCCCGACGATCCGACTGGCTCCGACACACACCGCGACCTTGCCCTGGAGTCTGACTCCGGTCGACTCGATCATGGTCATGGCCGCCAACGCGGTGCAGGGCATCAGGCTTCGTCGTCCGTAGATGACGTTGCCGATGTTCGCGGGATTCACTCCCTCCACGTCCTTGACGGGATCGATCGCCGACTGGATGCGATCGGGATGGACCTGCTCCGGCATCGGCATGTGGACCATGATGGCGTGGACCGACGAATCCGAGTTCAGCCGGTGGATCGATTCCAGGACGACCTGCTCCGAGACATCCTCGGCGAGCGGGTGCAGCCGATAGTCGATGCCCATCTGGCGGCAGGTCCGCTCCTGACTGGCCGCGTACACCTCTCCTCCGGCGTTGCCCGAACAGATGACGGCATCGAGCCGCACCTGACGACCGGCGGACCGCAGGGCGTCGATGCGGGAGGCGAGTTCGGCCCGTACCTGTCCGGCCAGTTCCTTGCCGTCGAGAATCATCGCTGTGGTGACATCGTTCATGCGGGCTGCAGGATACCCTGCCGCCGCGGCCGAAGCCACGTTCGCATACACTGGCCAGAATGCAGACCGCGATGAACATGATCGCCTTGAACACCGGAAACAGCCGTACCCAGATGGGCCGGTTCGTCGACGGATCATTCACCGACGTCGTCAGCCTCCCCAACGAGGACCTGCCGGCCATCATCGATCAGGTCGTCACCTGGTGGACCTACCTTCCTGACGAGCACGATTCGCCTCCCAAGGCGGTCCTGATCGCTTCGGTCGACGACGAGGTCGCCCAGCGAATCGAATCCACCCTGAAGGACCAGCTCTCCGAGGCGCCCTACCGGCTCGGGCAGGATCTTCCGATTCCCATCGCGGAGGAACTCGATCCGGAGACCCTCACGGGAGCCGACCGTCTGCTCAATGCCGCTGCGGCCTGGAGTTCCGCCCAACAGGCCTGCGTCGTCGTCGATGCCGGGACCTGCATCACGGTGGACTTCATCGACGGCGCGGGGACGTTCCACGGTGGAGCCATCGCCCCCGGAGCCCGCATGCAGCTTGAATCGATGCACCGGAACACGGACGCGCTTCCGGAGATCGACTTCGTCGTTCCGGACGCCGATCCGTTCGGACGCTCGACGACCCAGGCGATGCTCCACGGGGTGTACCACGGAATTCGCGGCACCGTCAGGAACCTGATCGAACTCTACGCCGAACACTACGGCGCATGGCCCATGGTCGTCGCGACCGGCGGCGATGCGGAACGCATCTTCGGCGATGACGAACTCATCGACCGGATCGTTCCCAATCTGACGCTCATGGGCATCGCCAATGCGGCGAAACAGGTGCTCGCCGACGACGAAGCATCCGAATCCTGAACCGCCTCGTGGCCTTCGATTGCACAGTACGGACCATGACCCCCTCCGCGCCGGGGGCGATCGCCATCCTGCAACTGGAGGGCGACGTCGAGACAATCCTCTCGGCCTCGAGTCGCTCCGCCGGCCCCTGGCCCATCGGCCATGCCAGACTTGGCTGCCCCGGAGGGATCGACGACTGTCTGATCGTCAGAGTCGACGACCGGTGCGTGCAGATCATGCCGCACGGCGGCCCGAGGGTCCAGCAACGTCTGCTCGAATGGCTTGAGGATCTCGGCGCGACGCACACCCGGCACTCGAAGCGGCCCTACCCCGAGGCAGCCGATCCGATCGAGGCCTCGATGCTGAAGGCGCTGGCTTCGGCCAGCTCTCCGCTGGCCATCGATCTTCTGCTGCAGCAGCCTCGCCGATGGAGCGAATGCATCCACTGGACCGAAGACGATGAACGACGATCGCGCCGCCTCCGTCACCTGCTGACTCCGCCCCGCATCGTGATGATCGGGGCCCCGAACGTCGGAAAGAGTTCGTTGCTGAACACCCTCGCGGGACGCGACCGGTCCATCGCATTCGATGCCCCGGGGACGACCAGGGACTTCGTCTCATCCGAAGTCGAATGCGCCGGCATCGTGGTCCACTGGTTCGACACTCCGGGCCTGAGGACCACCGACGACGAGATCGAGCACGACGCCATCACGGTCGCCCGACGTCTGATCGAACATGCAGACGTCCTGCTTGCCCTGGCCGACGCGGAGGCCGCCTGGCCGTCCACGGACCGGGCCCCACATCTCAGAATCGGCACCAAGGTCGATCGATCACCGATCCCCGGTGCCGACATCCAGATCAGCACCGTCACCGGAGAGGGCCTCCACGAACTGGTCGGAGCCATCCGCGACACGCTGATCCCCCCCGCGGACCTCGAGAACGACGCTCCATGGCGATTCGACGATGATCTGCCCCACTCCGGGTGAACACCGGTGCCGGGCATCGGATACACTCCCGATTCTGACCCTGCGTGCGTAGCTCAATTGGATAGAGCATCGGTCTTCGGAACCGAGGGTTGGGGGTTCGAATCCCTCCGCGCGTGTTGAAGACGGCCGTACAGCATGGAGATGGCGAAAGCATGTCCAGACAACCGGCAGTGACCGTCGTAGGTGCCGGTGGAATCGGCTGCTCCCTCGGGCATGCACTTGCGCGATCCGACTGGAATGTCAGGATGGTCGATGCGGATCAGGGGAAGGTCGCGGCGGGAAATGCGGACGGACTCGAGATCGAAGGACACGGCGTCCAGAGGACATCGTTCGTCGAGTTCGCGGACTGGTCACCCGAGCCCGGCACTCCGATCCTGCTCTGCACCAAATGCTTCGACACCCCGGCGGTGCTGGATCGTCTCGAGAAGGACCACGAGATCATCCCGGTCCAGAACGGATTCGATGCGACCCTCGTCGGACGAATCACCCACGAAGGCATCGCCTCCTACGTCTCCGAATGCGAATCCGACCGGCCCTTCACTCGAATCACCAGGGACGGCGACCTGCACCTGGGCCCGTCGAGCCGCGACGCGACCGGCGGGTCCGACGTCTTCGAACGACTCGCTCGCGACCTCGATGCCAACGGCTGCTTCCGTGTCGTCCGGGTCGAGGACGTACGTCCCTACAAGTATTCCAAGCTGATGTACAACGCCGCGATCAGTCCGCTTGCGGCCGTCAGCGGACTCGACAATGCACAGCTGCTGACGCGGCCGGAAGCCCGCGCGATGTTCTTCGCCTTCCTTCGCGAGAACTATTCGATTCTCCGGCGAGCGAAGATCACCCTCGGTCGCATCGGTCCCTTCCACCCGGACACCGTGAACCGGATCCTCAACCTGCCGCTGATCGCGAGGGTGATGGCGCCCTCCTTCGCACGAAGCCTCCGAAACACCTACTGCAGCATGTCCGGCGACATCGAGAAGGGACGGACCGAAATCGAGCACTTCAACGGACATCTCGTCGAACTGGCCGGAAACGAACCATGCCCGATGAACCGACTCGCCTGCTCCGTCGTCCGGCGAATGGAATCCGCCCGTGAGCAACCGAACCCGGATCGACTCGGAGAACTGGTGATCTGATGCACGACCCGCTTGGACACCCCGCCAGCGTCCTGGTCACGGGCGGCGCCGGATTCATCGGCACCCCGCTGGTCGATCGACTGCTGGATGCCGGACACCACGTCCGGGTGATCGAACGTCCCGGCGTCGACTGCACCCATCTTCCGCTGGATCGAATCGAACTCGCGGAAGTCGACATCCGCGATGCCGCGGGCGTCACCGATGCCACGCGAGATTGCTCCGTCGTCATGCATCTGGCGGCCAACCCCAACCTCTGGGCGAGGCGCCGCGAGGAGTTCGAACACGTCAATCACCAGGGCACCCGAAACGTCCTGGAGGCTGCGGCGACGTGCGGCGTCGCGCGGACCGTCTACGTGTCGACCGAGTCGATCCTGGCTCCCCGCCGCGGCGGCGAAGTCATCACCGAAGACACACGAACGACCCTCGAAGACATGATCGGCCCCTACTGCCGCAGCAAATGGCTCGCGGAGCAGGCGGCCGCGGAAGCCGCACAACGCGGCGAACCGGTCGTCATCGTACGCCCCAGCATTCCCGTCGGCCCGGGCGATCTGAGGATGGGGCCGGCATCCAGGATGATCTGCGACTTCGTGAACGGACGGATCAAGGGGTACCTCGCCGGCGACCTCAACTTCATCGATGTGCTCGACGTGGCGAAGGGAATCGAGGCGGCCGCGAGGATCGGCGTCCCTGGACACCGGTACCTCCTCGTGAACGAACACTGGACGATTCTCGAACTGCTCACGGAACTCGGACGCCTGACCGGACGACCCGCCCCACGATGGCGGGTCCCGTTCGCCCTCGCGCTCTCGTTCGCCCACGCCGAGGAGTTCGCATGCCGCTTCCTTCCCCGCCGCATACCGATGGCGACGATCACCGGCGTCCGACTGACGCAGCGATCCTTCCAGTTCGACGGCACACGTTCCGCCGCCGAACTGGGCATCCTTCCGCTGAAATCATGCCGAGCGTCGATCGCCGAATCCCTGCCGTGGTACGAGCGGCTCGGTCGCATCCCCCCCGGGTCCGTGAAGACCGGATGAGCACCGCAGGTTGCAACCCGATGCGGATGCTGCCATGATCACCGCACCAATGGCCGAACCGACACAACTATCCAACCGCTAGGAGCGCACATGGGACTGATGGACGGCAAGAAGGGTCTGATCGTCGGCGTCGCAAACGAGCGAAGCTACGCATACTTCATCGCGGAATCCCTGCTGCGCGAGGGCGCGGAGTGCCTGTTCACCCACCTTCCGGGCGACAAGATGGAACGACGCGTGCGAAAGGCCTGCGAGTCGCTCGGCGTGGACGATCCCTGGCTGAGGCCGCTGAACGCGGCTTCCGACGAGGAACTCGACTCCGTCTTCACCGACATCGAGTCGGACCACGGCCGCCTCGATTTCATCGTGCATTCGATCGCCTTCGCCGACAAGGACTGGTTGAAGGAAGGGGTGTTCGTCTCGACCCCCCGCGAGGTCTTCACGCAGGCCTGCGACATCAGCGCCTACACGTTCGCCGCGATGGCCGATCGGGCCGCACCACTGATGCCCGACGGCGGCGCGATGATCGCCATCAGCTACTACGGCGCCGAGAAGGCGGCCCCCGGCTACAACGTGATGGGGGTGGCCAAGTCGGCGCTCGAATCGACGACGCGATACCTCGCGACCGACCTCGGCCCCAAGAACATCCGATGCAACTCGATCTCCGGCGGTCCCTTCAGGACGATGTCCGCGATGGCGGTCGGCGGATTCGGACAGATCATGGATGTGGTCGCCGAGCGTGCCCCGATGCGACGCAACGTGGAGGGACGGGAAGTCGGCGATGCCGCAGTCTTCCTTCTGAGCGATCTCTCCACCGGAGTCACCGGACAGGTGCTCTACGTCGACTGCGGCTTCTCGTCGATCGTGATGTAGAAAAGAAGAGACGACCCGGCCACCAGGACCGGGTCGTCGAGTGCACTTCAATCATTCATCGGTGGTTCAGGCGGCCATGTAGCCGTCGCACATGCCGTTGGCCGAGACCTTCAGATGAAGTCCCTCGTGCGCGGGATGACCGCAATCGTTGACATAGTCCTCCGGCGCTTCGCCGTTGACACGAATCTGGACGATGGTGTCGTCCGCATTGTGTTCGCCGAAGTGGAGGCATCGACCGCACTGTCCGTCGTTTACATTGATCATCGCAGTATCTCCTTCGTAAGAACCCTGACGAGGAACCGGATCGGCCGGTGGCCGACCCAGCCCCTCATCGTCAATATTGTTGCACGCAAACACGCCAAAGACAGTGAGAACCTGTTTCGATTGGCAATAGAGAACGAGTCTCGTTTCCATTGACACGCCGTTTGAAGTCCAGAAACGACCCTCTCGGCGGTTCCTCGATATGATTTCGCGACATGAGTTCAAACAAACTTTCCATCGCAATGATCAGCGACGTCTTCCACGGGCCGGATGCCCGGGAACGACTTCGCGACCGACTCCTCGAAGCCCGTGAAGCCGGAGCCGAACTGGCCGTGCTTCCCGAGATCGCAACCCTGCCCTGGGCTCCGGCGACCAAACAGCCCGAGGACGACCACGCGGAATCGCCCGGCGGCCCGCTTCACGTCATGCAGTCGGAGCTTGCCGCCGAAGTCGGCATCGGACTTCTGGGCAGCATGATCGTTCGTCAGGACGACGGTCGTCGCTTCAACACGTGCGCACTCTTCGACCGCGATGGAGCCCACCTGCACAGTTATCGGAAGATCCACATCCCGGAGGAACCCGGGTTCTGGGAATCAAGCCACTACGAGGCCGACACCACGCCCCCGGCCCCGGTCGATGCGTTCGGACTTTCCCTCGGGATCCAGATCTGCAGCGACGTCAACAGGCCCTCCGGATCGCTTCTGCTCGCGGCCCGCGGAGCCCAGTGCATCCTCGCGCCGCGTTCCACGGAACTCGCGACGTGGTGGAAGTGGCGTCCCGTTCTCGTCGCCAATGCGCTGACGAGCTGCTCGTACGTCCTCACGGTCAACCGCCCCGCCCCCGAGTTCGGAGTCCTCATCGGAGGCCCTTCGTTCGCGGTGTCCCCACGAGGCGAGGTCCTTGCCGAATCGACCGATCCGGTCGTGGTGGTGGAGATCGATTCGGCGGAGGTCGATCTGGCGAGAACCGAATATCCCGGCTACCTGGCCGTCCCCTCGGAACTGTACGCCCGAGGCTGGTCGGACCTCCCTTCCAAGGCGGCCCACCAGCCCCCGATGGGCTGAAGACCCCCGGATCGAGAACAGACACGGATCACTGCCGCCGCAGCCCTCCTGTGGTACAACGATCGTTCGTCATTTCGGAGAACAACGATGAACCAACTGAACCAGCTTGAATCACGCCTCGAGTCCCTGGAAGCACGCCTGCATCGTCGGGAGCGCCAGCTGCATCGACACCGCATGGTGCTGACTGCCGGACTCCTCGCCGCCCCCGCCACGATCCTCCTCGCCGCAGGCGACTTCATGAAGTTCGAATCGATCCAGGTTCAACGGATGGAGATCGTCAACGAGGCCGGCGAGGTCATGCTCGCCGCATCGTCCGGGCCCGACGGAGGACAGCTGGACATCTGGGATGCCAAGAAGAACAACGTGATCCGACTCGGCACCAACTCCCACGGCGGCGATCTTGCCATCTGGAACACCGACGGCAAATCGGTCGCCGGAGCCTGGGCGGGCAGCGACGGGGGCACCGTTGCGGCCTGGGACCAATCCGGAAGATGGGGCGGCCAACTCGCCACGAATGAGTTCGGCGGATCGATGACACTGAGCGGAAGCAGAAACGGCGTCAAGACCGTGATGCTTACAAACGACATCGGAGGAGGCCGCCTCGATATGCGGAACCAGTTTGCGGAGAACGGACTGGTCGTCGACATGGTGGAACACGGCGGGCGATGGACGATGATGGACAACGCCGGACGACCGACCATGACCTGCGAACCAACCGGCTTCGGCAGCAGGTTCCACATGGACCGCAGCGACGGCTCCGCCGGGGTCACCCTCGACTCCAGCCCCGGACGCGATGCGTTCCGATTCGAATCCTCCGCAGACGGATCCTCGGCCTCGATCTCCAGCGATGACTCCAGCGGCACACGGTTGATTCTCGAGTCCGGCACCGGCCAGGTCGATCTGTCGTCCGGAACCGCCGCCTCTCCCCCCCGCATCGACCTTCGCAACTCCGAGGGACTGATCGCGACCAGAACCACTCTTCGCTCAAACGGCGGCGGAACCTTCCAGGTGGCCTCCGCTGACGGCGAGCCGGTCGGGATCCTCCGCAGTGATCTCGATGGAAATGGACGGCTCGATCTTCTCGATCAGGCCGGCCATCTGCTGGCCAGCCTTCAGACCAGCAGCGATTCCGGAGCCACCCTCGCCCTGCTGTCGGAGTTCGGCAAGACGGTCTGCGCCCTGGGCGGCACCAACGACGGCGGACTGCTGAATCTGATGAACCGCACCGGGGTCCCGGTCGTCACCGCGGGCAGCGCCGAAAGCCGCCGAGGCGGCACACTGACCATCCAGAACGAACGCGGACTGCCGGTCGTGAGCATCGGCAGCGACGCGCAGGAGTCCGGACAGGTCAGACTGCAGGGCCCCGACGGAACAACGAAGCAGGTCCTGCCGAACCGAAGATGACTCCCGTCCCAGTCGCCCCAGACGGTACAGATGCACCTTCGAGGGAACCGGCACGAACTTTCCCGTCGCACCATACGTACCGTGTCGTAGGGTTACCTCCGCGACCGGTTCGGTCGCATGGAAACCCGGGGGACGGAACCATGACTCAAATGTCATCATCAGCACGAATGCGCCTGGTCGGACACCGGGATCCGGAGGTACGCCACGCGTGGACGACCTCGCAGGCACGCCGTGACATCAAGGACGAGAACGTCGCCGCCGCCGGCATGGAGACCCCTTCGCTGGATCCACGATGGCATCTCGCTTCCCGCGCCTATGCCGCGCTGAAGCAGGGGCCGCTGACTCCCGTACGGCGGGAAGGACTCATCGACGAGGCGGACCGGCTCGGCCTCAGACCGTTCGATGCGTCGCTCATCATCGCCATCGCCCAGGATCACGCAAGAACCGGAAGGCCGATCGAGGAAGCCGAGTCCACACTCATGCTTGTCAAACCAGCCGAACGGCCGACGGGTTCCGGCTTCGCCCGATGGGGCTTTGCCGCGGCATGCGCGATGGCACTGAGCGGCCTGATCCTGATGTGGATGGCGAACTGATCAGCCATCGCCCGGGATCCGGATCACACCGTCTTCGTCACGCTCCGCGCACCCAAGCTCGATCAGGGCGTTGAGCGCAGCATCCTGCTCCGCACGCTTCTTGCTCGAACCCCAGCACGATTCGAACCTGCGTCCGTCGATCTCGACGCCGACCTCGAAGCACTTCGCATGATCGGGCCCCTGTTCGTCGAGTACCGAGTAGATGGGCGTCACTCCGAGCGTCTTCTGGACCTGCTGCTGAAGCACCGACTTGAAGTTCTCATGGTGACCCGACTCCTCGGCCTCGTGGATCCGATGCCTCAACTGCGTGAGGATGAACTCCTGAGCCGGCTCGAGTCCTCCGTCGAGGAAGATCGCCCCGATGATCGATTCGAACGCGGCTGCCCCGACCGACGAGGGAAGATTGGAGCGGGTGCTCATGCCCTTGCCCAACTGGAGGTATTCGGTCAGTTCGAGTTCGGATGCGACGTCGGCACAGACCTGCCTGCTGACCACCATGGACTTGATCTTGGTCATCTCCCCTTCCAGGATGCCGGGGAATGCACTGAAGATGTAGGTGCACACCACCATCCCGAGAATGGCATCGCCGAGGAATTCCAGTCTCTCGTTGCTCTCAAGGCGGTGCTCCGTGCCCGAGGCATGGGCCAGAGACCTCTCCAGAATCTGACGGTCGGAGAACTGGTGGCCGAGAATGGCCTCCAGAGAATCCAGAGTCGATGGTTCGATGCTCAAAATAACCTCCACCAAGAGCCCTTCGGCACGGGTGAACCTGCTGATTTCAAGCGGAAACTGCAGACGACTGCCGGATTTCGGACTCTCGGCAGCGGACTGGAGACCCCGCTGGGGTGACCTGACGCATCGGCGATCATACGACCCTGAGGCAGGATTTCGACGACTGACTGGACTGAAATCTGATTTTCGCTATCATACCCCCCCTCAGGCCTGATTTCGCGATCGAGCTTCTCGAGAACCGAAAGACGCAGACCACCAAGGATCAATCATCATGGCAATGCACTACCCAAGACGAGTCAGCAAGCGCAAGAGAGCCCGCCAGTTCGGGTTCCGAGCCCGGATGAAGACGCGCCTTGGCCGCAAGATGATCAACAGCAAGCGCCGTCTCAAGCGTCGCCTGACCCCGGCCTGATCCCCTGACACCCGATGACGAGCCCTCAGCCAGTGAGCATCGCCAGCAGGCGAGCTGATGTCTCCTGCGCGGTCTCCGGCGACGAGACGAAGCAGATCATGTCGGCGAGACTGCGGTAGACCGGATCGCGCTCGCGATGCACGAAGGCGACATCGTCTCGAACGACGCCGTCCGACAATGCGGGGCGATCACCAAGGTTGGCGTCGAGTCTGGATTCGAGCACATCGACGGCCACATCGAGATAGACCACCACGAGATGATCCGCCGCCTGTTCGCGACGGATCCGATCAGAGACTTCGGGAATGATCGGCATTCCGCCGCCCATGGAGATCACCTGCTCGTCGCGACCGAACGCCTGCGCAGCCTCCGCCGCCTCCGCAGTTCTCCACGGCCCTTCTCCATGCACTCTCCAGACATCGACGACCGTCGACTCCTGGAATCCGGACAGCACCCGCTGATCGGTATCGACGAAGGACATTCCGAGAGATTCGGCGATCAACGCACCGATCGTCGTCTTTCCACTGGCCCGAAGGCCGATCAGTGCGACGTTCACCATCAGTGATTTTCGGGAGGACCGGGGACTTCCGCCCGACGCCGGCCCACCAGTTGGAGTTCGACCTCATCGACCTTGATGCCCATCTCGTTCTCGATCTCACGGAGGATCGACGGATCGACCGAATCGAGAATCCGCAGCGATACGTCTCCCGGCACATCCAGGACTTCACCGGTGTCCTCGAGGCGAAGATGGATATGGCTCGAGACGGTGGCGTCGAATCGATCGGCATGCCCCTGAACCGACATCCGACGGACCATGCCGTTCCGGGAGAACAGATCCAGCGTGCTGTAGATCGTGGCGAGGCTGAGCGTGCATCCTCCATCCATCACGATCGATCGGAGTTCCTCGGCCGTCGGATGGGAACGAACGGATGCCAGGGCCCTGAATACGGCCAACCTCCGCTTCGTGGGACGAATTCCATGATCCTGGAAATGCTGGATGTCCTGTTCGTGTTTCACCGGTATCCCATCCTATCGAGTGAGAATGGGGAAGGCGAGATCTGATCTGGCCGATACAGGAATGACCGATTCGGAACCGTTCACAGGACCACGACTCTCCCATCCATGACCATTCTTGACGCAATCATCCTTGGCCTCGTCGAAGGGATCACCGAGTACCTGCCGGTCAGCTCCACCGGGCACCTCGTGCTCACCCAGTGGCTTCTGGGGCTCGACGATCCACCGGAACTCAAGAAGGCGGTCGATGCGCTCCTGATCGTGATCCAGGGGGGCGGAATCCTCGCCGTGCTCGGCCTGTACGCCAATCGCGTCAAGCAGATGCTTCGCGGGCTGACGGGAAAGGACGCCGCGGGTCGCCATCTCCTGATCGCCCTGATCGTCGCCTTCCTTCCCGCGGCCTTCTTCGGAGTCCTCCTGGAATCGATCATCGAGAAGGCCCTCATGCATCCGCTGCCGGTCACCATCGCCCTGGCCACCGGCGGCGTGGTCATGGTCATCGTCGGCCGCGGACCCCGTCGCAAGAGCGACGCCGATGGACCGGACGAGGTGACCGAGCTCTCGCTCAAGTCGGCACTCGTCATCGGACTGATTCAATGCCTGGCCATGATTCCGGGGACCAGCCGGTCGATGGTCACGATCGTGGGCGGAATGCTGTGCGGGCTTCGCCCCGTTCAGGCCGCGGAGTTCAGCTTCCTGCTGGGACTTCCCACGCTCGGCGGCGCCTGTGCGTACAAACTGATGTCCAACCTTTCCAGTGATGGGCCGAACCTCTTCCAGACCCTCGGAACGGTGCCGATCCTCATCGGATTCATCACCGCGACGATCGCAGCCGCCCTGGCCATCGCCTGGCTGGTCTCGTATCTCAATCGACACGGACTCGCCGCCTTCGGCTGGTATCGCCTGGCGCTTGCCGCCGTCCTGTTCTTCGTGTTCTTGGGATCAGGGACCGTCTAGGTCCACCAGCTCGACGATCGCGTCCAGCTGGGTGTCGACCGAATCGACGACGACGAAGTTCCCGTCGGGCTTGAGCCCGAGAACGACCCACCCCTGCTTCGGATCGAGGGCCGCAGTGAACAGCCCATCGTCGGTCTCGACGAACCCGATCGCATCGAGCCACCCCTCCCGATGCTCGACGATGTCCCCATCCGCCTCCCGGGCGAGGAGCCACGTCAACGCGGGCTTGGAATAGGAGGTGATCCTCGCCGTCCAGGACCAGGTCGCGTCGCCGACGGACATCGTGACCGCCTGCGCCGTCACCGGACGAGGCCAGAGGGTTCCCCCCAGAGCCCACGCCAGCAGAATGGCCATGACGAAGAAGATCGCCAGGCGAATCAACAGACTTCGGACTCCCAATGCAATCTGACCCATGGCAACAGGCTAGCGAATCGCTCACGCCTCTCCTAGTTCGGTCAGCAGTGTTTTCTCATCCCATATCTCGATGCCCAGCTTGCGGGCCTTCTCCAGCTTCGAGCCGGCGTTGGCTCCTGCGGCGAGAATGTCCGTCTTGGCCGAGACCGAACCGGAAATCTTCGCGCCGAGGGCCTCGAGCCTCCGGGCCAGTTCGGTGCGACTGCCGGATTCCATCGTGCCCGTCAGGACCATGGTCTTGCCGGCCAGTCGTCCGGATGGTTCGTCGAGCCCATGCTCATCGCTGGTGAAGCGGACTCCAGCCCGACGAAGTCGATCGATCAGATCGCGACCACGTTGCGAATGAAGCGTCTCGTGGAGCAGCCTGGCGGTGATCTCGCCGAAGTCCGGAAGGGCCTGCAGCGCCTCCTCATCGGCCTCGAGCAGGGCATCGATGTCGGGATAGGAACCGGCGAGGGTGCGGGCCGCGGATTGACCGACCTGGCGAATGCCGATGGACGCGATCAGACGAGCCATGCCCCGATCTCTCGAGGCGCCGATGGCCGAGATCAGCGAAGACGCCGACTTCTCGGCCAGGCCATCGAGCTCGGCGACCTGCTCGACCGTGAGCGAATACAGATCGGCGAGATGAAGGACCAGTCGGCGATCGACGAGCTGGTCGACGATCTTGTCGCCAAGTCCGTCGATGTCCATCTGATTGCGACCTGCGAACCATGCGATTCGCTCTCGAAGCTGGGCGGGGCATTCCGGATTCATGCAGTAGAGCTTCGGGCCCTCCTGCTCCACGGGGCCTTCGCAGGCCGGACATGCCGTCGGCGGCCGGATCGGCTGCGCATCGGCCGGGCGGCTGTCGAGCCTGACCTCGACGACCTGGGGAATGATCTCCCCGGCCTTTTCGACCACCACGCGATCACCGATCCGGATGTCCTTGCGGCGGATCTCCTCGATGTTGTGCAGGGTCGCATGGCGAACGGTCGTCCCGGCCAGGTCGATGGGCTGCATCGTTGCGCGAGGCGTCAGCGTCCCGCCCTTGCCCACCTGCCATGCGACGTCTTCGAGCACCGTCTCGCCCTGATCGGCCGGATACTTGAACGCGACGCACCATCGCGGCGCCTTGCTCGTCGAACCCAGTTTTTCCTGCAGAGCGAACTCGTCGACGCGAACGACCATTCCATCGACGCCGTAGCCCAGCTCGGATCTTCGCCCACCGAACGCATCGATGCATTCGAGCAACCCCTCGAGATCGTGCACCAGTCGAAGATCCGGCGACACGGGAACTCCCCATGCACGAATCGATGCGACGAAATCGCTGTAGCTGGCCGGCACGACGCCTTCGACGACACCACGGCCATGCGCGATGAACGAGAGGCGGCGATCCGCCACGACGGCCGGGTCGAGACTCTTGAGCGTTCCCGCGGTGACGTTCCGCGCGTTGGCGAACAGCGGTTCGTCGCGCAACGCCCTCGCCTCGTTCACCGACTCGAAGACATCGTCGGACATGTAGATCTCACCCCGCACCTCGAGCAGCCGGGGCACCTCGCCCGAACCATCCAGCCGAAGCGGGATCGCACGGATCGCCCTGGCCTGGGCGGTCACGTCGTCGCCACGACTGCCGTCACCGCGAGTGATGGCCTGGTCCAGCCGCCCCTGCCGGTACCGAAGGCTGATCGCCACGCCATCGATCTTCGGATCGCAGCAGAGCACGGGGCCCGGCTGGTCCTCACCGATCCCGAGCCCCTTGCGTATGCGGGCGAACCAGGACGCGATGTCCTCGGGATCGTAGGAGTTGTCGATCGACTGCATGGGCATCGCATGTTCGACGGAGACGAATCCCTCGATGGGCTGCCCTCCCACCCGTCTGGTCGGAGACTCGTCGCTGTCGAATTCCGGATGGTCGACTTCCAGTCGTCCCAGCTCCGCCAGCCGGAGGTCGTAGTCGCGATCGGACATCAGCGGCTCGGCATCGACGTAATAGGCGCGATTCGCCTGCTCGAGCATGCGTCTGAGGGACTCGATCCGGTCCCGGGGATTCTCACTGCTGCTGGTGCTGGCCATTGCCCCCATGGTAACCTCGCGGCGTCCGGTGCCCATCCTTGGAGGCAATCCGCACCGGGTGCCGATATCCCCAGACCGTCGATCACATCGAAGCCATGGAGGGCCGATGCCTACAAGACGAATACTCCGAGGATTCCCGACCTGCATCGCCCTGCTTGCCGTCATCGGCTCGGGGCAGGCCGCCCTGCAGGGAGACGCCGAACAGGCCATCCGGAGATCCGGGCTGGAACGCGACGACGTCAGCATCTGCGTCATCGACGCCGAGACCGGCCAGCGGCTGGTCGACATCAACTCCCAGGTCCCGAGGATTCCCGCCAGCAACATGAAGCTGCTGACCAGCGGAGCCGCCGCCAGACTTCTGGGCGCCGACTACATGTTCAAGACACGCCTCCTGCTCGACGACGACCGCCTCGTCGTGGTCGGAGACGGCGACCCTGCCTTCGGCGACTCCATGCTCCTGGAACGGATGGTCGACGAGACCGGAAGATCGCTGGATGTCGAGTCGTTCCTTTCGGTGTGGGTCGATGCGGTCGTCGCCGACGGAACGACCTCGATCGACGAACTCATCGTCGACGACCGGATCTTCGATCGAGAATACATCCACCCGTCATGGCCGCGAGAGCAGCTGGTGAAACGATACTGCGCCGAGGTCTCCGGCCTGATGTTCCATCGGAACATCATCCAGTTCCTTCCCCGCCCCGCCGCCGGCGGATCCACCCGGGCCGACGTCACCCGCTCCCGGCCGGCCGTCGACTTCCTGGAGATCCGCAACCAGGTCACGAGCGATCCGAAGAAGCGGGTCACCGACCTGTTCGACGTGCAGCGTGCATACGGAACGAACGTCTTCACGATGCGCGGCAACGTCACACGTCCCATGACTCCGCAGGAGGTGACCGTCCACGACATGCCGACGATGTTCGGCCGCATTCTGGCCGAACGGCTCCGCAACAGAGGCGTCCGCGTCGAATCGGTCCGGCTCGCCAATGCCGACGACCCCGTGTTCGAAGGACGCACCATCGGCCCGGTCGTGATGACTCCGCTGTCGCAGGTCCTCGAACGATGCAACATGGACAGCTACAACCTGTACGCCGAAGCGCTCCTGAAGAAGCTCGGAGCGACCTACAGCCGGTCCTCCGGCAGCTGGGAGAACGGAACCACCGTGATCCGACACTCCGTCCAGGAGCACCTCCCTCGGCCCGACCCGAAACTCAAGGTCGCCGACGGCTCCGGCATGAGCCGAAGCAACCAGGTCAGCGCAGCCACCATCGCACAGTGGCTCGCCAGCATGGACCCCTCCAACCCGTCGGAAGCCGTGTTCATCGAATCGCTTCCGGAGCCGGGCGAGGGCACCCTCAGGAATCGGTTCCAGGATCGTGGCCGGAAACTCGAGAACAGCAGGATCCTGGCCAAGTCGGGGTACCTCCGTCGCAGCTGCACGCTGAGCGGATACGTGCTCGACGATCGAGGCCGCAGGCTCTGCTTCAGCATTCTCGTCAACACGCCGACCAATCAGCCCAAGGCCGCCAAGAAGCTGCACGAGGCGGTCGTCCTGGATCTCGTGGAGCAGATCGAACGCGGCAGCCTCAGCGCCGCCCAGCCCTGAACTTCATCACGAGGAACCACCCAGGGCCGCATCGATCTCCTTTCGGAGCGACTCGGACATCCCGGGCTTGAATCCCTGGAATCTGGCGACGATCTCCCCTTCGGGACCGATGACGACCGTCAATGGAATCGCATCGATCCCCCAGGCCTCCGCGACGTCGCCATCGCGGTCGATCAACACCTTGAGATCGAGCCCCTGCGATTCCATGAACCGCCGCACGACATCGACCCGCTGATCGGGGGCGCAGCGTTCGAGCACATTCACCGCAAGGAACACGACGTCCGCCTGCTCGCGTTCGTACTCCTCCGACAGTTTCTGGAACTCCGGCAGTCCGCGCCGGCATGGTGGACACCACGTCGCCCAGAAATCGAGCACCACGACCTGCCCGTCGAACGAGACCAGATCGACCCACTCGGCATCAAGCGATTCCAGTCGAAGCGGCGGAGCCTCCTGTCCACCGGCTTGACCGTCAGCCATGCGGTCGAGGGGTGCACGCAATGCGGCAACGTCGTCGAGACGAAGCCGCCCCTTGCGCTGGAACTCGATCGCGGCGACGGATTCGTCCTGCTCGAGCGAAGCCCAGGAATAGGTCCATGTGGAACGAAGGCGCACTCCCTCCGGAACCTCGGGAGGCCCGAGCCGGTCGAGCATCGATTCGATCATGCGCCCGCTGCCGACATCCTGCAGGAGCGTGAGTCGGGTGGCTTCCCGCCCGAGCACGACGCTCCGAACACCATCCTCGACCCGGCCCGAGACAATCTCGAGGCGAACATCGGCGGCCGCCTCGTCCAGCGCATCCAGCCACGCGGAGGTCTTGCCATCTCCGAACTCGATCGCAAGCAGCGGATCGGGCAGACTCAGGAAGTCCTCGCGAAGCGCACCGAGTGCATCGGCTCCACGTGCCAGTCGCACGAATCCGTCGGGTACGTCGGTGTGCTCGACGAAGATGTCGTCGCCGGAGACGATGATGCGGAACCCCTTCAGGCGAATGACGCCCTGAGGGCCGGACGGTCCCGGATCGGCGAAGACGTAGACGGACTCGAGCGGCTTGGTCGTCTCGATCCGCCCTCCCGCGGACGCCTCGAGCACCTGGCACGATTCAACCCGGGCGGGTCCGACGGACTGCGCAGCCCGGACCATGTCGGCGAAGATCCCGGACGATGTCGCCATCACCTCGTCCGCAGCTGCGGACGATGTGGCGGCGCAGAACGCGACCAGAAGCAATCCAAGTCGTCTGATTCCTGATCGACTCAATCTGCGGCCCGAAGCTGCTCGACCTCGGCCTTGAGTTCATCGAAGATGCCGGGCGAGAACCCGCGATGCGTCTTGACGATCGAACCGTCCTTGCCGATGACGAGCGTCACGGGAATGCCCCCGATGCCGTACTTCTCGGTCAGGGCCGGCTTCATGGAGATCAGGGTGGGCATGGTGTACTTGTTCTTCTTCCAGAAGTCGCCCACCATCTTGCTGACGTCTTCGAATGTGTTGGCCTGTTCCCAGACGTTCACGGCGTAGACGACCACATCGTCGGTGTTCTCACCGGCCCAGTCGGCGAACTTCTGGACCAGCGGGAGGCCGCGACGGCAGGGGCCGCACCAGGTCGCCCAGAAGTCCAGCACGACGATCTTGCCGCGAAGCTTCGAGAGCGTGATCATCTCTTCGGAGCCGTAGAGCGGAAGCGTGAAGTCGGGAGCCATCTTTCCGGTCGAATCCGGCTCCTCGCCGGGAGGAGGAAGTATCTCTTCGATCGACTCCACGGCCTTGCGGTCGCCGGGCTCGAACGTGATCGGCTTGGGCAGCTTGTCGTAGGACTTGGTGGCCATGACGATCGAGAGCTTGGCCATGTCCGACCCCTCGCCCAGGGAAAACATCGCCAGTGCCCCGGTGACCAGATTGGTCTTCGGATCGACGAACACGTCCATCGACCCGTTGGGGGTGGTGACGCTCATGATGTTCGACTCGTTCCCCTGAGGATCCTTGCCCGTGTCGATGCCCTCGATCTTCGGATTCTGCATCACGCCGATGGTCATGTTCTGGAGCCAGCCCTTGGTGTTGCCTTCCCGAAGCATGCAGTCGAACGGAATGATTTCCGTGGTCCCGAAGACGCTCTTGATGGTGGGCGCGAATCCGGCTCCGATGGGCCGCTTGAGATACGAGCCGTCCTCGCCGGCGATCTCCGCGTAGAAGTAGCCGTCGAGAACCTTGATGACCAGATTGGGAAGCTGCATCTCCATGGAACCGTCGGCTCCGTAGATCGTCGACACCTGCTCCTGCATCTGGTCGCCACCGAACTCGATCGACAGACTCGCGGTGTTGGAGAAGGCCTTCGGGGTCTGGTACGCCTTGACGATCTTCTGCACCATGGCGTCGATCTTTTCCTGATAGGCCTCGGCCAGAGCAGGTGAACCCGCAAACAGGCTCATGCCCAGGGAAAGCGCCAACATCTTCCAAATCCGGTTCATCTCGATCTCCATCGTGTAGTCAGATAACTTCGTCTTCTTCGGGCATCAGAGACCCGGGAATGAGGATAGCACACCGATCCTCGACCGGCCCGAAACGGTCGATTTCCGATTCCAAAAGCTCTTCCATCGTCCTGCCGAGAACCGGATGAAGGAGCTGAGGCTCCAACTCGACCATCGGAAGCAGTACGAACGCTCGATCATGCATCCTCGGATGCGGAACCTGCACACCGGTACGATCGACCACCGAATCCCCCATGATGAGGACATCGAGATCGAGCAGCCTGGGCTGTGGATCGGCGAGATCCTCGGACCGGATCCGCCCCATCAGGCGTTCGACGTCGAGGCAGGTCCGGACCAACGAGTCCGGATCCATTTCAGTCTCCAGTTCCGCCACGGCATTGAGATAGGGACTGTGCCCGGTCACTCCCACCGGCTGCGTCTCGATGAACGTGCTCACCCGCCGGACACCGATGCCGTCGATGTCGTCGAGGCACTCGAGCCCCTGCAGCAGATTGGCCAATCGATCGCCGAGATTGCTTCCCAGACCGATCCATGCGAGCGACATCACGAACACTCCCAGGTCATCGTGCTTCGCTCACCGAGCATCGCCATCCGCAGGCACTGTAGGGCGATCAGCACGCTCCGACTTCGCACCGCCGTACGGTCTCCGGGGAACTGGAATCTCCGAGCCGTCCTGGCCTCGACCGAGGCGACACCGAACCAGACCGTGCCCACCGGCTTCTCGTCGGTCCCCCCCTCGGGACCGGCGATTCCGGTGACGGACAAGCCCCAGTCGCTCCCGGTGGCACTCCTGACTCCATCAGCCATCTCCATGGCAACCTCGGCGGACACCGCACCGGGGCCGTCGCTCGAGAATCGATCCGGGGCCACCGACAACCATTGCTGCTTCATCTCGTTGGAGTAGGCGACCACTCCGCCTCGATACCAGGAACTTGATCCGGGAACATCGACCAGCGACGAACCGATGCCGCCGCCGGTGCATGATTCCGCCGTCGCCAGTGACTGCGAACGTTCGATCAGCATGCGAGCGACGTCATGGGCAGGCTGCTCACCTTCGGTTCCAAAGGCCCACGGCCGCAACCGACCGCGAATCTCGTCGAGCAGCGCATCCGCATCCGGACCCGATTCATGAACGGTGACGATGAAGACGCCGCGGCTCACGCGGGTGCCGACCTGGATCGGCCGATCCCGATCCAGCAGCTCGCCGAGCAACGGGCTTGCTTCAGCCTCGATGATTCCGCAGCAGCGAACCTCCCGGGAGACGATGGAACCCGCCTCCGGAAGCGAAGGAGCCACATGGGTGTCGAATGTGGAATGCACCTCCACCGGTGGCCCGGGCAGGCTCCAGACCGTGCAGGAACCGACCTGGCGACGGAGGATCGGAGCCGTTCCGACCGGATTCCGCAGGCATTCCGCTTGCGCCGGACGACGAGCCATCGCAGCCTGCAGATCGGACATGCCCATGCCCCTTCCCGCCAGCCGCTCCCTGATCCAATCGACCGCGTCCGAGTCACGGACGATCCGTCCGTCATCGAAGGCATCCGCCATCGCTTCCCGGGTCAGATCGTCGGGGGTCAACCCGAGACCGCCGGTCGACACCACGAGCTCGACCCGGGCAGCGGCCTCCCGGAGCGTCGAAGCGACGGCGTTGCGATCGTCCGGCAGCTGGTGCACGACTTCGACCTTGATTCCGCATGCGGCCAGACGCGAACACAGCCAGGACGCGTTGGTGTCGACGCAGTCTCCAGCTAGTACCTCGTCTCCGATCGACAGGACGATTGCACGCATCAGTGACCCGCCTCGTCTTCCATTCGATGCACGATCATCCGCACGCCGGTACCGACGTGCTCATCACGCATCATGATGACGATCACCTCGCCGGGCTCGGCCCACCCCTGCCCACGGACGGCATCGGTGGCATGGTCGACCAGCTCCTCCGCAGATGGCATCGCGGAGACCAGGACCGGAGTCACGCCTCGAAGCAGCAGCATGCGACGGACCACGCGTGCGTCGTCGGCCATGGCCAGCACCGGCAGATGGAACTCGTTGCGGCTGAGATGCCTGGCATGGATGCCGCTGCTGGAAGGAACGACGATGCAGCGGGCGTCGGCGGCCAGCGCGGCCGTCAGCGTCGCGTCGATGAGCGGATCCAGGGGGTCGGGAGCCCGTTCGGCCATCGGCTCGAGATCGCCTCCCGTCGAGATCGAAAGCGATCGCATCGTCGACTCGCTGATGCAGCTGATCCGGTGCATCGTCGACACCGCCTCGACCGGCCAGGCTCCGACAGCGGTCTCGCCGGAAAGCATCACGGCATCCGCTCCGTCGAAGATCGCGTTGGCGACGTCGCTCGCCTCGGCCCGGGTCGGCACCGGCGAATCGATCATCGTCTGCAGCATCTGGGTGGCCACGATGCAGGGGACCCTCGCATCGCGTGTCACGGCGAGCAGGTGCTTCTGGATCGAGGGAACCAGAGCGAGATCCATCTCCACCCCGAGATCACCTCTGGCGACCATCACGGCGTCGACCTCCTCGACGATCGAGACGGCATGCTCGATCGCCCGGGGAACCTCCATCTTGGCGATGATCGGAATGGGACGGGAGGAGCCTCCCGAGCAGGACCGCATGTGGGCGTCGAGCGCCCGCACATCGTCCGCGCTGCGCACGAAGCTCATGGCGACCCAGTCGAGCTGATGCTCGATCGCCCAGGATGCGAAACGCCGGTCGCGTTCCGTCGGCATCTCGATGTCCAGATCGGTGTCGGGCAGATTGACCCCCTTGTGCGAACTGATCCGCCCGCCGACTTCCACGGTGCAGCCGAGCACACCCTCGCCACGATCGGTGGCCACCAGTCGGATCAGGCCGTCGTCGATGAGCAGCCGATGCCCGATCTGCACGTCGTCGACGATGCGATCCAGCGTGCACCCGAGCCGGAAGATCGGGTCGGACTCGCCCGTCGCGCAGTCGCGATGGAACTCGACGCGCAGCCCCGGCTCCAACATGAATCCGTCGCCGGGAATCTCGGTCAATCTGATCTTCGGACCGGGGAGATCCCCCAGGACGCCGACATGGACGTCCATCCGTTCGGCCACCGAACGCAGCGTCGCGAGCGTTCGTTCGTGCGACGATTCGTCTCCGTGGCTGAAGTTCAGTCTGAAGATGTTCGCGCCGGCAGCAATCAGCTTCTCGAGCACCGGCTCGTCCCATGAAGCGGGCCCGAGCGTGGCGATGATGGCGGTGCGGAAGTGCTCGGCCTCGATGTCCGCCTTCGTGTCGAACTCATTCATTGGAGGACTCCGATCCGGAAGCGATGTCGAGCACCTGCCGGTACCGATCTGCGAAGAAGTCCCGGAACTGCTGCCCGAGCACACGTCCGGGCTCCGCATCCGTGGACCAGAGCCCCTTGCCGTCCCAGCCGCCGCGAAGCCAGCCGGCCTTCGACACAGACCGCCCCTGAGCATTCTCGAGGCTGATCGACGAGCCGTCGGGGGCAGGGACTTCGGGCATCGCATCGAACGCCTGGAGCATGCGCTTCAACTGGGGATCGGCGACCATGGCGGCCGTCACCACCCCGGAGTCATCCGGGTACGAGGGATGCGAGACGATGGCGTCCCAGGCCTCCATCAGAAGTTCGTGATTGTCCATGGCCATCGCTCCGAAGATCGGAGCGATGAATGCCCGCATGGCGCGGTCCGGATATTCGGGGAACTGGGCATCCTCGTAGGGATCGATTTGATCGATCATCCGTTCGGAATACTCGGTGTACATCCGGCGATTGACCGGAAGCCGACGCAGCGCGAACGATCGCGGACCAAGTTCGTCGATCGGCACGTCGGTCGGCTCGAACTGCCACAGGGACTGCCCCGGGATCTCGAGGACGAACTCGATGAACCGACGCGAGAGCTCCGGGTCGGGACCGTTGCGAAGGATCGAGATCGGATCGGGATCCACCATCGTGTCTCCCATCGGATCGATGTACCCGACCCGGCGTCCTCCACCGTGGTCGGCGATGGCCTGGGACTGATAGCGTCCGAAGAAATCGATGCACACCCCGACCGCGGCATCCCCCTGGCTGACATCGGTGGGAGCCTTGAGGGAACTGGCCGAGAAGTCGCGGGCGTTCGCGGAAGCCCGGCGGAGGATCTGCCATCCCAGCTTCCAGCCGCGGCGCTGGAGAATCGTCTCGAAGGCGGTGGTGATCGATCCGGACTGACTCGGATTCACCAGGGCGATCCAGGTTCGCAGACGCGGATCGACCATCGCATCCCATGTCCGTGGTTCGGGAAGTCCCAGATCCTCGAGCACGTCCCGGTTGTAGACCAGTCCGAACGCGGACAACGCCGTACCGTACCAGTACTGCTCGGGGTCGAACAGATGCTTGTCGGCGATCATGGTCTGCCCGTAGATTCCGAGCAGGAACGACTCGTCGAGATCCCCCGGCACCGTGATCGACTCCACGACCGGCTCGCCGTCGATCAGTACGCGCACGCCCTTCTTGAGAATGCCGTGCTCGTAGGAACCGCCTCCGAAGACGAGGTCGGCGTCACCACCGGGCTCACGCCCCTCCTTGATCGCGGCGGAGAACTGCGCCTGCAGCATGCGTCGGATCTCACTGGTCCCCCCGGGGACGTTCCAGGCCACGGAGACCGGCTCGTCGTACTTGCGCTCGTGCCAGAGTTCGAAGCCCCGGGCGAACTCGGTGCGGATCTGCTCGTTGTGCGGCGTGATGATCACCAGCGTCCGGTCGGCCTCGGCCAGGGGCCCCGACTCGCTCCGGAAGATCACGGGAAGAAGCAGCACCATCAGGAAGCTGCCGAGAATCGCGGTCCGCTGCCAGTCGAAGGAACTGAGCCTCGAACACAGCAGAAGCACCACCATGATTCCGAGGAGCACGAGGACCTTCGTGGCGGTCATCGGCAACAGCACGATCATGCAGACGACGATCAGTGCGAAGAGAAGCAGTACGACGAGACTCGATACATCACGCATGATCTTCATCCTGTTCGCAGCCCAACCGCCCGACCGATCTCATCGGCGAACGTGCCGGCGGCATCGCGGACCGCATTCATCCAGGAGGGATCGTCCACGCCGGCGGCGTAGATCACGCTTCGGGAAGCCGTGATCATCGCGCCCATTCCATCGGCATGGAAGAGATCCAGGATGTCGGAGAGCCCGCCACCCTGGGCACCGTAACCGGGGACGAGGAAGACCTGACGGGGCAGTCGCTCCCGCAGCCGATGATGCTCCTCGCCCTGCGTCGCACCCACGACCACTCCGAGATCGCTGTACCCGGAATCTCCGATCGTGTTGTCGCCGACCTCGGCGACGAGATCCGCCATCGCCTCGGCCACCGTCCGACCGTCGATCAGCGGAAGCGACTGCAGCGAGGACCCCTCGGGATTCGACGTCCGCACGAGCACGAACGCCCCTCGCCCCTGCTCGAGGTAGGGACGAAGCGTCTCGACACCGAGGTATCCGCTGAGCGTGATCCAGTCCGAACCGTTCTCGCGAAAGGCGCTGGCGTAGTGTTCGTTGCTGATGCCGATGTCACCGCGCTTGGCATCGAAGATGACCTGAAGTCCGAGGGTCCGGGCATGCTCGATGCCGGACTCCAGCGCCCGGGTGCCGGCTGCACCGTATCGCTCGAAGCAGGCGGACTGGAACTTCACGCAGGGAACGAGGCCCGCCACCGCATCCAGAAGCTCCCTCGTGAAGAGGGAGATCGATTCGACGTCCGACTCCGGCGTCTCGACCGTGCCGCGAACCGCCTTCGGGAGCCGCTCGAGAACAGGGTCGATTCCCACGCAGACCGGAGCGCCGCAGGCCCGGACGGACTGGATGAGTCGATCGGTCGGATGGTTCGTGACGGGGGTCGCTTCAGGCACGCCTTGATCTCCAGGGCCATAGCATACCCTCCGACATCCGACGGACGGTTACAATCCAAACCACGATGACCGAACCACCACGTCATCTTGAACTTGATCGAGCCCGGGGACTGGTCGTCCACTGGGCGGATGGCCGCCTCAGCGTCTATCCGGTGGAGCACCTACGCCGATATTCACCTTCCGCCGAAGCACGTGAGCTTCGGCAGGAACTGGAACGCAACCCCCTCGCGGTGCTGCCGGCGACGACCGGATCGGACGGCCCACTGACCGCCGTGGACGCCGAACTCGTCGGAACCTACGCCGTACGGATCCGCTTCTCCGATGGCCACGACACCGGAATCTACTCCTGGGACTACCTGCGTACGATCGATCCCGCGGCCCCGCCGACGCCGCCACTGGAAGACGGGCCGGGTCATGCATGACGATCCCGCCCGCATCGAGCCGCTCGCCTCGGCGCCGGACCGGCAACCGGTGATCGAACACCCCAGGGCGTGGTACGTCTCGATCGACACGACCAGTCAGGGAGAAAGCAGGAGCGTTGCCCACATATCGAACATCGAATACGTCCGATGGCTCGATCGTGCCGCCGAACTGCATCTCGACCACCTTGGATGGACCCGGCAGGCCATGCTCGCATCCGGACGCATGTGGTTCGTCGCCCGACACGAGATCGACTATCGGGCCGAAGTCCATGCCGACGAACATCTGGTGCTCGCGACGTGGGTCCGCGATCTCAAGCGGGCCAAGTCGTGGAGGGATACGGTGATCTGGCGGCCTTCCACCCAGAACGGCGAGGAGCCGACGATCGTCTGCACGGCATCGACGCTGTGGGTGCAGGTGGATCTCGAGTCGAGACGACCCTGTCGAGTCGACCCCGAGATGGCGGTCGCACTGGATCCCCTGCAGCCGCCGCGTTCGCCGTCGACCGGAGTCGAACCATGCATGTGATGATCTTCATCGATCCAGTGCGCATCCGGGAAGACGGACCGACGCACCGGGAACTTCTGACGCGACTCGAACGGGACTGGGGAATCCGAAGCAGCCTGGTGCTGCCCGAGCGGCTGCCGGAGGACCTTCAACCGGTCCATGAACACCGGCTCGGGGCGGGCAACGTGCTCGTGATGCCTCCCAGTGGACCGATCTGGGTCCGCCAGCATGCGGCCCAGTCCCTTGCATCCCAGGTCCACCGCGATCCGGCCAACCTCGTGCTCTGCATCGGCACCGGCTCACTGCCGGAAGCCGAGGCGACGGCACGACATCTCGATTGCCCCGTCGTGATCTCGACGTGGTCCTCCGAAGAGACCCGAGTCGCGTCGACTCGCATGCAGCACGTCGGCGCCTGGGTCGCTCCCACCCGACGTCTTGCCGACCGCATGACCAGCCGGGTCGGAACCGAACTGGTCCAGTGCATCCCACCCGGCATCGCTCCCAGAACCGAGCCGGCACCCGAAATCGGCCTCGCACCGACGCTCGCCATCCTGGCGTGCGACGGATCACCCGAAATCGTGCGCGCCGCTCTCGCCGGACTCGAGCAGGCGATCGCCGTCATCCCTGATCTGCAGATCTGCATGGAGATCGACGCGGAGAACGGCCATCAGGCATGGCGGGAAGCCGACGCCAGAGGCCTGCTCGATCACGTCTCGACCATTGCGGACGCCACTCAGGTCAGATCGCTGATGACATCATGCGACATCATCCTCAACCCGAACCGGGGCCCCCGGGTCCGCACCATGGTCCTCGAGGCGATGGCCGCATCCCGTGCGATCATCTCCGCACCGGCAGAGGACCTCGACTGGCTGATCGACGGAACGACCGCTGCGATCGTCGATGACGCGACGCCCGAGAACTGGTCGGGGACGCTTCTCAATCTGCTCACACAGCCGGGAAATCGCAGGGCCCTGGGCATCGGCGCGTCGGACTGGGTAACCGAACACCACGATCCGGCCCGACATGCCGCTGAATGGGCCAAACTGCTTTCAGGCGTCTCGAAGGGTGTTTCCTATCCCTTCTCCTCGGAATCCACCCCGAGGCAGCCCTGAACCGCATCGAATCATGCCGCAAGGCACCTTCGGAAGATCAAGAAAATGTAAACCCCGGACACGCAAGTGGCCGATCGTGCCTTTGACCGGGTTGTGTCTCTTCGGACACGACTCGGCTTCTTTCTCCCCTCCTCCCCGTTGAGGCCTCGTGCTTCAACGGGGATTTTCTTTGAAGAACCGATTCGAGCCGCTGCGTACCCGCTCAGACTCGATGCCGGTACCCTGCATCGCGATGAACCACCTTCTCTCAAATCGTGTCCACGAGATCGATGTCTCGGGCATTCGCCGCGCGTTCCAGCTCGGAGCGAAGCTCGAGGATCCGATCAATCTCTCGATCGGGCAACCCGACTTCGCCGTCCCCCAGTCCGTCAAGCGGGCGACCATCGACGCGATCGAACAGGACCACAACGGATACACGCTCACCGCCGGCAATCCCCTTCTGCTCGATGCCATCCGGACCCATCTCGGGAACGACGTCGGGTGGGACATGGAACGCGACGATCTCGATGTGATCGTCACCTCCGGCACCAGCGGCGCACTGCTCCTGTCGTTCATGGCGTTGCTGGATCCCGGCGACGAGGTGGTCGTCGCGGATCCGTACTTCGTGGTCTACACGGCACTCGGACCGATGACCAACGCCACGATCAGGCTCTGCGACACCTATCCCGATTTCAGGATGACCGCCGAACGCGTCGAACCCCTGCTGAACGATCGCACGAAGATCGTCCTCGTGAACTCCCCGGCCAATCCCACCGGCATCGTGCTCTCGAAGCAGGAGCTCGACGAACTCGCCGATCTCTGTCGCAGCCGCGGCATCATGCTCATCTCCGACGAGATCTACGACCTCTTCACATGGCCGGATCATCTCGACGAAACCGGCCACTGCCCGAGTCCGGCCCGCGGACACGACGACATGCTTCTGATCCGCGGGTTCGGAAAGACCTACGGGTGCACCGGGTGGCGACTCGGATTCGCCGCCGGCCCGTCCTGGCTGATCTCGGAGATGGCCAAGCTCCAGCAGTATTCGTTCGTCTGCGCACCGTCGATGGCCCAGGCCGGAGCCGTCGCTGCGCTGCACACCGACATGCAACCGATCGTCGATCGCTACCACGCCAGAAGCCGAATGGTGGTCGACGCCTTCAGCGACGTCACGGAACTGCCTGAGCCCGGAGGGGCGATCTACGCATTCGTGGAGGTGCCCGAACGACTCGGCCGGACCGCCACCCAGTTCTGCGAAGAGGCGATCAACCGCAACGTCATCGTCATCCCGGGCAGCGTGTTCAGCGAACGCGACACCCACTTCAGACTGAGCATCGCCGCCGACGAGGGAAAACTCGCGCAGGGCCTGGAGATTCTGCGTGGGATGATGACGTGACAGCACCGCCACGCTGAACGAGGCGGTCGTCGATTCGGGTGGATTCAATCGGGATCAGGAATCGGACGTGTCAGCCGCTTCGGCCGCACCGTCTTCGGTCTTCTCCTTGACCTTCTTCTTGGTCACAACCTTTCGGCTGCCGACCTTGACCAGGCCGAAGGGCGAATCACCCTTCATCTCGAAGTCGCCGTTCTCGGCAAGTTGAGTGATGCGCTCGATGCGAGTCAGCACGTTGCGGTGCTGGTTCAATCCCGAGGGCTTCGTCTTCAGGCTTCGATGCAGGCTCATGATCAACTCCGTATGTCTTCTGATGGCATCACCCGTCCCAACGGACGAGGTACCTGTCTTCGAGGCTCGACTGGCCACCGGATTCCACCCATTGGAGTCCGATCCCACCAATACGCTCATCGAGATTCCGGCACGCAGCTTCGGAACGCGATGTCGAAGTCAGCCCGGGAAGGGCGATGACTCGAGCCAGACCGGTATTGTCACGTGGAATGACCCAGGTTTCAAGTCCTCGTTCCCGACAGAAGTCCGCAAGCCGCAATGCTCCGGCCTCCCTGGTCTCCGCCAGAACGAAGTAGAACAGCCCTTTCTGACGCGGGTCCCCCATGAAACCCATCCCTGCCTGGACAGGAACGGCGATTTTCCCGGATTCGGGCAACCCGGCCGGCGTGGCCACCAGCGGGTCGGATTCGACCGGTCGAAAGATCACCGATTCGAGATCCGCCCGGGCCTGAAGCTCTCCCTGGCTGAATGCGATCACCCAGGTGATCACGAGCAGGAGGATCACTCCGGTCGTGGCCAGCAGCAGGTGGCCGGTCGTGATGCGGATGCTGCGTCCGGGCTTCGGCCATGACGCGAAGTGTTCAGACTCGTCGGGATTTCGCGCGGAATCCTCCGATCGCGACTGGAACAGCTCCAGCAGAGCAGGTCTTGATTGCCTTCGTCCCATCTCCGGACTCCTTCAGACCTCGTCCGTCGCGATCACGCTCGCCATGGCGAGCCCGGCGGTATGTGTGATGCTGAGCAGCCATGATGTGATGCCAAGCGTCCTGGCACGATCGGCCGCACCTCCGCTGATTCGAAGCCCCGGCTGTCCGTCCGCGTTGCGGATCACGTCGATGTCCGACCAGCCGACGCCTTGTCCCCATCCGGTCCCGAGCGCCTTGAAGACCGCCTCCTTGCATGCGAAACGGGCGGCGTACCGCTCACCGCGTCCACCCTCGGCCGACTCGGCATAGGCACGTTCCCCTTCGGTGAACACACGACGCACGAACCGATCGCCGTGCTCCTGGAGCATGCGTTCGATGCGCTGCACCTCGACCAGATCGATGCCGTGAGAGATGATCGCCATGGGGGCATTCTATAGCGGTCCGAGATCCCGATCACCAATCACCGGGAGACGCGTCCGCGGCATTCCAGGCCGCCCACACCCCCGGCAGAGCCGATGCGGGCTCAGGCAATCGCCGAAGATCGACCACCACCCCCCCGCTCCAACCCCTCAGGACGATCGCGACCTTGTAGGCAACCAGATCCAGCCGACCCTTGGTGCCGGTTCCGGGCAGCATCCGATGGCCGGCCTCGTCGAGATCCGTCAGCCGCACGCAGGCGAGACGATTCTCCACCGCCCCGATGGCCCGGACCGGATCGGATCCGGCCGAGAGGTATGCCGCCGGGTCGATCCCCGCTCCGTGCGCGGCATCCACCATGACCGGATCGATTCGATGGTCAGCGATGCGTACCCCCTGCGACGAAGCGTGCGAGAAGACCGCTTCGAGCACTCCACCGTCGACCTCGTCCGCGGCAGGCAGGATCGTCGAAACGGCACACCGCCCCAGATCCCCTGCGAGGTCGATGGCCGAACGCATGACATCGATCGCCTGATGGACCGTCTGGGACGACTTCCACCCGTGATCCGGAATCCAGCAGTCCAGGCCCGTCAGCAACTGATTTCCACGCCGCAGCAGCGAAAGCAGATCACGACGGGCCGACTCGCCCAGTTCACGTGGAGTCGTGCCGACGGCACGGGCATCGAGCTGGACGCCTCGCCAACCCTGACGACGAAGCCGATCGATGGCGATCCGCGGAGCGATCTCCAACGACGCGATGGTCGGGGAGAGAACCCAGTCGTGAATGGGCAACGTGTCCACGCACCGAGGCTACCATGGACGCATGTCCGGCGAAGCAACCTTCATCGAAGTCCAGCTGTTCGAGGGACCGCTCCCCTCCGCCCACACCCCTTCGCACGACGGCGGCGGCGCGTGCTGCTTCGAGGGCCGCACCCGACCCGAGCGACATCCCGAGCACCGTGATTTGATCTCGCTCGACTACGAGGCCTATCCGCCTCTCGCCACCCGGACCATGCAGGATCTCGCGGAGACCGCCTCGAACCGGTGGCCATGCCGGCGGATCGACATCCACCATGCCACCGGGATCGTGCCCGTGGGCGCAATCAGCGTCCGCATCCACGTCGCCTGCGACCATCGCTCCGACGCATTCGAAGCCTGCAGATGGCTCATCGATTCATTGAAGCAGCAGGTTCCGATCTGGAAACGCGAACACTGGGCGGATGGAACCACATGGGTGGACGGCGAACCCGTCCGGAGAACAGCACCATGACACTGCGGACCCCGATCACGATGATCACCTGGCTGGCCACCACGCTGTGGTTCGCGGCGATCGCCGCAGCCGGAGCGGCCGCGGCCGGCGTGTTCGCGATCCTCCCCGGACTCGAACCGACTCTCGCCGAATACCGGGCCCTCGATCCTGCCCTGCATGGACGTCTGGCCTCCGGCCTCATCACGGAACCCATCTTCACCGCGACCGACATCGCCCAGATCGTGATGTCCATCATCGTCATCGCCTGCGTTTCCGCGTTCTGGCTCCTCGGCCTGGCGGCGGGACGCCCCCTCTCAAGAATCGCATGGAGCATCGCCAGCCTGGGTGCCGTCGCGTGCCTGTGGATCAGGATCATCTTCGTGATGCCGGGAATGAACGCGGACCTGCAGAGGTATCGCGTGGCGGCGCGGGAAGGCGACGCGGAACAGGCGACGGTGGCGTACGACGCGTTCAACGCGATGCACCCCACCGCCTCCTCGCTCATGGAAGTCAGCGCAGTGCTTCTGCTGATCGCCATCGCCGCACTCGCCGCATGCTGCACCCCCGCAAAGAGCAGACGGAACAAGGCATGAACAATCCACCCGTCGTTTCCGGAGCCACGTCCAAGGCCGAGTTCAAGCTTCCGGCCGTCGATCCAGCCGAACAACGCCGTGCGGTGCGCATCTACGATGCGTTGGCGAAGGCGTACCCGGATGCCCACTGCGAACTCGACTACCGGTCGCCGCAGGAACTGCTCATCGCAACCATCCTCTCGGCGCAGGCGACCGACGTCGGCGTCAACAAGGCGACTCCGGGACTGTTCGCCGCCTTTCCCACGCCGGGCGACTACGCACGAGCTGCCCCCGAGGACATCGAACCGCTGATCGCAACGATCGGACTGTTCCGGAACAAGGCGAAGTCGGTGCACGCCTCGATGACGAGGATCCACGAGATGCACGGCGACGAGGTGCCCAGGACCATGGAAGAGCTGCTCGAACTTCGCGGAGTCGCCAGAAAGACCGCCAACGTGGTCCTCGGCAACGCCTTCGGCATCAACATGGGCGTGGTCGTCGACACCCATGTCTCGAGACTGAGCCATCGACTCGACCTGTCGAGTTCGAAGACCCCCGTCGCGATCGAACGCGATCTGATGGCGCTGTTTCCCCGCCCGAGATGGACGCTGCTGAGCCACCTGCTGATCTTCCACGGCCGCCGCGTCTGCAAGGCCAGAGGCGGGAGCTGCAGCGAAGATCCGATCTGCGGACGATGGGGTTCCTGCGACAGCGACTAGGCGACTCAGAATTCCTCGGAGACGACGCCGAATCCGCCTGAACCGCTGACGAACGCGACCCCTCCCCCGAGCATCAGCGGCTCGAGGAAGAACACCGGGCCGTCCAGCCGCACCGACAACTTGGTCATTCCGTCCAGCGGCGCGACACCGCTGGCGAGGCGATCCTCCTCGGCCATCGAATCCCAGCCGGGCGGAACGGAAATGCCGTCGACGGGAAGACGGACCATGATGATTCCCCGGTCGTGTCCGACCCAGACCACGTTGTCCGCCGCGACGACGCAATGAAATCGACCTCCCGCGGGCGCAACCAGGCGATCGTTGCCGACCGGAGTCTCGATCTCGATCTCCCTGCCGTCGCCGACGATGCGGAAGGTCCAGTCGAGCATGACGGCTTCAAGGGACGGTGCGGCGAACTCGACGCTGTCGACGCCGACCTGCACGGCATTGTCGCCGATCCTGTACATCCACATGCCGCGGTCGGAGTCGGCGAGGATGTTGCGTCCATCCGAAACCGCGCGGTTCAGTCCCGCCGGCTCGGGGTGGTACATCGCGAACGTGCGGCGCTTGCCGTCCAGCTCGTCCTTGATCCGCCACGTCCCCCGTCCGAACTCGCCGGCGAGCACGATCCGATTCGAATCCAGCAGATCGGCGTCGACGGCCCCGACGATCTTGATCTCCTCCTCGAGCCGGAGTCGGTCCGGATCGATACGGTACAGACGGACCGCCATGGACGATGTAATGAGAAGCCGGTCGTCGATCTGCCGCACCCGGGTCGTCCGGCCGGGGATCGGAACGGTCCAGGCATCGGTGTCCAGTTCGCGAAGATCCTCACCCATGAATCCGACCAGCGATCCGTTGCGCTCGTTGCGGACGAAGATGTGCCGCTTGTCGTCATCCGGGGAGCTTGGACGCATCGGATGGATCGAGGTGGCCGAGCCGACGAACTCGCCATCGGACACACGATGGATCCTGCGCCCGACGCAGTAGACGACATCGTCGCCGGAATGACCGATCGAGGACACGACGCCGTCCACCATGACGAGACGGCGGCCCGTGTCGAGGTCGACGATGCCCCCATCCCCGTACACGAGTCGTCGGCCATCACGGACATGGATCCCGCGCGGACGGACACCCAACTCGGCCGTGGTGGTGGTGTCCTCGAGCCAAGGACGCCTCGGATCGTCCAAGGTCAGGCGGACCACTCCGCTGTCCTCGAGTACGACCAGAAGCTCGTCCTGATCCATCGTGATGTCGATTGCCGGCCCCGATGTGCCCGGATCAGCCAGCGCTTCGCGGAACGAAACCCGTCCCGTCCGTGAATCGATGACCAGCAACTCCGTGCCGATCAGCTGGTACCACACACCATCGTCCACGAGCATGCGATAATGTGTTCCGCCAGTGTGATGCTGCACGGCCAGCTGCTCCGTCCTTGGACGGGGCGCCTTCGCCGGCTTGTAGGTCTCGACGCATCCCTGCAGCCCGAACACCATCGGTGTCGCGGCCAGCAGAATGCCCAGTACGGTCCGTGCTGCGTATCGCATGGTGGAAAGGATACTCTCGCAGCGGATTCCGCACCCGCCCGAAGGAACCAGTCATGCCCGATCGCCTCGACCAGCTTCGACATCGCGTCGAACATGCCCCCGGAGACCCCGACGCCCTGTGCGAACTCGGCCGGGAGTACACCAGCATGGGACAGGACGAGCGGGCCAGGGCCCATTTCGAACTGGCCCTCGAGATCGACCCGGCCTGGTATCCGGCCGCGGTGTCGATGGCCATGTGCCAGTATCGGGCCGATGATCAGCACGCGGCACTGGATACGCTGGCCAAGGCCGCGGAACAGGCCCGGGAGGCGGAGGACACCGAAGCGTTCGAGATGATCCGCAACGCGATGGAATCGATTCACCACCCATGACCGACGCGACACCACAACCTCCGGACCTCGAGCAACTTCGCACCATGGCCCTGCGTTGGCTGCATCGGACCGACCGATCCAGACGTCACCTGCGGGATCGCCTTCTGGACCGCGGGGGCACTCCCGAGCAGGTCGATTCAATGCTTGACGATTTTCAGGAACGGGGCTGGCTCGACGACCGCCGATGCGCCCAGTCGCTCGCGCGTCGGTGGAACCGGAACGGGCGCCTTGCTCCGAATGCCCTGTCGCAGCGGCTCGAGGCCGAAGGCATCGATGCCGACATCGCACGTGAAATCGCGGAATGCGACGACGACAGGCTGCCGGTCGATCTTGCCGTGGAGATCGCATCCAGGCAGCTTCCGAGACTCGAACACCATCCCCGCGACGTGATCGCGCGACGACTCCAGGGCGTCCTGGCCCGCAAGGGCTACGAGGAGGATGTCGTCATCGAGGCCCTCGAGCGGATGAAACTCGTCGACCGGTGACCTCGAGGCCACGAACCGGTACATTGCCTGCACATCGAAGAGATCACCATGAACGAGCCCCAGACAACTTCGCTTGAAATCGATCCGACCGAGGTCCGCCGTCGACTGGATGCCGGAGACCCGCTGCACCTGCTGGACTGCCGGACCGAAGGTGAATGGGAGATCGCCCGCATCGAGCACGCCAGACTCATCCCCCTTCAGGAGATCAGCCTCCGCATGGAGGAGCTCGAGGACTGGAGGCGGGAACCGATCGTGGTCTACTGCCACATGGGCGCGCGTTCGATGGTGATCACCAGACTGCTGAGGCACGTGGGATTCGACGATGTGCGCTCCATGGCGGGCGGCATCGACCGCTGGTCAAGAGAAGTCGACGACAAGATCGCAACATACTGAGCCCCACCCCATGCTTTCAAAGCGACTCGTCACCGGACCCCTGCTCGTCATCGCCCTTCTGGGCCTTGCCGTGCTCAACGAATACATCGGTACGCTCGAATGGAGAACGTCGTCCTCCTTCTTCTGGCCGATGAACTGCCTCGGCATCCAGTACGTGCCCGCCGGGGCGATCCTGTTCGTGATCTGCAGCCTGGTGATCGGCCTCGCTTCGAGGGAGCTCGCCCGCGTCGCCCGCGCCTGCTCGGGACGCGACGACCTGCGATGTCTTCCCGGCATCATCACCTGCTTCGGCATCCTCATGCTGTACGCGATGTGGCTCAGCGGCCTGTCTCCGGAACCGATCATCTCGACCGTGATGCCCGCCACCGTGCTCGCCGCCTGCTTCTTCACATCGCTGGTCGTGGGCTGTCGCGGCAAGCGGACGGACGGGGCGACGCTGGCCGCCCTCACCACGACCGGCTTCGCCGTGTACCTCGGAACATTCCTCGGCTTCTTCATGCTGATCCAGGTCCACCACTCGATCTGGTGGATCATCGGAATCATCGCCATCGTCAAGATGTGCGACACCGGAGCCTACTTCACGGGCAGCGCCATCGGAAAGCACAAGATGATCCCCTGGCTGAGTCCCGGGAAGACCTGGGAAGGACTCGCCGGAGGACTCCTCGCTTCGATGGGAACCGCATGGGGACTGGCGGCACTCAGCGAGCACTGGCTTCCGAGCGAACCCGTCGTGCCGACCCTGGTGGCCCTGCTGATCGGCCTGATCATCGGAATCAGCGGACAATGCGGTGATCTGGTCATGAGCCTCATGAAACGGGACGCGGGCATCAAGGACAGTTCTGCCCTGCTCCCCGGTCTCGGAGGCATGATGGACGTACTCGACTCGCCGCTTTTCGTCGCTCCCATCGCCTGGTGGCTGCTGCTGCTGATCTGAAGCCATGTTCATCGACAAATGGACGCCAGCGACCATTGCCAGTTGATACACTGTGTGATCAGGTTTTTTTCAGGAGCTTCCGATGACCGCGATCGATGATCTGCTTGCCCTTCATATGGTGGACAAACAAGCCCGTGGACTTCGATCACGCGTCGAGAACGCGCAGACCTTCCTCAATGCACAGCAGCGGAGGCTCGATGAACTGACCTCGACCAACGAGGAGCTCGTCCTGCGTTCCAAGACGACCCGCGCCTCGGCCGCGAATCTGGAGACCGAAGCCGGCGGCGTCGACGAACGCACCAACAAGCTTCGAGAGGACCTGAAGAACTCCTCCACCACCAAGCAGTACAACGCGATCCTCGAGGAGATCAACAACCTCAAGGAGTCCAAGTCGAAGATCGACGACCGGGCGCTGGCCGAACTCGAGACCATCGAGCAGCTCGAATCACAGATCGGGGAACTGACCTCGAAGATCGCCGAACGCACCAAGGTCAGGGACACCGCCAAGGGCGAACTGACCGAACGGACCTCCGAGGTCGCCGAACAACTGGCCGTGCTCGAAGCCGAACGTGCCCAGAAGGCGTCCGTCGTGTCGAACGACGTTCTGGTGGTCTTCGACAAGGCTGCAGACGACTTCGAGGGCGATTCGATGGCGCCGCTCGCCGAGATCGATCGACGACGTATGGAATACGGCTGCAGCTGCTGCAACGTATCGCTTCCGTTCAATCTCGTGAACACGATCATGGCCGACGGCAACGTCGTCGAGCAGTGCCAGGGCTGCCTCCGCATCCTCTACGTGACAGAGGAAGTCCGCGGCGCCCTGGTCAAGAAGTAGCCCCCTGCGGCTCACTTCTCCTCGAACAACGAACTCTGATTCGGCCCCGGCTGGGTCCGCGCCTGCAACTGGTTGACCTCCTCGGCCAACTCCTCGAGATCGCGGAAGGCGTAGTACTCGCTTGCGTAGCGGATGTAGGCGATCTGGTCGATCTCCCGAAGACGGGATGCAACCCTCCGACCGATCTCGACGCTGGGAACCTCCCGATCGAAGACCCGCTGGAGTTCGGCCTCGAGTCCTTCGCAGACCCCTTCCTTGGCATCCTCGGACACCGGTCGCTTGCCGCAGGCCGCCACGATCCCGCGCATCACGTTCGCCCGGTTGAACAGAACCCGCGACCCGTCCTTCTTGATCACCATCAGCCGTCCGGAGGAGCGGATCTGCTCGTAGGTCGTGAACCGCATTTCGCAGTCGAGACACTCCCGGCGTCGACGAATCACAGCACCGCCGTCGGATGACCGACTGTCGATGACCTTGTCATTGTCATTGCCGCACTTGGGACAGAGCACCGGCATACCTCCCGCCGTGGCAGTCTCCCACGACCTCGGCATCTTTGCAATGATCGACGCCGGAGGCATCCCCGTATATCCTGCGTCTCACGCCACACCCAGTCGGAATCACCACTCATGCCATGCATTCAACTGCCAGACGGAACGAAGAAGGAGTTCGACCAGCCGGTGACCCCGGCGGAGGTCGCAGCATCGATCGGCCCCGGCCTGGCCAAGGCGGCCATCGGCGCTCGGATCGACGGCGAACTCTCGGACCTCTCCTGCCCGATCCTCCACGACGCCTCCCTCGAACTGCTCACTGCGCCGCGAAAGGGCCAGACACCCGATCCGGATGCACTGCTGATGCTTCGCCACAGCACCGCCCATGTGATGGCGGAGGCGATCCAGCGGGTGGTCCCCGGAGTGCAGCTCGTCTACGGACCGCCGCTGGACCACGGCTTCTACTACGACATGGCCGTTCCGGAGGATCGACCGATCCGCGACGAGGACTTCGAAGCGATCGAACGCGAGATGAAGGCCATCATCGCCGAGGACCGAAGCTTCACCCGGTACGAACTTGAACACGAACCCGGCCTCGAGAAGCTCGAATCCGAAGGCAGCAAGTACAAGATCGACAACGCCCAGAGGGCGCTCGACGCCGGATCGACCATGCTCAGCTGGTACGCCACGGGAACACCCGGCACCGATTGGGAGGACCTCTGCCGAGGTCCGCACATCCCGTCCACCGGACGCATCGGCGCATGCAAGGTGATGTCGGTGGCATCCAGCTACTGGCACGGCGATGCGGATTCGGATCGACTCACCCGTGTCTACGGAACGGCATTCTTCGACCAGGCTGGCCTGAACGACCATCTCGAACTCCTCGAGGAAGCGAAAAAGCGTGACCACCGCGCACTCGGCCGCAAACTCAAGCTCTTCGCAATCGACGAGATGGTCGGGTCCGGACTCATCCTCTGGACACCACGTGGCGCGGTCATCCGGGACTGCCTCCAGACCTTCATCCGCACGGAACTCCGCCGACAGGGATACCACGAGGTCTTCACGCCGCACATCGGCAAGCTGGACCTCTACCGCACATCCGGCCACTACCCCTACTACCAGGAGAGCCAGTACCCCCCCCTGATCGACAGCGATCAGCTGAAGCGGCTCTCGGACGAGGGGTGCTCGTGCGCGGAACTGTCGAATCGGATGCAGGAAGGTGAGATCGAGGGCTACCTGCTTCGTCCCATGAACTGCCCCCACCACATCCGAATCTATGCCAGCGAAGCCAGAAGCTACCGGGACCTTCCGCTGCGGCTGAACGAATTCGGCACCGTGTACCGGTGGGAGCAGTCCGGAGAGATCGGAGGCATGACCAGAGTCCGCGGCTTCACGCAGGACGATGCCCACCTCTTCGTGACCGAGGATCAGGTGGCCGATGAAGTCGCCGGATGCCTCGAAATCGTCAAGATCATCTTCGGCGCACTGGACATGACCGACTACCGGGTCCGGGTCGGACTGCGAGACCCCGACAGCACCAAGTACGTCGGCGATCCCGCGAATTGGGACAAGGCGGAGGCCGCCTGCCGCAACGCCGCCGCGTCGCTGGGCGTCCCGTTCACCGAGGAGCCCGGCGAAGCCGCCTTCTACGGCCCCAAGATCGACTTCGTGGTCCGGGACGTCATCGGACGTGAGTGGCAGCTTGGAACGATCCAGGTCGACTACAACCTCCCTGAACGCTTCGACCTGACCTACATCGGGGCCGACAACAAGGCCCACAGGCCCGTCATGATCCATCGCGCGCCCTTCGGTTCATGGGAACGGTTCATCGGAGTGCTCATCGAGCATTTCGCAGGAGCGTTCCCGACCTGGCTGGCTCCCGAGCAGGTCCGCGTCCTTCCGGTTTCCGAGAAGACCGCCGACTACGCCAAGGAACTCCATGGACGCCTGCTGGACATGGGCGTCCGGGTCGAACTGGACGATTCGAACGAACGGCTCCAGGCCAGGATCCGAACCGCGGCGGAGATGAAGATTCCGTACCTCTTCATCGTCGGCCCCCGCGACCAGGAGAACGGAGCGGCCAGCGTCCGGGCCCACGGCATTCCCAAGGACCTCGGAGCAGCCCCTCTGGAGTCGCTGCTCGAGACGCTTTCGGCCGAGATCTCGACTCGCGGAGAGCGGACGATCATCCATGAACTCTTCCAGGGACATGATGAACCGAGTGCCTGATTTCACGACTTTCCTTGCCCCAGACCCCCGCGGAGTGGTAATCTGCTCGTCGCCCCGCAGTTTCGTCGAATGGTTTCGACCCGGGGCATGAGGACAGGACCACGTCGGATGAATGACTACGACATCCTTGATCGAAACCAGCACGACCATCGCCGCATCCCGGCGAACGGGCTGAACGATCTCGGCGACACCGTCATCCGTCGGTTCCGACATACGGCATGAGTACGTCGTCGGACATCCATCCATCAGGTACCACTGCACCAGACGCACCGCAACGAGCCTTCGATCCGTCGACGGGATGGTCCCGCCGCAGTGATCTTCGACTCGTTCGTTAAGAGGAGCCTCCATCATCGCACGCCGACGCTACTTTCGTCCCCAGGACGCCGTCCGTAATCTGCCACGCATCAACGAGCACATTCGGAAGACGCCCGTCCGACTCATCGATGAAAACGAGGAAATGATCGGAGTCATCAAGACCGAGGATGCGCTGGCGCGCGCCCGCGAGGCCGAACTCGATCTCGTGGAGGTCTCCCCCGACAGCGACCCTCCCGTCTGCAGGATCCTCGACTTCGGCAAGTATCGATACGAACAGTCCAAGAAGGAGAAGGCATCCCGCGCCCGCTCCAAGACCCTCGAGATGAAGGAAGTCCGTCTGGGCCGGTCGATGAAGATCGATCCCCACGACATCGAGATCCGGATGAACCAGGCGAGGAAGTTCCTGATGGACGGACACAAGGTCCAGATCGTCCAGAACTTCCGTGGACGCGAGATGCTCCATCGAGACCGCGGCCACGAACGCATGAAGCACGTGATCACGACGCTCGAGGACATCAGCAAGGTCGAGACCCCACCGAGGATGGCGGGCCGTCGCATGACCATGATCATGTCCCCCGACAAGTCCAAGATCTCACGCATCAAGCAGCAGGCCGCCTCCAAGGAAGCGGGCGACGCCCCCGCCCCGAAGGACGTTCAGACCACCCCCGACCCGAAGGATGTTCAGACCGCCCCCGCCCCGAAGGAGGCTCCGACCACGACGGCTCCCTCCTCCGAAGAAACCGCGATCGATACGTCCACGGAATCCAACGACACCTCCACCTCCTGAGCCCGCATCATGCCCAGAATTGGAGTCGTCTCCGACATCCACGGCAACGCCATCGCGTTCATGGCCGTTCTCAACGAGCTCGGTCGACGCGGAGTCGACGAACTCTACTGCCTGGGCGACATCGTCGGATACGGCCCCTCTCCGGCTCGCTGCCTCGACCTGGCGCTCACCTACTGCGACGTGCTCGTCCGTGGCAACCACGACGAAGCCGTCTTCATCGAGAGCGTGCAGGCCAAGTTCAATCCGATCGCCTGGGCCGCCATCGAATGGACTCGGAAGCAGCTTTCGGACCGGGACCTCGACTTCCTGCTCCACATGAAGACGACCGAAATCACGTCCTCGGACATCACCTGCACGCACGACACGCCGGTCCCGGATGAAACGGCATACGTCCTCGATCTGCTGACGGCGTCGGAAGCGCTTGCTGCGCTCTCCACCGGCATCGGACTCGTGGGGCACACGCATGTGCCGAGGATCTTCACCGCCCCGATGGACATCATCGGTCACGGGTTCTGCCCCCCCGAGGCGGTCGAAGCCATCGCACCCCAGGACGGCGAACCGGTCCACCTCCCGACGGACCATGTCGCACTGTGCAATCCGGGCGCGGTCGGACAGCCCCGGGACAGCGACCCAAGAGCGAGTTGCGCCATCCTGGACACCGAACAACGGACCTTCACCGTGCACCGCGTGGACTACGACATCCGCCAGACCAGGGCGGACACGATCGAAGCCGGACTTCCCGCGATCCTCGGGGAACGGCTGTCCCAGGGGATCTAGATCTTCTTCGCGGCCCAGCCGCCGTGCATGAATCTGGCGAGGAAGAGCATCGATCGGATCACGAGTTCGCCGCAGAGCCCGATCCAGATGCCGACCAATCCCATCTCGAACACGACGCCCAGCAGCCACGCCGCGGGCAGTCTCACGAGGTAGCTCGAGCAGGTGGTGATCAGGAAGACCCATGTCGTGTCACCCAGACCGCGCAGGGCCTGTCTCGTGACCATCGAGATGGCGAAGAACACCTGCATCACGCCGCAGATCAGAAGCAGCTTCGGAACCGTCTCCATGTAGACGGGCTCGTCGCTGATCAGCGACGTCAACGTGGATCCGAAGAAGGTGAAGACCAGGCCCATCAGCCCCATGATGACCACGCCGATCCCGATGCAGGTCCATACGGCGCGACGGGCCATCCGGAGATTCCCCGCACCGACGAACTGCCCCGCAATGGCGCCGGCCGCGATTCCCACCGCGAATCCGGGCATGAAGCTGAACGCCTCCCACTGCACCGCGATGATGTGGACGCCCTGCAACCCCTGTCCGGCTTCGGACAGTTCGGCGGAATCCGCGGAGGTGTCGAGCATCATCGAAGCCGCCAACTTCTCCTCGGCCACCTCTCCGATGAACCAGAGCACGACGAGATTGGCCATCCACATGGAGAGGCCTTCGAAGAAGTTGGGAATGCCGATGCGCACGACACGCCATGACATGCTCCGATCCAGCAGCAGGCGATCGGAATGCAGCCGGAGATCCTTGATTCCCCTGGCGAGCACGATGAGCGTCAACAGGGCTCCGCATGCGAAGCTGACCGCCGACCCCCATGCGATGCCGGCGACGTACAGGTCGAATCCGAAGGGATTTTCGACGCCCTCGACTCCGAGCCAGTCCAGATCGGCGCCGGAAAGCACCCAGGAGACGACGATGTTCACGACGTTCACCAGCACGGCGATGACGGAGGGAACCAGCGATTCCCCCGCACCGTGCATGCACATCCCGCCCACCATCATGATGCCGAAGAACGGAAGACCGTAGGCCATGATGCGGACGTACTCGATGCAGAACGCCCTGGCCTGCACCTGCTCTTCGAGCAGGGCCAGAGCGGCGAGCTGGGGGGCGAGCAGCCACATGCACGAGGCGAAGATCGCGCCCCACACGAAACTGATCAGCAGCGACTGTCCCAATGCGGCGTGGGACTGGTCCGAGTCGCCCGCACCCATCGCCCTGGCGATCAAGGCCTGCCCACCGATGCCGATGCCGGCCATCGCGATCCCGATCAGCCAGCCGACGTAGGAGCCGACGCCGAGGCCGTCCAGACTCGAGACGACGATCGATTCCGGCAGCGACCCCGCGAGGATCTTGTCGAACAATCCGACCATCGCCGCCATCAGCTGCTGGATCAGCGCAGGCATCGCGATGATGAAGATCGCGATCGGAAGCGACTTCCCGACCAGGCGGCCGGACTTGATCTGACCGTCTTGCATTTTGCTTGGTTTGGCTGACACGAGACGATCAGGGTAGCGACCCCGAACGATCACGTGCGATCACGAACTCTCGGGAATCGCATCTTCGGAGGCGGAACCGTCGTTCGACCATGTCTTGCGCTGGGATTCGGGACGAAGACCCGAAGGCTGCGATGGCTCCTCCTGGGACTTCTGGATCCAGAAGGCGATGTACTCGTACCAGACCTTGTCGCGGGAATAGGTCGGATACAGGTAGTCCCGCCCACCATTGAACGCGTAGCTCGCCTTCTGCAGCGAGTCGTACCAGCGAATCCAGGCGAGCCGGTCCATGCCCCAGGCCTGACCCGTGAGCAGCGATAACGATTCGGCGGCATTGAGATTCACCGAAAGCCGTCGATCGTCGAGCGCCATCAGCAACGCCTGGAAGACGTTGTCCTCCGGATACTGCCCCAACGCCGTCGCGACGGCCGCCTTGACTTCACCATCGTCGTCCTCGGCCGTCAGGACCCGGATCATGGGACCGACGACTTCGGGATTGTGCAGACGCTGCAGCGACTTGGCCGCGGACCATCTCACATTCTGGCTTTCCGTGACCGAGGAATCGAGCCACGGAACGATCAGGATCGCATCCTCGGGACCACCATGTCGACCGAGCGCCGTGATGGCCGCAGCCCGGACCAGCGGATCCGTCTCGTTCTCCACGTAGTCCCTGTACATCTCGAGATAGATCTCGGCTCCGCCGAAGGGGGCGTTGGCCAGAAGCACCACGCCCTCGCGACGACGATCGGCGTTGTATGGATCCAACGCCTCCAGCGCCGCTTCCCGGGGCGTCTTGGGAGTGAACATCTCACCGATATCCTGAAAATCATCGGTCACACAACCAGTCACCGCGAAGGTGATGGCCGTCAGGACGACAAGGATGGCGGTACGCCGCATGACGGCAGTATAGAGTGGCGGCCGAGATCCGCGAATCGTCCACACCCGGCGACCGACCGTCGCCGTAGGATGCTCCCGGCCGGACGTCCGGTGCGGACGATCCACCGAACCCATCCGACACGCCAACGACACCCCGGGACCGACCTGACCATGGATGCTCCTCCTCTCCACATCGTGCTGCTGGCACCGCAGATCCCCAACAACACCGGCAACATCGGCCGCACCGCGGTCGCCGCAGGCTGCGTGCTGCATCTGGTGCATCCGCTGGGGTTCGACATGGACGAGAAGGCCCGGAGACGAGCAGGCCTTGATTACTGGGACCACCTCGACTGCCGGGAACACGATTCCTGGGAGGCGTTTCTGGAATCGGAACGACCCCGGCGCCTCTGGCTGTACACGACCAGGTCGCAACGACCGCACTGGAACGCCCGGTTCCAGATCGGCGACTACCTCCTCTTCGGGAGCGAGAATGGCGGCGCACCGGAACACGTCCACCAACATGTGGCGGAATCATGCGGCGAGGAGCACCTCGTGAAACTGCCGATGCGGCCGGAAGCACGAAGCCTCAATCTCGCGACCACGGTCTGCGCCGCCGTGTACGAGGGGCTGCGCCAGTTCGATCAGTGAGGCAGAGGGAATCTCGAGCACATGCCGCGAACCTGTTCGCGAACATCGCTGCAGATCTTCGGGTCGCCCTGGGATCCCATCACCTGATCAAGCAGTTCCGCGACATGCCCCATGGCCGATTCGTCGAAACCACGGGATGTCAGTGCGGAGGTCCCGAGCCGCAGTCCGCTGGTCACCATCGGCGGCCTCGGGTCGTTGGGAATCCCGTTCTTGTTCGTGATGATTCCCGCCGACTCGAGCCAGCGTTCGGCATCGGCCCCGGTCAGTTCCGCATCCCGCGGGCGGAGATCGACGAGCATCAGGTGATTTTCGGTTCCGCCGGTGCAGAGTCGATACCCCCGTTCGACCAGCCCCTGAGCCAGAGCCACCGCATTGGCGACGACCTGCTTGGAATACTCGACGAACGACGGCTGCATCGCTTCACCGAAGGCGATGGCCTTGGCGGCGATGACGTGCATCAGAGGTCCGCCCTGCGAACCCGGGAACACCTTGCGATCGATGAGCTTGGCGACCTCCTCGTCGTCGGTGAGCACGAGTCCGCCCCGTGGACCCCGGAGCGTCTTGTGGGTCGTCGTGGTGACGACGTGGGCATGCGGAAACGGAGACGGATGCACACCGGAAGCGACGAGGCCGGCGATGTGGGCGATGTCGGCCATCAGGACCGCATCGACTTCGTCGGCGATGCTCCTGAAGGCCTCGAAGTCGATCGTCCGTGGATACGCGGAGTACCCGCAGATGATCATCCGCGGCTTCGTCTCGCGGGCAATGGCCCGAATGGCGTCGTAATCGAGACGTTCCGTCTCGGGATCCAGGTCGTACTCAACGATGTCGTAGAACGTCCCGGAGAAGTTCGGCTTGAGACCATGGCTGAGATGTCCGCCGGACTTGATCGGCAGCGAGAGGATTCTGTCGCCCGGCTTGCACATGGCCATGAACGCGGCGACGTTGGCATTGGCACCGCTGTGGGGCTGGACGTTGGCGTATCCGCAGCCGAAGAGTTCCTTGGCACGATCTCTGGCCAGATCCTCGATGCTGTCGTGGAACTCGCAACCTCCGTAGTAGCGCTTGCCGGGATACCCCTCCGCGTACTTGTTGGTCATCCACGAGCCCATTGCGTGCATGACCGCACCACTGACGTGGTTCTCGGATGCGATCAACTCGAGGGTGGACTCCTGACGCCCGGCCTCGTCGGAAAGAATCCTTCCGACCTCGGGATCGCACTGCTCGAGCAGCTTCAGGAGACTCTGCGACATGTCGTCAAGATGCACGATGTTGGAAACCTGTGTCATACCTCCATAATACCCCGGAACACACGGGAAACCACACGTCTCCACGTCGAGATACAATCCCCGACATGGCCTCGACCGAATCCATCCTCGCCTGGCGACGTCTCGATTCCCCGATGGGAGCGTTCCTGCTCGCACACCGGACCGACGGGTCACTGGTCACCGACTGGCCCGATCGAATGGGCCGCACGTGGCCGGATGACGCGGTCCGGCGCGATGAATGCCTTCCGGAGCTGGCGGAGACGCTCGAACGATACTTCGCAGGCGATCCGGTCGACCCGGCCCTCAGCCCCCTGGCACTTCCCGCCGGACCGGACTTCTACCGCAGGTGCTGGACCGCCTGCCGGAGCATCCCGCTGGGCTCGACCGCGAGCTATGCGGAACTCGCCCGCATGGCCGGCAACCAGCGGGCCGTCCGCGCGGCCGGAGGCGGAATGCGACACAACCCGATCCCGATCCTCGTACCCTGCCATCGAGTCCTCGCAAGCAACGGCGGCCTCGGCGGCTTCGGCGGCAGGACGGACACGAACACCAAGGCCATGCAGCTGAAGATTCAACTGCTCGATTTCGAAGCATCGATCACAACGATTCATGAGACAACCAATCGCAAGGACCTCCTCCAATGCATCTGACCATCGTGGGCAGCGGCTACGTCGGACTCGTCACCGGCACGTGCCTCGCCAACACCGGGAACGACGTGACCTGTCTCGACCTCGACACCGCTCGAGTCGACCGGCTCAAGCAGGGCGAATGCCCGATCTATGAACCGGGACTGACGGAACTGATGACCAGGAACGTCGCCGCGGGAAGACTCCGATTCACCGCGGATCAGGACGAGGCCTATCGGGACGCCGAGGTCATCTTCATCTGCGTCGGGACTCCGACCCGACCCGACGGCAGTTCGGACACCTCCGCGGTCGAGCAGGTCGCGAAGGACATCGCACGGGCCCTTGGCGACGGCCTGCCTGCGGAGCATCCACTCGTGGTCGTCAAGTCGACCGTTCCGGTCGGCACCACACAGCACGTCGCGGACACCATCCGGGCCGCGACGGACACGCCGTGTTCCGTCGCCGACAACCCGGAGTTCCTCAAGGAAGGCGATGCGATCAACGACTTCCAGAAGCCGGATCGCGTCGTATGCGGAATCGAGGACGAACATGGCCGAAACGTCCTCCAGAACCTCTATACGCCCTATATCCGCCAGGGCAACCCGTGTCTCTTCATGGACATCCCCTCGGCGGAGATGGTGAAGTACGCCTCCAACGCGATGCTGGCGTGCCGAATCTCCTTCATCAACGAGATGGCGAGGCTCTGCGACCACTTCGATGCCGACATCTCCCGCGTACGCGAGGGCATGTCCACCGATCGCCGCATCGGAAGGGAGTTCCTGTATCCCGGACTGGGCTACGGAGGCTCCTGCTTTCCGAAGGACACCCTTGCCGTGATCGAGATGGGACGGAAGGCCGGTCGCCCGAGCCTGCTGAACGAAGCGGTCCATCAGGTCAATCAGGATCAGAGGATCTGGTTCCTCGACCGGATCAAGGCGACGCTCGGCGAGGATCTCACCGGTCTCAGGATCGGCATCTGGGGCCTTGCGTTCAAACCGAGAACCGATGACATCCGTGAAGCGCCGTCCAGAACCATCATCGACGGACTTCTGAAGGCGGGGGCCACCGTGACCGGCTACGACCCGGTCGCCATGGACAACATGAAGGCACTCGGACTCGAGATTGAACTCGCCGACGACATGTACGAGGCCGCCCGTGATTCGGATGCGATCGTGATCTGCACCGAATGGAGCGAGTTCAGGTCTCCAGATCTTCCGAAACTCCGTTCCGTCATGAAGTCGCCCACCGTCTTCGACGGACGCAATCTGTGGCTTCCGGAAGACATGGCCGAACTTGGATTCACGTACCAATCCGTGGGCCGACCGAGTCATGCTCCTTCGGCGGTTCGCAACTGAGACCCAGTCTCAGGTGCATTTCAGGCCTCAGGTGCCTTGCAGGGGGCATCAGGCTCCGTCTACACTCCGGACCATGCTCCTTTATCGGAGTGAGGGGAGCTTTGCCCATGTCTCGCCGGATCACCCCGGCATCAAGACGTTCGTTGTTGCGAGGCATCGCAATTGCGATGCTCGCTGCAATCTTCCTTGCAGTGCCTGAAGCATGGGCGACCGCCCCCATCTGTGAAAATGGCGCAACGGCTTCTCCGACCATGTTCGCACCGAGGTCGGTTCCGGCAAAGATGATCCTCGATCTCTCCTGGCTGGTCTGGGGGATCTGCTTCGGCATCTTCCTGATCATGGAAGGCCTGATCATCCTCTGCATCTTCAAGTACAGAAGAGCCAAGGACGACGACACCGAGGCCCCGCAGATCTACGGCAGCAATCCGATCGAACTTGCGTGGACCATCGTTCCGACCCTGATCGTGTTCGTGCTCTTCCTCGTCAGCGCACGAACCATCTTCGAGATCGAAAAGACATCCGCCCCCGAGGGATCCCTCGAGATCACCGTGATCGGACATCAGTGGTGGTGGGAGTTCGACTACCCCGAGTACGGCTTCGTCACCGCGAACGAACTGCACGTCCCCGCGACGCGGGACGGCAAACGGGTCCCGATCTACCTCACCCTCGAATCCAACGACGTGATCCACAGCTTCTGGGTCCCCCAGCTGGGCGGCAAGACCGACGTGGTCCCCAATCACATCAACCACCTCTGGCTCGAACCCACCATGACCGGCACCTACGTCGGTCAGTGCGCGGAGTACTGCGGCACCCAGCATGCGAACATGCTGATCACCGTCGTCGTGCACCCCGAGGAGGAGTTCGAAAAATGGGTCGCCCACCAGAAGACGGAGGCCGTCGATGACGACACCGTCGCCGTCGGACGCGACCTCTTTCAACGCACCGCCTGCATCAACTGCCACACCATCCGGGGAACGGTCGCCAACGGCACGTTCGCCCCGGATCTCACCCACCTGATGAGCCGAAGCGTCATCGGATCCGGCGTGGTCAGCAATACCGCCGACAACCTGGCCATCTGGGTCTACGACCCGCAGATCCTCAAACCCGGCTGCCGGATGCCATCGATGAAATTGACCAAGAAGGACGTCACCGAGATCGTCCAGTACCTTCTGACACTGAAGTAGCACCATGACCGCACTCGACCATTCAGGCAATCCGCTCCGTGCCAAGGCAACGTTCCTTGGCCGCATGCACGAATGGGTCTCGACCGCCGACCACAAGAAGCTCGGCGTCATGTACGTCACCACAGGGCTGCTCTTCTTCCTCATCGGCGGCCTCGAAGCCACCATGATGCGATGGCAGCTCGCGGTCCCCGACAGTTCGCTGCTGTCGCCCAGCGACTTCAACCGCCTGTTCACGATGCACGGCACCACGATGGTCTTCCTCGTCGGAATGCCGATTCTCCTGGGAGTCGCCAACTACATCATTCCGATGCAGATCGGCGCCCGCGACCTCGCCTTCCCGCGACTCAACGCGTTCGGATTCTGGCTGTTCCTGTTCGGAGGACTCCTGCTGTACTTCAGCTACTTCGGAGCGCAGGGCCTCTACGGAATGGGTTCGTCCCCCGACGTGGGATGGTTCGCATACGCACCGTTGACCGAACGCACCTACTCGCGCGGACACAGCACGGACTACTGGATCCTCGGACTGCTCGTCAGCAGCTTCGGATCCATCGCGACCGGCATCAATCTCATCACGACCATCCTCACGATGCGGTGCCCCGGCATGACGCTCATGAAGATGCCTGTGATGGTGTGGGTCATGCTGATTGACGCGATCCTGATCATGATCGCGATGCCCCCACTGGCCGCGGCCCAGGTCATGCTGCTGTTCGACCGGCTCATGGGAGCCCACTTCTTCGACGTCCAGGGCGGTGGCTCAGCCATCCTCTGGCAGAACCTCTTCTGGTTCTTCGGGCACCCGGAGGTCTACATCCTCATCCTGCCGGCATTCGCCTACGTCTCGGAGATCATTCCCGTCTTCTGTCGCAAGGTGATCTTCGGCTATCCATTGATGGTGGCGGCCACGGTCTCGATCGGATTCATCAGCCTCGGCGTCTGGGTCCACCACCTCTTTGCGCTGGGCCTGAGCCCGATGGTCAACACCATCTTCATGGGTTCGACCATGCTCATCGCCATTCCGACCGGACTCAAGATGTTCAACTGGGTCGGCACGATGATCGGTGGAAAGATCAGGTTCGACACCCCGATGCTCTTCTCGACCGGATTCCTCGCCCTGTTCCTCATCGGTGGACTCACGGGCGTGATGCTCTCGGTCGTCCCCTTCGACTGGCAGGTCAGCGACTCGTACTTCGTGGTCGGACACTTCCACTACGTGCTCTTCGGCGGCCTGGTCTTCGCGATCTTCGCCGCGATCTACTACTGGTTCCCGAAGGTCACCGGAAAGATGCTGAGCGAAACGCTCGGCAAATGGCAGTTCTGGCTGCTCTTCATCGGATTCAACCTGACCTTCGGACCGATGCACGTGTCCGGAATGCTCGGAATGCCCCGACGCATCTACACGTACCACGCCGACCGCGGGTGGGAACTCTGGAACATGCTGTCCTCCATCGGAGTGCTCGTGCAGATCGCAGGAGTCACCTTCTTCGTCTGGAACGTGATCCAGTCGCTCCGCAAGGGGAAGGACGCCGGAGCAGACCCCTGGGACGGCTGGACGCTCGAATGGGCGACCACCTCGCCACCCCCCGAATACAACTTCGAAGAAATACCGAAGGTCTACAGCTGTCGACCGCTGTGGGATCTGAAGCACCCTGAAGATCCCGACTGGAAGTACGAGTAACCCCGATGACGACCCTCAAGGCACAATCCATGACCGTGCAAGCTCCACCCGAGCCCAAGTCGCAGCTGCTGAACAGCGGCAAGTGCGGAATGCTGTGCCTCATCGTCTCGGAGATCGCCTTCTTCGGAACCCTGCTCGCCGTGTACCTCTTCTACATCGGCAAGGATCCCGTGGGCACGATCGCCCCCTCCGACGTGCTCGACGTCTCGGTCGCCCCGATGAAGGTCGTCTTCAACTCGATCTTCCTGCTCACCAGTTCGATCTGGATCACCCTTGCGGTCCGATGCCTCGCCCGAGGCAACATCATGGGATTCGCACTGTGGTGGCTGCTGACGATCCTCTTCGGTGCGGAGTTCCTGGTCGGCACCGGAATGGAGTGGTACGGCCTGATCGCCGTGGAAGGCCTGACGATCAGGACGAATCTGTTCGGTTCCGGCTTCTTCACCGTGGTCGGCTTCCACGCCGCCCACGTCACCATCGGACTCTTCCTGCTTTCACTCGTATTCGTACTGACCTGCCTCGGCAAGATGCACAAGCGGCACGCCGAGAAGGTCGAACTGCTCTCCTGGTACTGGCACTTCGTCGATGGCATCTGGATCGCAGTATTCACCATCGTCTACATCCTCGGAAACTGAACCACCGGCAACACCATGGCACCTGACGACCACTCCAACTCGAAGCAACAGGGAATCGACCTTCCGGCCCCGACCTCGGCGCCGTTCGTCTGCGCCTTCGGCGTGACCCTGATCTTCTCGGGCATCGTCACCAACTGGGCAGTCAGCATCCTCGGATTCGTACTCGCCCTCGTCGGTGCCATCCGATGGTGGCACGAAGTCCTTCCCGACAACCAGAAGGAATGCATCCCGTTCCAGAGCGAACGCCCCATCGTCAAACCGAAGGTCGGAGGCGTGGCCCACCTGATGACGGCCGACAGCCCGCACCGTGCCCGACTTCCGATGGAGATCCATCCCTACGGAGCAGGCATCAAGGGCGGCATCGCCGGTGGCATCGTCATGGCGATCATCGCCGGAACCTGGGGCGTGGTGTCCCACGGAAGCGTGTGGTACCCGGTCAACATCCTCGGGTCGACGATCCTGCCCACCATGCAGGGGGACGACGCGGCCCAACTCGCACAGTGGCATACCGCTTCCTTCGTCTTCGGCATCCTGATCCACGCGATCATGTCCTCGCTCGTCGGACTGCTCTACGGCATCATTCTTCCGATGGTGCCCCACTTCCGCCTGGCCTTCTCGGCCATCGCCATCCCATTGATGTGGACCGGCCTGACCTGGGCTTCGCTGGAAGTCATCAACCCGCTCCTCCAGAATGAGATCAACTGGCTCGTGTTCATCGGATCGCAGGTCGGATTCGGCATCACCTGCTGGTTCGTCGTGTCCCGTTCCGAACGAATCGGCACGATGCAGAACTGGTCGATGCTGGAGCGAATCGGAGTCGAGTCCCCCAACGTGCCGCCGATCGGAGGCGACGAATGATCCGCCGTCTTCCCGTCATCATCACCGTCATCTCGACCGCGGCCCTGACCGGCTGCGACTGGATGCCCGGCAAGCCGACCAAGTCCGAGGAGTCGGTCATCCCCGCCGACGTCCACTCCTTCAACACGCTGTACATGAACAACTGCTCGGGCTGCCACGGCGCCGACGGTCAATACGGCGGAGCTCGTCCGCTGAACGATCCGCTGTACATGTCACTGGCCAGCGACGAATACTTCATCAGCGTCACGACGGACGGTGTTCCGCACACCCTCATGCCGGCCTTCGCGATCTCCCAGGGCGGAAACCTCACGAACATCCAGATACGCGATCTGCTCGACGGCATCCGTCGCGCGTGGCCACCCAAGCCCGACGTCCCCGGTGTCAACCCACCCCCGCTGCAGAGCAGCGACAAGGGAAACGTCGATCAGGGACGCAAGCTCTTCGGAACCTACTGCGCGTCCTGTCACGGCGACGACGGCCGCGGCGGCCCCGTGGCGGGCTCCGTCGTGGACACCTCCTACCTCGCCCTCACCAGCGACCAGTCGCTCCGCTCGAACATCATCTGCGGACGCCGCGACCTCGGCATGCCCGACTGGAACGGCAAGATCAACGACGTCACCGCAAAGCAGCGAGCCGGCCTCGCCCCGCTGTCCAGCAATGACGTCTCGGACCTCGTGGCCTTCCTGGCCTCCCACCGCGTCGATTTCCCCGGCGCACCATTTCCATCACTCGAACACCCACGCGACACGGACTGACCGATGCCCGAGAACTTCGATTACAAGGAAGCTCCCGACCTCCAGATGCTTGGAGGCGATGACGGTCCGGAACCGTCTCGTCGCGGCTTCCTGTTCTGGCTCGGACTTTCGATCAACGTGGTGGTCGGATCCCTGATCGCATTGCCGATCATCGGCTACCTGTTCGCATCGTTCCGCCGCGACAAGTGGCAGACATGGATCGACATCGTCCCCGGAACCGTCGACTCGTTTCCGAAGGGACAGACCCGCCTCGCCCAGTTCAGGAATCCCGCCAAGTTCGACGTCACCTGGGACGGCTACACCGCGGACATCCCGTGCTGGGTTCGCCGGGAGCCCACCGGCGACTTCACGATCTTCGCGATCAACTGCACCCATCTGGGCTGCCCCGTGAGATGGTTCCCCGAGTCGAACCTCTTCATGTGCCCGTGCCATGGAGGCGTCTACTACGCGGACGGCACGCATGCCGCCGGACCGCCGCCTCGCGGACTCTACAAATACGAGATCGATCAGGACGCACTCGCCAAGGGTCGCATCCGCATCATGGGGGGCCGCCTCCCCACCCTTCAGGAGCCAACCTGATCCGCGAGCATCGCGGTGACCCCATCACATGAAGAACTCCGTACTCAACTGGTTTGAAGAACGTATGAAGCTCCAGGAAGCCCTGGGGCCGGTCATGACCCACACCGTGCCTCGATCGGCACGCTGGTGGTACGTCTTCGGCAGCATGACCCTCACCGTGTTCATGCTTCAGATCGTCACCGGCATCTGCCTCGCACTCGTCTACGTGCCATCGGCAAGCCAGGCGTACGAAAGCCTCGAGTACCTCAACTACCGCCAGGAGATGGGCTGGTTCCTCCGCGGAATGCATGTCTGGGGATCACACCTGATGATCACCTTCATGTCGATCCACATGCTTCAGGTGTTCCTGTACGGAGCGTTCAAGTTCCCCCGCGAACTGACATGGATCGTCGGGATCCTCCTGTTCGTCTGCACCCTCGGCATGGGCTTCACCGGCCAGGTGCTCCGCTGGGACCAGGACGCGTACTGGGGACTCAGCGTCGGCATGGCGATGGCCGGACGAGTTCCGTTCATCGGCCCCGAACTCGTCTACTTCGTGCTGGGCGGACCGATCATCGCCGGCGAGGCCCTGTCCAGGTTCTTCGCCCTGCACGTCTTCGTGATTCCCGGTGCGCTGATCATGCTGATCGGCGCCCACCTGCTGCTGGTCATCAAATGCGGAATCAACGAGGAACCGACTCCGGGCTACCTCGTGAACAAGAAGACCTACCGCGAGACGTACGAGCGCGAGGTGCCCAAGCGAGGCATGCCGTTCTTCCCGAACGCGGCCGGACGCGATCTGATCGCATGCGGCATCGTGCTCTTCCTCGTCTTCTTCTGCGCCGCGGTCTTCGGCCCCGCCGGCCCCAACGGCAAGCCGGACCCGACGCTGATCGACACGGCTCCCAGACCCGACTTCTGGTTCCAGAGCATCTTCGCGGTCCTCGCCCTGCTTCCGCCGTACATGGAGACCTTCCTGATCATGGCGTTCCCGGTGCTCGCCGCCGCGGTTCTCCTGCTGCTGCCCTTCCTCAGCGGCGAGGGCGAGAAGAGCTGGAAGCGACGCCCGTTCTCCATGATCCTCCTGATGTTCATCCTGATCACGATCACGGTCCTCACCTACCTCGCGTACAAGTCGCCCTGGTCACCGGTCATGAACGCATGGAGTGGAATTCCGACTCCCGTCAACTACGTCCAGGACCGTTCGCCGCTCGAACTCCAGGGTGCCATGATCCTCCAGAACAAGCAGTGCCGGAACTGCCACTCGCTCGAAGGAGCCGGCGGCAAGCGAGGACCTGAACTCGACGACGTCGCCACCCGACTCACGCGGGACGAACTCATCAGACAGGTGCTCCAGGGCGGCGGCAACATGCCCGCCTA
>DEYK01000004.1:109941-110693 GCA_002364485.1 Phycisphaerales bacterium UBA3160
GGGCGGCGGCAACATGCCCGCCTACGGAATGCACCTGAGTCCGCAGCAGGTGACGGCCGTCACGGCGTTCCTCATGACGATGCATCCGGACTGGGAGAACGAACCGATCGCCCAGGAATCCAACACCCCGCGGGCGACCACCGATCCGGATCCGCCGATCGACTTCTGATCCTCCCACGCATGCTCCGCAAGCACGTACCATGACCGGATGGACCCGTTCCTTCAGGCCATCCTCTCGTCGTGGAGCCTCGACCCGCTGCTGTGGTTTCCGCTGCTGATCACCGGGTGGATCTACCACCTCGGTTGGCGACACCTGCACCGGCGAATGCCGGAACGCTTCACCAAATGGCGACATCTGAGCTTCATGCTCGGCCTGATCATCCTCTGGCTGGCCGTGGCCTCGCCACTGGACACGCTCGGCAACCTCCTGCTGTCGGTCCACATGACGCAGCACATCCTGCTCATGATGGTTGCCCCGCCGCTGCTGCTGCTCGGACTGCCGCCGCTGCCCCTGCTGATGGGACTGCCCAGAGGCATCCGTCGCAACTGGATCGGCCCGTTCATGGCGTGGCCCGCGCTTCGGAACTTCTTCCGGATGCTGGTGCATCCCGTGCCGGCCTGGTTGCTGTTCACGATCATGACCTGGGCCTGGCACGCCCCCGACCTCTATGAACTGGCCCTGCGAGATCCGACGTGGCACAAGGTCGAACACGCCATCTTCCTGTTCACGGCGATCCTCTTCTGGTGGCCGG
>DEYK01000004.1:111003-111198 GCA_002364485.1 Phycisphaerales bacterium UBA3160
GGCGATCCTCTTCTGGTGGCCGGTGGTCGAGCCGTATCCGAGTCGTCCCCAGTGGCCTCGATGGGCGATGATCCCCTATCTGCTCCTGGCCGACCTGCAGAACACCGCGTTCTCGGCGTTCTTCTGCTTCTACGAGACCCCCATCTACGAGACGTACCGGACCGCACCACGGATCATCGACATCAGCGCACTGGA
>DEYK01000004.1:111536-111668 GCA_002364485.1 Phycisphaerales bacterium UBA3160
GACCAGACCATTGCAGGAGCGATCATGTGGGTTCCGGGGTCGATCATCTTCCTCTTTCCCGTTGCGATCATCATCCGTTCACTCATCCATCCGCGACTGGTGAGTCCGAACCAGTTCCGATTCGCCGCGACG
>DEYK01000004.1:112010-112581 GCA_002364485.1 Phycisphaerales bacterium UBA3160
AGTGCCGAGCGGACACCTTCCCGCCACGAACGTCGGGCTTTCGCTGCCCGTGATCGACGCCACGCCCCGGAGGCCCCTGCCCGAGCGACGAACCGATCGCGACCTGCTGAAGATACGCGGGCTCGGGCCCCTGCTGCAGTCGAATGCGTTTCGAAGAACGATGCAGTGCACCCTGCTGGTGCTGGCGGTGATCGTGGTGCTCGACGGGCTGCTGGGGCCCGAAGTCAGCCCCATGAATCTGGCCGGAGTGCTCCCATGGACCCACTGGCGAGGACTCGTCGTGCTCGCACTGCTGCTCGCGGGCAACCTCTTCTGCTTCAGCTGCCCGTTCATGATCCCACGTGAACTCGGCAAGAGGATTCTCAAGCCGACTCGATCTTGGCCACGATGGCTCAGGTCGAAGTGGCTCGCCGTCGGACTGCTCGTCGTCTTCCTCTGGACGTACGAGGTCCTTGGCCTCTGGGACAGTCCGTGGCTGACCGCATGGGTGATCATCGGCTACTTCCTTGCCGCGATGGTGATCGACTCGCTGTTCAGGGGTGCGAGTTTCTGCAAGTACGTCTGCCCGATC
>DEYK01000004.1:112892-181121 GCA_002364485.1 Phycisphaerales bacterium UBA3160
TTCTGCAAGTACGTCTGCCCGATCGGCCAGTTCCACTTCGTCCAGTCGACCGCATCCCCCCACGAGGTGCGGGTGCGCGACGAGTCCACCTGCCGTTCCTGCACGACCAACGACTGCATCTCGGGACGCCCCGGGACACCGTCGCTCCGGGGATGCGAACTCGATCTGTTCCAGCCTCGAAAGGTCGGGAACATGGACTGCACATTCTGCCTCGACTGCGTGCGGGCCTGCCCCCACGACAACGTCGGCATCCTCGCCGCCGTCCCCGGGCAGGATCTGCTTCGCGATCCGGTCCGATCATCGGTCGGACGGTTCTCGGTCCGATGGGATCTCGCAGCCCTGGTCGCCATCCTCGTCTTCGGCGCCTTCGCCAACGCGATGGGCATGGTCGGCCCCGTCCTGGACTACCAGACGCAGCTCGCCACTCGGCTCGGGCACGATTCGATGTTCTGGATCGCAACCATCTTCTTCGTCGGCATCGCCATCATCGCGCCACTGGTGCTCCTCCCGCTGGCCGGATGGATCGGCCGAACCATCACCGGAGCGGACGTCTCCTTCCGGACTCTGGTCGTCCGAATGACGATCGGCCTCGCACCGATCGGGTTCGCCATGTGGCTCGTGCACATGCTGTTCCACTTCTTCACCAGCTGGGGCACCGTCGTCCCCGCGTTCCAGAGGGTGTTCGAGGATCTGGGAACAACCTTCCTCGGCGAACCGATCTGGGCAATGTCATGCTGCGGCCCGATGCCGCCCTGGCTGCTTCCGCTCGAAATCCTGCTGCTGGACGTCGGCCTGCTCCTGACCCTGTTCGTGCAGTACAGGCTCGCCCGCCAGTACGTGCAGGGAGTCTGGAAGGAACTCGGACTCGTGCTTCCCTGGTGCGTCGTCAGCATCCTCCTGTTCGTCCTCGGCATCTGGATCATCTTCCAGCCCATGCAGATGCGAGGTACGCTGCTGCCCTGACCATGCCTCGACGCTCCACCGCACAAATCCGCCTGATGCTGATCATGCTGCTGATGCTTCCGGCCGCCACGCATGGCGATGGGGGGATCGTCCAGGTGTCCGAACTGGACGGCCCATGGCGAATCACGCTGTTCTCCTCCCCGACGCCGCTGAGGGCCGGACCGATCGACCTGTCGATCATGGTCCAGCGGCCCGAAACAGACGAATCCGTGCTGGATGCCACGGTGCACCTCATGCTGCAGGCGATGGACGGACAGGGAGACTCGATCCTCGTGGAGGCGACGCGACGCGACGCGACCAACAAGCTTCTGTACGCTGCATTGCTGGACCTCCCGGCATCGGGAAGATGGCAGGTCGACGCCGCCGTCCGAGTCGGCGATGATGCAGCGAGGATCCAGGCCACGCTGGTGGCGGACGATCCGGTTCCGCCGATGCTGAGCCTCTGGGGCTGGCTGGCCATACCGATCGTCTTCATCATCCTTTTCGTGTGCAATCAATGGCTCGTCAGGACCCGCCGACGAACCTCGACCAACTCAAGCGAGCTCTCCGCATGACCACGCCAACAGAAGCACCACGCCCCGATGCCTCTCCCGCCTCACGTCTCCGGGTCAATCCGGAGTCGCGTTCAGGATGCATCGTCATGTCTGCAATCGTCGGAATCGTCGTCCTGCTGACGGTCTGGCCGATGTTCAGCGCCTGGTCCGTCGTGCGTCACTTCGAGAACACGGCGTTGAACGCAGGATATGTACTGACGGAAAGCAACGGACTTTCCCTGGTCAGCGACGAACCGGCGAACCGACCCACCTACTACCGCGCAGTCGATTCGGTGCAGATCCTGAATGGCGCCGACGCCGACATCGCGATCTCGACCGCCGATGCGGTGCTCGACGGCACCTTCACTGGAAACGTCGCCTTCCTCGGAAAGGAACTGACCATTCTTCCGGGAGCGGTCGTGATGGGTGATCTGGAGATCGCTGTCGCCAAGTACGTCACGATACGCGGAGAAGTCGTCGGCGAGATCTACGGTGAATACAAGAGGGTCTTCCGCCCGCAACCGAGCAGACCATCGACTCCACCCGCGGAAATACCGGCCGATTCGAAGGAATCGACCGCACCGGCCGGGACCTGACTATCATTGATTCAGGTACCGAAGGGAGTTCTCCGCCATGGCCAAAGCCGTCGTCGATCCGAATGAACTGCGAAAGTTCGCCAACGACCTCAAGAGATTCACGGACGAGTTGGGGACGCAGATGAACGTCATCAACACCCGCAGCCACTCGCTTGGCCAGACCTGGAAGGACCAGGAACAGAAGAAGTTCATGGACGAGTTCGAACAGGCCATGCGGGTCCTCGCTCGATTCCAGGTCGCCACCAAGGAACACATCCCCTTCCTCCTCAGGAAGGCCCAACGCGCCGAGGACTACCTTCAGCAGCGCTGAAGCGACGTGCGTTCCGACCGGCAGGAGATACAGACATGGCAGATCGGGCAAACGTCGGTTCAATCGATGCCCTTTCCGATTTCCGGGCCAAACTGAAGACCTACCTGCACTCGGCCAGATCATCCGTCAGCGAAGCCTCCAGCGACGTGCTGAGGGTCCAGCGATGGGTCGAGGAGACCAAGAAGCACGAATGGTCGATGCGGCACAAGAAGTCCAGACAGAAGCTGGCGAATGCAAAGAGCGATCTGGAACGTGCGAAGATCAGTCGTCCGGACGCCCATCCCTCCATGTTCGTCGATCAGCAGCGGGCACTGAACCGTGCGAAGGCGCAGATGGAGGAATGCGACAGGAAACTGAACGCCATCAAGAAATGGTCGCGTGAGCTGGATCGCGAGGCCCTGATCTTCAAGGGACACCTCAACCGACTCGATCGCATGCTGGAGGGCGACATGTCCCGTGCCTCGGCGTGGCTCGCCAAACTGATCACCCATCTCGAAGACTACGCCTCGACGCCTCCGCCAAGACTTCCTGAGCCCAAGGGCGATTCCGAGTCGCCCAAGAGTCGTCGTCGTGCCGCACTGACCGAACCACAAGGAGATTCCGATGAGCCTGTCCTCGACCAGGATGAAGATTCAGAAGTCCACTCGTGAACTCCGCATGCGATGGGATTCAAGCCGTGAGCAGTGGAACGATTCCGTCAGCCAGCGTCTCGAAGCCGAATACATCGAGCCGCTGGAGCGGACCGTCGTCAGCGTGTGCGAGGCGATGGAGGCGATGAACGACGTAATTGCGAGAGTCCAACGGGACTGTGAATGAACGCCTCCGGGCCTACAATGGCCGGACGACGCACCGAATCGGACCTCAGACGATCAAATCATGAACGCAGACCGGTACCCACAGAAACTCGCGAAGCTGATCGGCGACCTCAGCACGCTCATCGAGCACACCAGGACCACCGAGTCCGAGGTGACCGCCTCGTGCACGAAAAGAACCAGCGGATCCGATCGTCGTCGCGAGACGCAGCTGGGCGAACTCGATGACCAGACGGCGGCGAGGCTCGAGGAACACGTCCGTCAACACGAACAGGCGGTCCGTTCCCTCGAGCAGCAGCGCCAGGATCGACTGGACCACGCCACGAACCAGTTCGAACAGCGCAAGGAGGACATCGAGGACGAAGCCAAGTTGATGCGCACGCAGGCCCGCAAGGGACTTCAGGAACAGGAATGGCTGGCGGAAAGCGTCTACGAAGCCACCGGGAGCGAACCTCGAAAGCGGTTGCAGCTGACGACGAAGGAACTCGAACTGGCCGGCCGACGTCTTTCCGAACAGCGGACGCGGGCCGGCGATTTCAGACGACGATGCCGCATGCAGGATTGCACCCTCGACGGGACGCTGCCGGCCCCCTCCACGGATGCCGACCCCGAAGTCTCGCTGCAGGCGCTCCGCGACGATCTCGACGAACTCGAGAAGTCGCTCAAGCGGATGCATGCATTGATCGTCCCACGAATCTTCATCGGTCCGGTTCCGTTCGTGATCATGCTGCTGGCCGGAATCCTCTCCTGGGGTGGCGGCTTCTTCACCTTCATGGTCTCCGATGACGGGAACATGGAGGATCACATGATCTCCGGCATCTGGCCGGCCCTCGGCGGCGTCGTGCTTGCGATGATCATCCTGTGGTTCATTCGCCGCATCAGCGTCCGCCGGTTCCAGAACTTCGACGAGGACTTCACCGAGCAGGCCGCGAAGATCGATCTCGTGATGATCGACATCAAGGATGTGGCCGATCAGCAGTGCGCGATGCAGGAACAGGCGATCCTCGACCGTCGCGACCGCGAGATACGGGATGCCCGCGACAGCTTCGCTCCCAAGCTCGAGCAGGTCTCACCGCGTCGCGAACGAAGGCATGAGAAGCTCGAGGAGAACTACCGGGACCTGCTCGAGAAGATCGAGGAGCGCCATGCCGAAAAGTGCCTCGAGGAGGCCGAGCACGACCGGACGGAACACGCCCGACTCGAGCGGGAGTCGACCGACCGCAGGGCCGAGATCGAACTGAACTGGGAACAGGAGACGCATACCGCCCGAAGCGAACGCGACGAGACGATGAAGACGCTCGCCGAACGCTGGAACAGCGGGACCGCCGCGTTCGCCGACGCCGTCGAAGGAATCAATGCCGATCTTGCGGCCAGCGGAGCCGCCCCATGGTCCGAATCCGACTGGAACGACTGGTCTTCCCCCACCGCCGGGCCGTTCAACGGCTTCGTGCCCTACGGCGCATTCGACCTCGACGTGAACGCACTGGGCGACGGCCTTCCTTCGAAGGAACACTTCAGTTGGCCGATGGACGCCACCCTTTCACTGCCGGCGATGCTCGATCTTCCCCGGGCCGGATCGCTCTTCGTCGAGTTCAGTGACCAGGGACGCGACGAAGCCGTCGAGACGCTCCAGAACACGATGCTGCGACTGCTCATGTCCCTTCCTCCCGGCAAGATCCGGTTCACCGTGATCGATCCGGTGGGACTCGGGCAGAACTTCGCCGGATTCATGCATCTCGCCGACCATGACGAGCTTCCGATCATCGAGAAGATCTGGACCGAACCTCGTCATATCGAGCAGCAGCTGAACGACCTCACCGAGCACATGGAGAACGTCATCCAGACGTATCTCCGCAACGAGTACGACACCATCGACGAGTACAATGCGGCCGCAGGCGAGATCGCCGAGCCGTACCACTTCCTGGTGATGGCAGATCTTCCGGCCAATCTCACCGAGAACGCGGGACAGCGGCTGACCAGCATCGCCCAGACCGGAGCACGATGCGGCGTCTACACCCTGATGGCCTGCGATACACGACAGAGCTTCCCCCGGGACGTCCATCGCAAGGATCTCGCGGAGGGAAGCACACTCCTGGAATGGAAGACCGGCCGCATCCGCAGTGCCGATCCCGCCCTCGTGGACATTCCACTCGCAACCGAAGCGCCTCCCCCCGAGCGACTGCTGACCAGCCTTGTCCAGGCGGCGGGACGGGCCGCCGAACAGTCCCATCGGGTCGAGGTCCCCTTCTCGGTCATCACACCACCGGATGAACAGCACTGGACACTCTCGACCGCCAAGGACCTGAGGGTCTCGATCGGCCAGTCCGGAGCCACCAGGCAGCAGCAGCTCGTGCTCGGGCGCGGTACGTCGCAGCACGCGCTGGTGGCCGGAAAGACGGGTTCCGGAAAGTCCACGCTGCTGCATGTGCTGATCACGAATCTGGCGTTGTGGTACAGCCCCGATGAGATCCAGTTCTACCTCGTCGACTTCAAGAAGGGCGTCGAGTTCAAGACCTACGCCGACCGCGGTCTGCCGCATGCGAAGGTGATCGCCATCGAAAGCGATCGCGAATTCGGACTGAGCGTCCTGCAGCGAATCGACCAGGAGCTTCGGGAACGCGGCGAACTCTATCGCGATCTGGGCGTCCAGGACATCGCCGGCTGCCGCGAGAAGTACGACCAGCCGATGCCGCGGATCATGCTGGTCGTCGACGAATTCCAGGAACTCTTCGTTGACGACGACAAGGTCTCGCAGGAGGCTTCGCTCCTGCTCGATCGGCTCGTCCGTCAGGGGCGCGCCTTCGGAATCCATGCCCTGCTCGGATCACAGACCCTCGATGGGGCCTATTCGCTGGCCCGCAGCACGCTCGGGCAGATGGGTGTCCGCATCGCACTGCAATGCACAGAAGCGGACTCCTATCTCATCCTCAGCGAGGAGAATGCGGCGGCACGCCTGCTGGCCCGCCCCGGAGAGGCGATCTACAACGACGCCGGAGGAAAGATCGAGGGCAACAACCCCTTCCAGATCTGCTGGCTCGACGATTCGGTGCGCGACGACAACCTCGAAACGGTCCGCATGCTCGCCGAACGCGACGGCTCCCCCCGGACCGAGCCTCCATTCATCTTCGAAGGCAATGTGCCGGCCGATCTGCAGCGTTGCCGGCAACTCCTCCAGGCCATCCATGATGGACCTCCCGCATCGACTCCCCAGACCCTCGAGGGCTGGCTCGGCGATGCCATCGCGATCAAGGATCCGACGACCGCCAACTTCCAGCTGCACAGTGGATGCAACCTGCTGCTCGTCGGCCAGCGCGAGGAGACCGTCACGGCGATGATGGAAGCACTCATGCTGAGCCTGGCCGCACAGGCCCCTGCCGATGGACTCGAGTTCCACGTGCTGGACGCACTTCCGGCCGATGCACCCTTCCACGGTCGCCTCATGGAACTCGGCTCACGCCTGCCCCACGAGGTCTCCGGCGGCACGCACAAGCACACCACCGAGACGATGGACCACCTCGGCTCGATCCTCGCCGCACGCCGGAACGCCGACAGCGCCGACGGCCCGCGAATCGTGCTGTTCGTCAACGGACTGCATCGAATACGGGATCTCCGGCGGCCGGAGGACGACTTCAGCTTCTCGACTCCGGATCCCGACGCACCGGCGAAGCCCGATGCGATCTTCGCCGAACTGGTCAAGGACGGCCCGGCCCACGGGATCCACGTGGTCGCCTGGTCCGACACCCTGAACAACCTCAATCGAACCCTTGACCGGAACTGCCAGCGGGAGTTCGAGATGCGGGTGCTCTTCCAGATGAGTGCCAACGACTCCTCGCACCTGATCGACAGTCCGGCCGCCTCCATGCTCGGTCTGCAGCGTGCCCTCTTCAACTGCGAGGATTCCGGCATTCAGGAGAAGTTCAGACCATGGGCCCTGCCTGAACAGGTCTGGCTGAGCGAGATCACCGCGGGAATCTGAGCACACTGATCGCCGAAACCGGTACCCTAGTGGCCCAAGGGCGATTAGCTCAGTTGGCTAGAGCGCTTCGTTTACACCGAAGAAGTCACTGGTTCGAGTCCAGTATCGCCCACTTCCGCACCCCGCCGATGGCGGGGTGCGTTCTTTTTCATGATGCCGCGAGGATGCCCATCCCCTATCTTGTTGGGTATGACACGCCTCCTCGTCCGGACACTGATCTGCCTGCTTGCCGCTTCGAACGCGGCGGCCCACGACGAGTCATGGTGGTCCTGCGGACCGCTCACCCGACCGGTTGTTCCGGGCCTGGACGACGACCGCCATCCGATCGACCGCTTCCTTTCGATCCGTCAGGATGAACTCGAGGTGGATCCGGCCCCCCGGGCTTCCGCCGATGTGCTGCTGCGTCGGGCGTCGTACGATCTCACCGGACTCGCACCGCCGGTCGACGGCGGCTTCGAACTCGAGACCGAGTCGGACTGGATCGACCTCGTCGACGCCCTGCTCGAATCGCCGCAGTACGGCGTGCGATGGGGAAGGCACTGGCTCGACCTCGTCCGCTGGGCCGAGACCGACAGCTTCGAACGGGACCGCATCAAGCCGCACGCATGGCGATACCGCGACTGGGTCGTCGATGCCTTCAACGAGGACATGCCCTACGACCGGTTCATCCTCGAACAGCTCGCTGGGGATGAACTGCCCGATCGGGACCTCGACTCGTTGATCGCCACGGGCTACCACCGCCTGGGCATCTGGGACGACGAGCCGACCAATCTGCCGCTGGCCCAGTACGACGATCTCGACGGAATCCTCGACACCACGAGCCGGGTGATGCTCGGCCTGTCGATGGGCTGCGCACGCTGCCATGCCCACAAGAGGGATCCCATTCCGCATGAAGAGTACTACGCCATGCTCGCGTTCTTCCGCGGCATCACTCCGTACAAGCAGTCCGCCGGCAACAGCATCGATCCCGCGGACTTCGTACGAACCGTCAGCGACACGATCGACGATCCTTCGTCCGAGTTCCGAAGGCTTCGCGAATGGAATGCCGTCAGGTTGCGACGAGCGGAGTCGGTGCGCGACTCGCACGCCGAAGTGTCGGCGGCCGGACAGGGGCCCCCCGTCGAACGCAACGGGCTGGTCTTCGTGGCCGAACCCGACGTCCGACGGTTCGACACGCCGGTCCGAGACGACTTCACGGTGTCGTTCAGATTCCGCAGCGACGCACCCTCGCGAACCGATCCGGACCGCACATGGTGGACCGGACGGGGACTCGTCTCCACGGAGGTGCCCGGCATCGTGCACGACTGGGGCATCTCGATGCAGGACGACGGTCGGATCACCGCCGGTACGGGGAATCCCGAGACGAGCCTCAACACCCACGCGGGACTGAACGACGGATCCTGGCACCACGTCGCATTCACACGGACCGCCGAAACCGGCGAACTCCGACTCTACGTCGACGGCATTCCGGCCGCCGAGGGCACCGGTACCACCGAACCGCTGACGGCAGGCGAGATCGTGCGGGTCGGACTGGTCGTCGATGGTGCGCCGGAGTTCTCCGGCGAGATCGAGGACGTCACGTTCTACGAACGGGCGCTCCCGCACAGGGGCATCGTCGATCTCGCACTCGGACTCGACCCGCTTCCCTCCGCGCCCGGGTCGCCGGAGCATGAGGAGATCGTCGCCTCCTTCATGGAACTTCGCCACCACATTCCTGAAACCACGGACATCCTGTGCGTGATGGAACCCGATGCGACACCTCCGACGACCCATGTCCTGCTTCGTGGAAACCCGGAGACCCCCGGAGATGCCGTCGAACCCGCCTTTCCGAGCATGCTCGGTGGCGGCAGCCCGCGGATCATCGTTCCCGACCATGGCGAGTCATCGGGGCGACGCCTCGCGCTGGCCCGATGGATCACCGATCCCGACAACATCCGAACCGCCCGCGTCATGGTCAACCGGATCTGGCAGCACCACTTCGGAGAAGGCCTCGTCCCCACCCCCAACGACTTCGGTCGACTCGGCCTGCCGCCGTCGCATCCGGAACTGCTCGACTGGCTCGCCATGGAGTTCATCGACAGCGGATGGAGCATCAAGACGATGCACCGGCTGATCATGGGCTCGGAAGCCTACCGTCGCAGTGGACGATCGGACGATCACGCGCGACGACGCGACCCGATGAATCGCACGCTCGGGTGGTACCCAATGCGCCGCATGCAGGCGGAGGAACTCCGTGATTCGATCCTCCAGGCCAACGGGACCCTGAACCTGCAGCTCGGCGGCCCCAGCATCTATCCACCCATGCCCGAGGAGGTGCTCGCCACATCGTCACGTCCCGACGCGGCATGGGGAACGTCGCTTCCGGAGCAGGCCGCCAGACGATCCCTCTACATCCATGTCAAGCGATCGCTGCTGCATCCCCTGCTGACCTCCTTCGATCTGGCCGACACGGACAGCACCTGCCCGGTCCGGTTCACCACCATCCAGCCGACGCAGGCGCTCACGCTGCTCAACAGCGACTTCATACTGGAACAATCGGACCTGCTCGCCAACCGCATCGAACACGAAGCCGGCGACGAGGATCGCGATCGGATCCGGCGCGGGTACGAACTCGTGCTCCGAAGACCCCCTGATTCCGAGGAACTCACCTCGGGGCTCGAGCTACTCCGTACACTTGAGGCGGATGGCCTCGCACGACACGACGCCCTGAAGTTCCACTGCCTCGTCCTGCTGAATCTCAACGAGTTCATCTTCATCGACTGATCCATGCCAGCATCGCGTCCCCAACCCGACACGCCTCGAAACACCTTCTGCGGACGGACACGCCGCGAGTTCCTCTGGGACGCGGGCGGCGCGTTCACATCCGTCGCACTCGCCGGACTGCTCGGTTCGGACGGATTCATCGGCAGCCAGGCCATGGCCGCCGACGGCACCACCCTCCTGCCGAATCCCCTGCAGGCTCGCCCCGCACCACTTCCCGGACGCGCCAAGACGGTCATCTTCCTGTTCATGTACGGCGGCCCGAGTCAGGTCGACACCTTCGACTACAAGCCGAAGCTCTACGGACTTGACGGTCGGACCATCGACATCCGGACCAAGGGGCGCGGCGGCGAACGATCGCAGGGCCGGGTCGTCGGACCGAAATGGAACTTCTCGCCCCACGGTGAATGCGGAAAGATGGTTTCGGATCTGTTCCCGCACGTCGGCCAGTGCGTCGACGACATCGCCTTCGTCCACTCGATGTACGCCGACTCCCCCCTGCATGGATCCGCGATGCTGATGATGAACTCCGGCCGGATTCTCAGCGGCAGCCCGTGCCTCGGATCGTGGGTCAACTACGGTCTCGGGTCGGTCAACGAGAACCTACCCGGATTCGTCGTCATGCTCGACGAGACCGGCGGTCCGATCTCCGGCGCCAAGAACTGGAGCAGCGGCTACATGCCCGCCTCCTACCAGGGCACCGTCCTCAGGCCGGAGGGGATCCCCATCCTCGATCTGGAACCCCCCTCCGACCTCGATCTCCGCTCGCAGCGCAAGGTGCTCGATCACCTCCAGGAACTCAACGAACGCCACCGCACGCCACGCGCCGAGAACAGCGAACTCGCCGCACGCATCGCCAGCTACGAACTGGCCTACCGAATGCAGCAGCACGCTCCCGAGGCGGTCGACCTCTCCGGTGAATCACGCGAAACGCTCGAACTCTACGGACTCGACCGCGATCGCACCCGATCCTTCGGAAGAAAGTGCCTGATGGCTCGACGTCTCGCCGAGCGGGGCGTGCGGTTCATCCAGATCTATTCGGGCGGAAACCACAACGACGCCAACTGGGATGCGCACGGCGACCTGAAGACCAATCACGAATTCCACGCCGGCAACACCGACCAGCCGATCGCAGGACTGCTCAAGGACCTGAAGCGACGTGGGATGCTCGATGAGACCCTCGTGGTCTGGGGGGGCGAGTTCGGACGCCAACCGACCGCCGAATACGCCGAAGGAACGGGACGGGACCACAACTCGGCCGGGTTCACCATGTGGATGGCCGGAGGCGGGATCAAGGGCGGGATCAGCGTCGGCAGCACCGATGAACTCGGCAACGAGGCCGTCGAGGATCGCTTCCACGTCAAACGTCTGCACGCCACGATCCTGCATCAACTCGGGCTCGACCCCAATGCCCTGACCTACTTCCATGCCGGACTCGAACAGAAGCTCGTCGGCGTCGAGGACTCCGAACCGATCCACCAGCTCATCAGTTGATCACACCATGCACATGCTCCACCGGACCGCATTCATTCCACTGCTGCTTTCGTCGCTTGCGACGGCAGCCGAACTCCGTGTCCCCGCCGACCATCCGACCATCCAGGAGGCCATCCAGGCGGCAAGCGACGGAGACGTGATCGACATCGCCGCCGGGACCTATCGGGAACGGATCGACACCGAAGGCAAGGCCGTCACCCTTCGCGGCGCCGGCGAACCGTCTGAGACCGTCATCGACGGAACGGGCACCGGACGCGATTCGGCCCTGACCTGCAGATCGAACGAGTCCGCACGGACCCGCATCATCAACCTCACGTTCACCGGCGGATTGGGACAGATGAACATGGGGCGCGGCGAGATCATGGGAGGCGGCATTCTGATCGTCGATGCATCGCCCGTCTTCATCGGATGCGTGATCCGCGACAACTACAGCCGCTACGGAAGCGGCGGCGGCATCGCGATCACCGGCGGCAATCCGTGCTTCCTCGACTGCCTCGTGGAACGGAACGCCTCGGACCACATCGGCGGCGGGCTGCTCGCCAAGGAAACCGGAGCGATCTTCGCACACTGCCGTCTCCACTCCAATCAAAGCCCATCCGGAGCCGGAGCCTACCTCTGGCGGGACAGCATGGTGACATTCGAAGAATGCGAGTTCATCGACAACGTCGCCACCGCATACGGCGGAGGACTGTTCAGTTGGGGCTCTTCCCCGATCCTCAACGACTGCCTCTTCCGTGGCAACACCGCCGCAGGCGGAGCGGCCATCTGCAATCTTGCCGGTGCGCCGATCCTCATGGAAACCCGCCTCGATGCCGATCAGGACATCAAGCACTCCCAGGCTTCCCCGAGCCTCACCGCTTCGGCCTCCCCACCCGCGAGCGATGCCCCGTAGGGGAACTTTTTCATCAATATGCCCTTCCACCTGCGTCATGAGGTATCCTCACCGAATGCGGAAATCGTCACCACTACGCCTCTGTTCGCTGCTGCTGCTGCTCACCGGAGCCTCGATGTCGTGCAGCACAATCGAGACGGCTCGACCCCGACCCAAGGCATCCTCGGTCTCCCAGCTCGATACGAGTGCGGCGACCAATGTGATGCGGGGAACGGTGGGCGCCGAAACCGTGATCCTCGGGTATTCCAAGGTCGATTCGCCGGGGCACCAACCAGTGGTTGTCCGGGGCTACGGACTGGTCGTCGACCTCGACGGGACGGGGTCGAACGACATCCCACCGGCGATCCGGGCCCACATGATCGAGCACATGGAACGACGCGGCGTCGGCCAGATGAGCTACAACGCCGGAGGCATCACTCCGGAGCAGCTGCTGAACTCACCCGACACCGCCGTGGTCATCGTGGAAGGCATCGTCCCACCCGCATCCGTCGGTCGACTCTCCGCCCCACCGGTCTCCGGCAGGAAGCCGAAGTCGATCCCCGGCACCATCTTCGACCTGCGGGTCCAGGCCGATCCGCAGACGGGAACCACCAGCCTCGAAGGCGGGCGCCTCTACACGACGGACCTCCGCCCCGGCCCACTCATCACGGGAAGCAGGCAGGCATCGATCCTCGCCGAAGGAAAGGGGCCGCTGTTCATCAACCCCTTCTTCGATCCCAAGGGTGAGGCGGCGATCTCCATCAACAAGCTCTCGGGCCGCGTCCTCAACGGGGGCGAGGTCCTCGAGGACATGCCGCTGAAGCTGATGCTGACCAATCCGAGTCACACCAGACTGCGGCTGATCCAGGATGCCATCAACCGCCGCTTCCCCCAAGAATCCGGGCAGCGGAACCCCACCGCATCCGGCAAGAGCGATGCCATCATCGAACTGGTGGTGCCTCCTTCGATGCGGGGCGAAACCGAAGTGTTCATCGAACTCGTCAAGCACACCACGCTCCGGCAGGCCAACGCCGAGTCGGTGGTGCTGTCGACGCGGCGGATGCTTCTCGCCGACACCAACAACGCGCCACAGGTCTACTGGCGATGGTGCGCGATCGGCAACCGTTCCCTTCCGCTGATTCGCGAACTCTACGACTACCCCGAGGAACTTCCCAGACTCGCCGCCCTTCGTGCCGGCGCCTTTCTGCGCGACCCCATCGCTGCGGAGCATCTCCGCGAAATCGGCATCGACGGCAATCTCGGACTGAGGCTTGAAGCCGCCGATCTCCTGAAGAACATGCCTGCCGATCCGAGGACCGACCAGACGCTGCGCAACATGCTCAACGATCCGGACGTCGAGGTCAGACTGCGAGCCTACGAAGCACTCGCCGACCGCAGGGACCCCCTCCTGGAACGAACCGTCATCGGCCAGAAGTTCGTACTGGATCGGGCCGACTCCGACCACCCGATGATCTACATCTCGCAGTCGAAGATGCCCCGGATCGCGATCTTCGGACGGGATCTCGAAATCGATCGCCCCGTGACCATGGGAGCCTGGAACAACCGACTGCTGGTCCAGGATTCAGATGAATCCGAATCCGAGATCGAGATCTACTACCGACCCGTCGAGTCCCAAAGCGCCAGAATCATCGAAACCCAGGCCAATGCCTACGACTTCCTTGAGACCATCGCCCGCCGAACCACGATCGAAGATCCACGACCCGGACTGAATCTGTCCTACTCCGAGACCGTGGGAGCGATCCACGCTCTCTGGGCCCAGGGCTACATCCCGGGGGACTTCAAGGCGGAGCAGGATCGCCTGCTGGCGGCAATTCGTCGATACGGCACCCTCGAGTCCTATGAAGAACGACCCGAGTTCGACGATCCAGAAGATGAAACGCCCAAGGCCGATCTCAACGAGAAACTCTTTCGAGAGCCCGCCACCATCCGCCCACTCGTGAAGTGAACCTCGGATTCCTCCGGACAGCCGTCGCTCGGAACCCTGATTTTCATTGCAAGAAGGCGGCTATCCACGCTTCAAATCCTCGCGAAACGGGTATTCACCCGATAGTATGGGATTCGAAGGGTGGTTCTTCGCCACCATCGACATTTCACAGCCGCTGGCGATGCCAGGTGCATTTCTGGGCGACGGACGCCCAAGCAAGCCCCGGGATCGATATCCAAGGATGGAATCCATCGGCTCGACAGGAGGTCCATGCCGTATGCGGCTTTCCAAGGTTTCAATCGCCGGGTTCAAATCGTTCGCAGATCCGATCGAGATCCGTTTCGACCAACCGAAGGTCGGAATCGTCGGTCCCAACGGCTGCGGCAAGTCAAACATCGTCGACGCGATCAAGTGGGTGCTCGGTGAGCGCTCCGCGAAGAGCCTGCGTGGACAGGCGATGTCCGATGTGATCTTCTCCGGCTCGGCCGGGCGAAAGCCGCTCGGCGCCGCATCGGTCACGCTGACGTTCGAGAACCCGATCACGAATCCGAACACGAAGGATCCTGCGCAGCGACGTGCGCTTTCCGTCGACACCGAGACGGTGGACGTGGGACGACGACTCTTTCGCGACGGACGAAGCGACTATCTGCTGAACGGGCAGACCTGCCGCCTCCGTGACATCCGCGAGTTGTTCATGGACACCGGCATCGGTGCCAACGCGTATTCCATCATCGAGCAGGGCAAGGTCAATGCCATGCTCACCAGCAATCCGATCGAACGAAGGGCCATCCTCGAGGAAGCGGCCGGCATCTCGAAGTTCAAGACCAGGAAGGTCGAGGCCGCCCGCAAGCTCGAACGGACCGAAGTCAATCTCGTACGCGTTCGGGAACAGCTCGCAAGCACGGAACGTCGCCTGCGCATCGTCCGCGGCCAGGCCGTCAAGGCACGACGCTTCCGGGAACTCGACGAGCAGCACACCACACTCCGTCGCGAACTGGTGCTGGATCAGTACCACGATCTCCGCACCAGACTGGCGGGACTGACCAGCAGACTCGCCGACCTCGACATCCAGCGTCGTGAGCTCGAACGGACCACGCTCGAACTCGATGCCGCCCAGCAGGAAAGCGAGATCACGCGTCACGAGCTGCAGAATCAGCTTCAGGCCTGCCAGCAGCGGCGACAGGAGCTCCAGGCTTCGATCACCCACGCCTCCCAGAGACGGGAGATGACCGCTCGGCAACTCACCGAAGGCAAGGAACTGCTGGAAGCCGAACGGCAACGACTCTCCGAACTCGAGCACCGGATCCGGACACAGGACGACGATCTGAAGACGACATCCGAAGCGATGGCCGCCGCAGGCGAGCTCCTTGCCGACACCGAACGCAAGGCCGACTCGCTCAGCCGCGACGTGGCAAGGCTTCATCAGGAATCGGAACTGGCCAACCGGGCCACCGACACCCTCCGCGGAGAACGCGAACGAACCCTCGCCCGACGAGGCCACATGCAGTCGTCGCGAACCGCGATCGAAGGACGGATGCGTGCCCTCCACGAACAACTGGAACGTCTGCAGGGACGCCGAGGCTCCATCGCCGAGGAGCGGACCACCCTCGAAACGGATCGCGTCGAGAACGACCGCGGCCTCGAGTCGTCACGCAACGAAGTGCGACGGTACGAGACGCTGCTTGCCGATCACGACGATGCCGCCGCGACCCTGAGCCAGAAGCACGGTGATCTGACCGATCAGATCGGCGACATCCGACACCGTCGTGCCGCACTCGGCTCACGACTCCACCTGCTCGAGGAGATGCAGGATGCGAGGGAGGGCCTCACCGACTCGGTCAAGCGAATCCTCTCCGAGGGCGACGAACATCCCGGACTGCGAGGCATGCTCGGCGATGCGATCACCACTTCACGCGACGACGCCCGAAGCATCGAGGCCATGCTCGGACGCGACCTCGAAGTCCTGCTGGTCGACGACAAGGACGCGCTCGAACATCTTCAGGCTTCGCTCGGAGAACAGACCGCTCGAGCGACCGTCTTCGTCATCGATCACGATCACACCGATCCGAGCACATTCGCCTCCGCCCCCGCCGGAGCGACCTCCCTGCTCGAACGGATCACGGTCCAGGACTGGGCTCGGGCCGCTGCCCAGCGACTGCTCGGCAACATCGCGATCGTCGAGGATCTGGACGCGGCCATGGCCGCACGCGGCAGCGGGTGGAGATTCATCACCCGCAGCGGCCTCATTGTGGAGCCCACGGGATGCATCCGACTCGGTTACACGAGATCCAATGCCGAAAGCGGTTGGCTCTCGAGACGACTGGAGATGCAGGATCTCGGAGGAGAGGTGGGCGAACTCGATGCCGGCATCAAGCAGATGAACGAAGAGCTCAGCACGCTCCTCTCGGAGTCCACCCAGGCTCGCGAGAAGCAGCAGGCCGTCCAGCAGCAGCTCCGCGATGCGATGAACGCCGTCGTCGACCTCGAGTACAACCAGAGGCGATTCGACACCGACCTCGAGCGACTCATCCGAGACGACCGGACCATCTCCGCCGAAATCGACGAGATCACCCAGCGTCGATCCGACAACAACGAACAGATGGAATCGCTCGTCACCCAGATCTCCGAGATCGATGCGGAGGCACGCCGGCTCGAGGAACAGGCCGAGGGAGCCGAGCAGAACGCCCAGGAGACCAACGCCAACTGGGTCACGTCCAAGGACGAATTGACCGCGGCACGGGTCGAACTCGGCCAGATCGGCGAGCAGTTCAGCGCCAAGCAGCGTGAACGCAGCCACATCGTCATGGCCCTCGACGAATCGCGAAGCCGGCTGACCAGCCTTCGCGACGAGGTCGGTCGACGCACCGCCACCCTCGACCAGTTCGAGGCCGGCATCGTCACCGCCGACGAGGAGATCGCCACCGGCCGTCAGGACGTCGCCAGGACCGATGCGGAACTGAGCAACGTCAACGAACGGATCCAGGAGGGGGACGACGCCTACACCGCCGGCCGCTCCCAACTCGACTCGGCACGGCAACGCGGCAAGCAGCTGGAACGCGACCAGCACGCCCTCGAACTCAGTCGGCGTGAAGCCGAGGTCCATCGGGAGAACACCGAGGAGCGGAGTCTCGAGGAACTGGGCATCGAGTTGACCGAAGCCTACGACCCCTACGCCGAACTCCGGGAATCGGACGAGTACGATCCGATCGACCGAGAAGAGGCGGAAGCCCAGGTCGCCGAACTCCGAAAGGAGATCAAGACGCTTGGCAATGTGAACCTCGATGCGATCGACGAGGAATCGAACCTCGAGGAACGCAACGAGGACCTCGTCACGCAGGTCGAGGACATCGACGCCGCAACCCAGCAGCTGACCCAGCTGATCGACGAACTGGACGTCAGTTGCCGCGAGCGATTCGACCGAACCTTCCGCGACATCCGCGAGAACTTCGCCGGCAACTCCGGGATGTTCAGACAGCTCTTCCGCGGCGGCAGCGCCGACATCACGCTGACTCCGGACGAGGATGGAAACATCGATGTTCTGGAATCAGGCATCGAGATCACCGCCAAGCCCCCCGGAAAGAAGCCCCGCATCCTGAGCCAGCTTTCCGGCGGCGAACAGGCCATGACCGCCGTCGCCCTGATGATGTCGATCTTCAAGTCACGCCCATCGCCCTTCTGCATCCTCGATGAGGTCGATGCTCCGCTCGACGTCGCGAACGTCGGCGTCTTCTGCGACACGCTGGACCAGTTCCTCGACCACAGCCACTTCATCATCATCACCCACAACAATCGCACCATGCTCGCATGCGACGAGCTCTACGGGATCACCCAGCAGGAACGCGGCGTATCCAAGTTCGTCAGCGTTCAGGTCGACGAGGTCGGCGAAGACGGGCAGATCAAGGCGTCGTCCGCCCCCATCGCCTCATCGCCCGGCAGGGACGTCGACCCGCCCGCCCCCGTGATCACGACCCGGCAGGTCGGATCCGAAGCACCTTCCGTCACCGGCTGAATCCGGCATCCATTGCCGCAGCAAGGATCTGTCCCACTTCCGCAAGGCAGTCGGACGGCTCCGCATCGACCGGAAACGGGTTCGGTGTGTTGAAGACGTGGTTCGCCCCGTCGAGTACGTGGACTCCGTGGACCGACGGAAGGGCGGATGCGATCTTCCGCACCGATTCGACCGGCACCGCGTCGTCTTCGAGTCCGTGCACGAGTTGGACCGGAACATCGATGCGACCGACCTGCCGGAGCAGATCGTGCCCCTCCGGATCATCCAGCTGCTCCTGCAGGAAGGTTCGACCGACAAGAAGCTCCTGCCCGGTCCGCCCGGACGGCGACGGCAGTTCGCCGCGTTCCAGAAGCGTCCCCTGCTGCCCGGGGTCCATCGACAGGCATTCCGATGGAGCCGCCAGGGACAGCACGCACCGAAGTCCCGCCAGGGAATCGGTTCCGGCGTGACGTCCGGCGGCCAGAAGACTCGTCACGCCTCCACGCGAATGCCCGACGAGTCCGACGGGCCCGGGGGAGCCGGGCAGCCCCCCTTCCCGCACCGCGTCGAGCAGGGACAGGACGTCCTCGACCTGGCGGTTCCAGGTGTCGTCGCGGAACACCTCTTCGTCGAACGGGCCGTGACCGTGGGCCATGCCGCCGTGGCTGAAGTTGAATCGATGGGCGACGAACCCGCACCGGGCGGCATGCCGGGCCAACCAGGGGATGAATCCGTAGTCTTTGTAGCCCTTGAAGCCGTGGGCGATCAGCACGTGGCCGCGGGGTTCGCATTCCGGTGAATGCGTGGTACCGATGATCGGACGCGAGGCGCCGCCGGACGAGGAGTCGATGGACCAGTCGAGGGTCACAGCCTGGCCACCACCGCCTCGGTGAAGGCCCTGGTTCCGAGCGATCCCCCGAGATCAGCCGTCTTCTCGTCGCTCTGGAGACAGGCGTCGTAGGCGGACCGGATCCGGTCCGCGATCTCGAGGCACTCCTTGTCACCGGTCGTGTTGGCCAGATGGTTCAGCATCATGACCGAGCTCATGATGATCGCAAGAGGATTGGCCTTGTCCTGGCCGGCGATGTCCGGAGCGGAACCATGGACGGCCTCGAACACCGCGAAGTCGTCCACTCCGAAGTTGGCACCCGGGGTCACACCCAGGCCACCCACCAGCCCGGCGCACAGATCGGATACCACGTCTCCGTACAGATTCTCGCAGAGCAGGACGTCGAACTGCCGGGGATTCTGCACCAGTCGCATGAACCCGGCATCGATGATCACCTCCTCGTAGTCGACTCTCCCCGCGTATTCGGACTCGTGGACCTCGCGGGCGCAACGGATGAAGAGCCCGTCGGACAGCTTCATGATGTTCGCCTTGTGCAAGGCCGTCACCTTCGAACGCCCACGATCCACGGCGTAGTCGAATGCGAACTTCGCGATCCGCCGGCACGCCTTGTCGGTGGCGACCTTCAGGGACGTCACGACTCCGTCGGTGATCACGTTCTCGATCCCGGCATACAGCCCCTCCGTGTTCTCACGGATGACCACCAGATCGACTTCGTCGTCGAAATATCGTGTGTGCACCCCATCCATCCTGCGAACGGGCCTGACGGCACCGAAGAGATTCAACTGCTTCCGGAGGGCGACATTCACGGAAGTGAAGCCTTCTCCGATCGGAGTCGTGCAGGGGCCCTTCAGAGCGGTCTTGGTGACGCGGATCGCGTCCACGGTCGCCTGCGGAAGCACTTCCGACGCCCCGGCCTCGATGGCGGCCAGTCCGGCGTCATGCCGGTGCCACTGCATGTCGAGACCGGCCTGTTCGAGAATGCGGCAGGCGGACTCGGTCACTTCGGGCCCGATGCCGTCGCCGGGGATGAGTACTGCGGTATGTTTCATGGGTGTTTCCTGTAATGAGGAACTCGAAGGATACCAGACGCATTCGATTCGGATGCCCGGGCGTCTTGACGCGGCGCGACCCTCGACGGAGGATGGGAGGCCATGGATCGTTCAAGCCTGAAACTCGATGTGCTGATCTTCGGTGGAGGCATCTCCGGCCTCTGGCTGCTGGACGAACTCCATCGAAGCGGCCACCGAGCCCTGCTTCTGGAATCGGGCAATCTCGGGGACGGGCAGACGATCAACTCCCAGGGGATCATCCACGGAGGGCTGAAGTACGCACTGAAGGGACGTCCTTCAAGAGCCTCCCGCATGATTCGCGACATGCCCATGCTCTGGCGACGGTCACTGGCCGGAGAGGCGGCTCCTGATCTCTCGGGCACCATCATGCGTGGAGAATACTGCTGTCTCTGGTCCCTGCCCGGACTGCGATCGAGGATCGGACTCCTCGGCGCCCGCTTCGGACTGCGGGTCCGACCCAGAACCCTTCCGAGAAACGAGCGGCCCGAACCTCTTCGATCATGGAAGGGATCGGTTTCCCGGATCGACGAACAGGTGATCGAACCGCACAGCATGCTCGCCATGCTTGCAGATCAGCATCGCCCCCGCTGCCTGCAGATCGACACCCGAAGCGGCCTCGAATTCGAGACCTCGGGCCGGGGCAAGGTCGACCGCGTCCGACTCCTGAACCCCGAAACGAGTGCACCACTCGATCTGGAGCCCCGCCTCGTGATGTTCGCCGCCGGCGGAGGCAATCAGCAGCTGCGACAGGCCTGCGACCTGCCGGGCCAGTCGATGCAGACCAGACCACTGCACATGGTGATGGCACGAGGCGATCTCCCGCGATTGAACGGCCACTGCATCAAGGGAACCTCGCCGTGGTTGACGATCACATCGACCCTGGACTGCGCAGATCGCGTGGTCTGGCAGATCGGTGGACAACTGGCCGAGGACTGCATCGATGCCACGCCGGCTCAGACGATCGCCCGTGCGAGAACGGATCTGGCCCGGGCGATGCCGACCCTGAATCTCGACGACATCTGGTTCACGACCTACAAGGCGAATCGCGCCGAGGCCGCCAACAACGGTCGATCACGCCCCGACGGCCCGATTCATCTCATCGAAGGAAACACGGTCACACTGTGGCCGACCAAGTTGGCCCTTGTTCCGATGCTTTCCGATCAGGTCATGAAGCATGTCTCGCAACCAGCCGGCCTGAATGACGATCTCCTGCAACTGCAGGATTGGCCGCGACCGACCGTCGCGCTCCCCCCGTGGGAAAGGGATCTGCCATGGACAGACGTGCACTCGGCAACTCCGATCTCGATGTGACCCGCATCGGATACGGCGCATTCAAGATCGGCCGCAACCTCGGGGCCAAGTATCCCGATGCCTACGAACTCCCCGATGACGATGAATCCGATGCGCTGCTCAATGCGATGCTGGATCTGGGCATCGGACTGATCGACACCGCGCCGGCCTACGGCCTGAGCGAACAGCGTGTCGGCCGAGCCCTGGCGGAACGACGATCCGAGTTCACCCTGTCCACAAAGGTCGGGGAGACGTTCGAGTCGGGCCGCTCTGCGTGGGACTTCACGCCGGAGGCGATCCGATCATCCCTGAACAGAAGCCTCGAACGGCTTCGATGCGAATCGGTGGACCTTCTGCTGGTCCACTCCGACGGGAGGGACATCGAGATCCAGCGGGAACACGGGATCTCCGACACCATGCAGAGACTGCGTGATGAGGGCCGGACCCGGGCCATCGGCTTCTCGGGCAAGACCGAAGCCGGACTGATGGAATCCCTGCCGTGGGCCGACGCGATCATGGTCGAGTACCACCTTGATGCCCGTGAGATGGAGCCGGTGATCAGAGCCGCCGGCGAAATGGGCGTGGGGGTACTCGTCAAGAAGGCTCTGGGAAGCGGCCACCTGGACCCCGCGGCCGCCCTCACCTTTCTGACGACCGAATCGCCGGTACGTGATTCGATCTCATCGATCGTGATCGGCAGCCTCTCGTCGGCACGCATGGCCACCAACATCGAGACGATCAGGGACTGACCACGCTCACTGGCTGGGAATCGCGAGGACCATGCCGATTCGAAGGCGGTCGGGATCGTTCTGCAGCATCGAGCGATTGGCCTCGAAGATCTTCGACCACCTGCTGTCACGGCCGTAGTACCGAATCGCGATGCTCGAGAGCGAGTCCCCCTCCTCGACGCGATGGCTCTTTCCGGTCACTGGGGTGGCGGAGGTCGTCTTCGTGGTCGTACGGGGTGTCCGCGGCGAGTGGGCAGGGATCCTGAGGCTGGTTCCGATGCGCAAACGGTCCGGATCGACGTCGGGATTCGCCTCCGCGATGCGAGCCCAGGCCAGTTCGGATCCGTAGTACATCACGGCGATACCGCTGAGGGTGTCCCCCTCGACGACCACGTAGTCGCGAGCGGCAACCTGAGGCGGCGACTGGACGGTGACCGAACGAGTCCTGGTCGCGGCCACCGGGGCTTCACGAGGCCGATCGGGCCCTGATCGTGCGGACAGAGGTTGTCCCATCACAAGGGTGGTCGCACCACTGGAGACCACCGGATCGGGCGATCTGGTGGCTGGGCCGGCAGCAGGAACACGGAATGTCGGGGGTGACCATGACGGAGACGAGGGCGCCGTGGCCGTACGGGATGGGGGCGACACGGCCGGACGATCGGGGGATGCCGCGGCTCGAGCGGGCGGAGTCGCCCGGATGGCGGGAACCGGGGTCGCGACAGCGGTCTCGGCAGTGATCGCGAGGGTCGGGTCGGTGGCGACCAGCTTCGGCGACTCGGACTCCGGACCGTAGTACCAGATCAGAACGCCGATGAAGAGAAAGGTGAGGAGCAGGACGACCTTGCTGCCTGTGGACATAGATGCCTCCGTACAGAACTGAGATGTGCAACTTCCCCTCGACAGTTGCATCGACAGCGTGGAGGCCTCTTCTTCAGTTTTTCGACTCAGGACAACGCCGGGGTCCCGTCGGTTTCCGTCGATGATTCCTCTCCGTCGAGCAGAGGGTCTTCACCCTCTTCTCGCGGACTCCGGCGATAGACGAGCGGAGACGCGACCGCGACCGACGAGTAGGTTCCGACGATCACTCCGATCAGCAACGCGAAGCCGAAGGCCCGGAGTCCCGTTCCACCGGCGACGTAGATGATCAGCACCGCGATGACGGTGGTCACCGAGGTCAGGATCGTACGGCTGAAGGCCTGATTGATCGAGAGATTGACGACGCTCCTGCTGGGAAGCGCCCGCTTGCCGCGGTTCTCGCGGATGCGGTCGAGGATGACGATCGTATCGTTCAGGGAATACCCGATCACCGTCAGCAGCGCGGCCACCACCCCGGTATCGATGAGGAACTCGTCGATCAGCAGGTATCGCCAGGCGAATTCGTTGCCGGCGAGAAGTCCGGAAAGGGCCAGACAGCCGAGCACGATGATCACATCGTGACAGAGCGCAACAATCGCACCGAGCGAATAGTAGAACGAACCGAATCGGATCCAGATGTAGCAGAGGATTCCGGCCAGAGAGAGCACCACGGCTCCGATGGCGTTCGCCGCCCGCGTCTGGGCGACCGATGGGGAGAAGCTGCTGACCTGCTCGAAACTGCTCCGCTTGCTCATCGCGTTGCGAACGAGCTCCCACTCGCGGGAGGCCAGCCTCTGATCGACCAGGGCCGACTCGCTCCGCAGGTAGTTGAAGTCGGGATCGGTGACCACCACGGCGACTTCGCGCCACTGATCGTCCTCGCCCGTCGACTGCATTCCGAACACACGCACGTCGCGGCCCGCGGTGTCGCGGGAGAAGTCCGGGTCCTGCCGCATCTGGTCGATGCGCTGGGCCACGTCTTCGATGCTGACCGGCGGATCGATGTCCTCGAGCAGAATCAGCACGCCGCCGCGCTGATCGGAGATGTCGATGTTGGGGCCGCGTCCATCGAGCGATTCCGACAGCGTCTTGGCCTCGATCGGCCGTGTGAAGTCCGCGTAGGAACTCGAGTTGACCCCACGGAACGTCCTGGGCTCGGAGACGGCCAACTGCGAACCGAACTCCTCGAGAAGCGCCAGTTCGACGATGCTCTGGATGCCCTGTTCATCCGACAGTCCGGATGGGTTGGCGACCTTTACCTGGAAACTGTCGGCGACGGTTCGGCCGTCGGCTCCGACGCCCGTGGTTCCGACGGTCAGCACCTTGGCGTTGCGCATCTCACGAAGAACGCGATCGTCGAGCGAATCGCTGTCCCCGGCCGAGTCGGCGATCCCCTTGACCCGGGACAGGACCGACCCTTCGCCGTTGTGACCGAGCATCAGATTCCCGGTGCCACCCTCGTTGGGTGCGGTCTTCATGGTGACGGCCACTCCTCCACGGAACTCGGTGTCGAACATGTCGACACCGCGGACGTAGAAGAGGACGATCGATGCCCCGACCATCAGGATGGAAATGGTCCAGAACAGGCCCCGGAAGGCGATCCAGTCGACGTTCGGACGCAGCAGGCGGCCGATGGCCGGAATGGCGATCGGCAACATGGTGATCTTCTTGAATCGAAGCACATAGGCGTACAGATCGAAGATGTATCGCGTCACGAAGAGCGATGTGAAGAGCGTGGCGATGATGCCGATGGTCAGCGTCAACGCGAAGCCCTTGACCTCCGTCGTCGGCTGCATCAGCAGCAGCACGGCGCAGACGATCAGGTTGGTGAGGTTCGCATCGACGATGGTGCTGTAGACGCGGTTGTATCCCTCGCGAATCGCTTCGCGGAGGTCGCGAGCCCCACCCTCGAGCTCCTCACGGATGCGCTCGTAGATCAGCACGTTCGCATCGACGGCCATGCCCATCGTGAGCACCACCCCGGCGAGTCCGGGGAGGGTGAACGTCCCCTGCAGAAGCGCCATGACGCCGAAGATGATGATTCCGTTGCAGAGCAGCGCGAAGTCGGCGACCATGCCGGCCATGAAGTACCAGACGAGCATGAAGATTGCGACTGCGCAGATCGCCCAGATGAACGCATCGAAGCCTCGTCCGAGGTTGTCGGCGCCGAGCGACGGGCCGAGCACGCTGACGGAGATCGGCTCCTGGGACAGCCGGGCCTCGAGGGCACCGGCCACCAGCACACGCGTCAGATAGTCGATCTCCTCGTCCGAGAAGCTGCCGGTGATCACACCGGTGCTGGCGATCTGGCTGTTGAGATTGGGAGCCGTGTAGACCTTGTCGTCGAGAACGATGGCCATGGGCTGCTGGACGTGCGGCTGGGTCAATCTCGACATCAGGCCGCCACCGGCCTGGTCAAGACGGAAACTGACGGCGGGTCGGCCGAATCCATCGGTCGTTCGCCCGGCGGACTGCACGGCCCAGTCGATGTCGCCGGCATGCGTCATGCTCTTGGGATCGCTGGTGTACAGGAGCAGGTAGACCACACCATCGGCCTGGGCGGCGACGAGATCGCGACCCGGTGACGAGAAGTAGGCCTGGGGATTCTCCTGAAGCGCCAGCAGCTGCTCCGGAGAACTCGCCCACTGCTCCAGGTCGTGGATCGGATACCAGCGAGCAAGCAGGGAATCGGTGTTTTCCGGCCCGAGCTCGATCAGCTGGGCTCGCATGTCCTGGATGTTCACGCCTTCGGCCTGAGCTCCCTTGACCGCGATGTGGAACTCGAGCACGCCGGCTCCACGGAGCAGTCGCATGAGATCCTCGGGATCATCGAGTCCGCTTCGCTTGGCCTGATAGGCGTCGTAGGTGACGACGACTTCGTCGAGCACTTCCGAAAGATGGGGATACTCCCCCACCAGAGTCTGCATCGTGACCTCGCGAGGCGAAAGCGCCCGCTGGACGGTGCCGTCGGATTTCATCAGCCGCTGGCCGTCCTCGTCGAGGAGAGGCTCTCCGATGTCCGAGAGCTCCAGGGCACGAACCACGCGGGAACGATCGAGACTCAGCGCAAGCGCCGCCTCGAAGACCTCCTCGTATTCGAGTTCGAGGTCCGCCTGCTGGAGCCTGAGGCGACGAAGCGACGCTTCATCCATGCCCTCGGCTTCCGCGGTGGCGTTGCCTTCACGAAGGACCATCAGCTGGTCGTGCACCGACTGGAGATCCTCGATCAGATCCCGCCGTTCGGATGCCTCGCTGCCGCCCAATCGAACCGTCGCATCACCGGCATCGAGTGCGATCTCGAGCTGGCTTCGTTCGATTTCAGCCTCGCTGATGAATCGCTGAAGAGTCGTTTCGTAATTCTGGGCAAGGAGCTTGACCTCCTCGTTGGGAAGAGGCATCACGATCTCGATGCGATCGGCCCCGAGGGGCGTCATCGCGATGTCCAGAACGCCCTGCGGGTTCACGCGGTCGTTGAGGACTCGAATCGTCTGGTTGAGAATCTGATTGCGATCAGCATTCTCCGGCATGCGCACCGAATAGACCAGGCTCACGCCACCACTGAGGTCACGCCCGAGGCGAATGCGCTGATCGGGCGGGATGGTTGCCCAGAGGCATCCACCGACGATGATGATGATGAGTACTGTCTTCCAGAAGAGGTTCTGCATTTGAGTTCCCGGATCGGGTCAGTCGTCCGTGGCGTCAGGCTGCGAAAGAACCTGCTGAACTGCGGCACGGGCAAAAGTCATACGAGTATCGGCACGGTCATCGACACGGATGACCACGGTTTCGTTCTTGAGTTCGACGACAGATCCGATGACTCCACCGATGGTCTGTACCGAATCGTTCTTCTTGATCGAAGAAAGCATCTCTTTGCGGCGCTTCTTCTCCTTACGCTGTCCGAAGACGGAGAAGAGGATGATCCCGCCGAAGACGACGAGAATCAGCAACATCGGCTCCATGCCCATGCCCTCCATGACCACTTCTTCACCATTGCCCTGGACAGGGACTCCGTCGGCGTTCGAAGTGGCAACCGCGGGGGCTGCACTGGCCCCACCGGAAATCGGTGGTGGGCCGGGCGTTCCTTCTGCCACGAGAGCCAGTGAACACACTGTTGCCATGAACAAGCACACCACTCCCCCGTTGCGGGACCTCTCGACCCCATGCATCTTCTTGAACATGGTCATGCCTTGTACTCAATCAAGGGGTCGGAACCCCTATTTCAGCCCTTCTGGGCCGGATCCTCGAGTACGGGCCAATCCCGAAACAGCGAGGGCCACGCATCATCCCGAATTGCCCTCCTTATGTCCAGCATGAGGGACTGGAAGTGCTGGATGTTGTGCACGCTGACGAGGATCGGCCCGAGCATCTCCTCGGCCTGGAAGAGATGCCGGAGGTACGCTCTTGAAAATCCCCTCTGGCGATCGCCAGAAAGGGGCTGATCACCGCTGCAGGCGAGGCAGGGGCACCCGGGCTCGATGGGGAGATCGTCCTCCCGAAATCGTGCATTTCTCAGATTCATTCGCCCGGATCGCGTGAATGCGGAGGCACTTCGGCCGTTTCGGGTGGGCAGGACGCAGTCGAACATGTCGATGCCGGCCTCGACCGCCGCGACGATGTCCCGTTCGTACCCGACGCCCATCAGGTACCTCGGACGATCTTCCGGGAGTTGGGGAGCGACGGCTCGAACCACGGAATGGATCAGTCCCGGTTCTTCCCCCACGGCAACGCCTCCGATGGCGTACCCGGGCAGATCGAATCGCGTGATCTCCTCGAGCGATCGCGAGCGAAGTTCCAGATCGGTTCCCCCCTGGATGATTCCGAAGAGCGCCTGGTCATCCGGACGAGCGTGGGATTCGACGCAACGAGCCATCCAGTCGGTGGTCCTGCCCACAGCCTCCTCGAGACGTCGGGCATGGTCCTCCCTGCCGGTTCCGTGCACTCCGTCCACGCTGGGAGGACAGTCGTCGAACGCCATGATGATGTCGGCCCCGAGATTGTTCTGGACCTCCATCGCACGTTCGGGCCCGAGATGGATCGCCGAACCGTCGATGATGGACTTGAATGTGACACCGTCGTCGTCGATGCGATTGACATCGGACATCGAGAAGGCCTGGTACCCACCGGAGTCGGTGAGGATCGGACCGGTCCATCCCATGAACTCGTGCATGCCGCCTCGACGGGCGACGAGTTCATCACCGGGACGAAGCAGGAGGTGATAGGCGTTGTTGAGAATGATCTCGCTTCCGGTCGAAGCGATGACATGCGGAAGAAGGCCCTTGACGGTCCCCTTGGTTCCGACCGGCATGAATGCCGGCGTCGAGAAGGATCCGTGGGGCGTGGTCACCGTTCCCGTTCGTGCGTTCGCACCAGGGAGACGATGGTCGATGTTGAAATGCAGTGGTCCGGCCACGGATGCCTACCCTCGATCCGGATTGCGACGGGATGCCTGTTCGAGAATTCGCTTCTCCTTCGCACTCAGGCTCTTCAGCCCCTTGCGGGAGATCTTGTCGAGGATCCGATCGACCTGATCGTTCTTCCCCGGGCTGGGCCGCTTGACTGCGAAGTGCCGAGAGGTCGGATCGACCTTGCCGAAGAAGTCGAAGATGCCGTGCAGGGACTGGGGACGCCTGATGAAGTAGAAACCGCCCGCCGCACCGCCGAGGTGGGCGGCCTCGCCTCCGGCGTTGTTGAGATTCCAGAGCACGCTCAGGATTGAGATGACGACCAGACCCCAGGCCAACGTCGCCAACCGCATCGGAATCAGGAAGAACAGGAGCACTCGGACTTCGGGCGCGAGGTACGCTCCGGCCATCAGCACTCCGAACACGCCGGCGGATGCTCCGATCAGCGGCGTCCCCGTCGCGTTGAAGAGCAGGCCCGGAACGGCGGAGTATCCGAGCAGCTCGCTCAGGACATACCCGCCGAGGTTCAGGACCAGATACAGCAGCGCACCGAACATGCCGCACAGGAGATAGAACGCGAGATAGCGCTTGCGGCCCAGATAGCGTTCGACCAGCGGACCGAAGAAGAAGAGGCCGATCATGTTGAACAGCAGGTGGTACTCGTTGGCATGCAGGAACTGGAAGCCGATCAGTCTCCACAACTGGGCCCCACCGATGACCTTCTTGGTGGAGAAGTGGAACCAGTAGCCGATCGTGCTGGTCATCATCCCCTCGGCCAGTCCGACGATGTCTCCATTGCCGGTGCGGACGGGAAATCCGCTGACATTCTGATTTTCGCCGTCCTTGATCGGAATCGTCAGGGTGACCAGTTCGGACCCCAGCATGGTGCTCTCGTTCCGGATCGAACCGCTGCGGAACGGATCGTCCGTGAGCTCGACCCATTCTCCGGTCTCCTGATCCACCGCCCAGTACAACCCGGTCTCGATCGGCTGCAACGGCATGAAGACCTCGAGCACGAACACGAGCACGCAGGCGGCGATCAGCCAGGCGTTGACGGACCAGTTGCGGAGCGCACCGAGCGGCGACCCCCCTTCCGAAGGTCCTCCCGCTCGCAGATAGTCTCGGTCATAGAGTCCCATGCATGCCCTCAGTCTTCCCGTCCCGACGTCGCCTGCCGCCACAGCAGCAGGGCCGCGATGGACTTGCCGTCGATCAGACGGCCATCACGGATCATGGATTCAACATCGGACCGACCATGGGTCCGAACTTCGATCTCTTCGTGCGGTTCGAGGGATTGGACGCCCGGCTTCAGATCCCTGGCCACGAAGACGTGCATCAGCTCGTCCGTGAATCCGGGAGAGGTGTAGAACCGTCCAAGGGGCTCGATCGCCCCCGCGACGTAGCCGGTCTCCTCGGAAAGCTCCCGAGTGGCGGTGTCGATCGGAGGCTCGCCGGGCTCGAGCGTGCCGGCCGGAAACTCCCAGATGGGTTCTCCGACGGCGACGCGGTAGTTCCTGATCAGGACGAACCGATCGTCATCCAGCTCGGGAACGATGAGCACGGCTCCCGGGTGCCGGATGACGGACCTCGCCACCTCGCCCCCGGTTTCGGTGGCCCAACTGCACTCCTCGACCTTGAAGATCGGGCATTGGTAGGCTTGATGACGATGGATGGTCCGGCTCATGGGTACCATCAATCATAAGACATGCCGGAGTTCCCGTCCCCAATGAAGCCCAGCAACCCATCAAGTGGCGACACCACGCCCCCGATCATCCGACTGGAATCGATCACCAAGGCCTTCGGCGGGGTCCGTGCACTCAACGGGATCAGCCTTGGGTTCCCGACCGGCCGCACCACCGTCGTGCTCGGCCCGAGTGGATGCGGCAAGAGCGTGATGCTCAAGCACATCATCGGACTGCTTCGTCCCGATCAGGGAGAGGTCTGGTTCCAGTCGCAGCGTGTGGACAGAATGCGGGAACACGAACTGGTCGACATCCGCCGCCGGGTCGGATTCCTCTTCCAGCAGGGCGCGCTGTTCGATTCGATGACCGTGGGACAGAACATCGCATTTCCCCTCAGGGAGCACACCGACATCTCCAGAGCCGACCGGCATGAGCGGGTCGACCACATGCTCGAACTGGTCGGCGTTCCGGGAACCGCACGACGCATGCCCTCCGAGCTTTCCGGCGGACAGCGAAAGAGGATCGCACTGGCCCGCTCGATCGTGCTGAATCCGGAAGTCGTGCTCTACGACGAGCCCACCACCGGTCTGGATCCGATCCGAAGCGACGTGATCGCGCAGCTGATCCTCAGACTGCAGGACACGCTGTCCATCACGAGCATCGTGGTCACCCACGACATCACGACCGCATTCAAGATCGCGGATACCATGGTGATGATGAACGAGGGCAGAATCCTGCTTCAAGGCGACCCCGACCTGTTCCGCAACACCGACGACGATGTGATCCGCCGCTTCCTGGATGGCCGGGCCAGCCCCGAGGAACTCGGCGAGTTGACGAACAACTTTGAAGGGAACGATTCGTGAACGAGACCACGAGAGACTTCTCCATCGGCCTCTGTGCCATCATCGCGATCATCGGCCTTTCGGTGCTGCTGGTCCGCTTCGGCGAAATACGGACTTCCGATCAGTATGCCGTCGAAATCACCTCGTTGACCGCGAACGGGCTCCGCACCGGCAGCGGCGTGACCCTCAACGGCGTCAAGGTCGGCATCGTCGAGTCGGTGAACAACTCGACCGATCCCAAGTGGCCGGTCAGGTTCGTCCTCGGCATCGACGAAGGCAATCTGATCCCCTCCACCGCGGTACCGTTCGCGACCAGCAGCCTGCTGGGAACCGGTTCGACGCTGGAACTGTCCGTCGACCCCAGCGACCGGTTGGCGCCGCCCCTGCCCACCGACGGCACCGCCAAACTCACCGGTCCGGTTCGGAACATGATGCTCACGCAACTCAACGAGGCGCTCGACGAGCGACTGCAACCCGTCCTGAGCTCCGTGGAGACCGTGTCCGAGACCTACACCGAGCTCGGCAACGGCCTGATCGCGATGGTCGGGAACGGCGATGAGGCGATGGACGGGCCGACCGTCCGCTCGACCCTCGCCCGGGTGGACGGAGCGCTTCAACTCGTCGAACTCTGGCTCGACAACGACGAGGCCAGATCGTCGATGCACGATCTGATGGCCACGGGAATCGTCTTCGTCAACGAAGGCATCGATCTCGTCAACGAACTGACCGAACTGGCGTCCAACGTCGATCTCCGCACCGAAGCCCTCATGGACGACATCGCACCGATCGCGAGCGAGCTCGCCAAGATGCTGGACACCTCCGATCGGCTCCTCGAGGCGATCAGGGACGGCGACGGCACGCTGGGACAACTCGTGAAGAATCCCGATCTGTACAACAGCGTCGAAGCCAGCATGAAGCAGCTCGAGGAGGCCATCATCTCGTTCACGCTGATGATGGATCAGATCCGCGAAGAGGGAATCTTCTGAATCCGGTTCCGACGGGATCAGATCTCGACCCGCATCCCCACCTCGATGACCTGGCCCGCAGGCAGTTCGAACATCTCGCTCATCGCCAACGAGTTGCGCGACATCGCGGCGAAGAGTCCCTTTCTCCAGGACAACATGCTGGCGCTCCCTCCGAGCACGACGATCTCTCGTCGGGTGAAGTAGGCGAGCTCCTTCATGTCCACCTCGAGGCCGTGCTTCTGGGCAAGTTGCAGCAGCCGGGGGACGTTGGGCGTCTGCAGGTAGCCGTAGTGCCCCACGAGCAGCCAGAACCCGTCCCCGAGATTCTGGATCTCGAGCTGACGACTCCGAGGCAGCCGCGCGACCTGCGACGGCTGCATCGAGACCACGATGGACTGCTTGTAGAGCACCGGCATGTGGCGATAGAGGCCGACCAGACAACTCGGGGTGGTATTCGAATACGCGGTCAGGAAGACCGCACTGCCGTCGATCCGCGTCGGCTGGCTCTCAAGCACATCCGCGATGAACGAATCGAGCTTCACGACCGGTTCCTGATGACGTTGCTGGATCTGCGTGCGTCCCTTGAACCAGGTCGACATCAGGATGATGAAGATCAACGCGATGGCGAGGGGGAACCAGCCTCCTTCGGGGATCTTCATGATGTTCGCACCGAAGAACGCCAGATCGATCGTCAGGAAGAGCAGCACGACCGGAACCAGGGCCCAGTACGGCCATTTCCAGATGAGCCTGCCGATGAAGAACAGCAGGATGGTCGTGGTGAACATCACCGCGGTCACCGCGACGCCGTACGCGGCCGCGAGGTTGTTGGAACTCTGGAACAGCAGGACCGCCGCGATGCAGCCGACGAGCATGAATCGATTGACCGCGGGAAGAAAGACGTGGTTGATCTGCTCGTGGGACGTGTAGACGATCCGGATGTACGGCAGCAGTCGCAGCTGGATGGCCTGACGCGTGATGGCGAACACGCCGGTGATGATCGCCTGCGAGGCGATGACCGCGGCCAGGGTGGCGAGCACGACCATCGGCCAGAGCATCTGCTCCGGCAGAATGGAGAAGAACGGATGGGAGACGTCGACCTGCTTGATCTGGTGCACCCATCCGCCGGAGTGCTCGTTCACGACCGACAGCAGCCACGATCCCTGACCGAAGTAGTTCAGCAGCAGGCACGGCCACACGACCGTGAACCACGCCGCGGTGATCGCACCACGTCCGAACTGCCCGAGATCGGCGTAGAGGGCCTCCGCTCCGGTCACGCACAGGACCACCAGACTCAGCATGAAGAATGCATGCATCGGATGGTCCGCGAAGAATCCGACCGCCCACAGGGGGTTCAACGCCTGCAGGATGGCGGGCCCCTCGATGATCTGCAGCAATCCGAAGAAGCCCATGGCCACGAACCAGACCAGCATGATCGGACTGAAGATCAACGCGATGCGATCGGTTCCGACCCGCTGCCAGAAAAACAGACCGATGATGATCAGTACGGAGATCCAGACGACGAAGCCGGACAGATCCGGGGAGATCGTCCCCAATCCCTCCACGGCGGAGATCACGGAGATCGCCGGGGTGATGACGCCGTCGCCGTAGAGCAGGGAGGCGCCGAGAATCGCCGCGAACATGATCAGGACGGACTTCCAGCGACTGCTTCGAATCACCGGCACCCGCTGCAGCATCGCAAGCATGGCGAAGATGCCGCCTTCGCTCTCGTGCTGGGCCCGCATGACGACCGTGATGTACTTGAGCGTGATGACCAGGGCCAACGCCCAGAAGATGAGCGAGAGCACCCCCAGCACCGAATCGTTCGTGGCAGGGACACCGATCACCGTGTCACTGAAGATCGCCTTCAGGGTGTAGAGCGGACTGGTTCCGACATCACCGAAGACGATGCCGAGACTTCCGAAGGCGAGAAGTGCGAATGACGAACGCTTCGCATCGTTGTCGATCTGGGGCGGAGCGGCTTGTGATTCGTTCTTGTCCACAGGTCACACTGTACCGCACAGAAGGGGTCAAAAAAAAACGCGGCCCCGATGCACGGGGCCGCGTGGCTGTGACTGGGATTCGGGTCATTCCGCGACGACGATCTCGACACGGCGGCTCTGGGACTTCGATCCGAGCGACTGGTTCGGACCGAAGCTCGTGATGGAAACCTGGGAGGAGTCCATGCCTCGCGAGATCAGGTAGTCGCGAACCGCGTACCCACGCTCGAAGCCGAGATGGTAGTTGCTCTTGTGTCCGCTCTTGCGGATCGGATCGGAATCGGTGTGCCCGATCACGCGGACCTGACGTCCGGGATACCGGGACTGGATCACACTGGCGACCTGATCGAGCGACGACTTGGCGTTCGACTTCAGTGAGGTCCGTCCGGAATCGAACAGCACGTCACTGGCCACGGTCACGGTGACTTCACGCCCCGAGACACTCGTGCTGACGCCTTCGATGCCGTCGAATGCGGTGGGAGAGGATACGCCGCTTGCCAGCGTCGTAAGCTCGTCGTCGAACATGATCTCCTGTTCGCGAAGCATTCGATTGGCTTCACGAAGATCGGTGTTCGCGGACTCCAATGCCTTGTCTCGCTGACTCAGCTGATCACGGAGTTCGGTGTTCTCCTGCTCGAGGAGCGAGACCTTGTCCGTGGTTGAATCACACCCCGCCAGTATGGCGATGACTGCAAGGGGTCCGACTGCCAACAGGTTCTTCATGCGCATGACTCAACGTCCTTTCCGAGTTGCTCATGTGACCGATTCCGAGCAGCCATCCAGGCTGCGACACCGGAGTCGGTGATATCAAGAGGGTACAAGAAGACCTGAGGATGCAAACATCCCGACAGCCTCTCCACTAGATGAGTCGGCCACTTGGACCGATTGACTTTCAAAAATAGGGTCCGGGAATTCATCCCTCGATATGCCCAGGACGGCCTTTTCGGATCGATCCGGACCCTCCCTCGGCTCCAGAGACCGTTCCGGCATGGGAACGGTGGGGACGAGTGCTTCCCAGACATCGACGACGACCGGACGACAGAAGATCAGAAGTACTGTGGCAGCAGCAAGATGCGGACCATAGGGAAGCTCCCTTCCCTGCCCCCGAGTCAACCGGCTGATCACTCCCGTGACAAGCACCCAGGAAAGCCCGAGGAACGGAGCGACGAAGAAGATCACCAGCGGATCGAACCAGCCCAGAACGGCTCCGACGGCTCCCATCAGGTGCACGTCGCCGAGCCCCATCGCCTCCCTGCCGAATCCAAGCGTCCCGAACATGCGAACGGCCCAGACGATCCCCGCCCCGCTGAGGTAGCCCAGAAAGCTTCCACCAAGGGCCTGAAGCACGCGACCCGGCGCATCGAGTCCGCCTCCGGGGAGGAGGCCGCCCAGGATGCCGCCGATGACGAGCCCCCCCAGAATCGGAAGCAGGTAGATGAACTCGACGCCCATCTCCCTGCGGGCATGTGGATACTCCGCGATGGCCTCGTCCTCCCGGAGGTAGTCCTCGTAGTCCGCGAAGGACCACTTGAAGACGCCCGCCGCCAACAGGAGTCGGCTCGTCACGACACCGATCATGCCGCCTGCACCCACCAGGAACCACCACCAGTTGACGCCGGGAATCGGCCAGGCCACGGCCCGGGGCCAGCTCGAGGCGAATACGCCCTGCATGGGCCAGAGGATGAAGGCCAGCACCGTGATGAACATCGGAATCTGGATCGGGATGGTGAACGTACGGGCATCGATCGCGGTCATCGCCCACAACGCGGCCAGGAGAAAGGTGATCAGGATGAAGGCGGGCCATGCGGTTGCGAAGGACTGGGTCCCCCACCAAGGTCCACCGATGTCGCCGACCCAGGGCGTACGGGACGAAAGCCAGAAGAGCAGCACATAGACGCCGAGGAACATGATCGCCATGCCGAGTTCGACGAACATGTATGCGGGACTGAACGACTTCCGGCAGTACCTGCATCGCCCACGCAGCATGAGCCACCCGATGATCGGAAGGTTCTCGCGGAAGAATCGAAGCCGCGCTCCGCAGGTCTCGCAGCGGCTGGGCGGCATGGCGAGACTCATTCCTCGGGGAAGCCTGTGCACGACGACGTTGATGAAGCTGCCGACACAGGCGCCGAGGCAGAACACGAACACGGCCCAGGGCAGGTGCGTCAGCAGCGAGGTCGAAAGTACGTTGGCAAGAAGCATGGGATCGCCAGTGCGGATGAAGACGCTTCCGTGGAGTGCCCCGCGGGACTACCCGGCCTCGTCGGCTGGATCCAGATCGTCCAGAGCGACTTCCTTGAGTTCCTGATCGGCCCGATCGAGCAACGATCGACAATGCGCGAGCAGGACCTGCCCTCGACGATGCAGCGTCATCGCCTCCTCCAGACCGAGTTCGCCTGAATCGATCTGCTGGAGAATCACCTCGAGTTCGGCGGAGGCGGACTCGAAGGTCATCGACGCCTCGACGTCGGCACGCTTCTTCTTGGTGGTCTTCTTGGTGGCCATCAGACTTCCATTGTACCAGACGGCTCGACGCCCTCGACCCGTGATTCGACCTGACCGTCGACGAGATGGGTGATCAGCAGATCCCCCCGGGCGATCTCCCCGGCACTCCGAACGGCCTTGCCGTTCCCATCGGTGGTCATCGAGAATCCACGTTCGAGCACCGAGGCCGGACCGAGGGCGTGCAGGGTCCGCTCCAGCGTCTCCAGACGCTCTATGCGCCCCGCATGGGATGCCGCCATCGATCGAGGCAGCGCATCGGCGGTCCGGCCGATCCGTCCCCGGGCGGCATCGAGCCGACGCCGCATGGACGCTTCCAACCGCTGGCGGGTCTGCTGGAGGCCGGCCCGCCGCTTCGACAGCAGCACATCGGGGCGACGGTGGGCCAGATCCACGGCACGCTGCTGCATCGTCGTGCGGGCCACCTGAAGAATCATCCGCATCGATCGACGCATTCGGTCGCGATGCTCCCGCATGATCCGCTCGGCCAGCTGCAGTCGCTGGCTGCTCAACAGCCGCAGTCGATGCGTCCGGTCGTCGATCTGCTGCCGAAGTTCATCGACATCGGGAAGCAGATGCATGATCGCCTGGGTCGGCGTGGATGCCCGGCGGTCCGCGACCAGTTCGATGATCGTCGTATCCGACTCGTGCCCGATGGCCGCGATCACCGGCAGACGACAGTCGTGGACGGCCTGCGCCACGACACGTTCGTTGAAGGCCTGCAGATCCTCGGGGGAACCGCCACCTCGAGTGACCAGAATCGCGTCGAGCCCGAGTCGTTCGCTGTGGGCGTCCAGACGCCGGATGGCTTCGGCGACTTCGCCGACCGCCTCATCCCCCTGCACCCTGACATCGACGACGAGCAGTTCCGTGCCGGGACATCGCTCTCGTGCGGTCCGCACCACGTCCGTCAGAGCCGCGGAGGTTCCCGATGTCACCACGGCGACACGACGCGGCAGCATCGGAAGCGGACGCTTGCTCCGATCATCGAACCAGCCTGCCTCGCGCAGTTCGGCGCACAACGCCTCGAACCTCGCCCGCAGTGCTCCGGCTCCGGCCTGGCGGATGCGCTCCACGATGAACTGGGTGCGGCCCTGGGGTGCGTAGTGCGTGATGTGCCCGGAGACCTCGACCTCGTCCCCCTCCGCCGGCGGCGAGTCGATGCTTCTGGCCCGCGAGGACCACATCACGCAGCCGATCAGTGCATGCTCGTCCTTCAACGAGAAGTACCAGTGTCGACGGGTCGAGAGATTGCTGACCTCGCCACGAACCCGGATCGTGCTCGGGAGCGTCTCGAGCGCCTCGACGATGCTTGTCGACAACTGCGAAACGCTCAGCGGTTCGTCGGGCGGCGGCTTCGGCCTCGATCGCGATGCCGGGTCGCCGGGATTCCAGCTCAGGGGAAGTTGACCCATGGAGGCATCCTACGGCACGGCGTGACGGCAGGTACTCTGTTGCTCGATGAGCAAGACGCCCCTCACCCTGACGACCGATGTCCTGGAACTGCCTCACATCGGCCAACGACACGCCACGGCCTTCAGGTCGATGGGCCTGCGGTGCGTCTCCGACCTGATCATCCACCTGCCCCATCGCTACGAGCGGGAGGAGGCGGAGATCCCGATCGGATCGCTGCCGGAACTCATCGGTCCGGACGGTTCATCGGACACCCAGGTCTCCAGTCGCGGAGAGGTGGCCAAGGTGAAGCGGGGCTTCGGACGCAAACCGAGGATCGAGATCCAGCTCGAGGACGAGACCGGCAGACTCGAAATCGTCTTCTTCAATCAGCCGTGGCTCCAGAAGCGCATTCATCCGGGGCAGACGCTCCGCGTCGCGGGAAAGGTCCGCCTGCACGGCTCGACGCTCCAGATGGCCAACCCCCGCTGGGAACACGACGACCCCGACGCGCCGGCTCCGGCCGGAGAAGCGAGGCTGCTGCCGGTCTATTCGGCATCGGAGCAGGTCTCCTCGATGATGATCGCCCGTGCGGTCGACGCCATCCTCGACGACGCGGTGGATCTCCTGCACGATCATCTGAGCGACGCCTACCGACGCGAACGCGCCCTCCCCAGACTCGACGAGGCCTATCGCCAACTGCATCGGCCGACGGACGAGGATTCGGTCAAGTCGGCCCGCCGGCGGCTGGCCTTCGACGAACTCCTCCAGCTGCAGCTCGGCGTGATGATGAAGCGACATCATCGGATCCAGACGCTGCGGGCACCGGCCATGGAACTTTCCGAGGAACTCCAGCGTCGCATGTCGGCGAGAATCCCGTTCACGCTCACGGAGAATCAGGAACAGGTCGTGGCCGAGATCGCCGGCGACCTGCAGCAAGGCGTGCCGATGAACCGCCTCCTGCAGGGGGACGTGGGCGCCGGCAAGACCGTGGTCGGACTGCAGGCCATGCTCATGGCCGTGGCGGCCGGCCACCAGGCGACACTGCTGGCTCCGACCGAACTGCTTGCGGAGCAGCACTCGATGAGCATCGAACGCATGCTGGAGGGTTCCAGGGTGCGACTGGCCCTGCTGACCGGTTCGATGCCGGCCCGTGAACGCGCGCAGTGCCTGGAACGACTGGCCGCCGGAGACATCGACATCATCATCGGCACCCACGCCCTGCTCTCCAAGGGCGTCGAGTTCCACAACCTCGCGGTGGCGATCATCGACGAGCAGCATCGCTTCGGCGTCCACCAGCGAGCCGTGCTGCGAAGGGGCCGGGCGGACACCGACGACGTGCCGCACCAGCTGGTCATGACCGCGACACCGATTCCACGGACGCTGTCCCTGACGATCTTCGGAGACCTGGACGTCTCGACCATCCACGGCAGGCTTCCGGGACGCTCCCCGGTCAGTACGCGACATGTGACGGCGGAGGAATCCGGGGCCGTCTACGTCGAACTCGCCGAACGCATCGACCGCGGCGAACAGGGATTCGTGGTGGTGCCCGTCATCGATGAATCCGAAAGCATGCTCAAGGACATCGGCACCCACATGGCGGACCTGCAGTCCGGCCCGCTCTCGGGCCGCCGGATCGAATCCATGCACGGACGCATGGACCGCGAGCATCGCGAGGCGATCATGGAACGATTCCGCAACCGGGAGATCGACGTGCTGGTCGCGACCACGGTGATCGAGGTCGGCATCGACGTTCCCAACGCGACCATGATCGTCATCGAGCAGGCAGACCGGTTCGGCCTCGCCCAGCTGCATCAGCTCAGAGGACGCGTCGGCCGCGGGTCGATTGCCGGAGAATGCGTGCTGATCGCCGACCCGGTCACCCCCGACGGCGAGGCACGGCTGGAAGCCATCGTCAGCACCAACGACGGATTTCGCATCGCCGAACTGGACATGGAGATCCGGGGGCCGGGCGAACTGGTCGGAAGCCGCCAGTCCGGACTGCCTCCGTTCGCCGTGGCTTCGCTGCCGCGGGACTTCGAGCTGCTGCGGATGGCCAGACGCGACGCCGAGGCCTGGATCGAGTCCGACCCCACGCTCGAAGCGCCCGAACATGCTCTCATACGACGCCGACTGATGAAACGACACGGCGAAGCCCTCGGCCTCGTCGACGTCGGCTGATACCCTGCACGCATGTCCACCTCCTCCGATCCCCGCCGGGAACTGATCGCCCTCTTCGACGAGATGGGCTCCATCCTCGAACTGCTCGGAGCCAACGGCTTCAAGGTCAACGCGAGCCGCAAGGTCGCGCGGGTGCTCGAGGACATGACCGGCGACATCACCCGCTTCCGGGATGATGCCAAGGGGCTGCAGGCGATCGACGGCATCGGGAAGAGCAGCGCTGAGAAGATCTGCACGTACCTGCAGACCGGATCGATGCCCGATTTCGAGAAGCTGCTCGCCCAGGTTCCCGAAGGCCTGCTCGCGGTGCTCGAGATTCCCGGGCTCGGCCCCAAGACGGTTCGCGCGATGTGGGAACACGCCGGCGTCGAATCGGTCGCGGATCTGGAGAAGGCCATCGCGGATGACGGACTCGGCGACGTTCCGCGAATGGGCCCGAAGACGATCGCCAACATCGCGGACTCCATCGAGTTCCTGAAGAAGGCGGGTGATCGGACGCCGCTGGGCACCGCATGGCCGCTGGCGGAGAAGATCGTCGACCACCTCGGATCACGCCCCGGAGTCTCCCGCATCGCCTTCGCAGGATCGCTGCGTCGCGGACGCGACACCATCGGCGACATCGACATCCTCGCCTGCTGCGAGGATGCCCCGTCCCTGATCGAGCACTTCCAATCCACCAAGGGCGTCGAGAAGGTGCTGCTCGCGGGAGACACCAAATGCTCCATCCGTCTCGAACGGGGCATTCAGGTCGATCTTCGCGTCGTGGCCGAGTCGGCCTTCGGAGCAGCGCTCATGTACTTCACCGGTTCCAAGGAACACAACGTGAGACTGCGTGAACGGGCCATCAAGGCCGGCATGCGTCTCAACGAGTACGGGCTCTTCACCGACGACGGAGAGGACGAACCGCCCCAGAACCGGGGAATCGAACCGATCGCCTCGGAGACGGAGGAATCCATCTACGCCGCACTGGGACTGCCCATGCATCCACCGGAGCTGCGGGAGGACCGCGACGATCTCGAATCGGTCCCCGAACTGGTGACCATCGAGGACATCAAGGCCGAACTGCATGCCCACACCACCGCGAGCGACGGCCACCTTTCGCTGGAGGAACTGGTGGCCGCTGCGAAGGCGCGTGGATTCCACACCCTCGCCGTGACCGATCATTCACGCAGCAGCGTGCAGGCCAACGGCCTCGACGAGAAGCGACTGCTCGCCCACATCGACGCCATCAGACAGGTGAACGAGGACACCGAGGGCATCACGGTGCTGGCCGGCAGTGAAGTCGACATCCTGTCCGACGGACGGCTGGACTACGACGACGAACTGCTCGCCAGACTCGATCTCGTCGTCGCGTCGCCGCACGTCGCGCTGACTCAGGATCCGAAGAAGGCCACGGCGCGACTGCTCGCCGCCATTCGTCATCCGCTGGTGCACATCATCGGCCATCCGACGGGACGGATCATCAACCGTCGCCCCGGGCTTTCACCCGACATGGACACGCTGATCGAGGCGGCGGTCGAATGCGACACCGCCCTGGAGATCAACGCCAATCCGCAGCGACTGGATCTTCGCGATGTGCACGTCCGGGCGGCCGTCGATGCGGGATGCCGAATCTCGATCGACACCGATGCGCACGCCGAATCACACTTCGATTTCCTTCGCTACGGGGTGATCACGGCCCGCCGGGGCCGATGCACCCCCGCCGACTGCGTCAACTGCATGCCGGCTGCGGATCTCCATGCGTGGCTGAAATCCAAGCGGCCCTGATCCTGCTAGAATGGCCTGCTGGACCATGTTCGACTCACTTTCCGACAAACTCGCCTCCGCCGTCAAGTCCCTCTCGGGACGGGGCCGCATCACCGAAGCCAACGTCCGCGAGGCGATGGGCGAGGTGCGGACTGCATTGATCGAAGCCGATGTGAATCTGGAGGTCGTCGATTCATTCTGCGAGCAGGTGCTCCAGGACGCGATGGGCGAGGAGGTCACCACCAGCCTCAAACCTGGCCAGCAGATGATCGGCATCGTCCATCGCCACCTCGTGGAACTGATGGGCACCACCGAGACGCCGCTGGTGTTCATGGATCCGGGCCCGACCGTGATCATGCTCTGTGGACTGCAGGGAACCGGCAAGACGACGACCTGCGGCAAGCTTGCGGCATGGCTCAAGCAGCGTGGACGAAACACGCTGGTGGCTGCCTGTGATCTCCAGCGTCCGGCCGCCGTCGACCAGCTTCGGGTGGTGGTCGAAGGCGTCGAGGCGACCGCCCGGGGCAACGCGAAGATCGACTTCTACGGCGAACCGGAGAAATGCGCCGAGTACGGCCAGGCCGTCGGCGTGGCGGTCGAGGTCGCCCTGCATGCACTCAAGAAGGCCCGCAAGGAGAAGTACGACGTGCTGGTGCTCGACACCGCCGGCCGGCTGCACGTCGACGACGACCTCATGGGCGAGCTGCAGGCCGTGCAGCGATCGATCAATCCCCATCAGGTCCTGCTCGTGGTCGACGCCATGGCCGGACAGGATGCCGTCTACTCCGCCCGCGAGTTCCACCAGCGGCTTTCCGTCGATGGCGTGATCCTGACCAAGCTCGACTCCGATACCAGAGGCGGCGCCGCCCTTTCGGTCCGTCACGTGACCGGAGCCCCGATCACCTTCATCGGCACCGGCGAGAAGTCCGATCAGCTCGAGACGTTCCATCCCGACCGGATGGCGGGACGGATCCTCGGCATGGGCGACGTGGTCTCCCTGGTCGAGAAGGCACAGGACGAGGTCGACGAGGCGGAGGCCGAGGAACTGGCCGAGAAGATGATGAAGGGCGAGTTCTCCATGAACGACTTCATCAAGCAGATCAAGTCGATCCGCCGCATGGGCTCGATGAAGTCGCTGCTGGGACTGCTTCCCGGCGTCGGCAAGGCGATCAAGAACATCGACGTCGACGAAGCGCAGTTCGACCGGCTCGAGGCGATGGTCAACTCCATGACGCCCGGCGAGCGCGAGAACGCCAAGTCGATCACGAAACCCAGGGTCCGCCGCATCTCCCGCGGCTCAGGCACGTCCAACACGGACGTCAACCGGCTGCTCAAGCAGTTCGAGATGATCAAGAAGATGACCGGACAGATGGCCGGCATGGGCATGCTCGGCAAGATGAAGGCCATGAAGAACGCCGGCGGCGATCCGGAGTCGGCCATGGCCGGCATGGGCATGCCGGATCTGGGAGCCATGGCGGCCGGCATGGGACGCGGCGGCAAGAGCACCAAGACCAGCAGCGTCAAGAAGCAGTTCAAGCAGCGCAAGAAGCGGAAGTGACCTCGTCACCTCCTCGCGCATGAACAACCCCGCGCGGAACGCGGGGTTGCGATGCATCGGCTTCGAACGAAGTCCGCTGGTGCCGTCGCCCCGCGCGACGGTCAGACCACGTACTCGAACTTGCGGGCCATCCCGGCCGCCAGGTGGTACAGGTTGTGGCAATGGAAGAACCAATGCCCGGGATTGTCGGCGTAGAACTCGATGTCGATCTTCTGTCCCGGCCCCACCGCGACGGTGTCCTTCAACGGCGCATGGGTCTCACCCCATGCTCCGGGCTTTGAAAGCAGACGGTAGTAATGACCATGCAGATGCATGGGGTGGTACATCATCGTCGAGTTCGTGAACCGGATGCGGACCCGATCGCCGTAGTTGATGCGCAACGGACCGGCATCGCCCTCGGGCACGAACGGCTCCGGGTAGTATTCCCCCGCCATCGACCAGAGGTAGCGCTTCATCAGACCGCCGAGTTCGATGTCGAACGTCTTGACAGGACCGTCGGGCAGGATGGTCGGAAACGGCGACTGCAGGGCCGCGTAGTCGGCGACGCCGCCCGCGCGACCGGTCCAGGTCGGCATGCCCGACGTGGGCTTCTTCGAAGCGCCCGCGGTGTGCAGCACCCCGGCGACCTTGCGGGTCGTCCCCAGCGCCGCGGCGTCGAGCGTGAACGAACCCGACTTCCTGATCGTCACCAGCACGTCGTACCGTTCGGCGATGGCGAGGACCACGTTGCCGGCCTTCGTCGGTACGACAGGCTGGCCGTCGGCAGCGATGATCTCCATCTCATGGTCCTCGAGCTGCACACGGAAGAACGTGGCGGTCGAACCGTTGATCAGCCGCAGTCGAAGTCGATCGCCCTGCTTGACCTGCATGGTCCACGGGTCATCGACCGACTTGCCGTTCATCAGGTAGCCGGGATAGTTCACGTCGATGTTGAACGGCGTCGTGCCGGGAAACGGCTCTCCTCCCTGGACCGGCGTCTTGACGGCCGCGGTCTGCGGCTGCTCGTCGCGGATCTGGGGGATGATTCCCTCGGGCGACTGGTCGAGCCAATCGGTCATGAAGACGGTGATGTCCTTGTCGTAGTCGTAGGCCGGGCGGGCTTCCTCGATGATGTACGGCCCGCGCAGCCCCTGCTGCTCCTGAAGTCCGTAGTGGGAGTGGTACCAGTAGGACCCCGACTGGACGATCGGATACTCGATGACGACGGCCTGTCTCGGCCCCAGCGGGTACTGCGTGATCTCCGGAACACCGTCCATGTAGTTGGGCACGAGCAGTCCGTGCCAGTGCACGGTGCAGGGAATCTGCATGGTGTTGTTCAGCAGCACCCGGAAGGTATCGCCCTCCGTGTAGCGGATCTCGGTTCCGGGATCGGTCCCGTTGACGAGAATCGCATCCGTCGGCGTGCCCAGTGGCGCAACGGTCTTCTGCTCGATGTCGAACACGTAGTCGGGTTCGGGGGCCGCCGGCATCCGTCCCGGGCGTTCGTCGGTCGAAGGAGGCGACGGGTCGACCGGCTGCCCCGATGCGCCGGCCAGCAGGACGAGAGGGGCCGCGGCACCGGCCACGAGGGTCTCACGTCGCGAAGGACCGTGATTGGATTCATTGGATGTGGACATGCGCGAGGCTCCTTTTCAGGACGAATGGACGATCGTGCTGTACCGTACCGTACCAAATGCTCGAACTCACCTACCTGCTGCTGCTGCTCGTCGAGGCCCCCGACGCCGGGGCTTCCGCCGCCTCCGAACGGCCTCCGGCGATCTCGTTCGATGACGAAAGCGCCAAGCTTCCGCGAACGCAGCACGCCATGAACTCGCCCAACTCGATGCAGTGCGCCACGAGGATGTCGCCTATTTCCGCGCGAAGCCACGACCGATGGCCATTCGAATCGATGTCGCTGACCAGCGACTGGAACGGCCTGCGGACGGACCTCGAGGACAGCGGCCTGTTCCTGCAGGGCCGCTACACCGCGCTGATGATGGAGAACTTCTCGGGAGGGCTGGACACCGGCTTCTTCGGCGGCGGACCGATCGGCATCACCCTCACCGCCGACACCGGCAAGCTCATCGGACACGACGGAGGAACCTTCTTCATCGACCTGGAATACTTCGACTGGTACAACGACCGCTTTCCCCAGCAGAACGAGTTCGATCCGACGGGATCCTTCGTGGGCTCCAACGGCAACTTCATCAATGCCGACGACGACACCTTCGCCGCCATCGCCCAGCTGTACTACGAACAGTCGATGTTCGACGACGTGTGCTCCCTGCGATTCGGAAAGATGGATGCCAACGACACCTTCTCCAACATCGATGCGGCCGGTTCCTTCCAGTACAACCTGATGCACAATGCGCCGTCGCTGAATCTCTATCTGCCGACGTACCCGGAGGAGGCCACCGGGCTGCAGGCGAGGCTGAACATCGGAAACCACGTCACCGGGCATTTCGGATGGTACGACGGCACCAGTGCGGCCTACGACCCGGCCACCGGCGTGACCGGCCCCGGCACCGGAACCCGGGGACCGGCGACGTTCTTCGACAACGACGGACACTGGTTCCTGATCACCGAATGGGAACTCGATTGGCAGCTGAGCGAACGGCATCCCGGCTCGTTCGCATTCGGCGCCTGGCTGCAGACCGGACGAACCACGACCGCGGGCTCGAGTACCGACGGGGTCGAGGATGTCCCCGGTCTGTACATGAGCTGGCAGCAGACCATCTGGTCGGGCGACAAGCAGTCGGCCGATGCCGGCGGAGGCATCCGGTTCTTCGGACAGTTCGCCCTCAGCGATGCGGACAAGAATCCATCGCCATGGTCGCTGATGGCCGGCCTCAGCGCGACGGGGGTCGTTCCCGGCAGACCGGCCGATGCCCTGGGAATTGCCGGCGGCTGGACCGCCTTTTCCGACAACCAGGCGATCTACCAGTCCGTCCTTCCCAACGGAGACCCCGGTCCGGCCGGAGGTCACGAGACGGGACTCGAGATTTTCTACAAGGCCCAGATCACCCCGTGGCTCTACGTGCAGCCCGGATTCGAGTGGATCGGTTCCCCGGGAGGCGGCGACACCTCGCCGCTCGACGACGACATCATCGGATATGTGGTGGTGGGCATGGAATTCTGAACCGACGACGGATCGCGACTCAGACTTCCTGCTCGTCTCCGATCCTTCCCAGCATCTCACTGCGGGAGAAGACATCGCTGAAGTCGAAGACCGCGTGGAAGTCCTCGGGCGTGTCCTCGGTGCTGGAACTCATGAGTCCGGCTTCGATCATCGCGAAGACGATGCGACCGAAGTCGTCGCTGCGTTTGATGTTCCACTGGGCGAGGACGACCGGAGCCATCATCCCGTACTGGGCGAGGGCATAGTTCTTGAGCCCCATGCAGAGTTCCTGACCGCTGACGTGCCGATCCATCTCGGGAAGGCCGAAGGGATCGTCGAACACCTGCTCGGAGGTGAAACTGAGGCCTTCCTGAACGAAGTTGAAGGCGGACAGTGGGTACGGCCCTGCCGATTCGACCATCGCCCGCCAATCGATTTGCTGTGATGAGCTGCCCATGCGTGGTGCCCTCCCTTCCTCATCTTATCGGGCAGAGGGCTTTCAGCCCATTGAAATCCGGGAAGTTCCTGCCGGGAGATATCTTCCTGGGATCGAATCGGTTCCCGAATGGATGATCGACCGTTCAGGTCAGACTCCCTGAAACGCCCGAAGTTCCGATGTCTTCATGGTTTCGCCTGATCCAGTCAAAGGTTCGTTTGACCGAACCCTTCCACCGCACTGCGAATCGAGCCATCGCCGCCCACCGATGGACCGGGGAGCTCAGAGTCCGGTGGCATCGGGTGGAATGATCCACCGCGGCGCATTCCGCTGGGCCAGAACGGACTGCAGTGGATCAGGCCCCGGCCGTCCCATGAGATCCACGGCCAGAACGCCGCCGACCGGCCCCGGCTCGAACGTGACCAGGGATTCGTCCAGGCCAAGTGCTCTGGCACCGTGGCGAGTGGCCATCTCGAGCAGCATTGCCGGATCCGCCCCATCGCGAACGAAGAGATGCCGCATTTCATCAAGAACCCCGATGCGATCCGGGGTGTCGAGGCACGTCCTGGAATCGGTCCCCAAGGCAACCGTGAGTCCGGCCTGGAACATCCGCCCGTACTGGTGATCGGGCCGCCCTCCATGGGGATGGCCGAAGTAGTCGCTGGCTCTCGGACAGTACGCGACGCAGGCCCCGGAACGGACCAGGAGGTCGACATGGTCGTCCTCGATGTAGTTGAGGTGCACGAGCATGATCGATCGACGATCCATGCATTCCGCCAGAGCGTCGACGGGATGGACTCCGGGCATCACGACTCCCTCGTTCCATGCGCCGAGGTTGTCCGCCAGTTCGCGGAACGGACCGTCTTCGCTGCGAAGCACCTGCTCCTCCTCCAGACTCTCCGCCAGATGCGTCGCCAGCGGAAGACCGGTGTCCATGGCGGCCTCGTACAGTTCGGCACCACACGAATACGGAGCATGCGGGGAAACGCCCAGCCCGACACCGCGATCGTGATCAGGCACGCTGCCGAGCAACGCACCCATCCGGGCGATCGCATCCTGCTGGCGTGTTCCGAGACCGAAGAATTCGATGAACGAAACACCGCCGAGCGGACCGGAACGCAACGCCTCCAGCGGTTCCAGTTTGCCGGCCCCCGCGATGTCACCGACGAAGGCGACGCCTCCCGCCAATGAAAGTTCGATGCCCAGGTCGCAATCCGCCCGAAGCACGCCTTCTCGTTCCTGGGCCGCTCTCGTGGCCGCGATCCCCTCCAGCCAGGACTCGAACCGACCGGGAAACGGCCTGGGCTCGAGCCGGCTCAGATCGAGATGACAGTGGGCATTGACCATCGCGGGAAGGATGACCGCCGAGGGCTCCTCGATGACCACCGCCTCTTCGTGGGTCCCGATGTCGGACGGACTTCCGGCTGCGATCACCCGACGGCCCTCGAGGAGAACGGCTCCGGGAGCAGCCTCGATCCCGCGGGCGTCGATGACCGCGGCGGCCCGTATCAGTTTCCTTTCAGCCTGTCCGCTCATGGAGCTTCTCCCGACCGCAAGTTGTTGGCCACCCTCAACCAACGAGCCATCCACATCGCCCTCCAACCTTCACGCCGATCGCCCGGGCAGAGTACACTGTTGATGACATGCCCAGTGGAACGGAAGCCGCTGTGCGACCTCAGAGTACCTCTTTCAATCACGCGGGGCATCCCACCATGGCACGCATCATTTCACTCACATGCGCTGCGGCTGCCGCCACGCTGCCTCTTCTGGCCGGCGGGTGCGTCCAGCAGGACAAGTACGACAATCTTCTTCAAGTCAAGCGATCGCTCCAGGAGCAGTTGCTGACCGTGACCGACGAACGCGACGGCATGCAGGCACAACTGTCGAACCGCACGCAGCAGTTGACCGCAGCCCGAGGCGACATCGCCCTCCTTCAGGAGCGGTACGAGATCCTCGGTGGCGAACTCGATCAGATCTCCCTTTCGAACCAGACGCTCGCCATGCAGGTCAGCGAAATGGAAATCGGCCCGCTGCCCGCGGACGTCCAGGCCGCACTGGCCCGACTGGCCAGCCGGTATCCGGACCAGATCACGTTCGATTCCAGCACCGGCATGCTTCGTTTCGACAGCGACTTGACCTTCAACTCCGGCAAGGACCAGGTCAAGGACGGCGGCTCGACGTCACTGAACGCCCTTGCGACGATTCTCGATTCACCTTCCGCCGAGAACTTCGAACTCGTCATCATGGGTCATACCGATGACGTTCCGGTGAAGTTCTCCCGCAACCAGCATCCCACGAACATGCATCTTTCCGTGCACCGCGCAATCGCTGTCCGCGACGTCCTCGTCGACTCGGGCATCGCCGCGGATCGGGTCCAGGTCTCGGGCTGGGGCGAGTACAGACCTCTGGTCCCCAACGAAACCGGGGGCACCGCGACCAATCGTCGTGTCGAGATCTATCTCACCGCACCGACCGAGAGCATGGCCAGCACCGTGATGCCCACCGATGACGCGACGACCGCAACCACGGTGGTCATCGAGACGGACGAACCAATGAAGTAGACCGTCTGGTCCGATTGCAAGAGGTATCGAGATGACAGCGGCCGTACGCGGCATCTCCCATGTCGGACATCGGGTTCTCAGTGGGATCGCCGGATTCGGACGCTTCGTCGTCTTCGCCCTGACCACGGCAAGATGGTTCTTCACCCAACCCCGTCGATGGGGTCGGTGGCGGATGCTCCGCAACCAGTTCTACACCGTCGGAGTGGCTTCCATTCCCGTGGTCGCGATCACGGGCGGCTTCATCGGCATGATTCTCGCCCTTGAAACCTTCAACCAGTTCCAGGCCTTCGGGCTCGAGGGCCGCCTGGGAGGCATCATCAACGTCTCCGTCGTGAAGCAGATCGGTCCGGTCCTCGCCGCGGTCATGGTCGCGGGTCGGGTCGGCGGAGCCCTCGCGGCCGAACTGGGAACCATGCGGGTGACCGAACAGCTCGACGCCATGCGTGCGATGGCCAGTGATCCCATCCTGCTGCTGGTGGTTCCGAGAGTCGTCGCCTGCGTCGTGATGACTCCGCTGCTGACCATCTATTCGGATCTGCTGGGAGTCTGGGGAGGCTACCTCATCACCGTGGGATTCAACGGCGTCCCGCCCATCGACTACTGGAGCTTCACCGAATACTTCCTCGGCTGGTGGGAGCCGGTGAACGGGTTGATCAAGTCGGTCTTCTTCGGACTGAGCATCGGCCTGATCTCCTGCTACAAGGGGTTCAACTGCCGTCCGGGGGCCGCCGGCGTGGGACGAGCCACGACCGATGCATTCGTGGTGAGTTTCCTGGCGATCATCATGATCAACTTCGTGCTCGCGGCATTCCTCAACGCCATCGACATGCGGTACATCTCCGGGGACGTCCGGAATCCTCTGGGCTAAACTATGACCATGCCACTCATCCACACCATCGTCCTGCTGGCCTCGGCATTCACACAGCCTGCGACGCCACCCGCGACACCACCAGCGACACCATCCGCCACGCCACCTCCGACAGCGCCCCCTGCGACCGCGCCGACGAAGACCGCACCGGCAATCGCCACTCCCACCGCTCCCGAATCGAATCGCTTCATCCAGTGGGACAAGCCGCGACTCTACGACCTGACCTTCAGCGTGGACATCCATTCGCTGGCCGTGAAGAATCCGAACCGTCCCCTGCTGATGCCCCTGATTCCGCAGGGCGCCTCCAGCTACATCAATCTCGAAACGCTCGAATCCGACGTGCAGCTGCACGGCAACCGCCTCGACGGCGGCCAGGGGCCCGAGCTGCTCACCGGCCGCGGACTCTTCACCGAGCGGCTGATCGAAGCTCCGACGACGGGCATCACCTTCGATCCCAAGATCATGAATCTGGCCACGCAACTCCGCTTTCGAACCTTCCATCAGGCCATCTGCTATTCGAGCACGGTCGACGACGCGGCGATGCAGAAGATCCCATGGCCCTCGACCTGGCCCAAGAACGTCCAGAACGAACTCAAGCCCCAGGCCCTGATCGAATCCGACAACCAGCTCTTCGCCGACGCCGTCAAGGAGGTCTCGCAGGGCAATCTTCGACTGGTCACTCCCTGGGTCGCCGCCAAGGAGCTCGTCCGCTACGCCTGCGTGAACGTCCAGAAGCAGGGAGAGACGACGCTCTACGGCCCCGGCCGGGCCATTCGCGGTCTCGATGTGAACGGCGCTCTCGCCGCGGCCACGCACGGCGCCGGAACGCCCAACGACCTCGCCTGCGTCTGCGTCGCACTCCTGCGGGCGGCAGGCATTCCTTCCCGTGTCGTCATCGGACGTGGCGAGGATCGAAGAGGCCGCAAACGACTGCTCGTCTGGGCCGAACTCTTCCTCCCGGAAGCCGGCTGGATCCCCTTCGATCCCGACGAGCTCCGCCGCAAGGGAGTTCGCCACTGGAACGTCCTCACGAAGTGGGCGGAGTTCGGCACCATGTCCGACCTCAATCGACGCGTCCCGCTCGCCTACGCCTTCGCTCCGGACAACGGTGATGCGGCGTACGACTGCTTCGCCCTCTGGGGCTGGAGCCGACTGGCATCACCGACGTTTCCGGTACCGATCAGTCAATGGGAATCAAGGATCGGCGACCAGCGATTCCGCGTGAACGCCTGGAACACTCCCTCGGTGCTGCTCTTCGAGCTCGTGTCCCGCGGTCGCGTCAACGAGAACTGACCGGCGTCTCACACGAACAGCCGGAAGAACCACCAGAGAAATCCGATCAGAACGAGCCCGACCACCAGCGCGATCCACCGCTGGCGCATTTCCCGGTCCACGGGTGGACGCGAACTGGTTCGACCCCCGATCAGATCGCCGCATTCGGGGCAGTACTCCGTGTCGTCCCAGACCTCGGCGCCGCACTCCGGGCACCATGCCGTCTGGTCATCTCCGCCGAATCGATCCAGATCCGCCTGACTTGGTCCTTCATCCATGTCCACAGACTACCCCCAAGCACCTTGCTCATATGTTCGTACTCTGTTAGGGTGACGGAGATGCGTCCACAAGCCCCATTCACCCGCAACGGTGTCGACATCATCGGCACCGCCTCGCAGCCCGGCCGACCGACGGGACGAAAGCCCACTCCGCTCTTCGGAAGCAGCGTCCAGGCCGGCTTTCCGTCCCCCGCCGACGACTACATCGACCGGGCGCTGGATCTGCATGAAACACTCGTCCAGCATCCCGCCGCCACGTTCTTCGTACGGGCCCGAGGCGATTCGATGATCGGAGCGGGCATCCACGACGGGGACCTTCTGGTCGTGGACCGAAGTCGCACGCCGTCACCCGGTCACGTCGTCATCGCGGCCGTGGACGGACAACTGACCATCAAACGTCTTCGGCGCGGAGAGCACGGACTGCAACTTGCCCCGGAGAACGACGAATTCCCCGTACTCGACATCAATGAGGAGACGGACGCACGCGTATGGGGCGTCGTCACCTGGACCATCCACGCTCCGTGACCATGTTCGCCCTCGTCGACTGCAACAACTTCTACGCGTCGTGCGAACGGGTGTTCGACCCGTCCATCGAACATCGACCCGTCATCGTCCTCTCGAACAACGATGGATGCGTCGTGGCGAGATCCAACGAAGCGAAGGAACTCGGCATCGGAATGGGACAGCCCGTGTTCCAGGTACGGGATCTGATCCGGAGGCATGGAGTGACCGTCCGGTCCTCCAACTACACGCTGTACGACGACATGTCCCGGAGAGTGTTCACGACGGTGCAGTCGTTCTTTCCGAAGATGGAGTCGTACTCGATCGACGAGGCGTTCATCGACCTCGAAGGAACGCATCTCGACGACATGATCGACTCCGCCGCCACCATGCGGCGGGCCGTACTCCAATGGACGGGCATCCCCGTATCGGTCGGGATCGGATCGACCAAGACGCTCGCCAAGATCGCCAACCACATGGCCAAACGGGATCGCGCCGGTCCCGGAGTCGAACTGCTCGAGACCGGCGACGATGCATCGCTGGCGTCCGTGGACGTCGGCGACGTCTGGGGCATCGGACGCAGGTGGAAACGCACCCTCGTCGCACACGGCATCCGAACGGCCCTGGATCTGAAACGCGCCGACGACCAATGGATCCTCCAGCGCCTCAACAGCATCGGACATCGAACCGTGCTGGAACTGCGGGGGCGCCGTGCATTCGCACTCGAGGAGGAGCCCGCCCCCAGACGATCCATCGTCCGCTCGCGGTCCTTCGCCGGATCGATCGAAACCTGGGACGCACTCGCCCCCGCTCTCGCCTCGTTCGCATCCCGTGCGGCGGAGAAGCTCCGGGCCCAGGAGACGGCGGCTGGCGTCCTGACCGTCTTCCTCAACACCAACTGGTTCCGTCCCGACGAACCGAGGTACGCCAATCAGGCCACACTCAAACTGCTCACACCGACCAACGACACGCCCACCCTGGTCCGACACGCGCTTCAGGCCGGACGCCACATCTGGCGCGACGGATTCCGCTTCAAGAAGGCGGGCGTCCGATTCACGGCCCTGCAGCCCCACCGCCCCGTGCAGATGCACCTCTTCGATGCGCTGGACCACGATCGTTCGGACCGGGCCATGCAGACCATGGATCGGATCAATCGGACGATGGGAGCGGACATGATCCGCAGCGGCTCGGCAGGCCTGGGGACCGCCGGCATCACGCGACGTCGACATGGATCACCCAGATACACCACCAGATGGGATGAACTCGTCGAAGCGCATGCGAACCGGGGCAAATCCTGATCGATGATCAGAAACGCCCCGGTCTCCACCCAATTCCAACTCTGGTCCGGTCAGTGCTCACCGTGTCCATGATTCTCGTCGTCGGAATCCCCGTGGGATCGACGACGGTCTCGAGTCGCCTGATCGAGCAGTTGTCGCAGATACGTATTTTCACGCCGCGTCGCTTCGAGATCGAACACGAGATACTTGACGCTCAGCCGCAGGAAGTCGAGCGACTCCTGAAGCTCGGTCACCGAATGGCACAGGCGATCGCGACGCCGCTGCGTCGCATCGGCCAACTGCTCCATGCACGCCCGCTGCTCGGAAGGCAGCTCTCCGATCCGCTGCAGAAGATCCGTGAACTTCTCTTGAAAGGTCTGTTCGTCCATGTCTTTCCCCTCGTCTCATCTTTGGATATTGCGCCCGCCACGAGCGACATAGAAGAAATACACCCAACGGGAGGCCCGAGCAGGACGCTGCAGTGAAATCGTGAAAATACGATCGGAACCAGGCCGCACAGACCGCACTCGAAGCCATCGCGGAGGACGACGCGTTCGGCCTGGAGGCTCTGGGCAATCTGGGGGGGGGTTTCGACTCAGCGATGAACACGCTGAAGCGTGCGGCGGGCGACGGAAGGCGCCTTGGCCAGAAGCGCATCGACGTCGATCGACGTGTCTCCGGCTTCACGGAGCAGCCGCTTGAGATGCTGTTCGCGATCATGGGACCATCGCTTGAAATGCTCTTCGAGTTCGTGGCGATTGAACCTGGCCAGCGGATCGTCGAGTCCGGTCTGGATGACGGCCCATTCGTTCAGCCCACCACTGCCTTCATCGAATCTCCAGAGAGCGAGCGTCGATTCGATGCGGTCGGACAGGGAGCGGAACGGGTCCCGGCAGGGCTCGGGGATGGCGAGCATGATCTCCTGCAGACGGCGACTGGCCACCGGGGCCAGCAGGTCGTCCTGGGACATCCGGTCGAGTTCCTCGATCAACTCGGCCGAACGAGGTTCCTCGAGGGACGTGGCCTCGGCATCGACTCGCTGGAGCTTGCCGCTGATCGACTGGATCATCTTGATGCCGGCATTCGGAAACCGGACGGTGATCTTCTGCGACGGCTTCCCGCCGGCGACGGTGTCCTGGACCTTGGCCACGGATCCGCTGCCCCACTCGGGATGGTCGACGTGACCGACCTGATCACCGAACTCGAAACGCATCTTGTCACTCATTCCCTGTGCTCCCCGGATTGCGGAGTGGCAGCCGGGCCACCGAAGGCGGCCAAGCCTGCATCATGCTGGTTGCTGCTCGAGAACATGACTGATCAAGACTGTTCCCGGAGCCGAATGCTCCGATCGCCCGATCTCGTTCCCCTCAAGTTGAATCGCGTAGGGGCCGAAGAACGACCCGAGATGAAATCCGATCACTGATCGAACCATCCTGTACACAAGAATCCTAACACAGTTGCGTCGATGCAAGCAGTGAAATGCGACTTTATTGCCTCTGAATCAGATCGATCCCTGGTCCACCATGGCGTCTGCAACCTTGCAGAAACCGGCGATGTTGGCACCGTGGAGGTAGTTGCCGGGAACACCGTACTCGGCTGCAGCATCGAGGCTGGCCCTGTGGATACGACCCATGATGGCCTTGAGCTGGCGATCGACTTCCTCACGGCTCCAGTACATCCGCTGGCTGCCCTGGGCCATTTCCAGAGCGGACACGGCGACGCCACCGGCGTTCGCAGCCTTGCCCGGACCGTACAGGACGTTCTCGGTGATGAAGCAGTGCTGCCCTTCCGGTGTCGTGGGCATGTTGGCGCCTTCGGAGACGCAGATGACACCGTTGTTCACCATGGCCTCGGCCGCAGCGAGATCGATTTCGTTCTGGGTCGCGGACGGGAACGCGGCCTCGGCCGGGATGTTCCACAGCGGACTCGAACCGGCCGACAGGTCATGCTCGTGGTAGGTCACGCCGTCGTGCGCATCTGCGTACTCGGAGATGCGACCACGCCGCACGTTCTTGAGATCCATGATCCACGCCAGCTTCTCGCGATCGATTCCCGCCGGGTCGTGGACGTACCCCGTGGAGTCCGACATGGTGAGGACGCGTCCTCCCAGATCGAGGACCTTCTCGGTCGTGTACTGGGCCACGTTCCCGGAACCGGACACGAGACATTCCATGCCCTCGAGCGTGCGGTCCCTGGTCTCCAGCATGTCCGCTGCGAAGTAGACGGCGCCGTAGCCGGTCGCTTCAGGACGAATGAGGCTGCCGCCCCAGTTCACGTCGCGACCGGTGAGGATGCCCGTGAATGTATTGGTGATCTTGCGATACTGGCCGAAGAGGTATCCGATTTCACGTCCACCGACACCGATGTCGCCGGCCGGGACGTCCGTGTCGGGACCGATGAACCGGTACAACTCGGTCATGAAGGCCTGACAGAATCGCATGACTTCGGCGTCGCTGCGACCACGGGGGTCGAAGTCGCTGCCGCCCTTGCCGCCGCCGATGGGCTGCGTGGTCAGGCTGTTCTTGAAGACCTGCTCGAATCCGAGGAACTTCAGGATGCTTCGGTTGACGCTCGGATGGAACCGCAGCCCGCCCTTGTAGGGACCGATGGCACCATTGAACTGGACCCGATACCCGCGGTTGACATGCGTCTCTCCCTGATCATCCACCCAGGTGACACGGAACTGGAGCAGTCGCTCCGGCTCCACGATCCGGTCGAGGATCGATGCCGCTCGATACTCGGGGCGACGCTCGACGACCTTTTCGAGCGAGACGATGCACTCCTCCACAGCCTGAAGGAACTCGTTTTCGCCCGGGTTCCGCTCGGAGAGAGCGTGCATGAACTCCTGGACGAAGGAGGATCGGGTTGCGGCCTGTTCGATGGTGTTGGTGGTCATATCAATATTCCTGAGTATTCAAGCAGGGTGATGGACACAATGCGGATCGGCATTGTACATGACGGAGGCTGCTGGAGGAATGTCAAGGTACGCCCCGGCATGATCCGACGATGAATGCATGGGTGCACCTCTTTCACGTCCAAAACGAGCTCCGGAATCCGGCCACACTCCCTTTCCGGAGATCCCGGAGGCACTTCGGGAACTCCGCTCCCAGATCGACGAGGTCGACCACCAGTTCGTCGAACTACTCGCCAGACGGAACCAACTGGTCTCATCCGTGGCGGATGTGAAACGACGCTCGGGGGTCCCCATCCGCGATCCCGGACGCGAGGCCTCGCTGCTCGAGGACCGTCGAAGCCTCGCCGGTGGAAGCGGGATTCGGCCGGAAGTCATCGAAAGCCTCTTCCGCGTCATCCTGTGGGCGAGCCGCGATCGCCAGGCGACGCTCAAGGCGGCCGTCCCCCGGAACATCGAACCACTGACGATCGCGATCATCGGAGGCCGTGGCGGGATGGGCCGATGCCTCGAGAACCTGTTCTCGATGCTCGGCCACACCATGCTCATCGCCGACATCGGCACCGAGCGGACTCCCACGGAGGTCGCCTCCGAGGCGGACGTCGTGATCATCGCGGTCAACATCGAAGCGACCGAGGACGTGATCAAGGAGGTGGGCCCGGCCTGCAGGGCCGACGCCCTGCTGATGGACATCACTTCGATCAAGCAGGCCCCCGTCTCGGCCATGATGGAGTCCTGCTCCTGCAGCGTGATCGGCACCCATCCGCTGTTCGGCCCGACACTCCATTCGCTGCAGGGACAGCGGATCGTGCTGACTCCCGGTCGCATCGAAGGAGATCGGGACTGGACGGCCTGGCTGTCCGACATGTTCCGGGCATGCGGACTGACGATTCTCGAAAGCACCCCCGAAGATCACGATCGTGCGATGTCGATCGTGCAGGTGCTGACCCACTACTCGACCGAAGTGCTCGGACGGACGATGCAGAAGCTCGACGTCTCCGTGCAGGAGACGCTGCGCTTCACCTCACCGATCTACCACATGGAACTTCTCATGACGGCGAGGCACTTCGCCCAGTCGGCCGATCTCTATGCGTCCATCGAGATGTCCAATCCGAATCGCGACCGGGTCATGCAGCACTTCAGGTCCGCGGCGGAGGAGCTGCATGTGGCGATCGCCAACGAGGATCGGGACGGATTCAGGACATTGTTCGGTGAAGTGGAGGCCTTCTTCGGAGACTTCTCGAAGACGGCTCTGGAACAGTCGAGCTTCCTCATCGATCGCCTGGTCGAACGGAACTGACGCGAGGCGGCGGCCCCCACCCACCGCCACCGGGCGTCCAGATCTCCAGCAGCGAGCCCGCCTGGAGATCCCGCTGATCCGAAGCCTCGAGTTCATCGACGTCGCCATCGAGCGAGGTGACCTGCTGCCCTCCCGCGGCACCGGGCATGCCGCCGGCCATTCCGAACGGGCCGGTCGAACGATGCTGGGTGAGCATCGACAACTGCACCGGCTCGAGAAAACGGATGACCCGATGCAGTCCTTCGCCGCCGGAGAACGCCCCCGCGCCTCCGCTGCCGGTTCGAAGCGAGAACGACTCCAGTCGCACTGGGTACCGGAGTTCGAACACTTCCGGATCGGTGATGCGGGTGTTGGTCATGTGGGAGTGGACGCCGGAAGCCCCGGGGGCACCGTCCATCGCCCCGCATCCACCGCCGATCGTCTCGTAGTATCCGAACGAATCGTCACCGAACAGCAGGTTGTTCATCGTCCCCTGCGAACCCGCCGACACCCCGAGCGCCTTGAGCAGCGTGTTCACGATGCATTGGGACGTCTCCACGTTGCCCCCGACGACCGCCGGACACGATGCGGGATCGTCGCTCCATGCCGGATTGAGCATGCCTTCGGGTATCCCGATGCGAACGGGCTCCATGATGCCGTCGTTGAGAGGAAGGCTTCTTCCGATCAGCAGACGCAGGACGTAGAGCACGGCGCTGCGCACGATCGCGGTGGTCGCATTGAGATTCCCCGGATGCACACCGGATGTCCCTTCGAATCCGAAGGTCGCCTCCTCGCCCCGGATCAGGATCGAGACGGCGATGCACGCTCCGTCGTCCATGATTTCCCGGGCCTCGAATCGTCCATCGGGAATCGCGGCCAGAGCGGCTCTTGAAAGCGACGAGGCCGTCTCCTGCAGGCGATGCATCGTCCGGCGGACGACTTCGGACGAATCCGATTCGATCAGGCTGCCGAGAGCCCGGACGCCTCGATGGTTGGCGGCCACCGCCGCCCTGAGGTCGGCGAGATTGTCCTCGACGCGTCGACTCGGCCACGGAGGCGATTCCAGAACACGCCGTACATCGTCCCATCGCCCCACGCCATCCTCGACGATCTTCATCGGAGGGATGACCACACCTTCGTCCTCGAGACATCGGGCGTCCGGCGGCATGGAACCAGGTCGACATCCGCCGAGTTCGGCGTGATGGGCGCGGCTCGCGACGTATCCAAGCAGCCCCCGATCGTCATGCACCGGTGAGATGACCGTCAGATCCGGCAGATGCGAGCCTCCGTAGCGGGGATGATTCGTCAGTACGACGTCTCCCGGCTTCATGTCCACGACCCGCGCGACCTCCTGGACGCAGGTCCCCATCGATCCGAGATGCACCGGCAGATGAGGAGCATTGACGACCAGACGACCTTCGGCATCGAGCAGTGCACACGAATAGTCGCGGCGTTCCTTGACGTTGACGGAGATCGCGCATCGCTGCAGCACTTCGCCCATTTCGCTCGCGACGGCGATGAATGCGTCGGTGATGCGTTCGACCACCGCACCATCGTCACGGAGTGGATCCGCACCCTTCGCATCCGGACGCTCCAGCAGCAACGAACCATCGCAACCGAACAGAGCGGTCCATCCGATCTCGACGACGGTGGTCGTCATCGAAGCGGTCACGATCGCCGGACCGTGGATTCGATCCCCTTCGACCAGCTCGGTCACATCGATGACGGGAACGTCGAGCCATCGACCACCGAAGCGGGAGCGGATGGTTCGCGATGGAACGATCGGATCGTTCGCGGCCGGCCGTGGAACCGGAATCGGATCCGCTCCCCCCGATCCGGCGAGGACATGCACCGAGGCCACCTCGATCGGACGGTCCGGAGGCTCGTAGCCGTAGATCTCCTCGAATCTGCGGGCGAACGCCTTCCGCAGATCCACCTCCCCGGACCAGTCCACGTCCAGAATCGAATCCTGACCCTGCAGACGCAGGTCGATCAGCACCCGTCGGACTTCGGCCGACTCGCGTTCGCCGCCGGCTTCGACCACACGATCGCACGCCCGGCGCGACAAGGCTTCGATCCGATCCGGGAGTTCGTCACGCAGATCCGCGAGCGGCCTCAGGACCTCTTCATGCTCGAACCGCTCGATCGAGGACTGCGTCAGTCCGACGGCGCTCAGTACGGAAGCCTCCGCGGGAACGAGCACGGATCGCATCGACAGTGCATCCGCAACCGCACACGCATGCTGCGGGCCGGCACCGCCGAACGCAAGCAGCAGGAACTCGGCGGGATCGCAACCATGACGCAGGGATACTCCGGCGACGGCGTCGGCCATCCGGCGGTTCGCTCTGGCCAGAAGACGATCAAGGGCGACGTCGTGATCGATCGCACCGGCCACGACCTCCATCGCATCCCGAGCCGCCGGGATGTCGATTGGGATCCCGAAGCGACTGGGGTCGATGCGGCCCGAAAGCACGTTCACATCCGTCACGCACAGAGCGCCGCCTCGTCCGTAGCACGCCGGCCCCGGGTCGGCTCCACCGCTGTGCGGACCGACCTCCAGCTCACCATCGATTGCGTGGCAGACGGAACCACCGCCGGCTGCCACCGTGGCGATGTCGAGCGACTCCGATGCCAGCGTGACGTCTCCGACCGTCTGCTCGAATTGGTAGGTGAATCCGTCGTCCCATCTGGAGACGTCCGTACTGGTGCCACCCATGTCGAAACTGATGATCCGTTCGTACCCCCAACCGCGGGCGATCGAAACCGCTCCGGCGACGCCGGCCGCAGGCCCGCTGAGCAGCGAGTCCCTGGCCCGGTAGGACTCCGAGGCCACCAGTCCACCGCTGCTCGTCATGACCAGCAGGCCTGCGGTCGAAGCCAGATCCGCTCGGACCGCATCGAGGAAGCCACCGACGGGTTCCTGCAAGGAAGCCTCGACCACCGCGGCCTGCGCTCTGGGGACGATGCGGATCATCGAGCCGAGCCCGCTCGATGTGGTGATGTGGCGGAATCCGCACGAGGCGAGCACCTCGGCGGCGCGCGACTCGTGCTCGCAGGACTTCCATGAATGCATGAAGGCCACTGCGGCGGAATCGTATCCCTGCTCGAGGAACACTGCCGCGTCATGTCGCAGGCGATCCTCGTCGAGCTCCTCGATGACGCGTCCCCGGACATCGATCCGCTCATGGGCCTCGAGCACATCGCCGTGGATCGGATTCGAGGGAAGAACGGGAAACGCGAAGATGTCGGGACGATGCTGGTAGCCGATCGAAAGCAGATCCCGAAAGCCGCGGGTGACCACGAGAAGCACCGGGTCGATGCGACCCTCGAGCAGCGCATTGGTGCCCCGCGTCGTCCCCAACCGCATGGAGACGTCCGGCAGCGGATCCCCGATGGATGCGCCGATGGCGAGACGCAATCCGAGCACGGGGGCCTCCTCGCCACTGGAGAGATCCACGAACGTGCCTGCCCGCAGCGAAGGCATGCGGTCCAACCGGATCAGACGTCCTGCCTCCGAGGAACCGATGATCGTCGCCGAGCTCCCGTCCGGCGTCTGCAGCCTGAATCCGGTCCAGTCCATCGACGGCGGCGAGGCATCGACCAGTCGGACACGATCACCCTCGACGGAATCGACGACGAACCGCATCACACCGCTGCTGAGGACCTTTGAACTCAATCGTCGGCCCGAGGCGTCGCGGAGAACGACATCGGTGAAGGTCCCGCCGGTATCGGCCGAAACATCGATCACATCGAGGCCGTACCGTCCAGCCTCATCCATCCGGAAGCCTCGTGACCGGATCCTGACCGTAGAAGACCTTGAACTGTTCGTACAGGTCGGGCCTTGCCTTCAGGAGATGCGACGGCGCATCGAAGAAGACCTCCGTGGTGACCGCGAAGAATTCGGCCACGTTGGTGACTCCGTACGAGCGGACCACATCCCGCCCACCGCGTTCGTAGATCGATCTGATGTCGGCGAATTCGCGGGTCATGACCTCGTGCCACGCTCCGTAGTGATCACGTTCCCGCATCGGCGGAGTGCCGTTGGTCATTCCCGTCAGCATGTCGAGGGTGTGGGCGAACTCGTGGTAGACCACGTTCAGTCCACGCCCCGGATTGCGCGCCGATTCGAGCGAATCCTTCCAGGAGAGTACGACCGGACCGTTGAACCAGGCCTCACCCAGATTCGCCGAGCCGGAATGCATCACTCCATCGCTGCCCATGGATTCCTGCTGCTGGACGTAGGCCTCGGGATAGACGAGAACCGTCCTGACGTTGTGGTAGTAGCCATGATCCCGATCCAGAAGCAGCATCCCGGCCATGGCCGCGATGAGCACACGGATCCGATCCGTCATCTCCACACCGGCACACCCTTCCCAGTACTTCTCATCGACGATGATCCTGACGACATCACGCAATCGAGATCGATCGCCATCGTTCATCAGGGGCCAGATGCCGAGATCCTGCTCGAGGATCGCCTCCCAGTCCGCTGGAAAGGGTTCGGCAAGGAGCTTTCTTCGATGGTGCTTCGTGAGAATGGACATGAGGGATGGAGAGTATCCGGGAGGCCGAAGAATCGGAACCCGGAACCAACATCACCATCGAATGCGGCCCCGAACCCCTCTGAATGGTGCTTGAATGAGGTTATCATGATTTTTGAACGAACTCATTTCGAGCCCGACGCGTACGCAGGACAGCCCCGGGGGCCGAGACGTTCGCCTCCAAGGAACAACACCATGGCACAGCACGAGGAACCTGAGATGACCACCAGTCAACTCGACATCAAGCACATCTCCGATCAGGTCCAGGCGGCGAGTCAGCCGTTCAGACGGCTGGAACAGGAGACCCATCAGGTCATCGTCGGCCAGAACCAGCTTCTGCACCGAATGATGATCGGCCTGCTCGCCAACGGGCATCTTCTGATCGAAGGCGTTCCCGGCCTCGCCAAGACGCTTGCGATCTCGACGCTTGCCGATGGAATCGCCGCTCCATTCCAGAGGATCCAGTTCACGCCGGACCTGCTGCCCGCGGACATCGTCGGCACGCTGATCTACCGACCCGATTCGGGCGAGTTCGTGGTGAACACCGGACCCATCTTCTCGAACGTCATCCTCGCCGACGAGATCAACAGAGCTCCCGCCAAGGTCCAGAGCGCACTGCTCGAAGCGATGCAGGAACGCCAGGTCACCATCGGCAAGGAGACGCACGATCTGCCGTCGCCGTTCCTCGTGCTCGCCACGCAGAACCCGGTCGAGCAGGAGGGAACCTATCCACTCCCCGAGGCCCAGGTCGACCGGTTCCTCATGAAGGTCATCGTCGACTATCCGACCCGCGAGGAGGAACTGCTGATCCTGGATCGAATGTCCTCCACCCAGAAGACACCCCGGGTCGAAGCCGTGATGACGCCCGAGGACATCCTCGACGCGAGACGAATCGTCGACTCCATCTACATGGACGAGAAGATCGCACGCTACATCGTCGAGTTGGTGTACGCGACCCGCGAACCGGAACGCTACGGGGCCGATCTCGCCAATCTGGTCGAATTCGGCGCGTCGCCGCGGGCCACCCTGGCCATGTCGCTCTGCGCGAAGGCCAACGCCTTCCTCGACGGCCGCGGCTACGTCGTCCCGCAGGACGTGAAGGACATCGCCCCGGACGTGCTTCGACACCGGATCGCGACGACCTACGAGGCGGAGGCCGAGGAGAAGACCTCGGACGACATCATCCAGACGATTCTCCAGCAGGTCCGCGTCCCCTGACCGGGATCCGGACACGGCTTCTCCGACACCACGTTTCACTCGAAGGACTTCGGGATGATTCCCACCGAGCTGCTCAAGAAGATACGCCGAATCGAGATCCGCACTTCCCGCACCGTGAACGACGTGCTCGCGGGACAGTACCACTCCGCCTTCAAGGGACGTGGCATGGAGTTCGAGGAGGTCCGCCAGTACCAGATCGGGGACGACGTCCGCACGATCGACTGGAACGTGAGCGCACGCGCCGGCGAACCGTTCGTGAAGGTCTTCCGCGAGGAACGGGAACTCACCGTGATGCTCCTGGTCGACCTCAGCGCATCGCAGTCGTTCGGAACGAATCTGCAGCAGAAGCGTGAGCTGATCGCCGAGATCGGCGCGACGCTCGCATTGTCGGCGATCAGGAACAACGACAAGGTCGGGCTGATCTGCTTCACCGATCGGGTCGAACTGTTCGTGCCGCCGAGAAAGGGGCCTCGCCACGTGCTGCGGGTGATCCGGGAACTGATCGCGCTCGAGCCGGTGGGACGCGGCACGGACCTGGCCGTCGCCCTCGAATACCTCAACCGGATCCAGAAGCGGAAGTGCACCACCTTCATGATCAGCGACTTCATCGACTCGGGATTCGAGACCGCGATGCAGATCGCCCGAAGAAAGCACGACCTGATCGCAGTCGATGTGCGGGACCGCTTCGAGGAGGAGTTGCCGCGAATCGGGCTCGTCGAACTCCAGGACAACGAAACCGGAGAAACCGTCCTTCTGGACACGAACTCGAATGCATCGAGAGAAGCCTACCGAAGCATGGCCGCCTCGCGGCAGAGCGAACTGGACACCTGGATGAATCGCTGCCGGATCGATCGACTGGCGCTGCGTACCGGAGAGTCCTTCGTCGAGTCGCTCAGCCGATTCTTCAAGCGAAGGGAAGCGAGGAAGGGACGATGAGCCGCGCACGACGCATCTTCAGCCACGTGTTCCTCGGACGCCTCCTGCTGCTCCTGCTCGTGACCGCCCCTCCCGCGGCGTGCACGAAGGCCGAGGAAGCCGGGGAGGGCACGCCCGTACGGGCGACCGCCTCCAAGGGGCCGGTCGAGTTGACCCTGACCGCGGATCGTGGCCGCGTGGACGCAGGCAGCCCGCTCGCGATCGAGATCATCGCCGAGTCGGCCGCAGGCGTCGAACTGTCGATGCCGCTGGTCGACATCGACGACGACGGCATGCTCGGTCCCTTTCACGTACTCCAGGACGAGAGCCGCCCCGACTATCCGACCGTGGACGGAAGAATCTGGTCGCAACGACTGGTCGTCGACACGTTCCAATCCGGCACGCAGGCCATTCCCCCCGTGACAGCCCGTTTCGTCGATCGACGCGGAGACATCGAACTGTCCGGGGAAGTGACGACTTCGGCTCTCGACATCGAAATCGGAACCGCGTTGACCGAAGCCGCCCAGAATGCGGCGATTCGCGACATCCGGGGCCCCGTCACCGTCCCCCTCACCAACTGGGGAGCGTGGATCGTGTCCGGAGGCGTCCTCATCCTGCTGATCGGCGGCATCGTGACCGTCCTGATCGGACGCGGCGCCGCGGCGGATGCTCCCCCGCTTCCCCCCCACATCCTCGCCCAGCGGGAACTCGACGCGCTCGAAGCCGAGGGACTGCTGCAGCGACGCTGCTTCCAGCCGTTCTACTTCCAACTGACCGACATCGTCCGACACTACATCGAAGGACGATTCGGACTGCTCGCCCCTACGAGAACGACTCCTGAGTTCCTCGACGACATGCGGACCAGCGACACCCTCGATCGTCCCCAGCAGGAACAGCTGATGAGTTTCCTCAGAATCGCGGACCTCGTGAAGTTCGCACTGCACGAGCCGCAGGCCGACGAGGGGCACGATGCCCTCCACATGGCGAGATGCTTCGTCGTTGACACGCAGCCGCGAGCCGAGGAACGCCCGGAGGAGACCACCTGATGTTCACCTTCGAAAGCAACTCCGCGTGGTTCCTTCTTCTGGCCCTGGTGATTCCACTGCTCTGGTGGCGATGGTCGATTCGCCGCCGAAGAGCGACGATTCCGTGTTCCACGACCTCCCTCGTCTCGAGACTTCCCAGGAACTGGGTCGTCCGGACCAGCTGGATCATCCCCACCCTGCGCACCGTCGCCGTCGGATCGCTGATCATCTGCATCGCGAGACCTCTTCGCGCCGACCAGCAGACGCGTGTCCAGGCCGATGCCGTCGCGATCGAGATGGTGGTGGATCGCTCCGGCAGCATGCGGGCGCTCGATTTCGAACGGAACGGGCAGAACGTGACCAGGCTGGAGGCGGTGAAGGCCGTCGTCGCCGACTTCATTCTCGGCGTCGATGAAATGGATGGCCGCGAAAACGATCTGGTCGGACTCGTGACGTTCGCCTCGTATCCCGACAGCAACAGTCCCATGACCTTCGACCACGCACATCTGATCGATTCACTCAGGCAGGTCAAGGTCGCGAGCGAGTCCGAGGGACCACTCACCGCGATCGGAGACGGGCTTGCCCTCGCGGTCTCGAGACTGACATCCCTCCAGGATCGCGTCGACATCCGAAGCGACGACGACATCAAGAGCAGGGTCATCATCCTCCTCACCGACGGGGAGGAGACGGCCGGAGACATCACCGCGATGAAGGCGGCGGAAATGGCCGCGGCCTTCGACATCAAGATCTACACCATCGGGGCCGGGACCACCGGGATCGTCCCCGTGCTTGGAGAGGATGCGCGTGGACGACAGATCGTCCAGCGGATGGAGACCACGCTGGACGAGGAGACCCTTCGGGAGATCGCCGAACTCACCGGTGGACAGTACTTCAGGGCGACCGACACCGAATCGCTTCAGGCCATCTACCAACGGATCAACGAACTCGAGACCAGCGAGATCATCGAACGCCAATACAACCAGTACGCCGACATGTCGGTCGATTCGGTTCGATTCGGCGGCTTCACCTTCCCACCACTGCTGATCATTCCGCTTCTGGCGCTCCTGCTGGAGACCATCCTGTCGAGCACGAGGTACCGACGTCTTCCCTGAGCAGACCGAACGATCATGGACATCCGCTTCAACCATCTCGAATCACTCAACTGGCTGTGGGCCGTGCTCGCCGTGGCCGTCGTCATCGTGCTTTCCTACAAGGCCAGAAAGCTGGTCCTGAAGCGACTGGCCACTCGCGCGATGGCCGAGAGACTCACCAGCCGGACAAGCATGCCCAAACGCAGGATCCGTTCGATCCTGGTCCTGTCGGCCATGGTGCTCATGGTGTTCAGCCTGCTCGACCCGCGCTGGGGCATCAGATACCAGGAGGTGCAGCAGCAGGGCATCGACGTGTACTTCGTCGTCGACACCTCCAGATCGATGCTGGCCGAGGACGTCAAGCCCAATCGGATGCTGAGGTCCAAGCAGTACATCGAGGACATTCTCGAAACGGTCGGAGGCGACCGCGTCGGACTGATCACGTATGCGGGGCAGGCTGCAGTCACGGTCCCCCTGACGTTGGACTACGGCGCCATGCGACTCGCACTCGACGAGCTTCATGCCCGCCAGGGACGACGCGGCGGCTCGATGACCGGCGACGCCATACGCCTCGCCATGGATTCGTTCACGGACGATGTGGAGGATCACAAGGCGATCATCGTGTTCAGCGACGGCGATGACATGGGGAGCTATCCCACCGAAGCCGCCGCCAAGGCGGCCGAGCGCGGCATCAGCGTGTTCACGGTCGGGCTCGGCGACTCGATCGAAGGCGGGCGAATCCCCGTCGAATTGGATGGGCAGACCCTCTATCTGACCCATGAGGGCGAGGAGGTCTGGTCGAAACTCGATGCGCAACTCCTTCAGGACGTCGCACTCGCGGCGAACGGGGCGTACATTCCCGCCGGAACTGGCAACGTCGACATGGGGCAGATCTACGACGACGTGATCTCCATCGGGAGTGGTCGCACCCAGGAAACGGCCCGCATCGAACAGCATGTACCCAGATATCAGTGGTTTGCGGCCATCGCACTGCTGCTTCTGCTCGTCGATGGATTCATGACCAATCGACGACCGAAACCCGCCGAGATGGAGGTCGCGATCCAATGATCCCGTTGATTCCAGCCAGCGTCCTCTACGCCGTATCGGCGTTCACGACGACACCTCTTCCGAGCGAGGGCTCCTATCGGTCTCTCGTCGGTGCCAGCCAGGCCGCGATCGCGGAAGGTCGCTACGCAGATGCGATCAAGGCGATCGATGCCGCCCAATCCAAACTCGAATCCCCCGCCCCCGAACTGGTGTACAACCGCGCCGTCGCCAACTATCGCCTCGGAGACTGGTCGGCCGCCGCCAGCGACTTCACCAAGGCCATCGAACTCAGCGACGATCCCGGTCTGCTTTCGGATTCCGTCTACAACCTGGGGAATGTCACCCACAACGAGGTTCTGGAATCCTTGCAGGAGGGAGATGCTCAGGACGCACAACAGGCGATCGATCAACTCGAGATCGCCCAGGAGGCCCTGGGCGGCGCGCTGGATCACTATCGCTCGGCGATCCGAACCCGAAACGACGACGAAGACGCTCGTGCCAATGCGGAACTGACCTGGAATCTGATGAATCAGCTCCAGCAGATGCAGGAACAGCTCGAAGAGCAGCAGGAACAGCAACAACAGGATCAGCAGCAGCAGGACCAGCA
>DEYK01000068.1 GCA_002364485.1 Phycisphaerales bacterium UBA3160
CTTCCGTCGTATCCGCCGTAGAACCACGGAGTGGCGGGGGATCGGCCTCCCAGCATCGCGACGATTCCCGGCATGCTCATCAATGCAAGCACGTCGTCGCCGGTCTCGAACCCGGCCTGGTCCGCGATGCCGCGAAGCGTCAGCAGGGCATCGGCGGTCGCCTCGTCGAGAAGCACTTCATGCCCTTCGGGGCCGATCGGCACGGGGACGTTCTGGCTCCAGATCGGTTCCGCCAACCTGTAGGGGTCGCCTCCCGCCGTGACGATGCTGGCGGCGATGACGATCGACATGCCGGCGAGTCCGAGGGTGGGAACCAACAGCTGTTCGAGTCTGGAGCCCACGATCATCAGAAGCACGGCCGTGGCCGCGAACAGGCCGATCGTGCATCCACTGCCCGTCATGGCGAGCGGTGATCCGGTGCCCGCCGAGTAGAGAAACGGCATCGCGATCATCAGGAGCATCGGAAAGACCAGCAGTCGCAGTTCGTCAGGTTCGCTCCTCACGAGAGCAGCGGTGACGATTAGTGAGAACAGCAGCCATGCGGAGCCGTTGAGGAAGAGCGATCCATGACCCCGCACTCCTCCGACAGCGTCACCAACCAGCATGGTTCCGACGATCATCAGGAGCACGAGCGCAACGAACACTCCGCCCGTCCGTCTGATCGCCTTCGGCGTTCGACCCGCGACCGCGGCGAGTACGACGCCCAACACCGCCAGCACGACGGGACCCCAGAGGTAGCGTTCGACGAAGGCGTCCTTGAGTTCACCGAGCTGCTGGATGGTGCGGCGGACGATGCCGTCCCCGTGGTTCGACCCAAGGGGAAGCAGGTAGCCGAGTCCGCCGTTGAGCTGGTTCCAGGTTTCAAGCGGAGACTGGATCACGACCAGATTCACCGCGATGCCGACGACACCGCCTGCGATCAGGCACAGGGCTGCGCCGACGCCGTTCCGAAGTGAACGCCTTGAATCCCCGAGAGGAAACCACGCCCAGATGGCGGCCATCGGCACGAGCACGATGAACATCGCGATGCCGGTGGGCCACTTGATCCAGGTGCAGAAGCCGATGCACAGTCCTGTGACCACGAGCCAGGCGCATCGATGGACTCCCGTGTCCTCGGGCCGGCCGAGAGCCCGGAGCATTGCACCGGCCGCGACGAGGACGCCCGCGAGATTGAGAAGGTTGTAGTTGGGCGACGGCAGCGCAAGCGCGTAGTAGCCCGTGGTCGCCAGCAGCATGAACGCGACCGAGGCGGCGCGCATGATCGCGGTGACTCGGATGGGTGTGACGCGTTCGACGATGCGCATGACCTGAACGGAGAAGAAGAGACCCGAGCCGAGCACCAGCAGCAGGCCGGCGACGCGGAATCCGAAGAGCGAGCCGTCGGAGGCCTCGAGCAGCAGTCTGGTGTACCAGTGGAAGAATCCGTTCGTCGGGAGCAGGTTGTCGCCCGGACGCATCGCCGACAGCAGCGCGTAGCCCTCGTCGGTGATGTCGAATCCACGCTGGAACGCCCACGGCAGGTAGATGACCACCACGACGAGCGATGCGATCGGAACCAGGCCCAGAAGAACCTTCAGCGCATCGGTTTCTCGCCCCGGCTGCTTCATCGTTCGGTTTTCATGCTGATGGATTCCACCACGTAGGACGGTCGCTGCTTGACCTCGTTGTGGATGCGTCCGACGTACTCGCCGAGGATGCCCAGGCAGATCAGCTGGATGCCGCCGAGGAAGAACACGCCGACGGCCAGGGCGGCGAATCCGTCGATCTCGGAACCTTCGCCGCTGACGAGTTTCCAGATCAGCACGTAGATCGCATAGAGGAAGGCCAGGCCGGCGATGAGGAATCCCGCGAAGGAGGCGAGTCGCAGCGGCAATGCGCTGAAGGTGAAGATCCCGTCGGCGGCGAGCCCCATCAGTTTCCGCCATGAGTACTTGGACACGCCGTCGGCCCGGGCGTCGCGTTCGTAGGCCAGGCCCGTCTGTCTGAATCCGACGTAGCTCCGCATGCCGCGGATGAACCGGTGCTGTTCCGGCATCGAGTTCAGCTGGTCGACGACGCGTCGGCTGATCATGCCGAAGTCACCGCTGTCGAGCGGAATGTGGATCGGCGTCAGCATCGCGAGCAGCCGGTAGAACCCGCCGTAGCAGGCACGCTTGAGGAGTCCCTCCTTGCGCTGTTCCCGGATGGCGTACACCACATCCCAACCTTCGTTCAGCTTGTCGAGGAACTGGGGAAGGACCTCGGGTGGATCCTGCAGATCTCCATCCAGCACCGCGACGGCCTCTCCGGAGGAGGTCTGCAGTCCGGCCGAGACCGCCTGCTGGTGTCCGAAGTTGCGGCTGAAGTGCACCCCGATGATCCGATCGTCCTCCGATGCGGCCTGTTCGACGAGTTCCTTCGTCCGATCGGTGCTGCCGTCGTTGACGAAGATGATCTCCGTCCGATCGGGCAGCTGCCCGAGCGCCGCGACGAGCCTGTCCAGCATCCTGGGAAAGACCTGTTCCTCGTTGAACAGCGGAATCACGAGTGAAAGGGCGCAGTGGCGTCCTTCCAGCGATTTTCGGATCAGTTCGGACGTCATGGCGATTCCTCTCCCGTATGGCGAAGGATCGCCATGAGGGAACATCCCTTGTCGTGCTGCGGTATGCGCTCCATGCGGCTCAGCATGCGCAAGAGTGTATTGCCCAGGCGACCCGGCGGCTTGAATCCCCGCCTGATCACCTTGTCGCGGTCCATGCCGGCCACGACCCGCTGCCGAAGCCTTGCGATCGGTCGAAGCGGTCGTCCCCACCAGGTCCACCGGTCGACCTGGAATCCCGTCCGCTCGGCCAGATCGGCGAGCGTCTCCGGTTCGTATCGACGCACGTGGCCGGCCACCTCGTCGTACGCCGAGAAGAGCTTCATCGAGCCGGGTACGTTGACGGCCACGAATCCGCCGGGCTTCAGATGATGTCGAACGGAATCGAGGAATCCGCCGTCGTCGTCGATGTGTTCGATGACGTCGAAGAGGACGAGACCGTCGAACGCCTGATGAAG
>DEYK01000032.1 GCA_002364485.1 Phycisphaerales bacterium UBA3160
TCTACCACTGAGCTACACCCGCAAGGTCTTCACTTGTTCCGCCGGAACGCTCGAAGCGACCTGCGGCCAAGAAGGATACCACGACCGCCCTGAAAGGCAAGTAAACCACGCAATGGCACCTTGGAAAGCCGCTTCGGGCGGGTGATCCCGAGGATTATCGGGAGCATCAGTCGTCTTCTTCCTGCTGTTCGCGGGCCCACCCGGGACGGGTCTCCTGCATGCACAGGGCGGCGATGAACGCGAGCACGTGGAAGACCGTGAAGATGGCCATGGCTCTCTGGAAGACCGCCAGATCGCCCGCCTCCTTGCCATCGAGCAGGAGGGAGGGGATGACCTGCAGGACGGCTCCGAAGAAGCATCCGGAGGCGTTGACGATGCCGATCGCGGCGCCGCTGTACTCGCGGTTGACCTTCTCGCACACGGCCGCGAAGACGACGACCGATGTGCCGAGGAACATGCCGTGGATGAACATCACCGCGGCGACGTAGGGAAACGGCGCCCACGGGGTGAAGATGATGATCGCGCTCATCAGCACGCTGCCGCCGCCGCCGATGACGAGGATCGGCTTGCGGCGACCGAGGCGATCCGAGATCCCTCCCCAGATCGGAGCGCTGAGGCCCATGCCGAGAAACAGGATGCTGTTGAGAGAGACGGAGTCCTGCACGGAGAATCCGAAGGCCTCCTGGAGTCTGATGTTCCAGAGGCCGCCGAAGCTGAACATGGTTCCGCACATCCCGGCGTAGAAGATCATGCCCATCCAGACCTGCTTCGAGCTTCCGAGCGCCCGCAGCGACTCTCCGAGGCTGACCGTCTCCGGTCGATGCCCGGGGGCGTTGTGGCTCCCGCGGGGAGGACGGTTCTGGACGACGATGAGGATGAGGAAGCCGAGTACCACGCCGATGATGGCCATCAGCCTCAGCAGTTCCCGCCAGGTTCCGTGGGCAAGCCAGGCTTCGAATCCGGCGTCGCCGATGACGGCCCCGAGTCCGAAGGAGAAGTCGATGAATCCCATGGCCAGAGCGAACTGCGATGGTGGAATCCAGCGGCGGGCGATGACGCCGGCTCCGGTGAACGCGAACGCGGCCGCCGCTCCGATGCACGCCCGAAGCGCGATCGCGCTCAGCAGGGTATCGGCCTGGGAGAAGAAGTAGACCAGGACGCCGCAGATCAGGGCGGAGGTGCCAAGGGCGATCCTCGCGTTGACGCGATCGAGAATCAGTCCGACCGGCAGCTGCATCATGCTGTAGACCAGAAGGAACGATGCCGAAAGGATTCCCGTCGACTCCAGGCTCAGATCCAGGTCCTTCTTCACATTGTCCGAGATCGCTCCGAAGCCGTTCTGGATGATCAGCTGGTAGACCACGAACAGGGTGGCCACGGCCCAGATCACCCATCCCTTGAGTGGTGAGTAGGACGGGCCCGGGCTGGAAGTTGCTTCGGTGGACATGACTTTGCTCTGCGAGGAGGATATCGTCAGATTCACCTTTGGAGCCCGAGTCATGCCCCTGGCCGTCGTCAGATACGAGGAAACACCCAACCCGAATGCGATCAAGTGCTGGCTGGACGGCACGGTCAGTGACGGTCCGGTGAGTTTTCTCAGGGCCGACGCGGCGGCCGGAAACCCGCTGGCCGAGGCGATCTTCGAAGGTGGGCAGGTGACGCATCTGCTCTTCAACGGCGAGTGGTTGACCCTCTGCCGCGAGCCGGGAGCCAGGTGGGCGCCCCTGAAGAAGCGTCTTGTTCAGGCCCTTTCTGAAGAAACCTGAACGAATTTCCGGATCGGGGTGCGAGATTCCCCGCCTCTTCGCAAGAGCTAAGCAGAGAGACCGTGCTTGCGATGAGGAGAAAAATCGTGCCAACCCCAAATCTCTACCGTGGAGGCGTCGCCATCGTTGCGGGCTTCCTTCTTTCAACTTCGTGTTGCCACTCCGTGCTTGCCGAACCCAGCGTCGCATCGAAACCCCTGAAGGATGCGGATGCGGTCGATGTCATTGCGGAGGTCGCCGATTCGGCGCTCATTCACGACGGGCAGTTGCTGCAGGGGCGCATCAGCTTCGGTCTGCTTCATGGTCGGCCCGTGGTCAATGCAAGAAACATCGGCGCTTCAAGGGCCTGGGAAGAAGTGGAGGTCACCCCCCGCGACATCGAAATTCATGCTCTTCACATGAAAATGTTCCAGGCGCATCGCCAACTCGGGATGCATGAAGGCCGGGTCGAGGGAATCGCCAAGGTGGTTTCCGTGGCCGCCGACAATCTGCTGGTGAAGAACGTCGAGGTGCTCGAGGGCGATTCGATCCGATTGACCTATCACGGCGATGAGATTCCGGAAACGCTGTCATTCGACGGCTGGGACGATCGCACATCCGAGGACCCCTTCGCAGCGTGGCGAGAAGAGGCCTCGCTGCTGGCATCGACACTCGAGCAGGATGCACTGGTGGTGCTCGAGGGCGACTGGTTCTTTGCGACTCCGCACGGCAGCAGGCAGCAGGCCGTCAAGAGCTGGCGGAAGGCTTCAGCCGATGGGTTGTCGCTGGAGGACCGGCATCGAATCCTGCAGTCCGTCGTTCATCTCGAACCGATGGTTTCGGACCTCGCCAGACGCCTGCACGGTCTCGAACCCGTGGGCATCCCCATCTCTGCGCCGGCGGCCACTGGCGGACTGGGCGTCCGGGACGACGAGGGGGAAGACGTGAATCAGGTTCCCGGCAACGACGATGGCCCTGATCACACGGGCTTTTTCTACGCCGCCTACTACTGGTGCAACGACAGTGGCGAGAAGCAGTACCGGAACAGCGTCAGTTCCGTGGAGGGAGGCAGGGGACAGAAGTACGCCAGTGCAGGTGTCTCTCAGAGCTACTTCAACAACGGTTTCGGTTACAACCCGCCTGCATGCAATGTCATAACGTTCTACCAGCTCATTGCGAAGAACGAGAAGAACTACGGCACGCTGCTCATCACGACCCACGGCGAGGTGGACAAGCTTTCGGTGGAACCGTATGCCTTGACTGCGACAGGCAGGGCATGGCGGAATGTGCGATTTGCCCGGTACCTCAACCATCAGATACCGGCGCAGCCCCGGGTCGACGAGACAATGATCTCATGTGGAGTCAACAGGAACGGTTACGAAATAAGCGTATCCGGCAAATTCATAAGCACCTATGGCAAGATGCCCGGTGGATTGGTCTACGTGGGTTCCTGTCACGGTGCCACGTTGAACGACAACTTCATCGATGCTGGAGCCCGCGTGTCGGCGGGCAATCCGAAGGAGGTGCAGGTCACTGCCCAGAGGCGGAAGGTCATAAGGACCTTCTCGAAGATGGATGGGCAGCGGGGGATCGAGCACAGGCCGTTTGCAAAGGCGATCGCGGGTCTTGGCCTGTCGATGAAGGGCAAGGGCAACACCACGCTGGCTCCGGCCGTCAAGGAGGTCGATGCCCCCTGTCCGATCGTGGTTGGTGACGAGGTGATCTACACCTTCGACACTGCATGCGACGAGGAGTCCATTCCCACCGTGCTCGCGTACAACGTGGAGTTCGCCGATCCGGTGTGGAACTCCCCGACCGAGTTGAAGCTCGTGTGTACCGACGTCTCCATTCGCAATCGCTACACGCTCAGGTTGAAATGGAACGATCTCAAGGGTGATCTCAATGATTCCAGGCTCGACGGCAACCTGAAGCCCCGGGTGAACGCCAGAGGGCAGGCCCATGACGATCATGTGACGGTGGTGAGGTGTCATGATCCATGTCCCACCGACGTGAACGACGATCTGTCGACCGACGTGGCCGACCTGCTGGCAGTGATCTCGGGTTGGGGTGGATCCGGCTCCGGCAACCCCGCCGACTCGAACCAGGACGGTACGGTCGACGTCGCTGATCTGCTCGCCGTCATCGGCGGTTGGGGAGACGAGTGCGTGTACGGTCCCTGCTGCCTCGAAGGCGAGTGCCTCGAGGACATGCTCGCGGAGGACTGCTACGAGTACGGTGGAAACTATCTGGGCGACGGAGAGACGTGCGACAGCGGTCTCTGCGAATGGGGCGGCTGCTGCCTCGACGGCATCGAATGCATCGATGCCTACGATCCGTTCGATTGCGTTGCAATGGGAGGAACGTACGCCGGCGACGGCATGCCCTGTGATTCCACGACATGCGGAGTGCCGCGGGGGGCCTGCTGCCTGCCGGACGGTTCCTGCCTCGAAGCCATGACGGAGAACGACTGCTACGACGCCGACGGCGACTTTGCGGGAGCCGACGTCACGTGCAGCGAGTGGGAATGCACGCCGTGGGACGCCTACGGCGCCTGCTGCTTCGACGATCCCTTCACGGGTGAAGCGATGTGCGTGGACCTGGTTGTCGAAACCGACTGCGGCGATTTCGGGCTCGGCGTCTTCCACCTGGGAGCATCGTGCTACGAGATCGAGTGCAACGTGCATGGAGCATGCTGCATCGACGAGGGGGGGCTGTTCGTCTGCACGGACGACATCGCCCGGGACGACTGCGTCTCGACCGGAGGAGAGTTCCATCCGTTCGCGTCGTGCGACTACCTCTATGTGATCGAGGCCTGCGGTGGACTTCCCGACGAGTACGGAGCGTGCTGTCTTCCCTACGGCGACTGCATGCCGTACGGTTCCGCGGCGTCCTGCGACGCGATCGGCGGCCAGTTCGCCGGTGCGGGCGTGACCTGCGGCGAGACGGAGTGCCTTCCCTGGCTCCAGGTCGGAGCCTGCTGCGTCATCGATCCGATGGACGGTACGGCGATGTGCATGGAGTCGCTTGGTGACGACGAGTGTTCGTCCCTTGAAGGCGTCTTCCATGCGGACACCGCCTGCATC
>DEYK01000001.1 GCA_002364485.1 Phycisphaerales bacterium UBA3160
TTCGGGGCAGCTCGGGTCGCAGGGATCGCCGCCGCACGCGGTATCGCAGGGGTCGCCGCCACATGCGGGATCGCAGGGGTCGCCGCCGCAGTCGGGATCGCAGGGGTCGCCGCCGCACGCGGGATCGCATGGATCTCCTCCGCAGGCCGGGTTGCAGGGATCACCGATGCAGTCGCATTCGCTGTAGTCCGGACAGGCGGGATTGCATGGATCAGGGCATTCGCCTTGGGCCAGAGACGCTCCGCTGCACGCCAGGCATGCCAGAAGTGCGATGAGCATGTGCAATGTCGACAGGCGAATGGTGTTCACGGCGACTTCTCCCCAAGTGCAATGAAGGTGATTGTTCGAAATCGATTCTCGTGGATTTCAGTCAAGGAATCCAGTGAATAGACACAACTTGGCCATTCCAGCCATGGAAAGGCAGACGAATGTCATCATTTTGAGGTACGCCGCACGGCGATGGCGATTTTGAGTCGGTTTCACGGCCCGGTGGAATCGGGGATCGGCGTTCTCTTTGGAATCTTTTTCATGCCTCGTCGGTCCATGGTCCATTCGCTGGCTTCCACCAGGGCGTCCGATGCATCCTGATTCTTTCCGGCACCGAGCAGTGTGAATCCGACCACCCCGGTCCTGCGCCCGATTCGAAGGTCTTCGGGAGGATCGTACGGATTCCTCGGATTGTCACGCGAGTTGTCGATGACGAAGCGGCTGATCAGAGTCGTTCCTTCGGGAAGCGACTGGACCGATGCCAGTCGGAACGGACGACGGAAGTGCACATCCCAGTCGGGTACATCGAGAAGGACGCTTCGTTCTCCATCGGGCATGAGGGCGGTCAGGCGCATCGAACGGCATTCGTTTCGTCCGCGTGGAATGATCGCGACGACGTCGAAGTCGGCGGGCAGCGTGAAGCGGTCGACTTCGACATGGTTGGATTCGCCGGCCACGACCTGCAGGCGGTTGGCCCCGGTCACGACGGCAACGATTTCCCTCGAATCCTCACCCGACGCGGGCACGAGGTAGGCCGTCTCGTCCAGAGGCCGTTCCCGGCCGATGGGGCGATACTTCAGTTCGACGACCAGATCGCTGTTGGGTGGGATGGACCAGTGGAATCCATCGGGAAGCATCAACCGATCGATTCCGATGCCGATTCCGCCGAGCGCTCCCGAGACGTTGCGGTCGAGATCGCCGTCGCGTTCATAGCCCGCCCGTGGGTCGTAGTCGTCGCGGGCCCGTCCCCGGCAGCCGTCGTCGGCAAGAAGCGTCACGGTGTGGATGGCCTTGGGCGCCGCGGTCTTCCAGCCGACGCCGCGCAGCAGGATCGGCTGCTCGTTCTGCAGCGGCATCACGAAGGACCAGGTGTCCTGGTGGTATCGATGCTCGTTCTCGATGGTCTCCGATGGAATCGAGAACGGTTCCTCGAGGGCGATGGTGATCGCATCCGGTGGGTAGGGAAGTGTGTCCGGTGGGGTGATCGCGATCGGGGCGATTCCATCCCTGGCCGGAGCTCCGGCATCGAGCCATGCGATCAGGCGGTTGCGATCGGCTTCGGGCATGGACCGGTCTTCGTGCAGAGGCACTCCCTCGTCGCCGGGGAGCCAGGGCGGCATGAGCTTTCGTCGCAGGACTTCGGCGATGAAGCTGCGTCGTCGCGAGACATCGGCATGTGAAAGCAGCGGAAACGGGCCTGCTCCGTCGTCGTGATGGCACGTCGAGCAGTTGCGACTGACGATCGGGGAGACGTCGGCCCACGTATCGGTGGCGGAGGTCGCAAGGACGGGCAGGCTCAGGAGAAACGCAAGCATCGGTTCAGTCCCGTTGGATGTAGCATCCGAACGGCGTTCGTTTCGCCATCTCGATCTTCTCGCCGGACGCGGCGCTTCGCACCGCATCGCGAAGATGATGCTCGGTGACGTTCGTTCGGCGATTGCCGACCGACCCGTACAGATTGTTGACGCTGCCCTGATACACGATGTCGTACGTTCCGTCTCCGCGCATCCTCAGGACGAAGGCCTCCGGAGTGATGGTGGCATCGAGTTCCTCGACCAGTTCGTGGTCGCGATCCACGATGACCGGCATGGTCAGCTTGTAGTCGCTGGCGTGGCGGCGGGTCCGCTCGGCGGTGAGCTCAGGACGGGCGTGGACCAGATAGAACCGGCCTCCCGCCTCGGTGGTCTCGAGGTTGGCCCGTTCGATGTCCGGTGCCATGGCGTTGGCGATGGGACAGTCGGTGCTGGAGAACACCATCACGACGAGTTCGTTCTCCGGTCCGGTCAGCGGTGCGTGCACGATTCCATCGTGGTCCTTCAATGAGGCCGGAGTCGTTGCGCATCCTGCGAAGAGCGCAAGAAGCATGGCCGTCGTGAGGATCATCAGCTTGTGCATGCAGTTCTTTCCAGGGTTATTTCGTCGAATCAGGGTGTCCAGCCGCAGTAGGAGGCTGCTCCAGCATAGCAATCGGGGGTCGTTCCCTCGCCGGTGGTCCATGAAGTGCAGCACGATGCGTACTCGGGA
>DEYK01000064.1 GCA_002364485.1 Phycisphaerales bacterium UBA3160
TACAGCAGCGGAGCCTGCACCCCGGTGCAACCGGCCACCATCGGAAGCCCGGCCGGCGTGGCCGCGTACTGCACCCACTGCTTCGCTCCGGGATCACCCGCACAGACGTTGACGATGAGGTCCATCGCCTTGGCGGACTTGATGTTGGCGGTCATCGGGATCGAATCAAGCGACTGCTTGCGGGAGTCCGTGATGAACAGCTGCTTCCAGTCGACGATGATGTTCTTGATCACCGCTTCGCCACCGGGCTTGTACCCGAAGGACATGTAGTCGGTGCCGTATTCGAGTCCCTCGAACTCGCTGTCGAGCAGGTTCATCGCATCCTCGATGAACGGTTCGCCCAGCGGCCAGAGGCACATGAAGTAGACCTTGTGACGCTTGTAGCCGCAGTGCCTGGCGAACGCCATGGCCATGGGAAGCAGTTCACCCTGCGAACCGGGGTCGAAGTCGAACGACACCAGGACGCGTGATCCGTCGGGCAGATCCTCGATCGCGTCGAAGACGCTGCGGTCCATGAGCGTCGCACTGTTGGGAGGGAGGAACCTCATGAGCAGCGGGACGGCGACCGCAAGTCCCATCAACAGGAAGATCCATCGGCGATCGAGATTTCGGAGGAAGTTCAACATGGGTCAGTCATCCGATCCGAGGTAGGAACGATCGATTCCGAGCAGAACCTTGAGGGACACCGAGACGATGCCCAACGCGATGCCGATCATGATTGCCCGGTTGCCCGCCTTCTGCGGAACGTCGAGAATGACCTGGGTCAGGTTCTCGAGGCGGAGTCCGTTGATGAACTGGTACCACCAGCCCCCGAGGTAGTCGTTGACCTGAGTCGCCAGCGCCTGGTGTTCGGCGGTCATTTCCGCGAACGCGGTCCCGGCGTAGGTCATGTCGACCAGAGGCACGCCGTTCTGCACCTGGATGCCGATGGCCTGGGCGAAGGCCTGCGACGTATCCGGGAAGCTCATGACGTAGGACGTGAGATCGGGAAGGAAGCTCGTCAGCCACTCGCCCGCGTAGATCTGGCCGAGCAGCACGATGAACGCGGTCCCCAGCAGCAGCGTGGCCTCGATGTTCTTCGCCCGGAAGGCCCGGAAGGCCGCGGATGCGATGTAGAAGGCCAGCATCGCGAACATGGTCGCGGTCAGCGGCTTGTACACGTAGGAGTAGATCCACCAGAACGGCACACCCTCCTGCGACACCAGCGGAGCGGTCCACGGATTGTCCGGCGAAGTCACCGTCGGCAGTGCGCCGATCTTGAAGACGCCCACGGCAAGTGTGCCGAAGAACGCCAGCAGGGTGATCGCCCCGTAGGCCCACCCGGGCTTCTTGCCGGAGATCTTGGAGAGATTGAGCATGATGAGGTTGCCCGCACCCAGCACCATCGCCGCCGCAGCGAGGATGATGAACATCTCCATCGCAGTGGCTCCCCACTGTTCCGTGTACGGAATGAAGTAGGTGGCGATCAGCAGGAAGCCGATCAACGCAGCAATGATGAGGGGAATCGTCCGCTTCGCAAGCATCAGTTCGCTCCCTCATCGATGGCGGGTTCGGCCTTCTGGGCCTCCCACAACTCGTTGATCTCATTGTTCAGCATGGTCACCCTCTCTTCGTCGGGAATCAGGCCATCCTCGCCGAGCACGTTGTTCATGATGTACAGGTCGGCCATCCGCAGCGGCGCGACGGCGGGAAGCACCGTCGAAAGGGTCGCCAGCAGGCAACCGAGAATCAGCAGGAAGGCCGCGATGATCTTGCCGACGTCCTGCCCCTTGAGCGATCCCAACTGCTCGGGATCGTTGGACAGGTACGCGGATGCCGCGAAGAACTCCTCGCCGATCAGCGTGTAGTCGCAGGCCGCCACGAAGAACGGCAGCTGCGACGGCATCGCGGTTCCCGCGATCTGGATGGCTCCGATGGAGTTCGCCGTCTCGGCGAGAATCAACGACTCCGCGTAGAAGGCGCCCATGTAGAAGCATGCCGCGGGCTTCTCGCGGACCATGGCTCCCTGGACACCGGCGGTGTAGCCGAACTGCTCGTCGGTCAGGTAGTAGATGTTGTCCTCGTTGTAGGCATCCGGACGGCCTTCGCCGAGGTAGGCGGCCTGGACCGTCTCGCGGGCGGTGGTCATGACCAGCGACCGGGCCGTCGGCACCTTCAGTTCGGCGTCGTACTGGGCCGCGGTCCGGGCCACGTTCGAGAGCACGGTGATGCCCGCGACGGTCTGGATGTCGTTGATGTCGAGGATGCCGGGAACGAAGAGCACGGGCTTGCCCATCTCCGTCGAACGCCCCACGGCCTCCGTGACGGCTTCGAGTCCGGCGATCGGACGAACCTTGATCTTGCCGCCACGCTTGGCGTAGAACACGAAGTAGACGATCACGATGCTGATGACCATCATGATGATCAGGAACCAGAGCTTGCCCTGGTTGATGTACTGCATCTTCGCGGTCACCGGAATCGCCGCGACGGCCAGCGGAGAGAAGCTGTCGCCGGGGCCGGCGGCCGCGACCGCGTAGACGTAGGTGACGCCGCCCTCGACATTCTCATCGAGAAACTCGGTGACCGAATAGGGAACCGAGCCGACGGGCCGGTTCGCCTCGTAGTCGAAGTCGGAGGTGAAGATGATCTCGCCGGCACCCGCATCGGTCTCGGCACCGCTCTCGAGGCCCCGGCCGGTCTGCACCAGCTTTCGATAGATGACGTAGCTGAGTACGGGATTGGACCCGTCCGCGGCAGGTCGATCCTGCGGTGAAAGGCCCCACTTGACCGCGATCTGGCCACCGGTGTCGTCGGGGACGTCCGAAGCCGCTACGTCGGTCGGAGGCGCGAGGTCGACCACCTGTCCGACCGCGATGCACGGCGCGACGCCGAGCAGGATCAGAAGGGAACACAGTACTCGAGTCATGCGGCTCACTCCTCGATGAGTTCCACGTTCGCACGTGGAACCACGGCCTTCTCGCCGGAGGGGAACGTCACCTCCAGCACGCGGGCTTTCGATCCGGAACCAAGCACATGGGGTTCCGTCGGCAGGCCTGAAACCGTACCGATCATTCCGAACCAGGGGTCACGGATGACCCGGAGCGTCCGGCCGACTTCAAGCTGCCCTTCTTCGAACTTGCCGCTGGCGGCCGGGGGGGGGCCGGCTTCAAGCGGAACGATGATCTCCGGTCGCATCACGCCGGCCCGGATCTGCGTGGCTCCGTTGACGGAAGCCAGCCGACCTTCGAACTCGCGAAGCATCTCGAAGGTCCTCTCGGCCATCGAGATGTCCCCGAAGCCTTCGGTGACGATGACGGTGATCCCGAGATTCTCGCGACCGGTGATTGCCACGCCGAGGTCGTAGCCGAGCAGTTCCTTGAGGTCGTGGTCGTCGATGCCGCCGGAGATGATGGCTGCGGCCCCCACCTCCATGGCACGCCGGATCGAACTCGCGGTCATCCGGGCCCCGCCGATGACGACGCACCCCTTCATGTCTTCGCGGATCAGATCGGAATCCAGATCCTGATCGTGGCTGACGCATGCGATCTTGATGTTGCCCTGGATCTCGCCCCCGACGCCGAAGATGCCCTGGACGTAGGCCACATCGGCCTCGATCTCGCATCCTTCGCCTTCGGTGACGTTGACGACTTCGCCGCTCATGTAGGCCTTGACCTGCACCGGCAGCGGCGCACCGCGGATGATCACCTGGCCGGTCACGGGCGATACCGTCTCCACCGTGCCTTCGTACCGCGAGTTGACGACGGTCTTGAACATGCCGAACAGGCCCTTGGACTCGGCCAGCGGTTCGTCGAGAGCGATCGACTCGCCTTCGGCCTTGAGCATGCACGTGACCACATCGGCCGGAGGCAGGGACATGGTGTTGGCGAGATTGATCGGATGCACATCGCCGGGCAGATTGGTCTCCGCGACGATGTCGTCCGCGGTGACCTGCTGGTTGACTTTCACCTGCACATCGCCCGCGATCGGCAGCCGACGCATGATTCGATGCTTCTTGTGCCGGGTCACCAGCAATCCAGGGGTGTAGGCCTTGGCCACGTCGCTGCTCCTGAAGGTCGATCAGACCGCCATTGATTCCGTTGTTTCCGCATACACATCGAGGGCATCGAGCCAGCCCTGCACCGTCGACTGGCACGAAGAACGATCCTCAGGGAGCGTCAACGTACGCCCCCGGCCATCGAGAATCAGTCCGACCGTACCACCACGGACCGTTTTCTGCACCTTCTTGCCGGGACCCTCTCCGAGATCGATGCCCCTGGCCGGTGCGAGCGAGATCGTTCCCGACTCGCCCTCCGCCATGGGAATGAGCAGCATCTGGCCTCCGATGATCTCGCCGGATGCGGTCCGATCTCCGGTCAACTCGTACTTGAAACAGGTCTTGCCCGGCTTGGGCGTTCCCGCCGCACAGACGCTGGTTCCCAGATACACGAGGCAGTCCCGATCGAAGACCTGTTCGGCCGCCTTGGCGTGGACCGACGAGAGCACCCCGAGATGGGGCATCATGAAGATCGAATCCTTGGCGAGCATGGTGACGCCCTCGGGCTCGAAGGCGTCGATGAGCATCATCGCGGTCTGGTGCATCCGAGGAGCGTGCGAGAGCACGCCGCCGGAAGCCACCAGCAGATCGAGCTTCATGTTGTCGACGATCGTCTGCCCGCTGGTCTGCTGGCTGAAGGTGTCGCCGACGGTCCGCTGCTGCTGCACGCCCTTGAGCGTGGTCGCGAACTCCTTGTGCTGCTTGTAGGCAAGCCGCAGGGCCTCGCGGGCCACGGCCTGCTCGAACATCAGCGCCTCGCGCGTCTGCGGGATCGTCGTGGGACGGATCATCTTGTTCTTGACGTGGTTCCGGAGTTCCCGCTCGTTCATGTCGAAGGGAACCCATCGCAGCACGTTGGGCATCGTCGCCTCGGCGCAGACGTTCGAGATCGAATACGACATGCCGAGGTTGGCCGAGACCGTCCGGTTGAACGTCTCGTCGAAGACGCTGAACACGTCGGTGGTCGCTCCACCGATGTCCACGCCGACGACGTTGATCTCCTGGAGCCTCGCCACGGTCTGGAGGATGTCCCCCACCGCACCGGGCGTCGGCATGATCGGCGCGCCCGTCCAGCCCATGAGCTTGTCGTACCCGGGGGCCTGGGCCATGACGTGCTCGAGGAAGATGTCGTGGATCTTGTCGCGGGCCGGACCGAGGTTCTCGCGTTCCAGCACGGGGCGGAGGTTGTCGACGATCTGCAGGTCGAATCCGCCTTCACTGAAGACTTCGCTGACCGGCTCGCGTGCATCCTTGTTGCCCGCGTAGATGATGGGCATGGAGTAGTCGCTGCCGAACCGGGGCTGCGGCTTGGCCGGCGCGACCAGTTCGGAGATCTGGACCACCTTGCCAGTGGTTCCACCATCGGTTCCGCCGGAGATGAGGATCATGTCGGGACGGAGGTCCCGGATCCGCTGGATCTGATCGTGCGGACGTCGCCCGTCGTTCGCCGCGATGACATCCATCACGATCGAGCCGGCACCCAGTGCCGCCCGCTTCGCGCTGGCCGCGGTCATCTCGGCGATGACGCCGGCCACCATCATCTGGAGACCGCCACCGGCGCTCGAGGTCGAGATGTAGATGTCGCAGCCGTCGGTCTCGGTTGCGGGACTGATGATTCGTCCGTCGTCGCCGACGAGGCGTCGTCCGGCGAGTTCGGCGATTTCCGTCACGGAGTTCACGACGCCCATCGTGACATCGGCGAACGGCTTCTCGACCGTGGTCGGAGCCTCGCCTCGGTGCGTCTGGCGGTATTCACCATCCACGTACTGGATGAGAATCGCCTTGGTGGTCGTACTCCCGCAGTCGGTCGCAAGAATGACCTTGATCTTGTCAGGGTCGAGGTTCGTCATCGGGGGGGGAATCCTCAGTATCGTCGGGCACTTGGGAGGATTCGGCCTCCTCGGTGTCGGGACCAACCCGGTCCCAGTGCTCCAAGCGTTGGCAAAGGTACTCGACTGACCCTCTCTGCTCAAGGAAGGTGGCGAACTCCTCGATGGTCGGACCATCGAGGACCACGGAGATGATCGGTCGGAAGAAGTGAAGAGCCTGCGACGCCACGAAGTTGAGGGGGCGTCCCATTTCCAGAGCCATCAGGGCCGGCAGCGTCATCCCACGCCTGACCACGGCCCGGCAGACCCGGTCGCAGATCTCGGCCTGACGTTCATTGGCCTCCGCGGCTCCGGGCTTGTCCACGGCGAAGGCATTGCGGATCTGATCTCGCCAGCTCACGCCTCGACCTCCCGAGCCAGAGCCATCGAGGACTTGATTCGAGGGATGATCTCCTCCGCTCGTCCCGCGAAGAGGATGCTGATGCCCCTGGAATCGAACATCCCGGCCCGCTCCCGGGTCGAGAGATATCCACCCATCTGATCATGCGGAAATCGCCTGAGTTCCCGCCATCTGATGCTGCGACTGCCGATGGGATACCGGACCGCGATTCCGTGCTCATCGAGCCGATACCGGCTGGGCAGATAGAACCGATTGAGCATCAGAAGAAGGAAGAGCATGGCGGCCCCGCCGGCCAGCACACCGCCGACCGGGTCCGCAACGGCAAGTGCCACCAGAATCCCGCAAGCGACGATCACCAGACTGGCAATCGCACCTCGCCCCGGTTGCTCGCGCAAGGGGTGTGCGGACCACTCGAGGATGTCGGAGACTGGGTTCGCCATGCAACGTTCCAGTGTAATCGCTGGCCCGAAATGCGGCTCGCCTCGGGTTCAATCGGCGGACCAGGCCTCGACGACGGCAGGCAGAACCCGCTCGAGCACTTCGAGGCGATCCAGTTGGATGCCGGCCTCGGCCAGGCTGATGGCCTGCCCCTGAAGTTCCTCAGGCCATGCCTGCTGCCCCACGTTGATTCCGATGCCGATCACGGCGAGCCCCCTCGACTGTTCGACCAGCACTCCGGCCAGCTTCAGGCCATCGAGAAGCAGGTCGTTGGGCGGCTTCACCTCGATCCGGCCCGGCAGAAGCGGCTCCAGGGCTCCGACCAGGGCCTTCGCCAGAAGCAGCGACTGCTCCGGACGGGTCGTCGACGGCAGGCAGACGCTGAAGGCCAGCCCCTCGTCTCCCGTATCGGCCCATTTGTTTCCACGTTGTCCGCGACCGGCCGTCTGCCGACCGGTGGTCACCAGCGTGCCGACGCCCGAGAGCCTCGCCAGGTCCTGGGTGGTCTCCACTTCGGCCAAGACCCGAACCGTATGAAGTGGTCCAAGCTGCGAATCGCACATCGACTCGAGTCGATCCGCCCAGGCATGCAGGGGAATCACGGTGGTCATCGGGGCACCTCGTCGATCTGGATGTCGAGGCCGATGTCGAGCCACGTCGCGCCGTGGGTGATCGAGCCGACGGCGATGCGTTCCACGCCGGTCGCGGCGATCGCGGCGACGGTCTCCAGCGTCACGCCACCGGAAGCCTCCAGCAGCATCCTGCTCTCGCAGGCGTCGCGACGGCGGACCGCCTCGCGAAGCGTCGAAGGATCCATGTTGTCCAGAAGCACGATGTCGACCAGCCCCATGTCCAGCGACAGTACGACGTCGAGCTGCTGCAGCCGATCCACCTCGACGCAGATGAACCGCAGGGAGCGATCGGCCCGGGCACGACGAATGGCCTCGGACAACGTCGAAGCCAGCGATTCGGGCGCTACGGCGGCGAGATGGTTGTCCTTGTACATCACGGCATCGTCCAACCCGATTCGATGCAGGTATCCCCCGCCGCAGGCCACCGCGTACTTCTCCATGAGCCGGAGTCCCGGAGTGGTCTTGCGACTGTCGGTCACCAGCACTCCGTTGCCGGCTGCGGCCACGAACCTGGCCGTCCGGGTCGCCACTCCGCAGAGTCGGGAGACCAGATTCAGAAGCGTCCGTTCGAAGGTGAGTACGTCACGCCAGGTTCCGTGGATTCGGCCGACGACCTGACCGGACGTGATCAATCGGCCATCCTCCAGGCAGGCCTCGATCCGCACCCGACCGGCAAGCGGGGCAAGCTGCGAGGCCCGGACCAGCAGATCCATGCCGGCCAGCACTCCCGAATCACGACTGACGAACTCCGCGACCACTTCGCGCCCCTCGGGCACGATCGAAGAGGTCGTGATGTCCCCGCGCAGCACGCCGTCCTCCTCGATGGCGGAAGCGAGTACGCGGGTCAGCTCGCCATCGGGAACGAGGGCGAGCCCGCGATCGGGCAGAGCGAGTTTGTTGAGATCGATCGTTTCCATTGGCAGCGTCCGAACGTCAGCCTATCCTCTCGGTACATGTCCGTCACCAAGCAGCCCAAACTCCATCCGATCGAGGCCTCGCCCATCCATGCCCGCCGCGAGCGGGTCTTTCTGGTGATGTCGGGCGTCTTCCTGGGCACGCTGGTGATGCTGAACATCCTCGGCATCACCCGATTCATCGAGTTCGGAAGGATCGGCGGAGACGACGGCACCTCCGGCTGGATCTTCGCGGTCGCCGTCGGCGTGCTGCCGTATCCGGTCACGTTCCTGTGCACGGACCTGATCAGCGAACTCTTCGGACGGGCCCGGGCCAACGCCGTGGTCTGGGTCGGCCTGCTGCTGAATGCGTGGGTCCTGTTCATCCTGTGGCTGGCGGGCATCCTTCCCGGCATGGAAGGGCCGCCTCCCGAAGATCTCCCCGCCCTGCTGGATGCGATGAAGACCGCAGGCGAATCCGGCGGACTGACCATCGGCGAACGAACCTTCGACGCTTCGACCGTCGACTACGTGACCAAACAGAGCGAACGGCCGACCACCTTCTTCGAAGTCCGGGCCCTGGCCTTCGGCGCGACCCTGGCGTCGATGATCGCCTACCTGCTGGCCCAGTTCACCGACGTGTGGATGTTCCACTTCTGGAAGAAGCTCACGCGCGGCCGGCACCTCTGGCTTCGCAACAACGGATCCACCCTCGTCAGCCAGCTGATCGACACCGTCGCAGTGATCCTGATCACCGCCTGGCTGGGCGTCTTCGACGGCGAACTCGACTACCAGTCGAGCCCGACGAACTTCATTCTCCAGCTGATCGTGACCGGCTACGTGTTCAAGTTCGTCTGCGCCCTGGCCGACACCGCCCCGCTCTACTGGCTGGTCCCCCGACTCGCCAGGTGGCTTGACATCGACCCCATGGCCGAGCACCGCCACCTCGAGGACCCGGGACCGG
>DEYK01000049.1:0-177 GCA_002364485.1 Phycisphaerales bacterium UBA3160
TCCGCCGGCGTTCTTCTTGAACTTGTCCTTCTTGTAGCCGCCCGACTTTCCGGCGTCGCCGTCGCGCGCGTCGCGGGATGTGTATCCGTTCCTGTTGGAGCTGTCGGACTGCTTTCTTGATCGATGCTTGCGGTCACCACGGTGGCTGTCGCGGCCGTCTCGCCTGGGTGATCGGCG
>DEYK01000049.1:521-725 GCA_002364485.1 Phycisphaerales bacterium UBA3160
CGATCATCCCGGGAGCGATCCTCGGTGTGCTCGTCGGAGGCCAGTTCCGGCATGTCCTCGAGCGGGGGGAGCTCCTCCGCGGGAGGAAGCTGGATGTCGGCTCGCCGTTCGATCGCCCGGAGCATCTGCTTCTCGTTCGCCTGGAAGAATGTGATCGCGGTGCCGGTCGCACCCGCACGAGCGGTTCGTCCGATGCGGTGGACG
>DEYK01000049.1:1049-1306 GCA_002364485.1 Phycisphaerales bacterium UBA3160
CGATGCGGTGGACGTAGGTTTCCGGATCGATGGGCACGTCGAAGTTGAGGACATGGGTGATGTTGTCGACGTCGATGCCGCGTGATGCGATGTCGGTGGCCACGAGCACCTGCAGGTCTCCGTGCTTGAATGCGTTCATGGCCTTGTTGCGAGCCGACTGCGTCTTGTTGGAGTGGATGGCGTCGGCCGGGTTGCCCGCTCTCTGCAGCCAGCGTGCGACACGATCCGCCTTGTGCTTGGTCTTGGTGAAGACCAGG
>DEYK01000049.1:1615-1904 GCA_002364485.1 Phycisphaerales bacterium UBA3160
TGCTTGGTCTTGGTGAAGACCAGGACTCTTCCGATGTTCTCGCTGTTCAGCAGGGTGATGAGGAGCCTGAGCTTCTTCTGCTGGGGGACCATGAAGAACCGCTGATTGATGGCATCGACGGTCGTCGCCTCGGGGGCGGTCTCGACCACCACTGGTTCGTTCATGAGGTCGTCGGCGAGGGTGCGAATGGTCTTCGAGATGGTGGCGGAGAAGAGCAGCGTCTGCCGATCCCCGGGAATCATCTTCACGATCCGGCGAATGTCCGTGATGAAACCCATGTCGAGCATGC
>DEYK01000049.1:2226-18597 GCA_002364485.1 Phycisphaerales bacterium UBA3160
CCCATGTCGAGCATGCGGTCGGCTTCGTCGAGGACAAGCGTCTCGATGCTCGAAAGGTCGATGTGGCCCTGGTCGCAGAGATCCTTCAGTCTTCCCGGGGTGGCGACGAGCACGTCGACGCCTCGTTGCAGCGACCGCACCTGGTGGTACTGGCTGACGCCTCCGTAGACAACGGTGTATCCCAGCTTGAGTCCGCCACCGTACGACATGAAGCTTTCATGGATCTGGGTGGCGAGTTCACGCGTCGGGCACAGGATCAATGCTCTCGGGGCACGACCCTTGGCACGACCTCGATCCCGTCGGTCATGACGGCGGGGTGTGGGGGTTGCCGGTCCCTTGGCCTTGGCGAGCCGGTGCAGGATTGGAAGTGCGAATGCACAGGTCTTCCCGGTGCCGGTCTGCGCGGTCCCAAGGACATCGCGTCCTTCGAGTGCGGGTGGAATCGCACCAGCCTGGATCTCCGTTGGTGAGACGTATCCCTTGGCGGTGACGGCGCGGACGATGGGCTCTGACAGCTGCAGTGCTGAGAAGTTCAATGTTCTGTTCCATTTCTCGAGGCCACATGGGGCTTCGTGGGGGGATGATGCGGGTGCTTCAAAACACCTGCTGCGCGAAATACGCTCGGCGCCTCCCCCCATGGTCAAGATCAACTTGCTGATCCCGCCAGTGGCGCCTTGTGAAGAGAGGGATCGTACTCGATAAGTCTTCGCATCGAACTCGTCAATGTTCGGAATAGGCGATTTCTTTGCCTTCGCGGGCTGGGTCCGAGATTCATGCCCATTGCGACGCCGAGCAGGCTGTTTCTCAGATGGTGATGAACATCTTCACCGATGCGAGCAGCAGCACGACTGCGAGGAGGAGGCGAATGCCGCCTCCCGGCATGCGTCGAGCCCCGATCCATGAACCGATCAGCCCGCCGGCGATCGCGGCGACGATGTAAGCCGGAAGTCCCTCCGGCATGGCGGGCGCATCGGAAGCGGTACCGGCGAGTCCGGCGAGCGAGTTCGCGAGCACGAAGACCACCGAGACCGCTGCGGTCCTTCTGCTGTCCGCCCATCCCATCAGAATCAGCAGCGGTGAAAGGAAGATGCCGCCTCCGGTTCCGGTGAGGCCGGCAAGCAGTCCCAGCAGTGCGCCGGCGATCAGGGCGATCGAGTTGGGAGGCATTCCCTTCGCATGGTCGGTGCGGTCGATTCGTCCGATGGTCTTCAGGACCAGCATGATTGCGGCGAACAACAGCACGCCGCCGATGAGCGGTTTGAACACGATCGGGGGGAGTGTCCAGAGGCCGCCGATGAACGCCATCGGAATGGCACACAGTCCGAACGGCCAGAACGTGTTCCAGTCGAAGTGGCCGGCCCGTATGAATCGCCAGGCTCCGATCGCGCCGACGAAGATGTTGAGCGTCAGTGCGACGGCCTTCATCTGCTCCTGTGGAAACTGGGTCACCAGAGCCATGGCGGCCAGATAGCCGGATGCGCCGGCGTGACCGACGGACGAATAGAGGATCGCCAGAGCGAAGATCGCGCCGGCAAGAAGCAGCTCTTCGGACATCGGGAGTGTTGCGAGCATTGACGACAGGATATCTGTACTGCTCTGAAGAGGGTTGGGGGAGACAGGCGGGTCCGATTGGATGATTCGTCGACTGGGTTGATGATCGCTCGGGGTCGTACTCGTAGTTCCATTTGTGTACAGTCACTTCGTGAACATCTGCCTGCTCACAACCCAGGATCTCGATGCCGATCCGTTCCCGGAGGATGATTGGCCCTGTGATCCCCGTCCGTTCATGCCCGATGCCACTTGGCATGTGGCCACGCTCGAGGGCAAGGAGCAGTCGGTTCGGCAGGTCGAGGCTCTGATCGACGAGGGCAGATTCGATCTGTTCTTCAATCTCTGCGATGGGGCGGCCGATCAGGACATCCCCGGCATCGAAGTCATCCAGAAGCTCGAGCAGCGCGGTGTTCCCTATGCAGGCGCCTGCTCCGAGTGCTACGAGCCGACGCGGGTCGAGATGAAGGAGGCGTGCGCCCGGCTCGGCATCGCCACGCCGGCCTACGTCGTCGCAGCCACGGAGGCCGACGTCGAGCGTGCGGCCGAGACGCTCCGCTTTCCGTTGTTCGTCAAGCACTACAGCAGCTACGCCAGCGTCGATCTCAGTCGCCGTTCGTGCGTCAAGTCGCCGGCGGGGCTTCGCATCCAGGCCAGGAAGATCATGTCGCGACACGGAGCGGCTCTGATCGAGGAGTACATCGACGGCATCGAATGCACGTGTCTGGTCGTCGAGGATCCGAATGATCCGTTGCGGCCCAAGACCTACACGCCGGCGCAGTACAAGTTCCCTCCCGGGGAGCGATTCAAGCACTCCGATCTCAAGTGGGTCGACTATGCGGGGCTCTCCTCGTTTCCCGTGCCCGATCCGGTGCTCGCCGCTCGACTGCGTGACGAATGCTCCCGGTTCTTCGTCGAACTCAAGGCGGCCAGTTTCGCGCGATGCGATCTTCGCGTCGACGCATCGGGCACTCCATACATGCTCGAGATCAACGCCAACTGCGGCATCTACTACCCGCCCGCCGACTACGGCAGCGCGGACATCTGCCTGTCGCTTGATCCGGCTGGCCACGAGGGCTTCACCCGGCAGTTGGTCGATGCGGCCCTGGCCCGGCATGCCAGATTGCATCAGAACTCGGATTGAGTTCCGAGGTTTCCATCGGACTGCGATCGATGGCACAATGCGTCCATGAAACCAATTCTTCTCGCTATCGCAGCCGGCCTCTGTTGGGGAATCGGCGAAGCCTGCACCCGAAGCGTTCTGCATGAAGGACGCGTCGGTCCCATGACCGCGCTGTTGATCCGCGCACTCGTCGCCCTGCCCGTGATCGTGCTCGCGTGGTGGCTGATGGTCAAGGGGATCGGTACGCTCGATCCGGAGCCCTCCATCCGCGAGATGGACCTGGTCTCGTGGGTCAAGGTCGTCGTGGGATCGGGGCTCCTGGCCGGAGCGATCGGCATCATCTTCTTCTACGTCGCACTTTCGGTCGGAGACCTGTCGGTCGTCAAGCCGGTGGCGTTCGCCGTCGCCCCGCTGGTCGCGGTCCTGCTGGGATGGCTCGTGCTCGGTGAAACGATGGATCTTCGGAAAGTTGCTGCGGTCCTGCTGATCGTTGCGGGCGTGGTGCTGCTTTCGGTGCAGCGTCCCGTCATCGAATCCGTCGACCAGACGTCGAAGGCCGTCAGTTGAGTCGGCTCTGGGCACTGTTCGCGGTATTCGTCCTGGGAGCGTCATGCGCACCTTCACGCACCGGAACCGGTCATCGGACATCCGGAGCGGAGCAGCCCATGGTGATCTGCTTCTTCGGGGGTGGGGCATGGCGATTCGAACGCATGACGCATTTCATTCCGGGGTTTCTCGCCTTCGACGGCGAGGGTGGACTTTCCGAGTGGGACCTTCGAGCCGTATCGAAGGAGGCCCACGACGCGGGCGTCAAGGTGATCGTCAGTTTCGACGGTGAGCACTGGCAGGAGAACTTCCTGCCGATGAGCGAGAACGAAGACGGGTCGAGGGATCGGTTCGTCGAGAACATCCTTCGCTACTGCCTGGAGAACGGAGTCGATGGTGTCGACTACGACTGGGAGATCGGTGGAGGGTTCGATGCGAGGCAGCAGTCGCTCTACAGCGAACTGGTGATCGCGACCAAGAAGGCCTTTCGTCCGCACGGTCTGACGGTGAGCATCGACGCCTATTTTCGTGACGAGCTGGACGCAAGGGGACTCGAGGCGGTCGACTGGATCCAGTTGATGTCGTACGAGGATCTGGACGAGATGCATTCCATGATCGAATACTGGAAGGCCCGTGGTGTTCCCGATGACAAGTTGGTGCTCGGCATGGCGATCGGGTGGGGCGATCAGCGTGAAGGTTTCGATCCCGAACTTGTTCGGGCGAAGGTCCGCTCCTGCATCGATGGAGGGTATGCGGGGGTCATGCTCTTTCGAACCGATCTTGATGCGGAGCATGAAGGATCGATGCTTCAGGTCGTTCACGAGTCCTTGATTCCAGTCCCCAGCAGATGAACTTGCCGTGTGGACCCATGATGCTATAGTTGAGACAGAGTCTCAGTCTCATTAGATTTGACATGGCATTCAAGGACCAGATGCACCAAATGACCTGCAGCGATAGCCGTATTCGATTTTCACATGTTCCAGGTTCCCGTCGCGGAATCGGTTTCACAGGTGTGATGTCCCTGATTGCGGTGATCGCCGTGTTTGCAGGAGTCTTCGCATGGCGTGATGTGTCGGGACAGCAGGCTGCTTCCAACACTGCGCCGACGGAAGTCGTTCGTCAGGAACATGTTCGAATCGCGACGCTGCTTCCGTTCGCCGCAGATCAACTCCTGGAAATGGGAGTGAAGCCCGTATGCGTTCCAGGGCTTCGTGGTCGAACGCCCGAGGCATGGGACGGCATTCCGACGGTTCAACTCGATCACAGCGCCGGACCGAATCTCGAACAGCTGATCGCTGCGCAGCCGGAGTACATCGTGACCGGGGCCGTGTATGCCCAGTTCATGCCGCAGATCGCCTCCATCACGAAGGCGAAGGTGATTCTCATGGATGTCGATTCGATCTCCAGCGTCACCGAGCACATGACCACGCTGGGAAGAATTTCAGGTCGTTCCGAGCGTGCTCGGGAGCTCATCGATCTGCTCGAAGCACGTCTTGCGGTTCCGATGGAGATCGGAGACTCCGACCGGGTCGACGTCCTGGCCATCTTCGGGACACCGCATTCCTTCTATGCGTTCCTTCCCGACAGCTATCTGGGGGATCTCGTGCAGCACGCCGGTGGGCGCATGGGACCGAACGGACTCGTATCACACAAGATCTACCGCGGACTGGCTCCACTGAGCATGGAGATGGTCATCGACTACGACCCGGATCTTCTTCTGGTGCTGTTCCATGGTCCGGAGGAGACATCGCGAGCCATGTTCGAGGGGGATCCGCTCTGGGCCTCGTTGAGTGCCGTGAACGATGACAGGATGCATTTCATCTCCGACGATCTCTACGCGATGCGACCCGGCATGAAATTGGATGAAGCCATCCGTCAGATCAGAGGCTACGTGCAAGGCGTTTCAGTTCAATCGCAATGAGCACGCCGTTATCACTCACGACACGCCTGGCCTACTCGCGCGACCGCAGGAAGTGGTTTCGGATCACGATGGGATCCGGGCTGGTGATGATTCTGATCACGGCCGGCCTGCTGTTCTCGCTGGCTCTGGGCGCGGTGGATCTGCCGTTTCGTGAGATCATCGAGATCCTCTCAGGCGGAGGAAGTCAGGCTGGGCAGCAGATCGTATTGGAGGCGAGGCTTCCCCGCGCATGTGCGGCCATTCTGGTGGGGTGCAATCTGGCCGTCGCCGGAACGCTGCTGCAGGCCGTGACCCGCAATCCACTTGCCGATCCGGGACTGATCGGGGTGACCGCCGGGGCCGCTCTGGCGGCGACCATCGTATTGGCGGTGTTTCCCGGGGCGGCCATACTGCTTCCGATCGCCGCATTCTGCGGAGCGATGGTCGCGGCCGTCGTGGTCTACGTCGTGTCATGGAGGCCGGGAGCGGGTTCGTCGCCGATGCGGATGATCCTGGCCGGCGTTGCGGTCAATGCCGTACTCGGAGCGGTCATCGGAGTGCTCATGACGGCATTCGCGGATCGCATTCCCGCGATGATGTTCTGGACGTCGGGCTCGTTCAACGGACGTGGCTGGGGGCATGTGTCCATGCTCTGGCCGTACACCGTCGGAGGCCTGGCCCTCGCCCTGTGGCTTCGTCCGCTTCTGGCGGTGATGGAACTCGGCGACGATTCGGCGGTCACGATGGGCGTTCGAGTGGAGCGTACGCGTCTGATCGCGTTCGCCGCCGCGGCGCTGCTGGCGGGTTCGGCCGCCAGCGTCGCGGGGCTGGTCGGCTTCGTGGGACTCGTGGTACCGCATCTGATTCGTCTGCTCCTTGGCGGAAACGCCGGGGTCATACCCGTGGCCGCCGTCGCGGGAGGCGCCCTGCTGCTCTGGTCCGATCTGCTGGCGAGGCTTGCGCTGGCCCCAGCCGAAATCCCGGTCGGAGTCGTCACCGGACTCATCGGCGGTCCGTATTTCATCTACCTCCTCTACAGGGCAAGGTGGCTGCGATGACGGTTTCCGTACAGGACCTGCATGTTCATCTCGCATCGAACCACGTGCTTCGGGGAATGGACTTCATGATCGAACCGGGGGAGCGGGTCGCAATACTCGGGCCGAACGGCTGCGGGAAGTCGACCCTGCTGCGTGCATTGTGCGGCATCGTCACGCCCTCGTCGGGGGCCGTGGAACTCGAGGGCACACGACTCCCGTCTCATCGACGTCGTGATCGTGCGAAGATGATCGGTCTGCTTCCCCAGTCCGACATCATTCCGATGATGACCACGGTGCGTGATCACGTCGCCATCGGTCGTCATCCGTATCGACGCTATTTCAGACAGGGCGGTGTCGATGACCGATCATGCATCGATCGCGCAATCGAACTCTGTGAAATCGGACATCTCGAGGATCGGCCCGTGGAACGACTGTCGGGAGGCGAGCGTCAGCGGGTCCGTCTTGCGACGCTGCTGTCGCAGGCGCCATCCATCCTGCTGCTCGACGAGCCACTGACCGGCCTCGATCTTCAGCATCAGTACGCACTGCTGCATCTCCTGGAGGACATGAATCGTGATGAAGGACGCACGGTCATCGTCGTGCTGCACGATCTTTCGATCGCAATGCGGTTCTTCGATCGCATTCTCGTCCTTCAGGACGGACTGCTGGTCGCCGACGGTGCGCCCGACAGGATCATGACGAAGCAGCTGCTGCGAGAGGTTTTCAACGTCGAAGCGTCCATCGGACGCGATTCGATATCAAATCATCCTGTGATCGCCTGTCATCGGAACGGCTCTGCACGGAGCCGTTCGGTTCCAGATGCCGGATCCGGTGCCGCGATCGAAGTGTCAACTCAAGAGCCGGCCTCGACGTAGGCGGCGAACAAGGAGCGGAATCACATGGCAGAGCACGGACATCATCATGGATCGACGAAGGCGACCGGATTCCACCGGAAGTTGAAGGAGGGAACGCAGGCACTGCATGACCAGGCCGAGTCGGGCAACTTCCAGATCAGGATGGTCAACGGGGAGTTGGCACGGATGGAGTTCGCCTCGTTCCTCGTCCAGATGCGGCACATTCATTGCGTGCTCGACCCCGCCATCCAGTCGGCGGCGTCCGCGGATGATCGCGTCGACCACATCTTCGACGAGTCGCATCTTCGACTTCCCCGGATCGACAAGGATCTCGAGGATCTTTCCTGCGAGGCCGTCGCCGATCCGTTGCCGGCCACCGAGCGGTTCGTCCGATACATCGGAGAGCAGCTCGAGCAAAGCCCGTCTTCGCTCGTCGGAGTCCTCTACGTGAAGGAGGGGGCCACGAACGGAAACAAGTTCGTCGCGAAGAAGCTTCGTGAATCCATGGGCCTCGCACCGGACATGGCGATGGGTTACCTCGATCCGCACGGGAAGGACCAGCGTCGTCGATGGAACGCCTTCAAGGAGACGCTCAATGAACTCGACCTGACCGATCAGGAGCAGGACGAGTGCGTCACGGTCGCCCAGGAGACCTTCCGCATGGTCATGGATGTCTCTCGCGAGATTCCTGAAGTCCACGCCGCCGCGGCCGATTCCCCATCGGGGTGACCGGCAGCTTCCGGCAATCCGCTGCGGCTTCTTCCGGTGGCGTTGGGCCTTTTTCGGCCCTCAGGACCCGCTTCTGTGGAAATAATCCCGGGTGATCACTTCAAGTCTCTGGACTCGTCGTAGGATTCTGACGATGGGCCCAGGCGGTTGTAGGGCCGTCGAACTCGTTTTTTTGGATGTTCCGAGCCAAATTTCTTGCTTGCCCATCAGGCTGGAATACTCTGAAAACTCGGTTTATGGATGCTTCCGTGGGAGTGAGCTCGATGTACAGAATCTCGTTGATGACGCCTCTGGCGCTTCTCTCCATGCCGGTGATGGCGGCAGATTCGGTCAATTGGACCGACATCACACCGCCCGGACTCCAGTATCCCGCCGAACGCACCATGGGCGTGACCATGAGCGACGTCGATGGCGACGGTGACGACGATCTGCTGGTCGCGACCGGCGCCCATGTCGGTGGCCCGACCCTGCTCTTTCTCAACGACGGCATGGGGAACTTCACGGACGCCACCGGTGGCGGACTCGAGGAGGCGCACAAGGTGTGGACGCCCCTGATGGGCGACTACGACAACGACGGCGATCCGGATCTGCTCCAGGTCTGCAACGGCGAGCGTTGCCGCCTCTGGGAGAATCGCTACGGCGAAAGCGGAGACGGCGTCATCGAGTTCTACGAGCGGTACAGCGGCGGACTCTTCGCCACGATGAACGACATGCAGGCCCGAGGCGGCGCCTGGGTCGACTACGACAACGACGGCCTCCTCGACATCATGATTTCCACCAATGGTGCAATCGGCAGTCTTGGATCCGACAAGCTGCTGCGAAACACCAATGGCTACCTGTTCGTCGACGCGACGCCCGAATCCTTCTTCGCTCCCCGCAAGGGCAGAGGAGTCGCCTGGGCCGATTTCGACGGCGATGGAGATCAGGACCTCTACGCAGTCGGTGGCACCGGCTGTCCCTGTTCCTGGGCCGAGCTTCCGGAAGCATGGCAGAACCACGCTCAGAACCGGATGTTCAGGAACGACGATGGAGTCATGGTGGACATCACCGACGAAGTGACGATCAACGGGCTTCCCGGCCGAGGCGTCACCGCCGCCGACTACGACAACGACGGCGACATCGATCTCTACATCAACAACACGTCGCTGACAGGAACGGGCGGCGACGGTCAGACTCTCATATACGGTGAAAATGCCCTGCTCCGCAACGACGGAAACTGGGTGTTCACCGAAGTCACTCCGGAAGGACTGCGTTGCCAGAACAGCGAGCGAAGCAACGCGTGGCTCGACTACGACAACGACGGCGACCTCGACATCGTGATGACCGTGATGTGGCTCAACATGCCGATTGCGGGCCTGTTCGAGAACATCAACGAAGGCGAGAGTTTCCAGCAGGTCCTGGATCCCATCTTCATGAATTGGATGGATCCCATCAGCGGTGTCGGCTGCGGAATCTCCGACGTCGACGAGGACGGCGATCTGGACATGATGCTGGGCTACAAGTACGGCCCCAACCAGCTTCTTCGCAACGAACTCGACAACGACAACGACTGGCTCAAGGTCAAGCTCGTCGGCACCACGTCCAACCGTGATGCGATCGGCGCCCGCGTGCGGGTGCGAACCGGCTCCAAGTGGCGCATGCGCGAGGTGCAGGCGGGCAGCGGCTACTGGTCGCAGCATTCGCTCGTCCAGCATTTCGGTCTCGGTGAGATCGACGGACTGATCCAGGAGGTCGTCATCCGGTGGCCTTCGGGTCTCGAGCAGACGATCCACGACCTCGATCCCAACCAGAAGATCGTCGTCGTGGAGGGCAACGACTACGGATGCGGGGGAGGTGACGTCGACGGCAGCAACACCGTCGATATTGCGGACCTTCTCTTCGTCATCAGCAACTGGGGCGAATGCGCTCCCTGCACGTCGGCCGACATCGACGAGAGCGGCCGGGTCGACGTGACGGATCTCCTGAAGGTCATCAACGACTGGGGCGACTGCTGATTCAGGAGCCCCACGAGGAGATCAGGGCGAGCAGGTCGATGACGTCGACAGCACCGTCCTGATCGATGTCCGCCTTGCAATCCGTGCCTTCGCTGCATTTTCCCCAGCTGCCGATGAGCAGGAGCAGATCCAGGATGTCGACGCTGCAGTCGGCGTTCAGGCTCATGGTGTTGCAGGGGGTTTCGTTGAAGAAGACCCGGATCGCCCCCTTGTCCTCGTCGGGATAGGCGTCGACCAGAATGACATCCGGATCATCGTCCTGGTCGAGATCGCTGCATGTCAGGAACTTGGTGTCGATCGAATGGCTGGCTTCCGACCGGAACTCGAGCGTGAAGTTGCCCTTGCCGTCGTTGATCATCGCGCTGAAGCTGCCGCTGTACTTGTGGGCCAGCAGCAGGTCGACGGCACCGTCCCGATTGATGTCGACCGGTTGTGCGAGTTCGCTGGGCAGGGAGTAGATGAGTCTGATATTGAAGTCGCCGTTGCCGTCGTTGTTCAGTATCGTCGTGAAGCTGTTGGTGCGATGCGCGAGAACGATGTCGGTGCTGCCGTCCTGCTGGAAGTCGGCCATCCGGATCGAGCAGGCTTCGATTCCCATCAGGTTGTAGTTCGATGTGTTGACTGCGCCGTTCCAGTGGCCCGTGGAGGAATCGATGCCCTGGTTGGTGTAGACGGCGAGCTGCGTGTAGCGGCCGAGCACCGCGATGTCGTCGAATCCGTCCTGATCGAGGTCGTCGCATGCGATCGAAATGCATCGGGCGTCGATGCCCCAGTCGAAGACGATTCCGTCTCCGAAGGTTCCGTTGCCCTGATTCATGAACGCGTACCAGCCGCCGGCCTCGTCCGGTGTGCCGAAGTCGGCGACCAGCAGATCCTGGAACCCGTCGTTGTTCAGGTCGGCGTGCTCGATCCAGTGCGGGTTGACGCCCGCCTCCAGAAGCACCGGGTAGCGGAACCTGGGAGATCCGTTCGGCTCGTCGCCGAGATTGATGAAGACGTTCGCACCGTTCTTGCAGGCGGTGCAGATGTCGGGCAATCCGTCGTTGTTCACGTCGACGACCACGACGATGCGGTTCTGCTCCGTGGCGGTGATCGAATCGGCTTCGGTCAACTGCCCGGTGCCGTCGTTGAGATAGATGACGATGTTCTCGTTGTAGCGGTCCGTGACGACGACATCCTCGGTTCCATCGAGATCGAGATCACCGGTGGCCACGCATCTGGTGTACGTGTAGGCGCCGCCGTTGGTGTCGATCAGGTATTCGTCGTGATCGGAGAACGACAGGTCGCCATGGGCGAAGGTCGCCGCGGCCAGCAGGCACATCATCATTCCTGGAAGACGTTTCATTTCCATCACATGTTCAACGTTGAGGTAATTGGCTGCTGTTTACAACATGAAATCCTGAAAAAGCGATCCCACATGCGGATTTAATCAAACGCATGTTTCAGCCATCGGAAAGGTGGACCCGGCCTGCGTCGTCGATGGTCGTCGCCGGGTTCCAGGCGATCTCCCAGACGAAGCCGTCCGGATCGGCGAAGTAGCCGCGGACCCCGCCCCAGGGAGGGGCAGAGGGCTCTGCGAGCACCCGGCCGCCGGAGTCGACCGCACGCTGAAGCAGTCGATCGATGTCCTCGCGTTCACGCACGTTCTGCGAGAGCGTCGTGGTTACGCCGTCGACCGTGCCTGGTTCAAGGCCCGCATCCGCGGCCAGCGCATCGCGGGGGAACAGGGCAAGCAGTTGTCCGGACATGTCGAAGAAGGACACGTGCGGCCTGCTGGCAGGATGCTCGGAGAGTCCCATGGCCACGTAGAACGCACGGCTGCGATCGAGGTCGGTTACGCCGAGCGTGATGAACGAGACGTTTGAGCGCAGGCTGGTCATTGCGACTTCCTTGTTGATCATTTTCCACTCTGGTTGCGAAGGAAATCAAGAAGTTCGAGAAACTCCAGCCGCAATCGCTTCTGGGTCTCAGGGGCGTGCTTGTCGCCCTGTTTCCTCGCTTCGGCACGTATCTGCAACTCGAACTTCGCCTCGTCGACGGTGAGCTGCATGATCTGTTCACGGCTCAGGGGGGGGATGTCCGAGGAAGGGGCTGCGATGCACTCGAGCACCACTCGATGGAACTCGTCGTTCAGCTCGCCGTTGAACGGAAACTGCTGCGTGGCGAACACCGCAGTGAGATCCTGCTTCGGATCGATGAAGAAGTACGTGGAGGCGGCGCCGCCCCAGGACAATCGGCCTTCGCCCTGAGGCCCCGTCGACGTCTCGACCGCGGGCGGGATGCCGAAGCCCAGGCCGAACCGTTGTCCGTCTACGGTCTTCACCCCCGGGCCGAGTTGGTTCTGCGTCATGAACACGACGGTTTCAGGTCTGAGGATGCGATTGCCGTTCAGTTCGCCATCGCGCTCGATGGCCTGGCAGAAGCGGGTGTAGTCCCCGATGGTCGACCAGAGACCGGCGCCGCCGGATTGGAACCTCGGCTTGTAGATGGTCGTACCGCTCGCGTAGTGCTCGACGTCGACCGCGAGTTCGCCATCGGTCGGTGTCACGATGGGCATCACATCCGTGTCCGGAGGAGATGCGAACCCGGTACTGTCCATCGAGAGCGGCTCGAAGATGTGCTTCCGGAGGTAGGTCTCGAACGGGCGCTCCGAAACGACTTCGACGACCCGTCCCAGGACATCCGTGTTGAGTCCATAGACGAAGGTGCTGCCGGGTTCCTCCGCCAGAGGCATGTTCGCGATGATGACCATGGCCTCCTCGAGGTCGCCGGCGGGGATGAGCTTGTTCTCGTAGTGGGGCACCAGTTCGGGCGGCGCGCTGAACGCATAGGCCAGACCGGTCGTATGCGTGAGCAGGTCGCGGATCGTGATCGGCCGTCGTGGTGGTTGCAGTCCGCCGTCGATCGCCACCCTGATGTCGGCGAACTCCGGGACATGCATCGACACCGGATCGTCGATGCCCAGGCGACCCTGTTCGACCAGCTGCATCACCGCCGTCGAGGTGATCGCCTTGCTCATCGAGTAGATGCGGATGATCTGGTCGACCTCGACGTCCTCGTCCGACTCGGGACTCCGGTCGCCGACGGCCTCGAGGAAGACGGTCTCGCCGTCCTGTGTGATCTGGACCATGCAGCCGACGACCCGACCTGATTCGACGAGCGAGTCCATCCAGGTCAGAACCGGTTTGAGCTGATCGGCCGCCGCGGTTGCCGACAGCGTCAGGCTGAAGACCAGAAGTGATGCGTATCGAATGAGTTTGATCATGCAGCCAGTCTACTGCAAGCAAGACCGTGGCAGGGATCGGTTGGAAGCACGGGCCCCAGCCGGCGATGCCCTGGGCAGATCGTCGTTTCCGCATGGCGTGCTCCTTTGGGAGGTGATGTCGAGGCGTTCTTCGACATTGACCATGTCGTCGCCCGTGGCACAGCCTCTGCACCCATCGGGTTCGCAGTCGCAGACGAAAATATCGACCGATGAACGAGAATCAACCATCGAACACCGGGCTGGCTGATCGATATGCTCTGTTCAGAGTGTTCAAGACGTTTCGGACGGATCAGCAGGGGAAAGCACAGATGTCGAGCACCATTGACGTTGCGATCGTGGGCGCGGGTGTCGCGGGAATCGCCTGCGCGAGAACCCTTGCACGAAATGGGGTCGGGGTCAGGATCTACGAGTCCTCGTCACGCGTCGGAGGTCGTCTCGGGAGCCGGTTGGTCGACGACATCTGGTGCGACCTGGGATTCCAGGTGTCCATGTCGAACTACACCGCACTGGAGTCGCTGGTGCCGCGGACGCAGGTGACGAGGCGATCCTTCGTTCCCGGTGCAGTCGTCTGGGACGGAAGACGCCATGTCCGGATCGTCGACCCCAAGGCTTCGCCGCTGTCGGCATTGAAGCCCTTGATGGCGGGACTGGTTCGTCCCCGTGATCTTCTCGCCGTCCTTCGATGCAGGCGATGGGCGAACAAGGTGCTTGCCGGGTCCGGTCGCGACGGCACCGCGGCGGAGGTTCTGTCCGACGCGGGGTTCAGCAGTCGGTTCATCGAGCAGTTTCTTCGCCCCTTCTTCGGCGGCGTCTTTCTCGACGAGTCGCTGTCGGTGCCCGCGGATCGATTCCTTCGTACGCTGCATCGCTTCGCGTCCGGAAGGGCCGAACTGCCCGAGGGCGGCATGCAGCAGCTCGCCGAGGCGATGAGCGAGCCGATCCGTTCATCGATCGAGTTCGAGTGTGAGGTTGCATCCATCGAGCCCGGGGCCGGAGTGCGCTGCGTCGACGGGGCATTCAAGGAGGCCGACGTCGTCGTGCTCGCGACCCCCCTGGACGCGTCGCTTGCGCTTCTCGGACGAAGCGACGAGGCTGCCGCCGTCGGCTGGTCATCGACCACGGCATTGCACTTCACATCACCTGATCCGGTGTTCGATGAACCCATCATCGTGCTCAACGGCAGTGGAGAAGGGGCGTTGAATCTGATCTGCAGTCCAACGTCCGTCGCCCCCGGCTATCGAGACGACGGACGGCATTCCATTCTGGTGAGCAGTCGCCCCTGTCCGAGCGGCTCGCCCGGCATCGACGCGGATGCGGCGCGTCATGAAGCCGGTGTCATGCTCGGTCTCGATTCCTCGTCATGGGAGCTGATCGAAGTGCAGCGCATCGATCGGGCGCTGCCCATCGTCGATCGGCGGGCCGTGCGGCAATCGATTCCTGCCGGCGTGCATCTCGTGGGAGACGGCATGGGCGATCCGTCGATCGAGACCGCGGTGCAGAGCGGCATCGATGCGGCCCGTGCCATCGTCGATTCGCCGACGTGATCGCCCGACGCATTGACGAAGTGTTTCGTATAAAGTGCCGTTCATGCGCATGACGACCTCTTTCGTGTTCCGCCTCTTGATTGTCGCCGGCCTTCTGGCCTCTGCAGCACTCGCCGAGCCTGAGGACGACGGCTTCCTGGCGGAGTTGGGTGGATCGCTCAAGGCGGCGGTGCTCAGCGGGTCCATGACCCGTGAAGACGCGGGCCTCATCTGGAAGACCGCATCCCAGGTGCAGGAACTCCAGGACAAGTTCGATGCACTGCTGAAGGACGATCAGATCGCCGTCACCGGAGACGATTCGAAGTCGCAGACGCTTCGATTGATTCCCCCCGATCCGGAGCGGCCACGTCTACTCCTGCAGCCCGAGTTCCTCGGACGCGATTCCCAGTTCCTGATCGACCGGCTTGCTCTCGATCCGCAGCGTGCGGAGATCGTCGATCTGATGCTGCGCGACTACGAGGGAAGCTACGACATTCTCACCGTGCCGCTGGTCGATGCGATGCAGCGATACCAGCGAGCCGAGGTCGGTGGGAATCTGGCCATCACCATCGAACGCCTCGATCGACAACTCGCCGAGCAGGACATCGACATGGAGGTGGCCATGTCCACCATGCAGGATCGCCTGCAGGAATATGCGAGGGAAGCGGTCGCGAAGCGCGGTGGGGAATCGGCGCAGCTCGATGAGAAGTCCCGGGCGCTCTCCGAGGAATGGGTCCGGGAACTGGAGGGAGGTCTTGATTCGCTCGATGAGAACATGAGCCGCCTTCGGGACCGTCTCGTTCTGGCCATGGACGGGATCACGGAGGCCGGAGGCGACGTGACCGAGGATGATCTGCTGCGACTCGCGATCCAGCTGCGCAGGCAGCGTGATTCGATCAGGAACGATGTGCTTGTTGCATTGCGCATGACCATCGTCGAAGAGGGTGACGAACTTCGACTGGCCGAACTGGAGTCCGCTCTCGGGCACCTTGAAATCAAGAGAGGTCTCGTGCTCGCCCGGCTCGGTGGAGAACGCATCGATCCATGGCAGGCAATCGACGACGGGGGTGAACCTCCCGCCGAGTTGGCCGACCGCATGTCGCAGATGGAGCCGGTGTTGGCCGAACGTGCACGGGGCCGCCTGCAATCCGCGATCGATCGGGAGCTGTCGGGCCTTCGCCTGCTGGTCGACTCGCAGCGTCTGATCGACGAGTTCGGCGGTCGTGACGATGTTCCCGAGGATCGATGGGGCCAGGTGCTCGGGCCCTTCAGCGACGCCTGGCACAGGCAGATCGATGCTTCAGCGGTCTATCGCGACAGCGTCCTCGAGTTGGTCGATGAATCCACGATGCTGATGCTGGATCACGATGTCGACGCCGCATTCTCATATCGTGATCGGGCTCTGCGTCAGGGCTTTCCCGATGAAATGCGGATCCGTTGGTACGAACGTGCCGTGGCGGCCGCCTCCGGTTTCGATGATCTCTCCGAGGATCTCGTCGAGGCGATCGACCGGCTTTCCGATCAGGTCGCGGCAACGGCCCGGGAAATCCGTGATCGGGCCATCGAAGGACGGATCGAACGGGATCTCGAACTGGCCCGCAAGCCGGTGCTCCGGTTGTGGGGAATCGAGAAGGACGAGGAACAAGTCTTCGAGGACGAGGACTGGAAGGGTCGGGAGTTCGAGGCCCACGAGCGATTGGCCGATCAGGTCGAGGACGCCCTGCGGGTGCTTCTGACCATCGAACAGTTCGACGCTCTTCCCCCAAGGCAATGGCGAAGAGGGGGCGGGAAGGGGCAGTCACCCAAGCAGGGCGCCCGCAAGAGAGGTCGCGGCAAGAGTGGAGGCAAGGGC
>DEYK01000049.1:18936-49792 GCA_002364485.1 Phycisphaerales bacterium UBA3160
GGAGGCAAGGGCAGGGATTGAACGAGGTCCGTCCTACGTTCGTCGAGGGACGTCGGATCGCACCGTTCGTGCCTGTTTCCACGCGGCGAACAGCATGATTGCGAAGGGGATCCACCAGATCAGATCGTTGGTGATGATCAGGTATCCGAACTTCCAGGTGATCGAGCCGGCCGCGGCTGCCTGCACGAAGCCGATGGGGCCGAAGATCTTTCCAAGCAGTCCGACCATGACGATCGGCCAGTGACGCAGCGGATCACGCGATGCCGCGAGATAGCCGAGCCCGTACACGCCGACGATCATGCCGATGCACTGCCAGAGAAACGGATACCTCGGCGGGTCCATCTCGGCGATCATGAAGAAGCATCCCGGCCTGGTCACCGCGAGCAGTCCGAAGACGATGTTGTAGATGCCGGCGGCGACCAGCACGTAGCGCATCCAAGGTGGAGCAGGAGTCGGGCTCATGTGCTGCCGGCCCGGGTCTTGCCGAGGCCGCCGTCGATGCCGATCACCTGTCCGGTGACCCAGTCGCTTTCATCGGACAGCAGCCATGCGATGGCTGCTGCGACATCATCCGGAGTGCCGATCCGTCCCAGCGGATGCATCTTCCTGGAATGTTCCAGGGCACGTTCGGATCGGGTGATGCGTTCGGCCAGCGGGGTGTCCACGAGCCCGGGGGCCACTGCGTTGCATCGGAGTCCGCGGGATGCGTAGGTGGCGGCGGCGCTGCGGGCCAGACCCTCGACGCCGGCCTTGGCCGCGGCGATGGCCTCGTGGTTGGGAAGTCCGGTGCCTGCGGCGACCGTGGAACTGAGCACGATGCTTCCGGACTGCTTCATGATTCTGCCGGCTGCCTTCACGCAGGCGAATGCGGTGGTCAGGTTGGTTCCGATCGTCTCGTGCCACTCGTCCGCCGTCGTCATGTGGGCCGGCTTGAGAAGGATCGAGCCTGCGAGGCAGACCATTCCGGTGACCGGCTGCCGGGAGTTCGCCGATTCGACGAGGTCCTGGAACGCATCGATGTCCCGTGCATCGCCGACGATGGTCTCGGCGTCGAGATCGGCATGATTGCCCTCGTCCCGGCTGATCACGGTGACGGATTGTCCGGATGTGCGGAGTCGGCTCACCAGGGCACGCCCGATGCCTCCGCCCCCGCCGATGATCACGCTGTGTTTCGTCATGGACAGCCTCCAGATGTGCAGGAGTGTAGGCGGGAACCTCCGCGCGATCGATGTCCGGTTCCTGATTTCAACGAAGAACACGCCCCCCTCCCGAAGGAGGGGGGCGTGCGATGATCGGGCTCATGTCGGGTTGGATTCAGGAGCATGCTCCAAGGGCCGAGATGAGGATGATCAGGTCGTCGACGTCCACCTGGCCGTCACGATTGAGATCCTCGTCGCAGAACGTGGGACCCCATTCGACCTCAAGGGCCCAGGGGCCGTCCCCGGACTGTCCTGCCATCAGATAGTGATGGCCGGAGGAGACGCTCACGGTCGATTCGACCCGTTCGGACGGCATCGCGATCGAACTGCACGACGCATCTCCGAGGTAGTAGACGTCGATGTCGCTGCTGCCTCCGGGTTGATGGAGATCGGTGGTGAGCGTACTTGCCTCGTTGTTTCCGACGAAGCGGTAGTTCATGCGTTCTTCGCCGAATCCCCATTCGACGAGGGCATATTCGGCGAGGATCTCATCCCAGAGCGGATTGCTCGACATCGAGCCCGAGCCGGATCCAAGGCCAAATCCCGAGCCTGAGCCGAGGGTGATCGGAGGGGGGGCCGATCCACCCGATGTGAAGGCGCCGAAGGGGGCCGGGCCGGGGATGTCGATATGCAGCTCCGAGCCACCGGCGGCGGTGTCGTTGTAGATCACATGGTCGCCGTCTCCAAGCGTGAGTGTGCCTGCGGACACCGAAGCCGTGCCTGTACCGACGGTGTAGACGTAGATGGCCGTCGCGCTGTGAACTTCGAAGTCCCAGGATCCCTCGACCTTCAGCGTGATCTGGAAGGGTGCGGCGGTATTGGTCGCCATGCAGTCGATGTCGAAGGTGTCGCCGCCGATCGAATCGTTTCTGTACCAGTGGAAGGTGTCCGCACCTGCGGACACGACGGATTCCATGGCCATGGTGTCCCGCTCGAATCCATCGAAGTCGGGGTCGAAATCGGGAATCCGCAGTTCATCCAGATCGACGAATGGAGCCGGACGAGCCATGGCGATTGCCGGATGGATGACGACAGCGGCCGACAGGGCAAGGAAGGTCTTTCGAAACATGATGATGATCCTCATTTGGGGACAGGGCTTGGTGGTACTGCCTGGAAGCCGCGGGCCGGATCATGGTCCGAGATCGTGGCAACCGGAATGCAGTGCCCCTTGCGCGGGGACCCAGTCCGGAGTCATGGCCATCTACGGGGTAGGAAGGCGTGTGTGAGGCGTATTCTCGAAAAACTTCACTCTTGGAAATCTCTGCATCGTCCACTTGGCGGTCGACTCGTCGGAAGCTACTGTTCGGCGATGTACAGGAGTCCCGAATCATGACCATTCGTTCGATCGCCGTCGTCGGGGCCGGCCCCGCAGGTCTCGTGGCCGCCCAGAGGCTCTCCAGTGCCGGGCACGATGTCGTCGTGCTCGAAAAGAGTCGAGGTGTCGGAGGTCGTACCAGTACTCGTCGATCGGATTCCGAGGCCCGTTTCGATCATGGTTGCCAGTTCGTCTCACGAATCGATGCATCGCCTCGGGACGAGATCTCCTCCTGGATCGATGGTGGATTCGTCGATCGGTGGTCGCCACGGCTCGCTCCGGGCACCACGACTCCGGAGTTCGCGGGTGAACACTGGTCGATCGGCGTTCCCGCCATGAACTCGATGATGAAGCATCTCGCCGAAGGGCTCGATGTCCGCACCGGCTGGAGGGTCGAATCCATCGATCGGATCGACGCGGGATGGCGGCTGCGAAGGGCGGATTCCAAGGATGTCGTCGAAGTTCGGCAGGTCATCGTCGCGGTCCCGGCGGTGCAGGCCATCGAGCTGATGAAGTCGACCGGATTCCGGCATCTCGAGCGGTTGGAGGATGTCCAGTTCGATCCGGTCTGGTCGCTTCTTGTCGAAGGTGACGGTGTGCCGGAGCTGCCGTTCGATGCCTACGGGTCCACGACCGGCCCCCTGAAGTGGCTTGCTTCGCAGAGTTCACGGCCCGGGCGGGGGCCGCAGACCGCCTGGGTCGGCCTTGCCTCCTCCGCTTGGAGCAGAGAGCACCTGGAAGACGATTCGATGTCCGTTCACGATGCGTTGATGAAATCTGTCTCGGAACTCACCGGTGAGCGGTGGACGGCATCCGGTACCGTGCATCGATGGCGACACGGCATCGTTGCGAATCCGCTCGGCGAGCCGTCGCTCGTCGACCGGTCTCGTGGACTGATCGCATGCGGCGACTGGTGCCTTGGGCCCACGATCGAGCATGCGATCATCAGCGCGGAGTCCGCAGTCGAGCATGCGATCGGGATGTCGATCGGTTGAACGGCGCCGGATCCCGAAGGTGATCACTTCTTCTCGACGACCCTGGTGTTGACACTGCTCTTTCCGCTCCAGCTGAGTTGATGGGGCGAGCCGTCGAGGGCCATGTGCTGGAAGCTCGTCGTGAGCGTCCTGGCGTCGACGACCTGGGTCATCTGCGTACTCATGGTCAGATCGCCGTAGCGACTGCCTTCGTGCCGGGAGATGACCGTGACCTTGTCGCCCTCGACGCTGATCGACTCGATCCTGCCGTGGATCACGGTGCCGTGGTCGTCCAGATACAGGGTGGAGATGTCGTCATCGACCGGATTCCAGTACATCAGGTAGAGGTCCGAGCTGTTCTTGCTGCCATCGTCTGCGAGGATGTGCCGCTCCTGCTTGAGCACGTGCTCGTCGGCGATCCATGAGATCACGGTGCGTTGCGTCGATCCGTCCGGCATGGTGAAGTCCCACGTGCCGGCGAGTCTGGTCATCTTCAGCAGATCTCCGCCCTTGTTGACCCGGGTGCCTTTCGTCGTCCAAGGGGCGTCGGACGCTCCCTGCACGCCGACCGTGTTGGTGCGGGTGTTGGGTCCGGTGTACTCGATCGTATTGTCGTACGCAGTCGATTTCCCCTGGGAGATCTCCGTGTAGACCCATGAGATCGTGTTCTCGTTCATTCCCTTGAGAGTGGATGTTCCGCTGTAGGGCTTGCCCATGTCGAAACCGGACCCGGTGGCCATCGGCGCATTTCGCTCGGCGTCCCAGTACATGAGACCGGTTCCGGTCGAGATCACTCGTCCGTCCTCGGTGACCATGTGATGACTGTTGAAGAGCTGCTTGGTGCCCGTGTCGTACCGCATGCTGTTCGTATTCGTGTAGCTGAGTCCCGCGGGAATGCCGACCCACATGTCCTTGGTGACACCCGATTCCACCCAGGAGCCGCATGCTCCGCGGTCGAGGTGCCAGTTGACGAACTCGTCCATGTTCTTGGGCATCGACATCGCATCGCTGTCCTGGCTCCACGCCTGTGTTGCGGCGGTAAGACTGAGGATGATGAACATGATTGCGATGGAGAGGAGATGCTTGTGCATGATCGGGGATGCTCGTGCTGTGGTGAATGGAAAGTCGGGGTCCGGACGCGGTGCCCCTCGATGGGGCCACCATACTCGAACTGATTTTTGAGGGTCGAGGTGGCATTTCGCCCCAACTTAGGGGGTCGCCAGGAAGGCCTCTGGTGTCGATCTACGGCTAGTATCCGTGATCTTCTTCAGTGGATTTTCATCACGAGGTGATCCGATGTCCATGCCAGTCCGCCTGCTTCTGCTGTCCGTCTTGTCCTTCGTGTCGATGGGGGGATGCGCATCGCCCTACGAGGCGACCGATCTCGACGGCACCTGGCTGGGGCGCGACCACACCATCAACTCCCGAGGAAAGTCCCTCACCGACAAATCGGTCAAGCTCGTGGTCGACGGCAACGGTCTTGTCCGCGGTACGACCTCCTGGCATCTGGTCGAGGGTGACGGCGGCGACAAGGTGGACGTTCCCGTCGACGCCGATTCAGAGGACATCATCGGAGTCTTCGAGCCCGAGAGCGGCGAGTTCTATCTGGTGGAAATGCGTGAGAATGGAATCTGGCGAGGGCGGATGCTGTCCAGAAACAGGCTTCGAGCCTTTCTCTTCCAGTCGGGTGAGAAGCCGGTCGTATCGACCATCGAGCTCGAGCGGAAGATCGATTGACGAAGTCGATTCGCTTTCGAGCCGTCTCCGGTCGGCTACAGCGATTCAAGGAATCGGACGATCGCGTCCCGTTGCTCCTCATCGAGCGATTCGAATGCAGCTCGCGAGCCGGCGGCTTCTCCTCCGTGCATCATGATCGCCTGCTCGATCGTCGAAGCGCGGCCGTCGTGCATGAGCAGCAGTGGCCGGTCGTTGTCCTCCAGCAGCTTGATGTTCCGGCCCAGGCCCCACAGTGGAGGAGTACGGATCGGCAGTCCCGTCACATCGTGCGTCTTCATGTCGGTGTACGGGCGTAGCACGAGGTTTCGGATCTGCTGTGGTGCATCCGGCCGGGTCCTCTGCGTGATGCTGTGACAGCGTGCGCATCCGGTCTGGATGAAGAGCCGGTTGCCGTACTCCACGGACGGGTCGTCGTGGGCGGCGTAGCTGCGGGCCGGTACCGAGAGGTTCTCGACGTAGGCGACGAGCTGATCGAGTTCCCGGCTCGAGAGCTGGCTCTGGTCGAGTGCATCCACCCCGTGGTCCTCCGCCAACGCGCGGATGGTCTGGTCGGCGATGCTGTCCACGGCTCCGTCCCAGCGAAGCCCCGCCTCGCCGCCGGCGATCCACGGGAGCAGTCCCGCTCCGTAGACGGGGGGTGCGACGCGGGGCCCCCGCGGTGTCTGGAAGACCTCGCTGCTGCGACCGTCCCGGAAGTGGCAGTTGCCGCAGGAGTTGGATCCGATCGAGATCGCTCCGAGGACGTTTCCGGCATCGTTGCCGTTCTGCCGATGGGCGACCCCGTGGAACAGATGGTGTCCCTCGAGGAAGTCATCCACCGCATCCTCCGATTCGAGTGTGATCAGATGCTGGGTGAAGATCGCATCGTGTTCCATCTGTTTGTGCGATCCGTAGCCGGGAAGCACCATGTTGGTGGTGGCTCGACCGGCGGAGGCGTTCCTTGGATCGCCGAAGGTGTTCAGCCCGTCGCCGATCACGTAGTTCTGGAAGGTGTTGTAGGTCTGGGCCCCCGAGCCGCCGGTCACGGCGGTGATCTCGTAGGTGATGATGTTTCCCCAGCCCCATTTGCCCGCGTACTCGTTCGCACTCATGGCATAGGTGGGGGGAGAGGCGTCGCCCTTCTCCATGTAGTCGATCCGGATCACGGCGGCGTTGTCCGAGTCGCCATGGGGATGGCGGGTGTTCGCATCTCCGCGGGTCAGTCGAGGATCGATGGTCAGTCCATCGGCGGCATCGGTGAACACGGTCGAGAAGCGATCCAGATTCCGAAGGAGATCTCCGTTGTGCTGGGCATCGAAGACAGCCTCGGTGATTCCGTCCTGGGCGTGCGGATGTCTGAATCGCATCCAATTCGCGCCGCCGCTGACGATCGTGTCGCGGTCGTCGGGATCGATGCGGTCTCCCGCCGTGGTGAAGAGTGCCGAGTAGACGTACCGGTCGCCGGGGTCGTCGGTCGTGTTGCCCTGCTTCCGGTACCGGACGAAGTAGTAGTAGTCGCCGCGATCGACGCAGTCGTCGGGGACCATCGTCTCGCCATCGAGCGGAACGCCGTGGAACTCCACCTGGTTGCATGAGCAGAAGAACTCGAAGGCCGGGAGGCCTCCGGACTGGATCGCGACCACCGGTCCGTAGCGGACGGCCACCGTTTCGAGGTTCTCCGAGAGATCGATGGCGAATCCGTTGCCGGGATCCGCGCCCGGGACCGCGGTCGCCAGGGCGGGAGTCGGATACGTCACCAGTGGTATGTCACCGCACGGGTCCGGAACGCAGTCGAGACAGGGGCCGCCGCAATCCACGCCGAGTTCGTCCTGGTTGAGGATTCCGTCGTCGCAGGTCGGCGGCGGGGGACCGGCTGCAATCGAGAGCGAGCCCAGGTCCATGGGGCAGTCTCCGCCCTCCCAGCGACTGAAGAGACGGTACATCCCGGGAGCAAGGGCGGTGATCTCGTGCCGTTCGGTGGAATCGAGCGAGGCGTGTGGATACGTTGCGCCTCCATCGAGGCTGAACTCGATGACGTCACGTCCGTCCGCATCGGCGAAGTCGAGGATCACGATGCCGTCCGACGCTCCGTCGAGCGTCTCGTCGACGGTCGTCGCAGCGGCCACGGGATTCGGAGTGCCGTTGCAGATGAACTGGCAGCCGGCGCAGTCGCTTCCTCCGCAATCGATGTCGTCCTCGTCTCCATTCTGCACGCCGTCGAAACATGTCGGACAGGAAAGGCAGTCGGGGCCGCCGCAGTCGATTCCCTCTTCCGATCCGTTCTGCATGCCGTCGTCGCATCGAGGACTCAGCCAGCAGTCGGTTCCTTCGCCCACCACTCCCGACACGATGGCGTTCGGCCCGCACTGGACGCCGAGATTGAACTGGTCACCGGCCTGCAGCGTGACCGGCATGACGTAGAAGTCGCCTTCCAGCGAGAAGTCGGTCGTGCACCCGCTGAATCCGGGGCCGGAACACATGTAGCAGACCGGGCCCAGCGAGACATGTGAATACAGAAAGCCCTGACCATTGAGAAACGACACTCCGAATCCCTCGCACTGCTGCGAGGTGTCCGGGCAGGCTCCCCACTGCTGGAGGATGTGAAGGAGATCGCCGACTCCGACCACCCCGTTTCCGTCGATGTCGCTCGATGTCGCGAAATCGCCCCAATCTCCGATGATCTGAAGGAGATCCCCGGTGCCGATCGTCATGTCTTCATCCAGATCGCCGGGGCAGGACCAGGCGGGGGAGCTGCATGCGATCGCAGCCAGTACGGTGAGTCTTCTTGCGAGTGACAGCACGATGGCTTCTCCTATCCTGTCCCCACGCGACGACCGATGTCGCCGATGAGGTGCCGTCTGCACGACAGGCGGCATGTTCAGGCGGAGTCTAAGCGTCCGTTCGCGTGTCGATTTCATGCAATGCCAAAATTCATCGACGGGACGCCGGCGCGATGCATGATTCAAACCTGATTCGACCGTCGTAGTATCGTACGCGTCTCAAATCCATGTTCGAAGCAGAGATGAAGTCCGATTCGCATGAGCATCGTTCCATGAGCAAGCCCGAGTTCGACATACGCCGCGACGACCCATCGACGCCCGACGTGATCGAGTTGCTGCGTGATCATGAAGCATTCGCGAGAAGATGGTCGTTTCCCGAGAACATGTACGTGCTCGACGCCGGGGAGCTCGCTTGCGATTCGGTCTGCTTCTTCGCGGCACGGAAACGGGGGCGGCTTCTGGCCGTCGGCGCCCTGCGGTCCGTTGCGGACGGGCATGTGGAGATCAAGTCGATGCACACGGCGTCGGGCGAGCGGGGCCGAGGGTTCGGCAAGGCCATGTTGCGGCATCTGCTGGCGGCCGCACGCGAACGGGGGAATCATCGTGTGAGTCTGGAAACCGGAACGGGTGAAGCCTTCCTGCCGGCTCGTACGCTCTATCTCGGCAGCGGATTCAAGGTCTGTCCGCCGTTTGGAGACTACGGAATCTCCTCGGACAGCGTCTGCATGACGCTGGATCTCTCCTGAAGACGGAATCTGCCGGATAAATGCGGGCTGGTCGCGTGCCATCCGGCTGCGGCCTGCTTACCATCCGGCATGCCATCCGGACCACTCCTGATCTTCCCGCACCAGCTGTTTCACGACCACCCCGGTCTGCAGCCCTCGCCTGATCGCGTGTTGCTCATCGAAGACAGCCTCTTCTTCGGTGATCACCATCATCCAGCCCGTTTCCATCAGCAGAAGCTGTGGCTGCATCGGGCGACGATGAAGCGTTACGAACTTCGGTTGCGGGGAAGCGGCATCGAGGTCGAATACATCGAGCACGCGCCCGGCCAGGACATGATCGACGGGTGCCTGCAGGGGCTCGCCGATGCCGGAGCCGGCAGCGTGACGGTGGCCGAGCCGCACGACGATCTGCTCGAGCGGCGGTTGCGGCGATCCTGCGGTCGCCACGGTCTCGAACTGGTCACACTTCGAAGCGGGATGTTCCTCAACTCCGGCGAAGAGAACCGAAGCTACCGCGAAGGCAGGAAGCGATGGTTCATGGCCGACTTCTACAAGCACCAGCGCAGGCGGCTGGATGTGCTGATGGACGGCGACGATCCGGTCGGAGGAAAGTGGAGTTTCGACGAGGACAATCGCAAGAAGGTTCCGAAGAAGATGCTCGGCGAGATTCCTGATCTGCAGGCGGCGAGTCGCGACGCGATCGACGAAGAGGCACGGGAGCATGTCCGGGCACGCTACGCAGATCACCCGGGCTCGATCGACGAGCTCTTCTATCCCACCTCGCACGAGGACGCGGCCGGTTGGCTCGACGACTTCCTCGATCAGCGATTCGACAGGTTCGGCGACTACGAGGACGCGATGGTCGAGGGCCGGAACTGGCTCTGGCACGGCGTGCTGACCCCGATGCTCAACATCGGTCTGCTCACGCCCCGGCAGGTTCTCGATGCGGCCCTCGAGCATGCCGAATCGAACGAAGTCCCTCTGAACTCGCTGGAGGGATTCGTCCGTCAGCTCATCGGCTGGCGTGAGTTCATGCACGCCACCTACGACGATCTGGGCGTCCAGATGCGGAACGGCAATCACTGGGAGCACCATCGGAAGATGCCTCCGAGCTTCTACGACGGCACCACCGGCATCGAGCCGCTGGACGATGTGATTCGTCGGGTGCTCGAGACCGGCTACTGCCATCACATCGAACGGCTGATGGTGCTCGGCGGCTTCATGTTCCTGTGCGAGATCCATCCCGAGGAGATCTACCGCTGGTTCATGGAGATGTTCGTCGACAGCTACGACTGGGTCATGGTCCCCAATGTCTTCGCCATGAGCCAGCACGCCGACGGGGGCCTGATCACGACGAAGCCCTACTTCTCGGGTTCATCGTACGTCCGCAAGATGAGCAACCATTCGGCAGGAGACTGGGCTGCGATCTGGGACGGGCTCTACTGGAGATGGATCTGGAACCACGTGGACGATCTCGGGCGCAATCCACGATGGGCCATGATGTGTTCGATGGCGAAGAAGATGGATTCCATCAAGCTTCAGTCGCACCTCAAGCGGGCCGAAGCCTTTCTGGAGTCGATCTGACATCCGTGCGGCATTCGGGTTGATCAGTGATTTTCGACTCGTCGTGGTGATGCCCGTCTAGTATGGGATCGTATCCATCCATCGTGGTGGAACGAGGAATGCTGTCTTCACCTGCGATGTTCGTACGTGCTGCTGCTTGAAGTCGACGAAGGTCGCATCTGGACTTGCTCATGAGACGCACCCTGACCCCCGAGCTGATGGATGATCCGGCGATCCCCGAGGCCGTGCATCGCAAGGCGCTCCACGGATTGAGCCGGCTCAACGGGGTCTGCGGAGTCACGTCCTCGTTGTGGCCCTACCTCGAGGATCCGCTTCGGCGATCGGGCGGTCGTATTTCACTGCTCGATGTCGCTTCCGGCTCGAGCGACGTACCGATCCGGCTCGCGCAGCGGGCCCGGAGGCATGGCCGGGAGATTCGCCTCAGTGGCTGCGACGTCAGTGCGTTCGCACGCCGGATGGCCCTCGAGCAGGCGCATGCCGCGGACGTCGACATGGACTATCACACCCTGGATGTGACCCGGGATTCCTTCGAGGATCTGGGTCGTCACGATGTGGTGATGTGCAATCTCTTCCTTCATCATCTGGAGGAGGATGCGGCGGCGCACGTCATTCGCGAATCGGCACGAGCGGCGAAGCAGCTGCTGATCATCAGCGATCTTCGGCGGGACTGGCAGCATGTCATGCTGGCGGCCACCTTCCCTCGGCTTCTGACCCGATCCCGGGTGGTTCATGTCGATGCCGTCAAGAGCGTGCGTGCGGCCTACAGCGTCGGCGACCTCGATCGTCTGGCGACAATGGCCGGCCTGCACGATGCGCAGATCAGGAAGGTCTTTCCCAAGAGAATGGTTCTGGCATGGTCTCCGCGTTGATCCCGGACATGTCGTTGGACGTCGCGGCGTCCGCCCCCTGGGATGCCATGGTGATCGGTGCCGGCACCTCCGGCTGCACCGCCGCGGCTCAACTGGTCCGCAACGGGTTCCGCACCCTGCTCGTCGACGGGGCGGTGTTTCCCCGTCCCAAGGTGTGTGGAGGCTGCCTGGCGCCCGCGGGCGTCCGCGGTCTCCGTGAATCGGGACTCGGTGCCGCGCTGGAACGCACGGAGCCGCTGAAAGTCGATCGCCTCGATGTATCCGTAGGGGGATGCTCCGCAACGCTGCCGATACCGGCCTACCACGTCATCGATCGTCGTCACCTCGATCACAATCTGGTCCACGAGGTCGTCCGTTCGGGGGGGGCCTACATGGGAGGGACGCGGGCCGTCATCCAGGAGGACGATGCGGTTGTCCTCGCCGTCGACGGCGAGGAGCGGGTCGTCCGGCCGAAGGTGCTCGTCGTGGCCGACGGATTGCAGGGAACCGCGCTGTCCCGGCGAGACGACTTCGCCTGGGTCGTGAAGCGACGCGGCTACGTCGGCATGGGAGCGACGGTCGATCGAATCGATCTTCCGTGTCGCCCCGGTCGGGTCACGATGTACTCGTCGGCGAGTGGATACCTCGGTGCCGCTCCGATCTCCTCCGGAGGCTGGATTCTCGCCGCGGCGGTGTCGCCCGAGTTGATTCGCAGGATCGGCAAGGCGGATGCCATCGCAGGGATTCTCGAGAGCAACGGTGTCGACTCGTCGCTGCTCGGTCGGATCAAATGGCGTGGCGTGTCGCAGCTCACGCGGCATCGCAGGAAGGCGGCCGGGGGCCGAATCCTGGTGATCGGTGATGCCATGCACTACCTCGAGCCCTTCACCGGAGAGGGCATGAGCTGGGGGATTCATTGCGCGCAGCATCTCGTCCCGTTCGCGAGAAGTGTGGCCGACGGCGGGTCGGTCGGAACGCGATGGAGGAAGTCGTGCATCAGACGGCTTTCGAGGCGGAGGCTGACGTGCAGGCTGGTCGGCGCTGCCACCCGGCATCCTGCCGTCCTGAAGACGGCGCTTCGTGCCGGTCGCAACCGGCATGTGGGGGCCTGGCTCGCCCGCCGGTTATGTTGGAGGGACTCATGACGTCATCGGTCGGAATATGTGGAATCGGAACCGCCGCGCCGGATGGCGTCATCGGTCGGCAGGAAAGCCTGCGCCTCGCCCGCCTCGCCGTCGAGGGTGGAGAAGAGTCGAAGTTGGCCGCTCTCTACGAAGGCAGCGGGGTGCATTCGCGTTCGCTCCTGCATGGGGAGAAGCAGCTCGCCGATCGCATCCTCGAACCGCTTGGCGATCACGGTCGCTCCACCCGTGACCGGCTCGAACACTACGGCGATGCCGCCGTCGACATGGCTTGCGATTCGGCCAGGATCGCTCTGATGGAGGCTGGAGCCGAAGCAGGTGAAGTCACCCATCTGGTGACGGTCAGCTGCACCGGAGCCGAATCACCGGGTCCATGGCTCGGGATCCAGAACAGGCTCGGTCTCAATGAAGGGATTGCACGGACTCATGTCGGATTCATGGGCTGCCACGGCGCCCTGAACGGTCTTGCGGCGGCAAGGGCCTTCGCCTCGGAGCATCCGGACCATGTCGTGCTGCTCGTCTGCGTGGAGGTCTGCAGCATCCACTACCACGTCGGCGGCGAGTCATGGGATCGGCAGGTCGCCAACGCGATCTTCGCCGATGGTGCGGCCTCCGCCGTGGTCGCGCAGAGAAGCGGTGGTCCACGTCTGGCCGGATTCAGCAGTCGTCTGTTTCCAGGCACGTCCGAACTGATGTCATGGCGGATCGGCGATCACGGATTCGACATGCGTCTGTCGCCGCGAGTTCCCGTCGTGCTCAAGCGGGCCGTCTCGCCATGGATCACGAGCTGGTTCAAGGGGCTCGGCCTCGACTTCGACGATATCGGCGCGTGGGCGGTCCATCCCGGAGGTCGTGACATACTCGAGGGCGTTCGGCAGGGACTCGGGCTCGAGCCTGAGCAGCTCGAACCGTCGTTGAACATTCTCAGGAACCACGGCAACATGTCCTCGAGCACCGTGCTCTGGATTCTGCGGGATCTGATCACGAGTGGATGTCGGGCTCCGGTGGCCTGTCTGGCGTTCGGTCCCGGACTCGTCGGTGAAGGCATGCTGCTCGTCGACGAATGATGGTCCGTTCCCGGAAACAACAAGCCCGGCCGTTCGGCCGGGCTTGTCGGTGATTCATCTCTCGATGGTTCCGGCGGATTCAGCGTCGCCTGCGACGATGTGATCCCAGACCGGCGATGGCCAGCAGGCCGAGGGCCGCTGGGGCCGGAACGTTGGCCATCAGCGTCTCGCCATCCCAGGTGAAACTCGTGAAGTCGGCGATCTCCGCCGCGATGTGCGTTCCCGTGGGAATGCCGAACTCGTTGACGGGCATTCCGTTGACGGGCCACTCGAGGCCGAGATCGATGTCGAGGGTCCAGGTTCCATCGCCGTTGTCGGTCGAGGTTCCGGACATGATCGTGCTGTAGGCGACCGCCGTGCCCGGGGTCAGCACGTAGGAAAGTCGCCATTCGACGGAAGCGGCACCACCAAGCGCAGCGCCCAGATAGAAGGGCTGCAGGTCCGATCCGAAGTCGAGCGTGTAGTGCTCGGGGTCCGTATACAGGCCGAGGTAGTCCGGTGCGCCGAGCGGAATCGTCATGTCGGGAGTGTTGTCGAAGTCCGTATCGAGGTAGAAGTTCTCGCCTGAATACAGGATCTCGAACTCGTCGACCAGCTGGTAGGCCGATGCGCTCAGTTGGTTGGTCGTCGTGTTGAAGTTGGATGTGCTCGCCATGGCGGCAGTCGACGTGATCGTCGCGCAGGCGAGAACTTGTAGGGTGCGGAACATGGTTGGGTCTCCTTCTCTTTCCTGCCTTCAACATAGCAGTGGATGAATCGGAAGTCTGCCCTTGTGTCACCGTTCCTATTGAAGTTGAAGCGTCGGCTCCACTCGCTTTACGGCGCGGCCAGTCCGATGTCACGACCTCCGCCGTGTTCCTCGTCCCACTCATTAAGAGCGGTGAGGAAACGACTTCCGTAGCGGCGGCGCTTCTTTTCTCCGACTCCGCGAATGAACTGAAGGGTCTCGTCCGATCCCGGGCGATGTTTCGCAAATGATCGAAGCGTCGTATCAGGGAAGACGACGTAGGGTGGCTTTCCAATTTCATCGGCGATGGTCTTTCGCAGCGATCTGAGGTGTTCAAAGAGGTTGCGGTCCACGTCCTCCCATGATGCCTCCTCGACCTTCGAGGCCTTGCGGTCGACCGTCGTTCTTGGCCTCAGCAGCGAGACCTCGACCTCACCACGAAGCAGTGGTGACGACATCGCATTGAGCTGCACCACCGGGCGGTCCCCCGGACTTCGCGAGAGCCGCCCCTGGCCGAGCAGCTGGTGGATGAGATTGGAGACCGCGGCCTTGCTGAACTCCGAAAGCAGTCCGTACGTCGAAAGCTGATCATGACCGCATCGCCTGATCATGTCCGTCTTCGCGCCGGTGAGCACATCGGCTACGTGCTGTACGCCGAAGCGGCCGTCGACCCGGGCGACGCACGAGAGGATCTTCCTCGCGACCGTCGTGGAGTCCTCGAGCAGGTCGACTTCGCCGAGGCAGACATCGCAGCTGCCGCAGTTCTCCGGCGAGTACTCCTGGCCGAAGTATTCAACAAGCGATCGATGGCGGCACACCGCACTGGTCGCGAGTCCGTTCATGTCCTGAAGCAGCGCTTCCTGTGATTCGAAGGCGGCTCGCAGCTGTTCGGGGTCGTCCGTCGCCGACATTGCTTCGTTGAACGACCGTTCGGCCAGGCTCTGCCAGCGTTTGACGTCGGAGAAGGAGTGCAGGAGTACGCATTCCGCCGGATCACCGTCGCGTCCCGCACGTCCCGTCTCCTGCTGGAAGTGTTCGACCGATCTCGGCATGGAGGCGTGGATGACCGCACGGACGTTGCTTCGGTCGATGCCCATGCCGAATGCGACGGTCGCGACGACGACGTCGAGCTGTTCGCGGGCGAACGCATCGTGCACGCGGCTTCGCTCCCTGCGATTCAGTCCTGCGTGGTAGTGGGCCGCGGAAACGCCGCTCGCTTGGAGTCCTTCCGAGATCTGTTCGGTGTCCCTGCGGCTCAATGCATAGATGATGACCGCCTCGCCCGCATGACGGCGCACCTCGTCGAGCAGCTGCTTCTTGCGATTCTCCCTCGGCCGGATGCGGTAGGTCAGATTCGGCCGATCGAACGATCCAACCATGAGCTCGGGGTCCCGGAGCTGCAGTTGCCGGACGATGTCCTCGCGGACCCGTGGGGTTGCGGTCGCAGTGCAGGCGTGGATCGAAACGCCCGGCAGGATGTCCCGCAGGGCGGCCAGCTGTCGATACTCGGGACGGAAGTCGTGACCCCACTGGCTGATGCAGTGCGCCTCGTCGATGGCGACGGCTCTGACCGAGAGCGATCTGATGAAGCCGATCAGCGAACCTCCCAGCAGCATCTCGGGCGAGACGAAGAGCAGTCGGTGGGCGCCCTGTTCGAGCTCCTCGCGGATCTTCGTTCGTTCCGATCCGGTCAGCCCGCTGTCGAAGGCGATCGCCGAGATGCCGGCCTCGCGCAGGCCGTCCACCTGATCCTTCATCAGCGCCACCAGCGGACTGACCACGACATCGAGACTGTTCGCGATCAGGGGGGGGAGCTGGTAGGTGAGGCTCTTGCCGCCACCGGTGGGCATGACCAGCAGGGAATCGCGGCCGGCGAGATTGCTGCGGATCGCCTTTTCCTGAAGGGGACGCAGGGTGTCGTATCCCCAGTACTGCGAGAGCATGTCCAGGATCGGGTCCACGGTCCGGGCTCCTTCAGGCATCATGATGATTCAGCGAACGAACTCTGGAATCGAGGCGTCGGTGGTCCTGTCGAGCATGGTCGGATTCATGAAGCGCAGGAATCGCACAGGCCCGACAGCGTTAGATCATGGTGTTCCAGCTTGAATCCCTCGGGGACGAGTTTGTTCAAACCGCCGGGGCATCCGTGGACATCGAAATATCGATCGCATGCCTTGCAGTGGAAGTGGTGGTGGTGCTGCGAGGCGATGCTCGCGAGTTCGTACCGGTCTCCGCCTCCGGGTACGGGCACGCTGACAATTTCGCCTTCGTCCTGAAGTCTCCGGACGGCCCGATAGACCGTGCGAGTTCCCAGGGAATCGATGTCCTTGCTCGCAATCGCGTGCAGTTCATCGATCGACAGGGGGCGTCCAGCCTGTTCGATGGCATCCCGGATGGCCTGGAGCTGCTTTGTCTGGCGTTGAGCAGGCATAGTCACAGCATATCCGGGTTTTTTGATCAGCCAAACTTGTTGGCAATGATTTGACATTAGTTATTGACAATCAGTTGCCTCAAAGTACCATTCCCAGATCAAATGGACCAGATAGCAGAATGATCAGAAACCATACATATGGCAGCCGGCAGAGTGTTCGGAGTGGTTTCACCCTCGTCGAGCTGCTGGTCGTCATCTGCGTGCTTGGTGTCCTGATCGCCATCATCGTCCCTTCGCTCGGATCGGTTGCCCACCAATCCCGTGTCACCGAGGACAAGTCGAACCTTCGTTCGCTTCAGATGGCCCACTACCAGTATGCGGTCGATACGCAGGGGCAGTTCGCCGACGCCGGGCTTGCCCACGGCGGGCTCGCGAACGAGAAAATCGCCTGGCTGACGCTCATCGGTAAATACGTGGACATCGGCGGAGTCGTCCGATCGCCACTGGACGAAAGTCCGCACTGGGTGGTTCCGGTGGAGGGGACGTCGGACCGATATCGTCGAACCAGCTACGGTTGGAACAACTACCTCTCGAGGACGCATTCGCCCGCCGCCGCAATCGACCGTACGGCCGCCGCGGATCGTCTGAGTCGAGTCAAGAGTCCGTCCAACACAGTCCATTTCCTGCACATGACGGGTACCGGATCATTCGCCGGAGCCGACCATGTGCATGTCGAGAACTGGTGGATCGGTGATTCCCATCCCGATGCGCCGGCGATCCTGGCATCGAATCAGGTCGCAACAAATGTCGTTTCCGGGGAAGCGAAGTCGAAGGACGCACGATCCAACTACGGATTCGTGGATGGTCACGTCGAAACGCTTTCATTCAAAGAAGTCTTTGCAACGCCGGATCGGAATCGATTCGATCCGGGTGTCGCGGGTCTGAGTCAATAAACAAGTCTATGTGAGAAGGAAGGGTGTAAAAGTGAATCTACGTTCAATCAATCGTCTCAGTGGGAATCTGTCCCGTCTTCGAGGAGCGATGCTCCTTGCTCCCGTCTGCGGAATGATGCTGGTTGCCATGCCGGCAATGGCGGGTGAAGACGAGCACGAAGGCCATGCAGGTGACATCTTCATCGGCATCGAGGCCGGCCACATCTTCACGAGTCTCGTCGACGAGGATGTCGTCGAGGATCATGAAGTCCGCACGTTCGAGTCCGAGTTCGGTGAAGGCGGAATCGAAGGATTCTCCGACGAGCCCGGATGGGAGGCCTTCCCAGGCACGTTCGGCACCGATGTTCGCGTCGGATGGAACTCGATGGCCGGTATCAGCAGGTGGAACGGCGACGGATTCGACGAAGGGATCGATGAGGTCATCACCGTGACCTACGCCGGCCTCTCGTTCGAGATCGGCAGTGCTCCCAGTGCGGGATTCGATCTCGCCGTGCAGCCCGATGGTGGCCTGCATCTGCATACCAACTTCTTCATCGACAATCCCAATGGCGGAGCCGCTGCACACGGGATCTATCTCGTGGAACTCGAGTTGTATTCGAACCACAGTTCGGCCGAGGAATCGGAGCCGTTCTGGATCGTCTTCAACAACGAGGCCGACGAAGAGGATCATGAAGCAGCTGTGGAGTGGGTCGAAGAGAACAAGGCCGGTGAAGAACACTGCCATGGCGATTTCAACGACGACCACATTGTCGGCGTGCTCGATCTCCTGCAGGTCATCTCCGACTGGGGTCCTTGCGCTGGCTGCGCAGCCGACATGGACGGCAGTGGAGTCGTCGGTGTCGAGGATCTTCTTGAGGTCATCTCCGACTGGGGCGAATGCCACTGATCGCAGGCTCGGTCCCGAGTGTGGATCGAAACCTTGTACTTGTATTTACCAGGAGTGAATATCAATGTCTTGCTGTTCCCTTTGTAACTCATCCAATCAGGTGTCCATGGATGCCGTGACGGTCTGCATGGACTGTGCAACGGTCGCCACGGCGGGATTCACCATTCCCGTCGGAATGATGGTGCTCGCCGGTGCCGTGATCACGGCTGGTGTCGTCCTCTTCAGGAAGATCCGCGGCGTCCAGCCGATTGCCGCATGAGTCGAACTCGTCCTTCCCCGCATCCGGTGTGATGGACGATTCATTTCAAATCAAGGCACCCCGCCTTCCGGCGGGGTGCCTTTTTTTTGATCGGGTCTCCAGTCGTCGACGTCCGCGGTCCGGTTCCTTCGAATGCAGCGGATGATCCATGTTTGAAATAGACTGGAGGTCCATCGCGACCGCAACTCGTCCACGGAGAAATCGAATGTCCGCCAGTATCGAGATCCAGGATTGCGTCGACAGGTACTACGCCAGCCTTCGTGCTTCGGATGCAGGCGGGGTTCGTGCCGTGTTCCACGCCCACGCCAGGATCACGGGATACCTTCCCGGCGGGCTGCATGAGATGACGGTGGAGGAGTTCGCCGGTTTCGTCGAGTCCCAGCAGCCCTCGCCAGATGATGCCGGAGCCGAGCGGATGCTCGACGTCCTGTCGTGCGATGTCGCCGGCGACACCGCAGGCGTCCGGCTTCGCGAAGCGTATCTCGGCATGGTCTTCGTCGACACCTTCGGCATGCTCAAGGTCGACGGCCGATGGCTGATCTACAGCAAGCTCTTCCACGTCGAAGGTTGAGTTCGGCACCCGTTCCGGGCTCGACGGCCGAGTCGGCATTCCGTCCTGCATGAGCAGGTTGGTCGAAGACGAAGGCCATTGGGCCGATCAGCCGGCCACCCAGGCGGTTTCACCGAGTTGATGATTCGTCGGCCGACCGAATACGTCAGGGTGAACAGTCTCCACCATCGTTCTCGAAACGATCGCAGTTGAGGAAGATGGGGACATCGTTGTGCAGGTAGGTGCCGTCGTCGCAGAATCCGTCTCCGATCCAATCCTCGGGACAGCAGTTTCCATTGCAGTCGGCGATCTCGCCTGGCGGACATGGGGTGCAGTCGCCAGCGTCCCAGTTCAGTCCCTCGCAGTTGAAGTAGACCAGTGTGCCGTTGTAGGTGTAGGCACCGTCGTCGCAGAATCCGTCACCGAGCCATGTTTGCGGTGCGCAGAAGCCGAAGCAGTCCTCGATCTCGCTTGCCGTGCACTTGAGGCCTCCGGGGCAGTCTCCCCAGACGCTGAGTACGAACAGCAGATCGATGACGTCGACCTTGCCGTCGCCGTTCAGGTCGACATCGGGGCATTCCGTGCAGGGGCCCCAGTAGCCCAGCAGCTTCAGAAGGTCGATCACGTCGACCTTGTTGTCGTGGTTGCTGTCTCCGAGGCACTCGCAGGCATCCGGAATCAGGTTGTTGTTGACGTCGGGGGTCAGTCCCAGGGCGATTTCGCACCCGTCGGGTTTGCCGTTGTTGTCGCAGTCGATTTCGCAGACTCGATCCCCCGGGGCAAAGACGCCGCCGAGGGAAAGTTCGCAGTCCGTCCGCGTGATGCCATCGATGCAGTCTCCGCTGAAACTGCAGCAGGTGCCGACGGGGGGCGACTGCGCTTCGATCAGATCAAGCGCTTCCCGGACGGCGACCCGGAACTCCGTGCTGTTTCTTCCGGCGCTGATCATGGAGCCCCTTGAATACGCGCCGAGCTCCGAGGCCTGCCGGTACAGGAGTTCGGGAGACCATGCGGTATTGCCTTGTCCGGGGGTCAGGATGATTCCATCGGGCGCGGCATTGAGCGTGAAGACTCGAGGAGTCTCCGCCATGACCGTGGGGGCAAGAAGTTCGTTGATGACGAGCGTGCGTCCGATGTTCGTCGCCGGGGGACCTGCTGGGTAGTCCTCGGTGTCCGTGTCGTGGAACTCTGCATCGGTCATTACGAAGATGACCGGTGCACGCGCGTTGTCCCAGTCCAGCGACTCGGGGGGAATTTCGCCGGCATCGCCGTAGAGCCCGTCGCCGTCGAGGTCGACGCCGCTTCCCGTCATGGCCTGATGGATCGCGATGTACTGGGACTCCGGCACATCGTTGCCGCCGTCTGCCGTGATCGATCCCAGTGCGAAGAACAGATCGTATTCATCGTCCGTGAAATCCTGCACGATGCGCCAGGCCCAGTCCGAGGGGCTGCCGTTGGGTCCGAACGGGAAGTCCCGGAAGCTGCCGACGGCGAAGCGGGGATCGGGGAACCGATCCTGTATGTCGTCGATCACGCCGGTAAGTTGGGCGAGCATGTTTACGAGATCGTCGTTGTAGCTGCCGGACGCATCGAAGATGAACAGCACGTCGAGCGGACGCGTTTCCGAGGACGGGATCGAATCGACCGTGATGTCGACGCGCATCGTGTTGTCGCAGTCGGTGAAGTTCAGGATCTTGACGTCGGCGTCGCCACCGGCATAGGTCAGGGTGTTCGGAGTGGTGGTGGAGGTGAAGATCGGATCGGCGCCCTGGTTTGCGCTCCAGAAGTCGCCGCTGTCACCCCGGTTGACTTTGTTCTCCAGATCGCACCGTCCGTCTTCCTGTTCGAGAGCGAGGTATGAATGCAGTGCGCCACCGGTGCACCATTCGTTTCTGTTCCAGGTGTTGCCGACCCCGGGGTCGATGTGCCAGATCGCAATGCCGCAGTCCTCGAGGTTCTGGTCGAATCCGATCGGCTGTCGGTTCTCCAGCAGGAAGTATTCCGAGCCCAGTGGGTCGTGGACGAGCTTGACGACGAAAGGTGTGGTTTCGATGGCCGGAAGCTCGAACTGGACATGACTGCCGACGAGAATCGTCGGTTTCACCCAACCCAGTTCGATGCGGCACCAGGCCGACGGGTGAGCGGGTGAAGAAGGTTTGCTCCAGTTGCCGGCCGCCATGAGGCAGTGATGGCCCAGGCCCTCGCTCGTGTTGTCCGTGTCGTACAGATCCGGGAAGCCGAGTGCATGTCCGAACTCATGGCAGAACACGCCCATCTCGATCAAAGTGCCGCCGCCGTTGAGCGAGGGCATGATGGTGTAGTCGTTGATCCGGATCTTGCCGCCGTTGGCGGAGTCGTCGTTCGTCGTCAGCATCGAACCGGATGCGCCCGAGTACGTCCAGCGGTGCGACCAGATGTTGCTGTTGCCGATCTCGCCGCCGCTCTCGGGATGGACCAGGGCCAGCAGGTCGACGACACCGTCGTCGTCGCCCGAGTTGGGGATGCCATCCGGCCCGTCATTGTCGTAGATGCCGAAGTCGATGGCGGCATCGCCGTTGGTGACGGCATCGCCAACGTATTCGGCGATGTTTGCGGGCGTGAATCCGTTGTCAACGCCCTCGTAGTAGGTGTCGTCCTCCGCAAGGTTGCCGACGTCGTAGACGGTGCCGCCGAACGTGAAGACGCCGTAGGACACCTCTCTCCAGTAGTCCGACAGGGTCCCCGTGGGCCACGGTCCGTCGAAGAGTTCCTGTTGGAGTCCCGCAACGGTTCCGCCGGGCAGATTGACGTTCTTGAAGCCGAAGCAGATGACAGGGATTTCCAGGACGCCGTTCAGCTGTTCGGGGCCGCCTCGCAGTCCGTTTCGGGATTGTTTCGCCCGAAGGGCCTTGCCTCGCCAGGCGCCTGGTGTCTGCAGATTCACTTGACTGCGTTTGGTGTGTTCGAGCACATGAGGAGGTACCGGTCCGCCGCAGCAGGGTGTGGTGGTGGCGGTGGTTCTGGTGCTGCAGGCCATCGAGATCAGGCAGATTCCGAATGCGGTGTTGAGTGGGGTTCCAATCCTCATCGTGTGATCCCTTTGAGTTGCATGGCCGTTGCCGTTGGGGAGCTGAAAACTGCCCTCGGTTGCATCGGAGATCGGGCATCCGATGCGGGCAGCGTGGTTCGACTGGCTCGGTATTTTGTTGTTCGCACCGGCCCCACTGCAACCGAGCGTAGTTGGTTTGCCATGTATCTCAACAACGAGTTTGATCCCAAGGTCCTCGGGCTGGTTGAGATGCGATGCCCGGAGGCTGTATTTCGTCGGTCATGAAGCCGTGATCGCTGATTTTGCACCACCATTGCGAAACGATCTCAATTTTATTTTTGGCTGTGCAGCGACCGCAAATCGGAGGAGGCGGCCTTCGCGATCTGCTCCAGGACGTGCCGTGGATCATGCGATCACCGAAGTTCAGCCGATCCGGAAACAGGATCCGGCCATGGCTTCTTCGAATGGCGGCGGTGTCAGGGGATGCTCCGCATCGGCCGCGGGATGCCGTCGTCTACTTGTCGTCGCCCGGAACAGGGCGGTCGTAGCCGGCAAGTCGTGACGCAAGTGCGGCCTGGTTGGAGACGCCGATCTTCTTGTAGGCGCGGCGGATGAGCGTCGCAACCGTGTTCTTCGAGATCCCGAGTTGATCCGCGATCTGCATCCTCGTGAACCCGTTGGCGATCGCCAACGCGATCTCCCGCTCTCGTGGCGTCAGCGAGTCGAGGCCGGCGGCATCCGACCTCGAATCGTCCCACCAGTCGATTCTGGACCTCGGTGTGGTGGTGATCGTGGGGCTGGGCAGAAGATTGCCGATCAGAGGATCAAGCGAGATGCTGATCGCCTGGTTGCAGTGCCTGGCATTGCCCACGGCGTCTTCATCTGCCTGCGGCTTTCGATTTCTCGGCATGTTGAGGAACGAGATGACGGAATGGATTCGGCGGCGAAGCTCCGACAGTTCGTTCTTGGTGAAGTGATGGATGCTCGAGGCTCTGAACCGTATGCCCACTTCGGAATGAAAGTCGGGATCAGCGTGTTTGCTCACGAGCTCGAAATGTTTGGCACGAATTCCCTTGGAGTGAGCAATGAGTCGATCGGTGATTTCGGTGTCGTGTTCATCGAACGAGATGATGATCTGATCGGCGGTGGCCTTGTAGCGGATCGTCGTATCGGGCTTCCGTTGACGCATCTTCCTGAGGAGTCCGTGCTTCAGCATCGCCTCGACGGCCTGCCGAACCATCTGCACATCGAAATCCAGTTCGGCTGCGATGTCCTTTGTTGTCATGGCCGATTGAGAGGCTCTGACGTACTCCCAGATCTCGAGCGATTCGCTGTCGAACATCAGGTCCATGACGCCCGGATCGGAGCAGTCCAATGTGATCGAAGCTGTCTTCATCTCCGCATTATCTCATGACATGATCGCATTTGGACTGAGATCTGTTCTCAATGACACATCCTCTTCCGTTGCATGTGCACGTACTTCATAAGTGTGACAGCGGACTGGAACTTTCCTGTGCAGCCGCGCATTTTCCTGATTGATGCGTTCGTCGGTTTGCGTCGCGTCGATGAGCATGTACATTTGAAGGACATCATGTGGGCAGGGTTTCTTGCGATTTCGCCAGTTCATACATTAAGGATCAGATTCATGTTTCATTCGATAGGAAATGCTGTTGCAGGATGCATTCTTGCATCAGCCGCATTTGGTCAGGTCGCCTCTGCCGACACGATCACAGTGTGCCCCGACGGCTCCTGTGACTTCACCGACCCTGCCGCTGCAGCCGCTTCAGCAGTCCCTGGTGATGTGATCGAGATCGCGGCCGGAACGTACCTGCTCGAGGAGCCCGTGGCATTCATCACTCAGCAGGTGACGATCCGCGGGGCCGTGGACTCCTACGGTGAGCCCGCGACGATCCTCGACGGTCAGGGGGCGCTGATCGTGCTGGGAACCGCGTACGCCGACCAGGCGGTGTTCGAGAATCTCGTCATCACGAACGGATACGGAGACTACGGCGGAGGCTCGCGTTTCATCGCCTCCTCCGATGTGGTCGTCCGCAACAGCCACTTTGTCGGCAATCATGCCGATTGGAATGGTGCAGGAGTGCGACTGAGCCTGGACACCACACTGACCCTGATCGACTGCGAGATCGCCGGCAACACCGCGAACCATCCGACGTGGCCGGGGCAGAGCTATGGTGCGGGGATACACAACAGTGGTGGCACGGTGGTCCTTGAGACGACCCGGGTGTGCGGCAACGTCGAGTCATGGGATCCGGGCCGGCAGGTCACCGGCGACGAGCCTGTGCTTGTCGGCGGCTGCATCACGGACGAATGTGATTCGTGCGAGATCGACGAGATGGATGCCGATCTCGACTCCGATGGAAGCGTCGGAGTCAACGACCTGCTGCTCGTGATCGCATCGTGGGGCGAGTCGGGCTCTGCCGACATCGATGGCGACGGCACCGTCGGCGTCACGGATCTTCTCGCCGTCATTTCTGCCTGGGGCTGATGCGACCGGGTTGATGCCTCCATGTCGGACGTGCATCGCTCGACCAGCAATCAACGACTGAAAGAATCAGCCCGCCTCGACCTTGCGTCGGGGCGGGCTGTCGTTCGTCGGCTCACGGTCGTGGCGTAGTGCTGCTTGTACGAATGGCAGCGAAGCGGTGTCTGCACCTGGGTACGATGGGCGTCACATCCAGATCGCGATCAGTCCCATCAGCCCCGCGCCAAGGAACGTCCACAGAAGCCTGCGTCCGCGGTTGCTGCCGCCGGGGAAGTACTCCTCGCGCACGATGTCGAGCGTCGCGATGTACAGGAAGGTGCCCGCCGCCACGGCCTTGAACCATGCCACGGTCGCTCCGTCTCCCTGTCCGAAGAGATCGATCGCGAAGCCTCCCAGGATCACGCCCAGTGGTGTGCTTCCGACGAACACAAGCAGCGCCGGGATCCGGATGCGAGGTTTGACGTCTGCATCCCGAAAGGTCGAACCCAGTGCGAAGCCGGCTGCTCCCTTGTGTGCCAGAATCGCGATGAGCAGGATTCCGGCGCCGGCCGAGGTCGATATCCCCAGCGTCAGGCCGGCAATCAGACTGTGGATCGACAGGGTCAGCAGAAGCAGGTACGGGGTGAGCCCGCTCTTGCCGGCGGCATTCAGGAGGGCGGCGGCTTCGGCGTCTTCGGTTCCACCTGCGGACTTCAAGGCCTGGGGAACGACTCGTTCGAGCCCGAGGACCAGAATGAAGGCGAGGGTCGCGACCGCGTAGGCGGCGGGATAGTCGAGTCCGGGATAGGCCGCTGCGAAACCGTCGTTCGCATCGGCCAGGAGATGGATGAGTCCTGCCGCGAACAGCACGCCGCCGGCGAAGCTGTTTCCGTAGGCGATCGCCTTGTTTCTGCCGGTGCCCTTTGCGAGCCATGGCGAAAAGACCCCCGCGCACCCCATCAGCGCGATGAGGGCGGCCCAGAGCAGGATCATGAGGAGCCCGGGCGTATCGGAGGTGGTCGTTGTCAGCAGCAGCATGTGAGGCGTTCCATTGGATCGGAAGGGGGGTTGCGATGGTGGGCGGGAATTACGTGCGGACAGCGGACTTCGGGCGAATGGCGTCGACGATTCTGTCGCCGGCGCGTCTTGCTCCCGCGATGTTGCGGGACACCGGCCCCAGTTCGAGTTCCGCAAGCGGCCCCGAGACGTAGATGCGCGGGTGCCAGCGGAGTTCAGAGTCGACGATCGGATAGCCGCAGCATGCACATGGAAGCGACGCCGAGTCGATCAGCTCGTCGACCATCGCTCCCCCGGGCCGGCGCGAGGCGAATCCGGTCGCGAGCAGGACCCGATCGACGGGTACCACGGTATCGGTGTCGATCCTGGCCCGAATGCCGTCGGTCCGGGTGATGAGCTCCTGGACCTCGCCCTCATGCCACTGGAGCTTCCCGCGGGCAATCGCCCTGCGCAGCGAGCGTGCGACATCCGGAGGCACCGAGCCTCTGTTGCGTGCCTCCGTGACCACGGTTCGTCGCTGCTCGGGGTCCCGCTGCCGGCTGAAGATCGTCTTGTACTTCCAGCCGAGCCAGCCCGGATCGCTGTCGAACTGGTGCTGGCGCAGGCCATGGCGTGAGACCAGATGGACCTGGTGCCCTTCCTTCAGGAGGCGAAGCACCACGTGTGCGGCCGAGATGCCGCCTCCGACCACCATGACCGTCTGCGGTCGGGAAGGCCATCCGTCGCACTCCGGTTCGAAGACATGGTGGACATGCGGATTGCTTCGTGGGGCCCAATCGGGCCACCTCGGTTGTTCACTCGCACCGATGGCCAGCACGAGGTTCCTCGCCTGGAGTTCGCGTTCATCGTCGAGCCGGACCTCGACTCCGTCGTTCCTGATGGAGCACTTCACGGCCCGATTTCTTATATGGAGATCGGCAAGGCCGTAGGTCTGCTCCACGTGGTCGCAGTGGGCGTTGAAAAGTGAAAGCGAGGGGCGTTGGAAGGGTGGGGCGAAGAGCCCGGGCTTCCTGCGCTTGTATTTGCCGGCAAACCGTTGGAGCGCCCCGTGGTGGAGTCCGAGATGGTGCACCGACGAGGAACGCAGGTGGGTCATTCCCACGGCCGCGGTGCAGTTTCGCCATTGCGCAAGCAGGCGTTCGCCCGGGTCCACGATGCGAAGCCGCTCGGTGGGGACGCTCGCGTCTCCAAGGAGACGGGCGGCGATGTGCACTCCGTGAATGCCACCGCCGATGATCAGCCAGTCCAATTTCATGATGTGGTCGGGGCTCTCGCTAATGACAACAGAATGCCATTAGTATACCCCGGAACGGGCACTTGATCATGCCATTGATCCGTCGACGTCACGGTTCTCCTCCGCCCCAGTTGAGGTGAGCCGGCAGATCATGGCGGCAGTCTCGTGCATGTGGCATTTGATACTCTTCAGGACAACTCAGGGAGCATCTCATGTCGCATCGCTTTGGGGCTGTTGGACGGTTTGGCATCGTCTTGGCCGTATTCGCAATGGCGTCGTTCATCGGCGACTTCACGGTGGCCGCCGCCGGATCGTTCGACCCGGCGGGTTCAAGACATGTCGAGGATGCTCGAAGGCGAACGCTTGCGGCGTGTCGCGATCGCGGCATCGAACTGCCTCCCGACTTTCTCGCCTGGATCGACGCCGACGAGTCTCTTCAGGCATCGGTCTACGGTTGCCGCAGGGATCCGCTTCCGGTTCTGCTTGCGCTTCGTTCACTGGAGATCGATCTTGGCAAGCAGGTCGTTCGAAATGAGTACACCCAGCTCGCGCTCGCCTTCGCGATGGCCGATTCGTATGCGGCCTCCGATCGCAATGCATCCGGTTGGAATGACGGTGACACCGGCCAGCCCGACGATGAGCTGCCCGATGTCACGCCCCGGCCGCTGCTTGTTCTTTCGTGCCCTGGTGATCCCCGGATTCCCGTGGACACGAAGAGCGCGGATCGTGAGCTCGATGTCTACGATCACGTGATCAACTTCCTCGAGGATCATCCCGCGATCGAGGTGGAGGTCGAAGTCAAGGAGTTCCCGCCGCTCGAGTACGACGAACGGGGAATCGCCAGGCCGCGTGGGAAGCCGGTCAAGGTCCGCAAGACGGTCGAACGAGGTCTGGTGGGCGCCGATGTCATCGCTTCGGCGGATCTCCAGGACGAGTTCAACACCCACATGGCGGCGAACGGCCATCCCGAGATCGTCATTGCCTGCGGTGACCGGGTCGTCCATCATGAATCGAAGGCCGCGGTCGGTGACAAGAAGGTCCGCGCATCGATCAAGGCGGCGCACGATCTCTTCCATGACGCGTACCGGGCGAAGGGTCGCATGCCCAGCGAACGGGATGCCTCTCCGAGCCGGAGTGAATCGATGGCGTGGTTCATCCGGAACCACCGGCACGACTTCTCCGGGACCGATCGGATCTGGCCGCGATTTCCGCTCGACGCCCCGTGGCCGGTCCTGATGATGCTCGCCGCGGACGATCAGCCGCTTCGCGAGCGTGAGGAGATCTGGACCGCGTATCGAGACGAGGGCGAGTTCAGGACCTATGGCGAGTACATCGGCGGCATCGCCCAGCAGTTCGACATGCAGTCGGCTCGGCGGGTGGCTCCGTTCCCGTTCAGCTACGGGTCGATCCAGATGATGTGGAAGGACGGAGGCGTGTGCGGCACCATGGGGAACATCGGCGCACGGACCCACCGGATCTGCGGCGTTCCGGCATCGACTGCCGGTCAACCCGGCCATTGCGCCATCGTGGTCATGGAGCAGGACGCCGAGACGGAGCGTTTTCGTTGTCGTGGGGGGCAGTACGCCACGGGGGGCGACGAGGTCACCACGGTGCATGCCGGGTGGGACTACGACGATGTGGGGGGCCGGCGTCCGATGGTGTTCCATCAGTCGATCGCCTGGGCGGTGAATCATGATCCAGAGGCCCTCATCGAGGCGATGGTCCTTCGGCGTGCGTGGGACGCCCTGGACGAGGAAACGCGATCGGATCAGTGCGTTCAATGGATGCACGGTGCCATGGAGATGAACCCCTTCGCGCTGCCGTTGATCGACGGGGTCATCGCCTCGGCGCCGGACCCGATGACCGCGATCGAGATGCTCGACGCGTTCAACTCGGCATTCGAGCCGCATGCCACCGGTGAATACGATCTCTACGTGAAGACGGTCCGGGATCTCGTTCATGAGAGGATTCATTCGCTTCCGACTCCGATCGAGAGGGCCGGAAAGCTGCAGCTTCTTCGGGAACTCGAGCGTCAGGAGTGCGGGCACGCCAGGCTGCTGGCTCGAAGCTGGAAGGATCTGGGCGGTGACGTCTTCAAGGAGAACTGTCTGGCCGCCTGCGTCGAGTACCTCGGGTCACCCGCGCGGACGAAGAACAGGAAGTCCTCACGGAACTTCACCGACACGATTCGCACGTGGGGGCGATCCTTGAAGTCCAAGAAGCGGCGAAGGGCGTGGGCGGAGTCGTTGCTTGAGGCCTTCAAGGGCCGCGAGCTGCTGGTGATTCGTCGAAAGACGTCGGTCGATCCGGCCTATGCCGTGTTGTGCGGATTCGCGGAGCGGCCGGTGCCGACGGTCGCCGAGCTCGAGGATCCCGAAGCACCTTGACTCTGCTCCGTTCTCAACATGGAAGGGCATTTCAATGACCATGGCGTCATGTTTCCTGGGTGCAGTCGGCTTCGGCATCATGTGCGGCATGGCGGCCGATGACATTCCATCGAAGCCCGTGTCGAATACGGCCAGGGTCGTCGTCGATACCGACGCGCCCGCCCGGAGCCACGACCCGATGATCTTCGGGGGTTTCATCGAACATCTCGGCAAGCAGATCTATGGCGGGTTCTTCGAGCCCGGTTCGCCGCTGGCCGATGAGGAGGGCTTTCGACTCGATGTCATCGAGGCCATTCGGGAACTGAAGGTGCCGGTCATCCGCTGGCCCGGAGGATGCTTCGTCGACGGCTACCACTGGCAGAAGGGGGTCGGGGAGCACCGCCAACCCTACGACGACGATCGGTGGGGCGTTCGGGAACCCAATACCTTCGGAACCCACGAGTTCATCGAGCTCTGCCGCCGGATCGGGGCGGAGCCCTACATCTGCCAGAACAGCCTCGCCGGAGTTCAGGAGATGGCCGACTGGGTGGCCTACTGCAACGACACCACAGGTGAATGGTCACGACGGCGTGAAGCGGACGGGCATCCCGAGCCGTTCGACGTCGAGATCTGGAGTGTGGGAAACGAGAAGACGGGAAGGGGCTACGTCGACAAGGTTCGTGAGACCGCGCTGGCCATGAAGCAGGTCGACCCGGACATTCAGGTGACCTGCTCCGGTGCGCACGGGCCCAGTGCCTACATCGATCCGTATCTGTTCGAGACCGCCGGTGCGCATCTGGATCTTCTCTCGATCCACGAATACTGGATTCCCAACTTCCAGCATCATCACGCGCCCGACTATCTCTCCTGCATGATGCTCACCGAGAAGCCCGATGCGCATCTCGAGGCCGTGGTCGAATCGATCGAGCAGGCCGGCATGCGGGGACGGATCAAGATCGCCTTCGACGAGTGGAACCTCCGGTCCTGGCACCATCCGGGCTTCTCCGGTCACCATCCAAGAGAGGTCGATCATGAGGACCCCGAAGTCGTGGCCTTGATCGAGGCTCGAGACAAGAGCCTCGAGCCGTCTCTCTACACCATGGCCGATGCGTTGTTCTGCGCTTCGTTCTTCAACGCCTGCCTTCGGCATGCCGATGATGTCGCGATGGCGAACATCGCGTGCCTGGTGAACCAGACCGGTCCTCTGTACGTCCATCCCGAGGGCGTCGTGCGGCGGACCCACTTTCATGCCATGGCCATGTACGCCGATCTGCTCGAGTCCCGGGTGGCCGAAGCGAAGATCGAGTCGGACAGGCTGCGGCACGGAGACTCGTCCGTTGCCATGGTCGATGCCATCGCCACGGTCGACGAATCGGGAGACAGCTGGGTCGTGGCCCTGATGAATCGGCATCCCGAGGAAGAGGTGGTCTGCACGCTTGAGATCGGGGATCGCTCGATCGACGGAACCTACGAAGCGATGATGCTCGCCGGTGACTCGCCCGACGCCTTCAACGACATCGAACATCCCGATCGCGTCGCGCCCGGCAAGACCCGGTTGGCGTTCCGAAGCGGGTGTGTCGCCCTGCCTCCTCATTCACTGTGCATCGTGCGGATTCCGTCGACGAAGTGAAGC
>DEYK01000049.1:50184-51219 GCA_002364485.1 Phycisphaerales bacterium UBA3160
TTGAAGGCGGTTGCGCCGATTCGAACGCCTGCTCACTGCCAGAGGGTCACGATCGACACCCCGGCCATGGCCTGCAGGAACATGCCGAGCATCGTGGCTCCGTAGAGCACGCTGAATGTCACGAGCATGGTGGTGGTGGCCACCGGCCCGAACCTCGAGTCCAATCGTTTCGACAGCAGGTAGCCGGCGATCGGCATGACCTGCAGTCCGTGCAGGCCAAGGGCATGGGCGATGCGAAGGTCGCCTGCGTTCACGCTCCAGTTCAGCAGGGGCAGGCCCGGGCCACCGTCGATGGCACCCACCGTGTGTCCTCCATGCGAGCTGATCCAGCCGCCTACGATCCCGCCGGCCAGGAACATGAGGATCCCGAGCCGGATGCCCCACAGGTATGTGCCGGGCAGCTTCGTCCGGTGACGGAAGAACAGGATCAGCATCAGAAGCATGAGCAGGGTGTCGATGATCACCCCGATGCCCATGATGCCGAAGATCGTGGCGTCGAACGAGCTGGCATCGTTGAAGTGCGATCGCACGCCTCGTCCGGCCTGGAGGAAGAGCATGGTCGTCTCGACGACCATGCAGACCGAAATGCCCCACGCGATCGTGCGTACGGACCAGCGGGGTCGTTCGATGTATCCGATCAGCCAGGCGACGGTCACCAGGTAGATGGTGATGGATGCCATGAACTTCATGGGCTTGATCCAGACGTTGATCCCCATCACCTCCCGCGGGTCGAATGCGAAGAGTCCGACGGCGACCAGCAGCATCATGAGGTGGAACACCGCGGTACCGGCGAGAACGGGACTTCGGCGGGTCAGCTCGGACCAGAGCGACACCGGCGTGTCGACGCCTGCAGTTCGGTCCCATCGTCTACTCGTCATGCCAGTCAGGCTCGTTTCAGGGCGTTCGCATCGACATCTCGGTCGTCGATTCCGAAGCAGGGTTTCGTTCTTCGCGTCTCGCGGGTTGGAGATCGTATGCGTTTGCCGCGGGGAGGGGTCATCTCCCTTCGGGGCAACCGGGGCAGACCATTCAGTC
>DEYK01000066.1 GCA_002364485.1 Phycisphaerales bacterium UBA3160
GCATTCGCTCTCGATCGCATGAAGGAGCTCGGTTGCGGCAACATCAGGATGATCTGCCTCGTGGCGGCTCCGGAGGGTGTCTCTCATCTCCTGGCCACCCATCCGGATGTTCCCGTCTTCACCGCTTCGCTCGATCGTTGTCTCGACGAGAACAGCTACATCCGCCCCGGTCTGGGCGATGCCGGAGATCGGATCTTCGGAACCCAGTAGGACCGCGCAGACCGATCTGGTACAACAGGATGATGTCCGACCCAGCACCCGACCTCTTTTCCGGGACCCCGGATCCCCCCGCCGATCACGGCGACGGCGGGCCTGCGTTCAGCGTGTCCGATCCGGACACCTCCCTCTTCGTCGGCGACTGCCGCGAGGTGCTTGCGCGACTTCCCGAGAAGGGAAGCGTGGATCTGGTCTTCGCCGACCCCCCGTTCAACTGGGACGTCAACTACGGCGACTGGGATGATTCCATGCCCCGCGAGGACTACGAGTCCTTCACGCGACAGTGGCTCGACGGATGCATCGAGGCGCTGGCCCCGAACGGAAGCCTCTGGGTCAACATTCCCGACGACACGGCCGCCGAGATCGTGGTGCATCTCAAGTCGCGCGGACTGACCATGGTCAACTGGTGCATCTGGCATTTCAGGTTCGGCCAGTGCCGCAACAGCGGATTCATCACCTCGAAGGTGCACGCACTCTACTTCTGCAAGGATCCCAAGAACCGGATCTGGAATCCAGATTCGATCCTCGAGCAGTCCGACAGGGCGAGCATCTACGGCGACGCGAGAACGATGGCCAAGGATTCGAACAAGGGAATGCGTGTTCCGATGGATGTCTGGTACGGCAAGTACTGGGGGCGGATCCAGGGGAACAACAAGGAACGACGAAGCAACCACCAGAACCAGATTCCCGAGGTCTACCTCGAGCGGGTGATCGAATCGTGTTCGAACGAGGGATCACTGGTTCTCGACCCCTTCGCCGGAAGCGGAACGACCTGCACGGTGGCCCGTGCGCTCGGTCGTCGCTCGATCTGCATCGAATATTCCCCGGACAACGCCGCGAGCGCATGGGAACGCATCAGCGAAGTCGGCATGGTGCGCAAGGGTCAGGGAATCGGGCAGTCCTCGGCGATCTTCGCATCACGCGGCAGCAGGAAGTCGTGAGCGGAAGGCCCATCGATCTCAACGACGCCCACGCAACGGTCGATCTCTTCGAATCCGCGGCGGAGGCGATGCGTTCCGCGCAGCATCGTCGCGATTCGATCGTCGAACTCCCTTCCGACGGGCGGCTGCTCATCACGGGCGATCTCCACGACCATCTCGACCACTGGTACAGGATCCTCCATCTCGCAAGGCTCGATGAGGATCCCACCCGCCACGTGGTGCTCCAGGAGCTGATCCACGGCGATCGCCTTCTCAATGGAATGGACTTCTCCTACCGGATGCTGGGTCGGGTCGCCGAACTGGTGCTCGCGCATCCGGATCAGGTGCATGTCATTCTCGGAAACCACGAGCTCTCGCAGTTGACCCGTCGTGCGGTCAGCAAGGGTGCGGGCAACAACGTGGAACTCTTCCAGGATGCGGTCGACTGGGTCTTCGGCGACGACGCGGACGATGTCACTGCCGCGATCGAGTCGTTCATCGCCGCGATGCCGCTCGCCGTCCGGACCGCCGGCGGCCTCCTCTGCACCCATTCGCTTCCGGCTGCGGATCGAATGGGCGGATTCGAACCCGAGATTCTGGAACGAACACTCGAACCCATCGACTACGAGGGATCCGGATCGTCCATCTATCTTCTGACCTGGGGACGACGCCACGAACCCGACCAGCTCGATGCGCTTGCGGACCGCTGGGGAGTGAAGACGTTCTGCATCGGTCACCAGTCCGTACCCGAAGGAATCCGCCGAGACGGGCCCAGACTCGTCGCGATCAACAGCGACAAGGTCAATGGCATGGTGATCGACTGGCCTCTTGATCGCGAACCGGAACCGGAGGCGTTGATCGAGGCTTCGATCCATCTCCAGTCGATCACGACCGGACCGCGGGGTGCCATGTGACTCCTCCCCTGCTGGCAATCGAGTGTTCGCAGCGGGCGGGCGGCATCGCGCTGCTCGATGGAAACGGCGCATCGCATCGCATGCTCTTCGATCCGGAGGCTCGGCACGACGACGTGCTTGTTCCAGCGATCGATTCGATGCTACGCGACCACGGATGCGCACGCGACGATCTGGCCGGATGCGGCGTGTCGATCGGTCCCGGTGGATTCACCGGACTTCGTGTCTCGATCGCCACGGTCAAGAGTCTCGCCCTTGCCCTCGAGCTCCCCGTCTACGGAGTGCCGTCGGCACTGGTGGTGGCATCCTCCGTCCCGGATCCGCCTTCCGAGATGGTGATCGCCCTTGCCGGCAAGGGTGACACCGCATGGTTCACCAGCGTGGCCAAGGAAGACGGTCGATGGCGCATTCGCGGGGAAGCCTCCCTCGTGCACGCGGACGGGAACCAGGACGGGTTCGATTCGATCGCGACGATCGTGGCCGACGAGCACCTGCCGGAATCGTTCCGTCGTGCGGCCGACGATCGGGGCGTGACCATCCTCCCGCCCCGATGGGATCCCATGGCATGCCTGTCCCTGACGAGGCACCGGCACGAATCCGGCGATGCGGACGAGCCCCATTCCCTCCAGCCGATCTATCCGAGGGTTCCCGAGGCGGTTTCGATCTGGGAAGCGAAAAAACGCCCCTGAAGCCGCTTCAGTGCGGATCCGTTGCCCGAGCGTTCCATCTGTGACGTCTGTGCGGTCTGGTTCGAACCGGTGATTCCGGCAAGATCGATGGACCGCTTCAGCACGCCTTTCGCCCGGCCGATGTCAATCCCGGCAAGCAGGTCCGTCTGGTCCATCACATCGACCGGACTCCGAGAACGCCGGGAGCAATGCAATGACACGTCGCATACAAGACCGAGATTCGATCTCCGAGAAGCAGATCTTCACCACCGGAGAGGCGGCGGAACTCTGCAGCGTCTCGCAGCAGACCATCATCCGCTGCTTCGACAACGGTCGTCTGAACGGATTCCGGGTTCCCGGATCCCGATTCCGACGGATTCCACGAAGCGATCTGCTCGTCTTCATGAAGAAGAACGGAATGTCGAGCGATCGTCTCGAGGAGAAGTCCACCACCGTGCTCCTGATCGGACGGGACCAGACCCGCATCCAGGACGTCAACCGGGCGATTTCGGAGACGCATTCCGTCACACTCGAGATCGCTGAAAATGCGTTCGATGCGGGGATGACCATGCAGCGGTGCAGTCCGGACCTGATCATCATCAGCTCGGCCGTGCAGGACATGGATCCCGCTCTGATGCGTCGAAGACTCGATGAGTCGGACCGGACCGATGTCCGCATCATCTACTTCACCGGAAACGTCCAGGACGGAACATCGCAGCAGCAGCTGCATGACGAAGTCGCGTCGTGCGTTCCGGGACACCTCGAAGCAAAGACCATTCTGGACGAGTTGCACGGTCTGTGCGGCTCGTAGGCAATGACCGGCACCCCGGTACGTGATACCGGATGAAGTCTCATCGTGGGATGAAACGTCCTCTTCGAACCGCCGATTGAAGACATGGACAGGGAACAGGCAAGACAAGGCAGATTTCAATGAAACCCAACAACAACATCGACAACAGCACCTCCAAGCAGGCCGACCACACGAAGACGATGCCGGAGGTCGAAGGACCGGCCTCGGTCCTCCTGATCGCCCCGCAGGGAACGAACAGCGACGCGATCGGCGGCTGCGTACGGAGTTCGGGTCACCGCTGCACTCCCGTCGGGTCGCTCGACGCCGCACGGACCGCACTCTCGACGTCCGACTTCGATCTGGTGCTGCTCGACACGACGACGCACGATGACGCCGTGTCGTTCATCGGGGAGGCGCGGGCGGCATGCCCCTGGCTCCGCGCGATCGCCTATTCCCGGGAATCCGACTCCGAGGGGACGATCGAGGCCATCCGGGTCGGCGCAACGGACTACATGACGCTTCCGGAGTCGCTGGAAGACCTTCCGGGACGGATCGGCAAGGTCGTCGCCCAGGGCCGATCGCATCGTCGTCGCGAGCAGAAGATGCAGCGACTCATGGATGCATGCGAGACGCTTCGCGCGTCCAAGGACGAGATGTCGCAGCAGGTCGACGTGCTCTGCAGCGATCTCGCCTCCGCCTACAGGAACATCAAGGACCAGATGTCGACGGTGGAGATGACCACCGAATTCAGGACGCTGATCAATCAGGAACTCGACGTCGAGGACATGCTCCGAACCACGCTCGAATACATCCTCAAGAAGATCGGTCCGACGAACGGCGTCGTCCATCTCCGTGAGGACGAGGGCAAGTACGGGATCGGCGCGTTCGTCAACTTCGAATGGCAGGACCGGAACATCATGCCGTCGCTCGAGAAGCTCGGTGAGGTCCTCTGTGGACCGATGCAGGGCGAGGACGCCCTGATGAAGTTCGAGGACGCGCAGTCCTTCGCGAATCACGACGGCGTGGATCCCGATCTGTTCGAGGATTCGGAAGTCGTCTCGTTCACCTGCAATCGGAACGGAAACTGCCTGGCGATCGTCACCCTCTTCCGGAGCAGCACGACGCCCTTTACGGACGACATGGCCAGCATGCTCGACGCCCTGCGGGACATCCTCGCGGAACAGCTGGGTCGAATTCTCCGTGTGTACAAGCGTTCGACGAACGAATGGCCCAAGGATGCCGAGGACGAGGCCGACTGGGGCGATCTCGCCGCGTGATCAGTCTTCGCTGCGTTGCCGCTTGGCGTTGAACCGCTTCTTTCTGGGGGCGACCGACGGACGGCGCCCCCGCAGCCGGATCGCCTTCTCGTCCTGGAGCATCGTCCGCAGCTCCGTGAGGAGCGGTTCGTCGACCACGACCTTCCGACGTGCCCGCATGTGCACGATCTTCTGCTCGACCGGAAGCGACAGGATGACGTCGGCGGGATTCCCGCCTTCGATCGGATCCATGCCGTTGGTTCGTCGCAGCACGTGTGCGATCGAACCCAACCGGTCCTCCCGGTCGGTGTCGTCGTTCACGTCGGCGATGCTCGCGAGGTTGATTTCGAGGGTTCCCACCAGCGCGTGCAGCGCTGACTTCGCGGGGAAGATCCGTTCGACGATCAGCTGCGTCTCACCCCGACTCGTATCGATGCGGCCCTCCGCGAAGACGACTTCGTTGAGCTGCATCCGCTCGACGTTGCTTGCGTACGCATCCGAGAACAGCACCCCTTCGATGCTGGCCAGTCGATCCTGAAGTGTGAGGACGGCCATCTTCTGTCCCGCCTGCCTTCCCCGCTGGATGACCATGGTCCGCTGATGGGAGATCAGGCCTGCGATGATCACCGGCTGGTCCTGGCTGAGTTCGGACAGTCCGGTGATCGACGAGGTGGCGAACGCATCGACGAGCGCGTCGTACGATTCGAGGGGGTGGCCCGAGATGTGGAATCCGAGGTACTCGCGTTCGGCGCCGAGGGTCCGCAGCCGGTCCCATGGGGTCACGTCCGGCAGCGAGGTCTCGGTCGACTGCTCCTCGACGGTCTCGTTCTCGGTGAACATGCCGAACATCGTCTCCTGACCGGCTGCACGATCCGACGCGGCCCGTTGTCCGGCCGCGATGGCGTCGTCGAGGGCGGCCAGCATGGCGGCCCGCTTCCGGGTTCCGTGCAGCGAGTCCATCGCCCCGGACTGGACGAGCGCCTCGATCGTCGCGCGGTTGACGGTCCGCGAGGAGAGTCGTGCGCACAGGTCGTGGAGACTCTCGAACGGTCCGTTCTCGTCGCGTTCCCCGAGGATGCTGTCGATCGCGGTCCGCCCCACTCCCTTGATCGCGCCGATGCCGAACCTGATGTTGCCGGTGCAGTTGCTTCGTCGCTCGTCGTTCTCCCAGGCGACCGTGAAGTTCGCCTGCGAGATGTTGATGTCGGGCGGCTTGATCTCGATTCCCACGTGGGGTTGCGCATCGCTCGAATCGGGGAACACGGCGTGACGGCAGTCCTCGAGATAGGGAGCCCAGTCCTCGGTCTTCTTTGCGCCGCTTTCGAACGTGAGCAGCGCGGCCATGTACTGCACGGGGAAATACGTCTTCAGCCACGCGGTCTGGTAGGCGATGATCGCGTAGCAGGTCGAGTGGGACTTGTTGAATCCGTATCCGGCGAACTTGAGGATGTGCTCGAACAGCTGTTCGCTCATCTTCGCGTCGACGCCCTTCGCGACCGCACCTTCGATGAATGCGGAACGCTGTGAATCGATCACATCGTGCTTCTTCTTGCTGATCGCCTTGATCAGGGTGTACGCGCTGCGCAGCGGAAGGTCGCCCAGACCGTGCAGGATCTGCATGACCTGCTCCTGGTAGACCATGATCCCGTACGTCTCGCTCGTGAGTTCGTCGACGACGGGATGAACGGGGTCGACCTCCATGCGACCGTGCTTCCGGCTGCAGTAGTCGTCCATGAGATCCATCGGTCCCGGCCTGTAGAGCGCGTTCGCGGCGATGATGTCCTGGATGCGGTCCGGCTTGATCTCACGCAGCAGCTTGCGCATTCCACCCGATTCGAACTGGAAGATCCCGGAGGTGTCTCCGCGTCTGAACAGTTCGAACACCTTCTGATCCTCGTAGGTCATCCGATCCATGTCGAGCGGACTCGTGGTTTCGTTCGTCCAGTTCGTCGCGGCGACGATCTCCTCCTCGGTGAACGCGTCGGAGATCAACTTGCGGGCGAGTTCGATGGTCGAGAGCGTCCGCAGTCCGAGGAAGTCCATCTTCAGGAGGCCGGCCGCCTCGCACGTGGGTCCATCCCACTGGGTGACCGTGTCGTCCGTCCCGCTGGCCCTGTAGAGCGGCACGATGGTGTCCAGCGGCTGCGTCGCGATCACCACCCCCGCCGCATGCACGCCGGCATGCCGGGCGTGGCCCTCGAGGGCGCGGGCCGTGTCGAGCACCTTCCGGATCGTCGGATTCGAATCGTATTCGGCCTTCAGTTCCGGTTCCCGATCGAGCGCATCCTCGATGACGATGTTCAGTTCGTTCGGAATCAGATTGGCCAGCCTCTGGCCCTCGTGGGGCGGGAGACCGTGCACCCGCGAGACGTCCTTGATGGCCGCCCTGGCCTTGAGTCGTCCGAAGGTGATGATCTGCGCAACGTGCCCGTACTTCTCCCGGACGTAGTCGATCACATCGGCACGTCCGTTCTGGCAGATGTCGATGTCGATGTCCGGGTACTCGGTCCGATCCGGATCGGTGAATCGCTCGAAGAGGAGTCCGTGTTCGACCGGACACGCGTTCGACAGCCCGAGCACGTAGCCGACCATGGTTCCGACGCCGCTGCCACGGGCCGTGGCGGGAATGCCGCGCTGGTGGGCCCAGTTGACGAAGTCCCAGACGATCAGGAAGTACGCGCTGATGAACTTGTCTTCGAGAATCCGGAGTTCACGTTCGCAGCGGTTCGTGATCTCCTCGGTGATTCCGTCGACCCCGTATCTCCAGATGAGTCCGGCCCGGCAGAGCTGTCGCAGCGTCTGGTTGCACTCCTCGAGCACCAGATCGCGTGCCGGAGCGCCCGGCTGCAGTTCATCGAAGGGAAGCAGTTCGAACTGCTTGCACCAGCTCTTGTACCAGTCGGTCAGATCCTCTCCGTTCCATACCGGCTCCTTGTCCGGACCGTTCACGCGCACGAGGGGCACGTGGCTGACGTCGAAGTCGAGTTCGACGTTGCATCGTTCGCCGATCAGGGCGGCGTTCTCGACGACCTCCGGAAGGTCCGTGAACATCGCGGACATGTCCTCCGGACTCTTGAGGTAGATGTCGGTCGGATAGTGCAGACGGTTCGGATCGTCCTTGTTCTTCTGCATCGAGATGCAGCAGAGCGTGTCGTGGACGTCGTGGTCCTCCGCTCCGAGGAAGTGGACGTCGTTGTCGCAGACCAGCGGGAGGTCGAGTTCCCTGGCCAGACGGATCAGGTGCGGGTTGATCGCGTCCTGTTCGGCGACCCCGTTCCGCTGGAGTTCCACGAAGAAGCACGGCTGGCCATCCGCACTGGGCCCGAACGCCTCCGCATGCCACCTGGCCTCCTCCACCGCCGCATCCCAGTGTTCGCTCTTCTCGTTCTCGACGAACCGTTCGAGGTGCCACGCGATGGATGATCCCAGGTGACCGTTGATCGCGATCAGTCCATCCGACCATTGGCCAAGCGTCTCATGGTCCATGCGGGGCTTGTAGTAGAACCCCTCCAGATACGAATCGCTGCTGAGTTTCATCAGGTTGCGCCAACCGGCTTCGTTCTCGGCGAGGAGCACGAGGTGATCACCCATGTCCCTGACACCGGTTGCCTGCTTGTTCCGCCGGTCGCCCCGGGCCACGTAGGCCTCGATGCCGAGGATGGGCTTGATCCCCCTCTTGCGCGCGGCGTGGTAGAACTCGACGCATCCGTGCAGGTTGCCGTGGTCGGTGATGGCGACGCTGGTCATTCCGAGATCGACCACCCGGTCGAGGAGTCGATTGATTCGATTCCCGCCATCGAGCAGCGAGTACTCGGTGTGCAGATGAAGGTGTGCGAAGATCGGTGATTCGGTCATGTGGGGTGGGATCCGTGGGCTTTCATCAGGCTACCCGCTTCCCGGCCGTCCCGACAGGGTGAAGCCGAACCCACGATCAATTCACACTTCTTCTCGAACTGGCCCCGGGGCCAGCCGGTACAATCCGTGTCATGACCGATACTCCCAGAATTCGCTTCGTGTACCCGGGTGGCGAGCGGTTCGCATCCGCCTTCCAGGCCGCCAACCGTCAGCCGAATTGGGTGGTCAAGACGGCAGTGATCGTCTTCCTGCTGGTCGTCGGCATTCCCGTCCTGCTGCTGCTGCTCACGGCGGCGATTCTGGCAACCCTGGTCTTCGCCGTGCTGACCGCGATCAACCGGCTTCTGCTCGGGATTCGCGGAGGTTCTGGACGTCCAGCCGGTGGCCCGGACGACGCCCGGCGCAGGAACGTCAAGGTGCTGAACCGATCGAATGATCAGCCCTGATCACCGGTCTCCCGGTCGATGCATGCGAGCAGCGCCGAACGGAGATCACTGGTGGTACCGCCGACTCCGCCTTCGCCGATCGAATGCGGACGCATCTCGATGGACGGTTCCGCACCCTCCTCGGTCTCGGCGTTGGTGCGAACCAGAACACTCGTGACGGGAAGGACCTGCCAGCTCGAGTTGGTCAGGAACGCCTCATCGGCCCCGATGAAGTCGTCCACCGGTACCCGTCTCCGTTCGACCGGAATGTTCATCGATTCGGCCAGCTCGATCACCGCGGCCCGTGTGATGCCCGGCAGTGCGGCACCCGGTTCCTCGTGTCTCGACGGGGGGGTGATCAGTGTTCCGTCCGAAACGATGAACAGATTGCTGACGCATCCACTTGCGATGTTCGCTTCCGGAGTCAGCCACAGGGCCTCACCGGCCCGCTGGGCGGCCGCCTCCTGGAGCGCGAGGATCCGCGACCAGTAGTTGAGCGTCTTGTGTCCGGCGTCCGGCGTCCAGGGGGAGAGGCGACCCGCGGCGAAGACGACGCCGATGCCCTTCTCGAAGAACTCGTCCGGGTACTCGGTCGGAGGCTGGCTGGTGATCAGGATGGTGGGATCCTGCTGCGAGGTTCCCGTCGACTGCAGCATGTTCAGGTTGCCGCCGGTGATCGTGAGTCGTATCCGGGCCCGTTCGAGCTTGTTGCGTTCCAGCATCAACTCGGCGGCCTCCACGAGCGGTTCGGCGTGCAGCCGTTCCGTCATCCGAAGCATCCGCGCCGATTCGGCGAGGCGTTCCACGTGCTGGTGGGCCCTGAAGATCCGCCCGTTGCACGCATGCATCGTCTCGAAGAGGCCGACACCATGTTGAAGTCCCGCATCGAAGGCTGAGACCTCGGCACGTTCCGCTTCCACGAATTTTCCATTGATCCAGACGTCCATGCGCAACAGGATATCCGGATCAGGGCTTCGACCACCCGATGACCGTGATCAGGCTCTCATCCCGGGTGTGGACCCGCAGTCGGAGCAGCGCCACGGCCCCGTGCTGGATGGTCACCCGGTGGGTGGCGTTTCCACCCGGATCCTGTCCATCCCCCTCGATGGCATGGGCATTGAGCAGAAGATCGGGGTCGTTTCCATCGCACGCCGGTCGGATGGTCTTGATGAACATCTCCTTGAATCCCGGAACCGTCCAGTGGATCGAGTTCGGCATGGACTCCCGGTCGCACACATCCAGCGCGGCGGACTCGAACGTGCTCGCGACCGTTCGGGTCAGGGAATCCTTGCGCGACTGCCCCCAGAGGAACAGGCCGCCGGCGATCGCGATGATGAGAATCGGCACGAGCGATCGCCTCTTGCGTCGGCCCGCATTGATCTGGAGTTCGTTCATCGTGTCTTCAGGGTACCGGGTCCGAGTAGAGCACGTAGGAGGCGTGGCTGGCGAACGGCCGGTTGAGCGCCATCTGGAGCTGTGCGGTGAACGGGTACGGAACGTTGGGACGGGCGTTCTCGATCTGGACGATCTCCGCCCCGATCTGGTTGTTGTGCTCGTCGAAGAAGGTGATGGCCACACCGATGTTGCGGATGTCGGCGGCTGCGCTCAGGACGCTGCCCGAGATCGTCATCTTCGTGTAGTCGATCTCGTTGCCGGTCGACGGACTCGTGTACGCGGTTCCGATCCGGTACGGCTTGTAGATCATCGGCGGCTGTGTGGAATCCTCCGGAGCGTAGAAGTAGGAGGAACGGCCCATGAAGGCCTCGAGACCGATCGGCGTGAACCCGGCCTGCTGATACTGCTCGGCCCGGATCTTCGCGAGTTCCTCGCGGGACCGCTGCTGCTGCTGGGCGTTGCGCCCCTTTCGCTGCTCCTCCCGTTGGGCGTCGACCTCCTTGCGTCTCTGCTCGGCCTGTCTTCGCCGCGTCTCGCGCTCGGCCACCTTCTTGATCCGCTGGTATTCCTCGTAGTCGGATCCGAACTCCTCGTGATCAAGGATGAACTGCCGCAACTCCTCGAGTTCCTTCCTGATGATGGAGAGGTCCGCCTGGGATCTCGCAAGCTCCTCGCGCAGCCGTGCGCTTTCGACCGCGGTTCGAAGCAGCTCGCTCCACAGTTCGGCCCGGCTCGAACGCGCATCGAGGTCCGGAGGCAGGGCGAGACGGATCCGCTCCAGCTGCTCCGGCGTCGCCTGCGGCGCCTTCTCGGGCGCGGCGGGATCCGGTTCCGGTGCGTCGGGAGCGGCTCGGGACGTTGTTGCGTTGGCTGCACAGAGCAGCAGGACGATCAGACAGGATCGCATGGACATGGACATCCTCCAGACGGCGAACGACGAACGATCGCCTTCTCCATTATTGACGCGGTCCGGGGTGCGGTGGCCGCGAATCACTCAAGAGCAGCATCATCCCTCTTCGAGGGCTCGTCAGGGATGGTGGAATCCCCCTCGATCCGTCCCTCGGCGTCGACGGTGATCTTCGACATGGGATGGTCGGACGACTTCGACCGGGTTCTCATTTCCCGGGCTCTGGTGACCAGGGCGCCGAGATCGTCGCTGCGCGGCTCGAGATCGAAGTGCCAGTCGACCACGCTGTGGGACTGGAACGGAGCGACTTCGAACAGAAGATCCAGTCCGATGATGTCCCAGACGGGAGGATCGGCATCGGCATCGGTGATCATCGGTTCGTGTCCATCGAGGGACAGCTCGATGTCGTAGTGGCCGTAGTAGGTGAAATCGATCTCCAGGGGGGTCCGTCCGACCTCCCGATGGTTCACCCAGACCAGCGCGCCCTGCGGCGTGCTGTCGATCCGGAGGGTTCGACGCACGCATCCGATCGTCGACAGACACATGGCGGCCAGAAGTGACGTGAAGATGAATCGGTTCATGGGTCGGCTCAATCGAACTCGTCGCCACGGAAGGTGGACGCAAGATAGGCTTCGCGGACTTCGGGATCGTTGATGATGCTCTTGGGATCGCCGTCGCGAAGGTTCCTTCCCGAATGGATGATGTAGGCGCGATCGCAGATCCGCAGCGTCTGCTGCACGTTGTGGTCGGTGACCAGGATCGCGATGCCCTGGCTGGCGAGCTTGCGGACCTCCGCCTGGAGTTCCTCGACCGTATGGGGATCGACCGCCGCGAACGGTTCGTCCAGCAGCAGGAGTCGCGGTCTGGTGATCATGGCCCGCGCGATCTCGAGTCGCCTTCGTTCGCCGCCGGAGCATGTTCTGGCGAGATCCTTGGACTTGTGTTCGATGTTGAACTGGTTCAGGAGTTCATCGCACCTGTCCCGCTGCTCGTTTCGGCTCAGCGACGTGGTCTCGAGCACGGCCATCAGGTTGTCGCGGACCGACAGCCTCTGGAAGATGCTCGGCTCCTGGCTCAGGTAGCCCATTCCGCGGCGGGCATGCTGGTACATCGGCAGGGTCGTGACATCGTTGCCGCTGAAGAGCACCGAACCGCCCTCGGGAGCGATCATGCCGATCACCATCCGGAACGAGGTGGTCTTGCCGGCCCCGTTTCGGCCGAGAAGACCGACGACCTCGCCCTCGTCGACGGTGAAGCTGACTTCATCGACGACACGGCGGCCCGAATAGCTCTTGATCAGATTCTGGGCGGAGAGAAGGTGCATGGTTATGCATCCGTCTCCTCGGTCGCCGCGGGCTTGACCTTGCGTCCGTCGACCTCCCACTGATCGGGGTGCAGCCGATGGGCGATGGCTCCGATGATCAGATGGAGATCCTTGTAGATGTAGGCGTCGAGTTTCGCGTGCCGCCCGTCGACGTGTTCGACGATCGCGGTGGACTTGGACATCCATCTGCTCATGTCGATGTCGGTGATCTCGTCCCGGGTCCACTCGCCTTCCGGCAGGAAGAGGTTCCCCTCCGAATCCAGCCGGTAGACGTTGGGAGAGTGCTTCATGAGGGCGATCAGGTAGAGGGGCACGAAGACGAGCGAGAGGATGAACATCCACTGCACGGGTCGGTCGTAGGCCGAGGGTTCCTGGGCATCGCCATAGAGCTGGAGCGATCGTTCGGCCACGACGCCGGCGACCCGCATCTGTTCGGACGGCTTGCCGCTGGGAAGCGGTCTCGACTCGAGGCCCCTGGCGTACAGCGCCATGGTGATCATCCATCCCTCGTCGGACGTCGGCTGAAGCTCGTTGAGCCGATCGGGATCGATCGGGGTCGTCTCGCTCAGTCCCTGGGCACGATCCTGAAGGACGGCCATCATCGCGTTCCGGGCCTCGAAGTTGTATTCGGGGTCGGATGCCGATTCGAGCAGCTTGCGCACGTCGCCGGAGATCTCGCGCCGCTCGAAGAACTCCTCCTGGGTCGGAATCGTCCAGACGTAGTCGTAGATGCCCCACAGACCGAGGACGCCGCAGATGATGATGGTGAAGAGCGCACGAAGCCGGTACCCCTGCCCGATGCGGGAGGTCAGCGTCGTTTCCTCTGTCTGTGATTCGACCGGGGTGTCGTTGGTCATGTGATCCCCTGCGGCCATGAAACCGATCCACTGCAAAGCCGGCTACCGTCCCGACGTTCTGACTTCATCATAGTGATCTCTCACCACGACGAGATCAAGGTCGATCGAGGGCTTCCTGGCATGCCGCGGCCAGCAGGTCGTGAAGGGCGTCTGAATACGGAACCGCATCGATGCAGCCGAGAATCGCATCGATCCGCCGCTCCACTTCCTGTTCCGGATTGATCCGCTCGAGGGCTGCTTCGGAGAGGGCGTCCAGACAGGTCTGAAGCCATCCCGCGGTCGGCTTGCGATCGTTCGAGGGCGGCTTCACCTTCGTCCGTACCGTCGTTCCGGGGGCGATCGCAACCACCGGCACCAGTCCGGTCTGCGTCCCGGGTTCCCGACAGACCACCACGACGGGGATCTCCTCCTCGAGGCATTGGAGACGAACGCGTCTCGCGTCGGCTCCGACACGCGGCGGCTGCACCAGGTACCGCCCGGTGGAGAACTCCATGTCCTCGGGAATGTCCTCATCGAGAATCCGAACCGCCCCCTTGACGTAGGTGCTGCCCTGCAGACCCGATCTCGCATCCCTGAGGATTGCGGCGAGTTCGATCATGGATGCCCAGTCCGAGCGGGCCCGGCAGGACGTCAGGGCCTTCTGGGCCGCTGCTTCCGAATCGAACAGTGCGCCGGATTCGAGCGACTCCGCGGCCTTGCGCATGAGTTGCTCGATCTGCTTGGTACGTCCGGATCCGTCCTTCATGGTGTGTGCTCGATCAACTTCACCGGTGGCCGGATCAGCTTGAGTAGGCCTCGGCGATCTCTTCGGCCACGGCCTGGTTTCCGAAGCTGATTCGGACTCCACCGTCGGGAACGATCTCGAGTGCGACCGGCACGCCTGCCGTGATCATGGTGAGCCCCTGATCCGGCTTGTCCGAATCCTGCATCAACGCCTTGATCAGGTCGCAGAGCAGGTGGAGGTCTCCGGCATCCGCGAGCAGCGGATCCCGCGTGTTCAGTTCGACCGTGGCGGCGGCGTCGACGGCCTGCCACTCCTCGTTGCTCGCGAGGCTGAAGGCGACGACATCGAAGATGCTGCGCCACTTGCCCACGGGAATCAGGATGAACTGGTTGTGATGAAGCTTGTGGAGGATCGAATCCACCACACCGGCCATGTCCGCATCGCTGATCTCGACGACGGATGCCCCGGTTCTGGGTTCGACCGTGCTGTCGGGAATCGAGAGATGGCAGTGGGCCACCGCGACGTCGTCCGACATGGAACAGTAGACGTGCTCTTCGTCCTGGGAGGACTGGGTAATGCCGTGACTGCGAAGCAGTTCGGCCACCTCGTCCTTTGGAATGAATTCCACCTTGAATACTCCACATCCGCCGGGATTTCGTTCCCGATCGACGTCATTCAACAGCAACCGGGGTGAGAATGCAAGCCGGAGGATGCATCTGGCTCATCCTGTATCATCCTCGGGTTGACCCGGGTCCCCTTTGGGCCAAATCCATGCGCACCATACTCTTCATATGTACCGGAAACACGTGCCGAAGCCCCATGGCCGAGGGAATTGCTCGCCACCTGCTCGTTGATCGCAGCAGCGAGGTCTTCGTCGCTTCGGCTGGAGTCGCCGCATCGGAGGGTGCCCCCACTTCTCCGGAGACATGCGAGACCCTCCGTCGCCATGGAATCGAGTTCGAGGGCCATTCGAACGCCCTCACGCCCGAGATGATCCGGAACGCACATGCCATCCTCTGCATGACGAAATCCCATGCCGAGCTGGCCGAGTTTCTCGTGGAGGACGATCCCGAGTCCATTGCGAGGATCGAGATGCTCGATCCGGATCGCGACCTTCCCGATCCCATCGGACAGGGGCAGGCGGTCTACGATGCACTCGCCGATCGACTGATGAAGCTGCTGCCGGATCGCCTGGATGCCCTCTTGAAGGATGATGAATCATGACGACGACCGGAATGACGATCGCGATGGGTTCCGACCATCGCGGATTCGAGGTGATCGACGCATTGCGCGACCACCTCATCGCCCGCGGAATGAACGTCGTCCTGGCTCCACGTCCGGGCGATGCCGATGCGAAGGTCGACTATCCCGATCCCGCCGCGGCGGTGGCATCCTCGGTCCGGGACGGGTCCGCGGTCCGCGGCATCCTCGTCTGCGGAAGTGGCATCGGAGTGTCGATCGCGGCCAACAAGATTTCAGGGGTCCGGGCGGCACTGGTCCATGATGCCCACGGCGCAGAGATGAGTCGCCGGCACAACGATGCCAACGTGCTCTGCATGGGGACCGAGGTGCTGGACTCCGCGGCCATGACGGGACTGATCGACCTGTGGCTCGAAACGGAGTTCGACGGTGGTCGCCACGCGGGTCGGGTCGACAAGATCCGCGGCCTCGAATCCACCGCCGATTCAACGACGTGAGCATTGCTCGGACCATCGATGCAAGTCTGAACCGACTGGCCGAAGGGCTTCGGGTGATGGAGGACATCGCCCGGTACGTCCTCGACGACGAGACGCTCTCGCGTTCCTTCAAGCAGATGCGCCACGAAACCCGCCGTCTCCCCGAGCGCTGGCCGTCCGGTTGGCTCGATGCCGGACGTGATGTCGTCGGTGATGTGGGGACGCGGATCGACGTGGCCGACGAGGGGACCCGGGCCGGTCTCTGGGATGTCGCGGTCGCAGCCGGTCATCGTTCCACCGAAGCGATGCGTTCGGTCGAGGAGTTGTCCAAGACGTTCGATTCGGATGCGGCGAAGATCGTCGAGTCGCTTCGATACCGGCTCTACGATCTCGAGGCGGATCTGCGGACCGCGCTCGCCTCGCGAAGGATACGCCAGTGGTCCTTGTGTCTGCTGCTCACCGAGTCCCGATGCCGTCGACCCTGGTTCGACGTCGCACGGGCCGCCGTCGACGGCGGCGTCGACTGCATCCAGTTGCGCGAGAAGGATCTCGAGGGCGCCCAGCTGTTCGAACGGGCCCGACGGCTGGTCGAACTCGCCCGCCCGGCCGGGTGCAGCGTGATCGTCAACGACCGGTTCGACATCGCGCTCGCGGCGGATGCCGATGGCGTGCACCTGGGTCGCACGGATCTTCCCGTCGAGGAGGTGCGCCGTCATGTCGGTCGTCGGTTGATCATCGGCGCGAGCACCCACGGAGTCGACGAGGCGAGGGAGGCGATCGCCGCCGGAGCCGACGGTTGCGGCGTCGGACCGATGTTCCCGAGCGAGACCAGACCCGATCTCGATCCGGCCGGTCCGGAACGTCTTTCCGAATACATCGAATCGTTTCCGGGCGTGCCCCATCTGGCCATCGGAGGCATCGGACCGGACCACCTTTCCCGACTGATCGACGTGGGATGTCGCGGTGTCGCGGTCTGCGATGCGATCTGCGCATCGGACGACCCCGGCTCCGTCGTCGCTTCCATGGCACGGCGACTCCAGCCGGTCCCGACAGCCTGACCGATCGTCTATGATTCGGACCATGATCGGTCCCCTTCTCCATGGCATCCTGGCCCTCAGCGACGGGGCAAAGAATCCGAGACTGAATCCGGACACGATCACCGGAAGCGTCACCCTCTTCACGCTGCTGATGGCGATCGCCGTGATCGTTGGCGTGGTCACGAAGAAGTTGAAGCTTCCCTACACCGTTGCCCTGGTCCTTGCAGGACTGTTCATCGCGATCATGAAGCAGGCCCCGTCCGGCACCGAACTCAGTCCGGATCTCGTGTTCTTCATCATCCTGCCGCCCGTCCTGTTCAGGGCAGGCCTTCTGATCGACGTGGAGAATCTCAAGCGGCACTGGGTTCCGGTGGCCGTGATGACCTGCGTCGGCACGCTGTTGACGACGTTCGTGGTCGGTCTCGTCCTGCGATGGTTCCTGTCTCCCGACATCATTTCCTCGAATGTCGTGTGGGTCGCCGCGTTCATGATCGGAGCCATGGTGTCACCGACCGACCCGGTGTCGGTCATGCCGATCATCCGCTCGATTCCGCTTCCCAAGCCGGTCCGGACCGTGATCGAGGGGGAAAGCCTCTTCAACGACGGCATCGCCGTGGTGCTGTTCTTCATCCTCTACGGTGCGTTGTTCATGCCGATCCAGAGTACGGGAGGCGGCCTCGGTCCCAATCAGTCCCAGCCCGTCATCACGGCGGACACGGCGGAACACCGGCACACCATCCAGGGGACAGACGTCTCCATGTCGCATGGCCAGAAGCATGGTGCGGTCGTCGACATCTGGGCGGGCATCCTCAAGTTCCTCGGCCACACTGGGATCGGCCTCTGCATCGGTGCGATCATGGGATGGGGTGCCGTATGCCTGATGCGGTGGGCCAACGATCCGGTGCTGGAGAACACGATCACCGTGGTGCTCGCCTACGGAGCGTTCCTCGTGTCGGACATCTGGCATGTCTCCGGCGTCGCGTCGGTCATCGTGGCCGGAATCTTCGTCGGCGTCCTCCGATGGAGCAAGGACAACGCGAAGGAATCCGAACGAACCATCATTCCCTTCTGGGAATCGATCGACTACATCATGAATTCGCTGATCTTCCTGATCGTCGGATTCGAGCTGCAGTTCATCGGAGTCGATCAACTGCTCGATTCGACGGTGATCATGGCGTCGATCGCGATCTTCCTCGCCATGCAGGTGGCCCGTGCGATCGTGGTCTATCCCAGCGGCTACCTCCTCGGCACCTGGTCGCCCCGCGGAGGAACCGTGATCATGTGGTCCGGACTTCGCGGTTGCGTCACGCTTGCGCTGGTGCTGGTCCTGCCTGACAACATCGACGGCAGTCCCGACCAGCTCAAGCAGTTCGTGCTTCCAGTCGTCTTCGGTGTCGTGCTTCTCACGCTCATCCTCCAGGCGACGACCATGCGTCCGATGATCTCGCTGCTCGGTCTGCCGACCGATCCGAAGGATGCGTGACGTCGAGTGCATCGTGCTCGGAAGCGGAACCTCCGCGGGCGTCCCCGCGATCGGGTGCACCTGCAGCGTGTGTCGAAGCGATGATCCCAGGGACACCCGGACACGAACCAGTGCCGCGATCCGATTCACCGATGCGCAGGGGCACCCCCGTCTGATCCTCATCGACGCCTCGCCCGATCTCCGGCAGCAGGCGCTGCGGGAGGATCTGGTCCGTTGCGATGCGATCGTGTTCACGCATCACCACGTGGACCATCTGTTCGGACTCGACGAGGTGCGGCGGTTCAACGCCGTCATGAAGGCTCCGATCGACATCTACGCCGAGGAACGGACCCTGACGAACATCCATCGGGTCTACCCCCACATCTTCGAGGCCGAGAAGAACACGAATCCCTCCTTCGTGGCCACCCTGCTGCCCCACCAGGTCGACTGCTTCAAGCCCGTGGTCCTGCATGGGCTCAGGATCACCCCCCTGAGGTTCCTGCACGGGCGGCTGCCGATCCTCGGATACCGCTTCGATGCCGAGGATCCGGACGAGGCCGGGCCGGATTCCCCGTTTCCGTTGGCATGGTGCACCGATGTTTCAGCCGTCGCTCCCGAGACATGGCCCCATCTGACCGGGCTGAAGACCCTGTTTCTGGACCTCCTCCGCCATCGTTCCCACCCCACCCACATGACGCTGGACGAGGCCGTCGCCACGGCGGGCGAAATCGGGGCCTCGCAGACATGGTTTATCCACATGGCCCATGAGATTTCCCACGCCGAGGTGGATGCCCGGCTCCCAGCATCGATGTCCCTTGCCTGGGACGGGCTGCGGGTGCCCCAGCGAGGATCGACGACCGGGGGCGGATAAGAAGTGATTCTGGTACACTTTCCCCCCTCATGGCACAGTTACGAGTCATCAAGAATCGCATGGGCGCGGTCAAGACGATCGAACGCATCACCAAGACGATGCAGATGATCGCCACCGCCAAGTTCACCGCGGCCTCCCAGCGTGCAGCGGCCACCAAGCCCTACACCGAGGGGATCAGCGGTCTCGTCCACGAGGTCTCCGGAAACGCTCCGGAATACGACTCCCCACTGGTCAAGGGACCGGCGGAATCCGTCAAGCGGGAGTACCTGCTGGTCATCACTTCCGACCGTGGCATGTGCGGGGCCTACAACGGCAACGTGCTCAAGGAAGCCATGCTGCATGTCCGGGCCTGTGCGAAGGCGGGCATCGAACTGGACATCGAGGTTTCCGGCAAGAAGGCCGCCAACTTCTTCAAGTTCCAGAAGATCGACGTGAAGGAGCGGTACGAGCTCGGTGACAAGCCGGCGTTCGAGGATGTCGAACGCATCGCCGACAAGGCCATCTCCACGTTCGGCGAAGGTCGCTATGACGCAGTCCGCGTCGTCTACATGCGGTTCATCAGCAACTCGCAGCAGGTCCCGACCACGATCCAGCTGCTGCCGATGGCGCAACCCGGCGTCGAGGAGTCCGGATCCGCTTCCGAAGGCCGAGCCGATGTCTACGACTTCTCCCCTTCGGTGGAGGAACTGCTCGACGAACTGCTGCCGCGCATGATCAAGACGGTGCTCTTCCAGTCGTTCAACGACGCTTCCGTCAGCGAACACATGATGCGCATGGTGGCCATGAAGGCCGCCACCGAGAACGCCAAGGACTTCGGTCGTACGCTCAAGCGTCAGTTCAACCGTGCTCGTCAGAGCCAGATCACCACCGAGTTGACCGAGATCATCTCCGGTGCCGCGGCCCTGGACTAGTACGTCGCGTTCCCACAGCCTCCTCGGAGCGAGTCGTCACATGAAGCTCTATACACGAACCGGCGACGACGGCAGTACGGGCCTGTTTGGCGGCGACCGGGTCTCCAAGCACAACATCCGCGTCGTGGCCTACGGCCATGCGGACGAGACGAACGCCTCGATCGGCATGTGCGTCTCCTGTTGCGGCCCGAACGACGATCGAATCCGGGAGATCCTGCTCAGCCTGCAGTCGAGACTCTTCGACCTCGGTGCCGATCTGGCGACGCCCGCCGATTCGGTCCACGCCGACAAGGTCACCAGACTCTCCCAATCGATGGTCGAGCAGATGGAGCGGTGGATCGACGAAGTCGACGACGACAACGCACCGATGACCTCGTTCGTGCTTCCGGGTGGATGCGAACTCGCATCGCGGCTGCATCTGTCCAGGACCATCTCGCGCCGCTGTGAGCGGTCCATGATCGAACTGCGCGAAAGCGAAGAGGTGAATGTCCATGCGATGGTATGGGTGAACCGCCTCAGCGATCTTCTGTTTGCGATGGCTCGGGCCGCCAACCGACTTCACGGAGTCGACGACGTGCCGTGGCATCCCGCGGGCTGACGCCTGCTTCACTTCTCTCCGATCTTCTCCGCGAAGGACACTGATCAATGGCTATTCGCATCGGCATCAACGGATTTGGACGCATTGGAAGGCTCGTCTACCGGGAAGCGGTTCGACGCGGCAACTTCGAGGTGGTGGCGATCAACGACCTCGTTCCCGCCCACAACCTCGCCTACCTCCTGACCTACGACACCATGCACGGACGATTCGAGCACGTCGTCCGCGCCGAGGACGATCGACTGGTCTGCGACGCCCACAGCACGAAATGCCTCGGTGAACGGAATCCGGAAAATCTGGGATGGGGCGACCTCGGCGTCGACTACGTGGTGGAATCGACCGGGCTGTTCACCAAGGGGGAGGACGCCAGGAGGCACCTCGATGCCGGCGCCAAGCGGGTGCTGATCTCCGCCCCCACCAAGACTCCCGACGAGGTGCCGACCTTCGTCCACAAGGTCAACTGCGATCAGTACGACCCATCCAGCCACAGGGTCATCTCGAACGCGTCCTGCACCACCAACTGTCTTGCCCCGATCACCAAGGTCATCCTCGAGGAGTTCGGGCTCGCCGAAGGCCTGATGACGACGATCCATGCGGCCACGGCCACGCAGCCCACCCAGGACGGGCCTTCGAAGAAGGATCTTCGTGGCGGACGCAACGCGTACATGAACATCATTCCCGCCAGCACGGGCGCGGCGAAGGCCGTCGCACTGTGTCTGCCGGCGGTCAAGGGAAGGCTCACGGGCATGGCGTTCCGTGTTCCCACCGCCGACGTCTCGGTGGTCGATCTGACGTTCAAGACCGAACGCCCCACCAGTCTCGATGCGATCAACGCGGCCATGAAGGCCGCCTCGGAGGGACCGATGCACGGGGTGCTCGGATACACCGAGGATCCGGTCGTCTCCAGCGATTTCCTCAGCGATCCGCACAGCAGCATCTACGATGCGACGGCCGGTATCGAACTGAACGACGGCTTCTTCAAGATCGTCAGCTGGTACGACAACGAGTCCGGCTATTCGAACCGCTGCCTCGACATGATCGAGATGATGGCTTCGAAGGACTGATCGACGCCCGGAATGTTCAGAGCCTCGATTCGAGCTTCTTGAGCAGTTCGTGGTTCTGCTTCTGCAGCGTGTGGATCCGTTCCTCGAACGACTTCGGATGGGCGATCTTCGTCATCGAGGTCATCCGGCTGGCAATGGCTCCCGCCAGCGTCGCGAAGAGGCCGATGCCGAGCACCATCACCATCGCCGCCAGCAGTCTGCCGGGGCCGGTGACCGGATAGAAGTCGCCGTACCCGACCGTCGATGTGGTCACCACCGCCCACCACATGACGTCGTCGGCCGTCTTGATGGTTGCTCCGGGATCCTGGGATTCGTAATGGAGCACGCCGAAGCAGGCCAGGATGATCCCGACCATGGTGATCGTCATCGAGCCGACGATCGCGGCGCCCACCTGATCGCCCTTGAAGATCTGGACGAGAATCCGTACGGACCGCACGGCCCGGACGAGGCGGATGATTCTCGCGATCCGCAGCAGGCGAAGCGGTCCGGCGGTGGGAATCGACGAGGCGAGATCCAGGATTCCCCAGCCGAAGATGTATCGGAGCTTCCGATCCTCGAGATGGATCTGTCGAAGGTAGTCCACGAAGAAGATCAGGCAGAAGAAATCGTCGAAGTAGCCCAGCAGCCTCGCCTGCTCGGTATCGTGCGGGATGAAGAACAGCCAGGCCACGACAGCGAGTGCTCCCATCGCGCAGACGGAGATGAAGACGTCGTAGGTGGTGGTGTCCAGACGTTCGGTCTGATCCTGATCGGGCATGCTGCATCATCGGCATCCACGGCAGGTGGTCTGCAAAGACTCAGCCCACGGGATCATTGAGCCGGATGACGCCGTCGGTGAGCACGCGGCAGTTGAGCCCGCTGCGTCCCACCATCTCGGGGAGCACCTTGATTCCTGTGCGTTCCTGCAGGGTCTTGCACGGTTCGCACAGTCGCATCCCCTCGACCTCGATCTCTCCGATGTGGAATCGCGTTCCCACCAGAGGGTTGAGTTCGATGCCTTCGGTCAGCAGGTTCCGTCGACTCATCCGATGCGTGAGTTCCAGGCCGGTTTCTCGCTTGAACCAATCCAACTGCTCTCGTTCGATCAGCGTCAGTTCGTGGTCACCCGCCTTGATGTCCTTCACCCAGCTGCCGCGTCCGAGGCTGTATCGATCGGCCTCGAGGCCTCTTCCGGGAGTGGCCCGGACCTCTTCGTGCATATGCATGGGCTCACCCGAGTTGGGCGAAGTCTGAATGGCTAGGATGCGTCCTGACATGAAACCAGTGTACTTCTTGATAGGACTCCAACAGAAGGGGATAACCAGTGTTTCGATCCAGTTGCATTCTCATGTTGTTCGTAGCGGCGTTCGCCGTGCTTCCTGCCGCAACAGTGCAGGACAGCATGCCGGGTCTCGACAAGTCCGAGTCTCCCGAGGTCCGTGAGGTACTCAAGCAGATCTGGGCGCTCCAGAAGGCCGCCCCCAAGACGGTGCACATGAAAATGCACGTAACCGCAGCGGACATCGACCTGCAGTCTGAAGTCTGGATTGGCAGCGGCAACATCGTCGCAAAGACGGTGAATCCAGATGGGACCTTCACAGTCGAGGGGATGATCGGAGAGACCGCGTTCAAGGTGCGGGACGGGAAGACCATGCCGATGAACGCGAAGCAGAAGCTGAACCAGTACCTCCATGCCCATCCCCGAATGGCCATGGACATGATGTTCCGTGCGGCAAGGAAGATCACGTTCGCCCGGGGACACGAATACGGCAAGAAGGTCAACGAACTCATGCTGCATGGAGTGTCCGCGTTCGGGGACATCGAACTCCAGTTCTACGAGGACGGCACGATGGCTTCGAATCTCACTCCCATGCACGGCGGCATGGCACGCCTGATGAACTTCGGGGACTACAGGGAGGTCCAGGGCCACCCCGTTCCCCATGTGATCAACAAATGGATCGTTCACCTGAACAAGGACGGGGGCTGGTCGACACGGGCCGAATCGAGTCATCACCTCCTCAAGTTGACGACGGAGTCGGTCGAGTTGAATCAGCCGATCCCGGCCGAGATCTTCACGCTCTCGCATTGGATGCCCAAGTAGGCAAAAAGGCGTACCCCGGCGGTCAGCCGGGGTACGCCTCGCATCATCAGGAGGAAAGGAACCACCCTTTCGTCACCTATGCGACGGCGGATCCGGTTTCTCACACCTGGTCGCCAAAAAAAGACATGGCCCCTTTCGGGGCCATGCAGGGTGATTCTCTCGAAGGTCAGACGAGTTCCGGGAACGTCTCCTGCACGACGGAAACGAGATCCTTCACGTGCGAGACCGATTCGTCCATCAAGGCCTGTTCACCACCATCGAGATCGATCTCGATGACCTGTTCGACGCCACCGGCTCCGAGCACGCAGGGAACGCCGACGAAGTAGCCGCCGACTCCGTATTCGGCGTCGCAATATGCGGCACAGGGCAGGATCCGCTTCTTGTCCTTGATGATGGCTTCCGCCATCTGGACGCTTCCGGAAGCGGGTGCGTAGTAGGCGCTGGTTCCCATCAGCTTGACGATCTCGCCTCCGCCGACCTTGGCACGTTCCACGCACGAGTTGATCGTGGCGTCGTCGAGCAGCTGGTGGACGGGGATGCCGTGCACGCTCGTGTACCGGGGAAGGGGAACCATGTCGTCGCCGTGTCCGCCCATCAAGAGGGCCTGGACATCCTCGACCGAGACGCCGATCGCGTCGGCGATGAAGTGCCGGAATCGGGCGACATCGAGGCAGCCGGCCTGACCGACGATGCGGTTGGCGGGGAATCCGGTGGTCTTCCAGGCCGTGTAGACCATCGCATCCAGCGGATTCGCGACCACGATGACCACTGCGTCGGGAGCATGCTTGGCGATCTGTTCGGAGACGCTCTTGACGATCTTCACGTTCGTGGCGATCAGATCGTCGCGGCTCATGCCCGGCTTCCTGGGAAGTCCGGCCGTGATGATCACCACATCGCTGCCCGCGGTGTCGGCGTAGTCGCTCGTACCGATGATGTCGGCGTCGAACCGCTCGATGGGTCCCGAGCAGGCGAGGTCCAGTGCCTTGCCCTTGGCGACGCCTTCCTTGTCGGGAATGTCCACGAGGACGATGTCGCCGAGTTCCTTGGCGGCCGCCCAGTGGGCGCAGGTTGCGCCGACGTTTCCGGCTCCGATGATGCTGATCTTTGCACGTTGCATGAAAATATCCTTCCACTGAAGTGAAATGAGGCCCGCCGTGAGGCAGGCCTCGTTCAATGGGCCAGAGAGGACTCGAACCTCCGACCTCACCCTTATCAGGGGTGCGCTCTAGCCAGCTGAGCTACTAGCCCTAAGCGGAGCAGTATAGCAGAATCCGGTGGATTCCCAGCACCCCAAAAAGAGCCCGGCCCGTCACGGAGACGGGCCGGGAAATCAGTGAATCGCACATGTTATAGATGCCCGTGCCCTGGGCGTGCGGGTCGGCGTTCAGGGTCGAATTTCGGTCCTGTCAGGGGGTTCTCATTCGCAGAGATTGCCCCATTCTCCGATGATGTACAGCAGGTCGTTGACGTTGGTCACTCCGTCATCGACGGGATCGCATCCGCCGGATGTGCCCCAGTCGGCGATGATCGCAAGCAGATCGTTGACTCCGATCGAGCCCGAGGAGTCGCAGTCGGCGGGACAGGGAATCTCGGTGCAGTCGATGCCGGCGCAGTTCGAGAAGTCGCCGTTGTAGTCACCGCCCACGTTGTTGCAGTTTGATTCCTCGACGAGGTAGCAGCTCTCGAGCCAGCAGCATGCCCCGGTGGGTGCGGGAGGTTCGTTCGCGATGATCCGGTACACCTCGCCGCCAAGGTCACAGATGTAGAGTTCGCCGCGGGCGTCCTGCCCGTATCGGGCGATGCTGCCGACGGTTCCGCCGTTGATGCCGGATCGCAGCTCGTCCGTGACCTCCTGGAAGCCGGACACATTGTCCGAACCCGGGTCGTAGGAGAAGACGTACTGGTCTCCGGTGCAGTAGTCGCCGTAGATGTAGTACCCCTCCATCCACGGGATGTCCTGGCCCCGGTAGACGAGGCCGCCGGTGATCGAACAGCGACCACCGCTGTGGCTGTATTCGAAGACGGGGAAGGTCATGGTCGACGCGGAGGGACAACCGGACGTGTTGAAGGTGTGATCACCTTCCCAGCATCGCCAGCCGTAGTTCCGTCCCCCTTCGGCACCGACCAGTTCGCAGTCGATCTCCTCCCAGGAGTACTGGCCGACGTCACCCATCCAGAGATCGCCGGTCAGGCTGTCGAACGAGCATCCCCAGGGATTGCGGAGGCCGTACGACCAGATCTCGTCGTTGAAGGGGTTTCCGGCGGGGATCGAGTAGGGCGAACCGCTGTCGACGTCGATCCGGAGCATCTTGCCGAGCAGCGAGTTCAGATTCTGCGCGGAGTTGCTGGTGTCTCCCGCTCCTCCACCGTCACCCATTCCGATGTACAGGTAGCCGTCGGTCCCGAAGTCGAGCCAGCCGCCGTTGTGGTTCGAGTACGGCTGGTTGATATCGAGGAGAGTCGTTCCCGACGAGCTGTTCGCCGTGTTCGAATCCGGGTTGTTTCCGGTCGCCGTGTAGCGGCGGATGATCGTGTCGCCGCCGCTGTCGGTGTAGTTCACGTAGATGTACGGACTTCCGTTGTAGAAGTCCGGGTGGAACGCCATGCCCAGCAGGCCCTGTTCGCTGCTCGTGCTGACGGAGGAAATCGAGAGATACGGAGTCGAAAGCAGCGTTTCGTTCTCGAGATCGTAGATCCGGATTCGGCCGGTCGAGCCGGATCGTGCTTCGATGATGAACAGGCGGCTTTCGTCGTCCGGAGCGTGACCGACGTACACCGGCCTCGACAATCCGGTGACGATCCGTTCCGATTGAATGCCCATCTCCCGGGTCGGAATTCCGGAGGGCTTGGCGTCGATGCCGATCTGCATCGATTCACCGGGCGACTTGCGTTCGTCAAGTTCGATCTGCGATGCCGCGATCAGGCACAGTCCCCCGATGACGCATCCGGCAAGAGCTCTTGTGAACATGGTTCTATCTCTCCTTGGCGACCTGCTTCGGGTCGGATTTCATCAAAGTGAAGCTGGAACGATCGCTCCATCTGCCGGACGAGGCCAGTCCCTGAAATTAGGCCGAAAGTTGGCCTTGGGCAAGTGAAATGATGTTTATGAAGGGGAATCCGGTTTCTGCTGACCCAACCACCTTCGAATTCCGGAGATATTCATCCCCAGAAGGTGCTCGGAGGCGAAGGAGTCGAACTTCTGCTCGCTCACTCCTGCTGCCTTCGCCTCGACGAGAAGGGCCTCACGGTACCTGGAATGCAGATCTAGGCCTTCCAGGCCCTCCATTTCCCATTCGCGGATCCATTCCACCTGCTGCTGCAGTTTCGTGGCGAGCCGATCGAGGTGATCACCGTCGGCATCGACTGTTCCGCCGTGCGTCAGATGGAACCGTGTCCAGTTTCCGGTTCGAAGGATCTCGATGGTCTCGAGCCAGACCGGCAGGTTGAACTCCGGCGGCGGGGTGGGAATCGAGATGTAGTCGGATCCGGGGATGAGCATGGCGGCGGCATCGCCTGCGAAGCAGACCGTGGATCCGTCCTCGACTTCGAGTTCGAACACATGATGATGCCGTGCATGCCCGGGAGTTTCGACGGCCCGGAACCGGAGCGGTCCGAACTGCAGCCGCTGGTCGTCGACCACGGAATGGACCATGTGCTCGGGAGCCGGAACGGTCTCGCCCCACAAGGTGTCCATGGCCGCTCCGTAGATTCTGGTCGCACTCGCCAGCAGCTTCGACGGATCGATCAGATGCTTCGCTCCGAACTCGTGAACGTGAATGGGAACACCACGTTCGGCGAGGTGCCCCGCGGCGCCCGCATGATCGAGGTGGATGTGGGTCACGAGACAGGCATCGAGATCCTCGACGGCCAGCCCGTGTTCGGAGAGACCGGATTCGAGTTCGCCGATCGAGCGTCCGGGCCCGGCCTCGATGATCACGGCGTGCTCGCCGTCACGGCACAGCCAGGAGGCGATCGCGCCGGAGAGGCCGAGGTACTGGAGATCGATTGGAACGATGGTCGGAGTCAGGGCTTTCGTCCCTTCGTCAAGGGAAGGCCGGCCCGGGTCCATGCCTCGAGACCGCCCTTGAGCGTCTGGATGTCGCCGAGCCCGTATTCCATCAGGCTCTTGCTCATCGCCTCGGCGAGCGGATCGTTGTAGGTCTGGCCGTAGACGATGACGACTCCGTAGCCACCCAGTTCCTCCCACTCCTCGGCGATGTCCTTGTAGGGGACGTTGATCGCACCCGGGATGTGCCCTGCGATGTAGAACTCGCTCCTTCGAGGGTCGACCCAGACATTGGGCTTCGCTTTCCTGAAGAGGGATCCTTCCGGGCTGGCCACCAGTTCCTTGCCCTGATCCGGGGTGATGAAGACCAGATCGGCGTCGCTGAACTCCTTCTGGCATCCCGCAAGAGCGAGGATGGCGATGAAGAGCATTGTTTGAACAAGACGTGAAATCATGATCGGGTTCTCCTGCGTCATGCTGACTACAGTGTAGAAGGCCGCCGCCCGGTCGGGGGACACAAGGAGATCCCGGATGTTCTGCATCCTGCTGGCATTGTCGACGTTGCTTTCGCCCGGCGGGATCCCTCGACCGTTCGCTCCGGTACCGGAGACGCCGCCGGTCGTGTCGATGCACGTCGAAGGCGGCCAGGTCGCCGTGGTGCGAGGTGGAACCAACCACATTCTCTGCACGCTGGACATTCCCGACGGATACCACATCTACTGGCGAAATCCCGGAGCCAGCGGATCGCCGACCCAGATCGAGGTCACGACCCCGATGGGCTACGAAGTCGATCCGATGCGCTGGCCCCGTCCCGAGATCTTCAGCGAACCCGAGGGCCGGACCTACGGGTACTCCGGAAGCGTCACGTTCGTGATTCCGTTCCGCGAAAGCGTCCGGTTTCCGGAGCCCGGGACGTTCGAGATCTCGGCACGCTGGCTCGCCTGCAAGAAGGCGTGCTTCATGGGCAGTGCGTCGAAGACCCTCCGCGTTTCGCCGCTCGAGCACGTGAAGCATGCACCGACGACCGCGATGAAGTCCGCCGAGGCCCTGTTGCCCCGCCCCCTCGCCGAACGTGCCTCCACATTGGTGACGACCGGTGAGGATCGGATCACGATCACCGGTTCGATCGAGCCCGGTGTGACTCCGGGCTTCGTTCCCGATCAAGTCCCCGGAGTCGAACTGGGTGAACCGATTCTCAGGCTCGATCAACGGAAATTCGAACTGGTGATTCCGTACACGCTCCATCCCGACAACGCACTTGGCACGGCACCCTCGGTGCGGGGGCTGCTGTTGATGGGGATGAATCAACGGGACCCCTCGTACAGGATTACGATACCCATTCGACACCCCGGAGCGTCTGATGACGATCCGTCCGGTGAACAGGACTGAACGAAGCAAAGGAACCCATCAATGACCAATCGAATCACAACCATCCTGCTCGGATGCCTGCTCGGCTCCAGCCTGGCCATGGCTCAGGAGCCGGCCGCCGATCCGGGACTCGCTCCCACCAAGGATACGCCTCCGCCCGCGAAGCAGGCCGCTCCGAAGGCCGAAGGCGAGAACGCCCCGAAGGCCCCGAAGGCCGTCGTCGGCAAGAAGGCGCCCGCCTTCAGTCTCAAGGACACCCTGGGCCAGGTCCACAACCTGTCCGACTTCAGCGGAAAGTACGTCGTGCTCGAGTGGTTCAATCCCGGATGTCCCTACTGCCGGAACATCTACAAGGAAGGCGTCGTTCAGGACACCTGCGAGAAGATGCGTTCAGTGGATCCGGATTTCGTCTACATCGCGGTCAACAGCACCGCGAACCAGCCGGAGGATTTCGTGATCACCCAGAGCAATTCGTTCCTCGAGGACTATGAGGGGAACATTCCGGTCCTCATGGACTACGACGGCAAGGTCGGTCGCATCTACGAGGCCAAGACCACTCCGCACATGTACCTCATCGATCCGGACGGGGTGCTCATCTACAGCGGTGCGATCACCGACGACCGCAACTTCACCAAGGGATCCGAGGCGACGAACTACATCGTCGACGCGGCACGGCAGAGCGCTTCCGGAGAGAAGGTCGCTCCGAACACGGTTCGCCCCTGGGGATGCGGCGTGAAGTACGCCGACGGCGGCAGCCGCAAGGGTGGACGCCGCGGCGGCCGAAGGCCCGCACCCTGATCGATCGGACATTCCAGATACGGACGAGGCCCCCGCTGGACGGGGGCCTCGTCGCGTCATGGGATTCGTTCGATGCGTTCAGGTCAGGTTGACCGGCATGAGCACGTAGGTGAACTCCTTGCCTGTCCTGAGCACGCCGGGCTTGTTGGGCGCCTTGAGTTCGAGGGTGACCTGCTCCTGGTCGATCACCTTCAATGCGTCCGAGATGTAGTTGGGATTGAACCCGATCTCGAGGTCCTCGCCGGAATAGTCCTCCACGCCCAGATGGACCTCCGCTTCGCCCATCTCCGGAGCGTGGCTGGTCAACGTGAGCTTGTTGTCGTGGAAGTGGAGTCGGACGCTTCGTGATTCCTCGTTCGTCAGCAGCGCGGCCTGTCGCACGGCCGTCCACAGCGTCTGGCGGTTGAAGGTGACCCGCTTGTCCTGATCCTTCGGGATCACATCCTCGAACGGCGGGAAGCGTCCTTCGACCAGATTGCTGGTCAGGGTCGCCTGGCCGGACGGGTCGTCGATGTGCACGTGGATCTGGTGTTCGTCCATCGCGATGCGGACCACGGCGGCGTCGTTGCGGAGGATCCTCCGCATGATCGAAAGCGCCTTGCTCGGGATGATGCACCGGGATTCTCCGGTGCCCGAGGAGGTGTTGCCGGTGGCGACGGCGAGCCGCCGTCCGTCGGTCGCGATCATTCGAATCTTGTTTTCCTCCCGTTCGACCAGTACGCCGTTGATCGCGTATCGCGAGTGCTCGTCGGCTGCGGCGAAGAGGCTGCGGCTGATCAGCGTGACCAGATCGCCCGCATTGATCTCGCAGTCGATCTTCTCATCGTCGAAATCGGCGACCGGAGGCGCTTCGGCCGGGTCGAATCCGTAGATCTTGAACATCGACTCCCCGGACCGGATGAACATGGCCTGCTTGTCGTTCTCGAGCGTGACGGTCGGGTCCGGGCATTCCCGGACGATCTGGATGAGCTTGTCCGCAGGGATGAGGGTCTCCCCGGGGTCATCGACCTGGACCTGCTCCATGACCAGACGAAGTCCACAGTCGCCGTCGGTGGCGGCGAGGGTCAGCCGACCATCCTCCGCAAGCAGCTTGATGCAGGTCAGGACCGGATTGGGAGTACGGCTGGCGATCACGCCACCGATGATTCCAAGGGCTTCGGCGAGGGCGGATTGGTCGCAAATCACCTTCATGGGCTTGATTCCTCTTGCTGTTTTGAGATGCGGGGAGTGTACCAAGGGGTTGTCTTCAAGGGATGGATCGAGCCGATCCGATGGCCGACTCCAGATCGGCGTTCCATTGAATCAGGCCTGTTCTGCTGTTGCTGCAGGGGGATGGGCATGGGATACTCACCAATCAAGCGGATCGGGAGTTCCAGCCAAACGAAGCAATCCAGCCCCCCCAAATGGGTCTGAATACAGCATCGAACGGACCTCCAGGATGGTCTGCACGTTGTTCGGTCACCACCTGGAGAGGACTCCCATGTCTTTTGAAGCCGCTGTGCATTCCAAGGCGATCCGCCTTGACACCCTTTCACTCCAGATGTGCGCCGAAGCCGGCAGTGGACATCCGACGACGGCGATGAGTCTCGGCCAGATCGTGACGGTGCTCATGTACCACTCGATGCGATGGGTTCCGGAAGACCCCGGGTATCCGACCTCGGACCGTCTCGTGCTTTCCGCGGGACACGCGGTGCCGATCGTGTACGCGGCCTTCGCCGATCTCGGGGCGCACGTCGGAATCGATGGTGAACGTCGTCCGACGACGATGGACGATCTCAACGATTTCCGAGCCACGGATTCCCCGCTGGATGGTCACCCGAATCCCCGCGAGGGCTTCCCGTTCTTCGATGCCGCCACCGGCTCGCTGGGCCAGGGGCTCTCCGCCGCGGCCGGCCTCGGCCTCGCCGCGCGTCTGGACGGACTCGATCAACGCATCTACTGCATCATCGGAGACGGCGAGTCCCGCGAGGGCCAGATCGCCGAGGCGCTCGACTTCATCGTCGACAACGGACTGACGAACGTGCTGCCGATCTTCAACTGCAACGCCTACGGCCAGGCCGGATCCGTGAGCGATCAGCAGGGCCCGGAACGAACGCGGGCCAGGCTCGAAGCCTATGGATACCACGTGATCGACATCGATGGCCACGATCCCGCCGCCATCAAGTCGGCCTTCGATTCGTTCATCGAGGGAGGACAGGGTCCGATGGCCATCGTGGCCAGGACCACGAAGGGCTGGGGCGCCCCGTCGATCCAGGGAGACGGCTGGCACGGCAAGCCGCCCACCGGCGAGAAGCTCGAACAGTGCATCGAGGAACTCAACGCCTCCGGCGCATCGCTCATCGGTTCCATGGAGGGCGCGGACTTCTCGATCTACCCGCCCACGATCGAAGCCCGTCCCGAAACGACCCATCGTCCGTGCCGAAGCTTCCCCGAAGCGATGAAGGCATTCGAGTTCGGCGAGGCCTTCGACAAGGGCGCCTTCGCGACCCGTCGTGCGTACGGTGTCGCCCTGCGGGAACTCGGACACGCCAACAGCAGCATCTGCTCACTCGATGCGGACGTCTGCAACTCCACGTTCGCGCAGTGGTTCCGGGACGACCCCGAACTGTCGGATCGGTTCGTCGAGTGCAAGATCGCCGAGCAGAACATGGTCAGCGTCGGACTCGGCATGGCCGCGGCCGGCAAGATCCCCTTCTGTTCGACCTTCGCCAAGTTCCTGACCCGGGCCTACGACCAGGTCGAGATGGCCATGAACTCCGGGGCGAACATGAAGTTCGTCGGATCGCACTCCGGCATCTCGCTCGCCGCCGACGGTCCCAGTCAGATGTCGCTTCCCGATGTCGCATGGTTCCGCAGCCTCGGAAGCGTCAAGGACCACAACGGTGCTCCCGGCTGCTACGTGCTGCAGCCCGCGGACGGATACGCCGCCTACGCCCTGACGATGTCCATGGCCGAACACCAGGGCATGTGCTACATGCGGACGCACCGTCCGGACGTCGAGTTCCTCTACGACGAGAACACCGACTTCAAGCTCGGAGGCATGGAAGTCCTGACCGAGGGGCGTGATCTGCTCATCGTCAGTGCCGGCTACATGCTCCACGAATGCAACAAGGCGCTCGACGATCTGGACAAGCTCGGAATCGACGCTTCGCTTGCCGACCTCTACTCGCTTCCGTTCGAGGAGGATCGTCTCCTCGATCTGGCGAACGAGAACGGCGGCATGGTTCTGGTGGTCGAGGACAACTACGGTGGAGGCCTCTTCTCCGCCGTCGCCGAAGCATGTGCACGCAGTGGAGACGCCTTCACCATCGAACACCTCTTCGTGGATCGGATTCCAAAGTCCGCACGGGGCGAGCGGGAGATTCTCGAGCAGTGCGGTCTGCATCATCAGCAGATCACACGGCAGGCGGCACGCATCCTCGGGCTGGTGACCGCCTGATCGAGGCCCGCTTCGACTGCAGCACCCCGGCGTATCCTGTCGATGATCCGGGGGAAGATGCCCTCATGACCGGAGCCGGACCGAAGTGACCCCGATGCGTCGAACCCTGATCCCGTGCCTGACCGCCCTCCTTCTCCTCGGTGGGTGCGACTGGTTTCGTGGATCGCCCACGCTGCGGGAACCGATTCAGACCGGACCGTCCCAGGTCGACCTCGAACGTCAGCAGGACCAGTTGACCCAGGCCACCGATCTGGCCGACGAGGGCGACTACGACACGGCGCTCATCGTGCTGCACGACATCCTCAAGGACGATCCGACCTCCACGCCCGCCTACCTCGGCATCGGCGACATCTACCTTCAGAAGAAGGACTACCGGAGGGCCGAACCCGCCTACGGCCGCGCGGCCAGGCTCGAACCGAGGAACTACGACGCCCAGTTCGGACATGCCGTCGTCCTGCAGATGCTGGGACGGCTCGTCGAAGCCGTCAAGGCGTACCACCGGGCGTTGACCATCGAACCGGAGTCGTCCGAGGCGAATCGGAATCTCGCCATCACCTATCTCCAGATGGATGAGCCCAACCATGCGATCGTGTTCGCGGAGAAGGCGGTCGAGGTCGATCCGTCCGACGGAGTCGCCTGGGTCAACCTCGGGGCGTCCTACGAACGGGTCGAACGATGGGGAGACGCGGCCGACGCCTACGTCTCGGCGTCGGAGCGGATGGAACCCACTCCTGAACTGATGTCCAACCTGATGAACATGCTCGTGCGGCAGAAGCGGTACCGCGAGGTCGTCAACATCGCCGACACCATCCAGAAGTTCCGTGACGATGCGAATGCATTGGAACGCAAGGGATGGGCCCTCTTCAGGCTGGGGGAATACGACGCCTCCGACCGGGCCTACCGGGCCGCGGTCGCGATCGATCCACAGGAGTGGCAGGCCTTCAACGGCATCGGCGTGACCGCTCTCAACCGCTGGTTGCTGAGCGACCGGACCGACACCGAGTCCTGGAACGAGGCGCAGGCGTCGTTCAGGGCGTCGCTCCGCATCAACCGGGACCAGGACAAGGTGGTCCGGCTGATGCTGGACTACGGCATGTCGCGCTGAGCGGCTCCCGATCATCGTCCAGATCCGATACCCTTTCCGGCATGCCAGACACAACGCTGCTTGAAACCTTTCCGACCCCATCCGAATCGTGCTTTCTCATCGAGCATCTCAATGAGGAGTTCACTTCGGTCTGTCCGGTGACCGGTCATCCCGATTTCGGGACGATCCTGGTCCGTTTCCAACCCGGCGCGATCTGCGTCGAGTTGAAGAGCCTGAAGCTCTACTTCCAGTCCTTCCGCGACGAGGGGATCTACTACGAAGCTGTCACCAACCGGATTCGGGACGATCTCGTCGAATGCATGCAGCCGGGCTGGCTGCAGGTCGTGACCGATTGGAAGGGACGCGGCGGCATCAGATCCAGGATCATCGCCGGGCACGGCGACGTACCCGAGTGCTGGCTTCGTGGCTGAACCGACTCGTCGAATCCTCCTGGCGACCTCCAACCCCCACAAGCTCGACGAAGTCCGGGCGGTGCTCGGTCCGCTCGGCTTCGAGGTGAGCTCCCTCGACGATGTTCCCGGATCGCATCCGGAACCGGTCGAGGATGCCGACACGTTCGAGGGCAACGCGAGGATCAAGGCCGTCGAGTACGCCCGGTCGACCTCGTTGCGATGCCTCGCCGACGACTCCGGACTCGAGGTCGATGCGCTCCACGGCGCACCCGGCGTGCATTCGGCGCGGTATGCGGGCGTGGACGGTGACCGCGCCGATCGCGACGGCGCCAACAACGACAAGCTCCTCGCCGCCCTGGCCGACGTCCCGGACGAACTGCGGTCCGCCCGCTTCGTGTGCTGCATGTGTCTTGCGGATCCGGACGGCTCCATCGTGGCCGAGACCCGCGGCACGTTCGATGGAACCGTCATCCGTACGCCCGCCGGAGAAAACGGCTTCGGCTACGACCCCCTTCTGTTCATTCCCGAGCTCGGCTGCACCTCCGCGGAACTGCCGCCCCACGAGAAGAACGCCCGGTCGCATCGGGGTGATGCGACCCGGAAGATGGCCGAACGTCTGATGTGAATCAGTTCCGGGATCCGGACCGGACGGTCAGGATCGCGATCTCCGCCGGACAGTTCATCCGGACCGGAAACCATGCTCCGACTCCGACGGTGACGAAGAGACGGCTGTCGCCGTGTTCATACAGTCCGGCGCTTCTTCGGTGCGCGATCGCGAGATTCGCGTCGGGCCGATCCTTCCTCGCGACCTGTCCACCATGCGTGTGTCCGGAGAGGACCAGGGGAACCCCCCGTTCGCTGGCGTGGTCGAACGCCTTCGGATTGTGCGAAAGCAGGATGTCGATCGTCCCGTCCCCCATCGCCCGATCGATCTGGCGGCTGCATGCGTCGGGTGTCCTCGCCCATTCGATGCCGCCGACCGCGAGTCTCCTCCCCTCGTGTTCGACCTGCACCATCTCGTTGTCGAGGACGGTGATGCCCGACGCGCGGGCCATCCGGCGGAGAAGATCCGGATCGTCGAGTTCATCGTGGTTGCCGAGGACGAGGTAGTTTCCGAGCGGCGGCGAAAGCTTCCGCATGGCTTCGAACATGGGCCGGACGTCGATGCAGTCCAGATCGATGACGTCGCCCGTGTTGCAGATCATGTCCGGACGTTCGTCCTCCAGCTGCTCGATGACCCGAACGGCCTTGTCCAGAGGCAGCAGGTCGCCGATGTGGAAGTCGCTCACATGCGCGATCCGGACCCCGTCGAGTTCGCGCGGCCACAACGGGCATTCGATCTCGATGTGGCGGGTGACCACCCCACCGGCGTGATGCCGATCCAGCAGGCGGCCGCCGGTGAGCCGGTTGGGGCCGATCGTGAAGAGGAAGTGGCGCCACTTCGCACGTCGGTACTTGGCGCTTCGTTTGGAAGGCATGAGGTCGATCGTTCCCGTGGGTTCGTCAGAAGTCGAACGTCGCTCCGACGTAGAGTCCCTGGAGACTTGGATTCGCTTCGTACTGGTCGTCGGAGAGGTTCAGTTCGAGCAGTCTGTATCCGAACAGGAGTGCGAAGTGCTCGGTGAGGAAGAACCGGAGATCCGCCCGGACCTGCCACATCGTCCCCCCGTCGTCACCGAGCGTTGCGCCGGCGCTGCCGCTGGCCCTGAACTCCATCCGTCGCAGCCAGGGGACGCGGTCCATGGTGTCCATGCGCAGCAGGGCCTGGACACCTCCGTAGAGCGACGCGTATTCCCCCTTGGCCTCGGATCGGTACCCGCCGAAGTCGAGTGTCTGCTTCATGTCGGTGTAGAGTCCGCCCACATGTCCGCCAAAGGTCAGGAACAGCGGAATGTGCGCGTTGGGTTCGCCGATGAGATCGAGCGGGTTCCACTGCCCTTCGATGGCGATGTTGGTCATGTCGAAGGACGAGGAGAACTGCTGGCCGGCCGAGTAGTTCTGTCCGTCCCAGATGCCGTTGCCTCCGAAGCTTCCCGAGCCGGTGGTGCTGAACGACGTTCCCATCATCCAGATGCCCCAGTCGTCGCGACCGATGCGGAGTTCTCCGCGGAACGCGGGATCCATGTCGTCCATCCCGAGCTGGTCGTCGTAGGTCAGCGAGCCTCCACCCCAGGAGGAGCTGCCACGAAGCCGGATCAACCAGGCTCCCGGCGTGATCGAGAACGTCAACGGCGCAGCGGCGTCCCGGGCGATGGCTTCCGCGGTCAGCGGCTCTTCTTCGGCGATTCCGGGCAACGCCAGCACGAGTGCGAGGGCAAGTGACTGCATGTCGATCTCCAAATCTTCGAGTTATTCGTTGTCCCAGCGCATCCGACCCTGTCCACGCTCGATGCGACCGATGACATGGGATGCCTCGCCTTCGCGTTCGAGCTGCTTCAGGACCGAATCCGCGAAGGTGGGGCGAACCGCAAGGACGTATCCGATGCCCATGTTGAACACCCGGTACATCTCCTCCCGATCCACGTCGCCGGCATCCTGCAGCCAGTCGAAGATCGGCGGCACGGTCCACGAGGACCGGTCGATCACGGCGTCCATGTCGTCCGGAAGGACCCGGGGAAGGTTGCCGGGAAGTCCGCCGCCCGTGATGTGCGACATCATGGAGATGATCTTCTTCACCCGGTAGTGGGCGAGCAGCTTGACGATCGGTCGGGCGTAGATGCGGGTCGGCTCCAGCAGGACGCGTCCGAGCGTCTCCTGCTCGCCGGCGAGCCGCTGCGCCTCGGGGACGACTTCGTCGAGATCGGCATCGACCTTCTCGAGGATCGCCCGGACGAGGCTGTATCCGTTGGAGTGGACACCGGAACTCTCCAGGCCGATGAGCACGTCACCCTCCTGGATCCTCAACGGGTCGATGGCCCGTTCGAGTTCGACGACACCGACCGAGAATCCGACGAGATCGAATTCCCCCGGTCCGTAGATGTCCGGCATCTCCGCGCACTCGCCTCCGATGAGAGCGCATCCCGCGATCTCGCATCCCTTCGCGACGCCTTCGACGATCCGGGCGGTGGCATCCGGATCCTGCTTGTGCAGACCGATGTAGTCCAGGAAGAACAGCGGCTCGGCACCCTGCACGATGAGGTCGTTGACGTTCATCGCGACGCAGTCGATCCCGACCGTGTCGAGGATCCCCATGTCGATCGCGATCTTCAACTTGGTTCCGACGCCATCGGTGCATGCGGCGAGCACCGGTTCGCGGAAGTTGCGTTGAAAGAGCGCTTCGTTGTAGTCGAGCCTGAACAGTCCGGCGAAGGCTCCGTGAGGTCCGAGAACCCTCGGCCCGTGCGTTCTGCCCACCATTCCCTTGATGTTCGATACAAGTTGATCGCCGGCCTCGATGTCGACCCCAGCCTGGTCGTAACTAAGGCCTTTTTTTGGGTGTTCTGTGGCGTTCATGCGGCCCATTGTAGCGGATTCGCCGCATCGACCTTCCGCTTCATCGTGATTCTCGGGCATGCCAGACGGGTTCGACGTCCCTCATCCGAACCTGAAGAAACGCTGGTTTCGCTTTCCGATTGGAATTTCCTTTGACGCACCTTCAATTTGGGGAGACGATTACGGGGTTCAGTGCCCCATTCGGGGTGTACCGATCAAGAAATTCGCAGGCAGGTGCATCCATGGCCGGCGCCCTGCGTAAGGGAATGACGGATGAGAGAGAAGGGCTCGTGATGGCCTCCATTCAAGTATCCGACCGTTCGATCGGTCGCCTCGTCGCAGCAGTCATCCTTTCGGGATGCTGTCTCTGCCTGATGGCTCTCGCCTCGCCCTCCCCGAAATCCGCACCTCCGGCCGATCAGCTCGTGGCCAAGGACTCCTCATCCGATGCCGGAGAGCGTGGATCCGGATGCGGATCCTGTTCTTCCGGAGCGTTCGACGAGTCCGAGCCCTGCGGCACGCAGATCAACGGTGGATGCGACGATCAGTCCTTCAGCAACACCACCATCTCCTGCGGCACTGAGGTCTGTGGACGGTCGTGGGCCCAGTTCCCCCAGGGCGCGGACATCGACTGGTACGAGGTCTTTCTTCCGGATACCGATTTCGATTCCGAGGACATGCTGAAGATCAAGGTCGAGTCCCAGCTTCCGTTGATCATCGAGGTCTACGACGGCTGCTTCGCGAATCCGCTTGCCGTGGTCGATTCCGACGGCTGCGACGAGGGGTACGTCTCGCTCTGCCTCCTCGCTCCCAAGGTCTACTACATCCGCATACTGCCGGGTTCAATCGCGACCGGACCGATCTTCAGCGGGTACCCCTGTGTGGCCGGATTCGAATACACGATGAACGTCGAGTGCGAACCCGCCTGCACCACGACACCCAGCTGCCCCACCTGCACCCCGGCTCCGGAAAGCCTGGTCGCGTGGTGGGCGATGGACGATGACGCTGCTGCGACCTCGATCTACGAACTGGTCAACGGAAACCATGCCGCCGTCCAGGGAAGCGTCGCACCGGGACTTCCCGGCAAGGTCGAGGAAGCCGTCGAGTTCACCGGCGGCCATCTGGTCGCACCCGATCAGGATCGCCTCGATTTCAAGGCCGACGGAGACTTCTCCGTGATCACATGGCTGAAGCTGCCGAACGATCCGGTCGGCGTGTATCCGATCATCGACAAGCGAACGCCTGAGGGCCTGGCCAAGCTCGGTTGGACGGTCACCTCCGTCAACGGAAAGATCATTCTGGACATGGCCGACGCCACCGGGGCAAGCGACAACTGGTCGAGCGGCACACCGATCGACGATGGCGAGTGGCACCACGTCGCGGTCACCGTCGACCGCAGCACGACGGACGGACTCCGGCTCTACATCGACGGAACACTGGTCGCCGTCGAAGATCCCACGACCGTCGACGGAGACCTGTCCACCACCTCCGACACCCTGATCGGACGCAGTCATCGGCTCGACGGACAATCGACGGAACCTGTCCTGCAGGGCAGGCTCGACGAACTGCAGGTGTACCACCGTTCGCTGACGGGTCCCGAGGTCGCGAGGATCGTCGCCGCGGACTGCGGGGGAACCTGCAAGGTCCGCATGCACGTCACCAGGGTGACGCCCTTCTGCGAGGGACAGGCCCAGGCGGATTCGATCGTCACGATCTCCAACGCCACCGAAGAGGATCGCTGGTTCGACCTGAACTTCGATGGTGTGCTGTCGGATCCCAACGGAACCGATTACTGCCTCGAGGACGGTCCGACCGGATTCACCCCCGGTCTGGCCAATCCGATCTTCGTCCCCGGCGGGTCGACGGTCGAGGTTCCGGTCGCAATAGATATTCCCAGCGGGCTTCAGGTCCGTGGCGATTCGGCATGCTGGACGGTGACGTGTACCGAAGCGGTCACTGGATTCGAGATCGTCCGAAAGGGAACGGTCTCGGTCAGCAACGATGTCTGCGCGGAAGCGGAGACCAACGGCGTCCTCTCCCTTCCGGTCGGCATCCCCACGCCCATCAAGTTCACGCTCATCAACCAGACGTCCGCGGACCAGTTCTATCCCTGGAGGATCTCGTGCGTCAAGTCTGTCGGCGGCCAGCTCAACGACATGGTCAGGCTCAACAGCGAGGAGCCTGGAGACGAGCTCTTCGGGAGCACGGTCGTTCCCGCGGGAGGTTCCGTCGACATCATCGTCGACGTGCTGTTCCTCCGGCAGCGCGGCAAGAGCGAGAAGGCCGGATACAGCGACGTGGTGATCGCACGGGATCCCGGTTCGGATGTTCCCTGGTACGGCGATGACTCGCAGGGTGTCGACCCGGCCGAATCGTCCATCGAATCATGCGGAGCCGACATCAACTGCGACGGTGTGGTCGACGTGACCGATCTGCTCGCGGTCATCGCCGCGTGGGGTGACTGCCCCGAGGGAGATGACTGCCTGGAGGACACCAATGACGACGGTGTGGTCGACGTGACCGATCTGCTTGCCGTGATCGCAGGCTGGGGTGCTTGATCCGATTCAGTGGCTGGCGACCGGGACCTCGAGGGCCTTGGCCATTGCGGTTCCCAGATCGGCAGGGCTTTCACAGACGGTGACGCCACAGGTCCGCAGTGCATCCATCTTCGCCTGAGCGGTGTCGTCGGCTCCACCGATGATGGCCCCGGCGTGTCCCATCCGCTTGCCCGGAGGCGCGGTGCGTCCGGCGATGAATGCAGCAACCGGTTTCCGCATGTGATCCCTGATCCATTCACCGGCCAGCGTCTCGTCGGATCCGCCGATCTCCCCGATCATGATGACGCCGTCGGTGTCGTCGTCTTCATTGAAGAGATCCAGCAGTTCGATGAAGTTGAGGCCCTTGATCGGATCGCCGCCGATGCCGACGCAGGTGCTCTGCCCGATGCCGAGGACGCTCGTCTGCCATACGGCCTCGTAGGTCAACGTCCCGCTGCGGCTGATGACGCCGACGGCTCGTCCCGTGCTCGCATCTTCGCGTGCGGTGTGGATGTATCCCGGCATGATGCCGATCTTGCAGCCGCCTTCGAAGACGGAGGCGGGACCCTCGCCGGAGATCCGGCGACCGGGGGTCATGATTCCCGGGCAGTTGGGGCCGATGAGATTCGTGTCCGGATAGTCGGCCAGCGTCGCCTTCACCTTGACCATGTCCTGGGTGGGTACGCCTTCCGTGATCGCGCATGCGAGCTGGATGCCCGCCTCTGCGGCTTCGAGGATCGATCCGGCGGTGAACGGCGGCGGTACGAAGATCATCGAAGCGGTTGCTCCGGTCTCCGCCATCGCCTCGGCGACGGTGTCGAAGATGGGAAGGCCGTTCGCATCCTCACGCCCTCCCTTTCCGGGAGTGACGCCTCCGACCAGCTGGGTGCCGTAGTCCAGGCAGCCCTTGGTATGGAATGCACCGGATTTCCCGGTGATGCCCTGGCAGATGACCTTGGTGTTTCCGTCGACGAGGATGGACATGTCGTTCCCTTCCGTTCTGAGAAGGGGATGATTCTAGCACCACCGGGCCGGGCCGGGGAGCCGCTTCGGAATCAGTTCAGGACCCCGGCGGTCATCGTGAACGGAATGTTCTGCTCGGTCTCGGCTCCGGTCTTCTCGTCCCGGACCCGGACTTTCAGCTGGTATCTGCCCACCGAAAGTCCCCGTGGCAGTTGGAACTTCTGGACGGTGAAGTAGTCCCGGCGTCGCTTGCGGCTTCGATCCGAGGCGGACTGCCAGTCTTCCTTCCAGACCGGAATGCCGTCCCGATCGCTGTAGATGGTCAGATGCTGGCTGGTGACCGTTTCCCAGAGATCGTTGTCGTTGAGGTTGCTGGTGAACCCCTCCATCTCCAGATAGATGATCACGGGTTGGGAGGTGTGTGCGACGAACGAGTAGTGCTTCTGATCCGTCTTCGGAGACCACTCGTCGAAATCACCGAATCCTCCGACACGCGTGCAGAGCGCCAACGTGGGCAGCTCCAGATCCGGAGTCTGCTTCAGTCGTCGCTGCAGTTCGGTCGTGGCCGTCGAGAGGGCCAGCATGGGATTGGTTTCGGAATCCATGTCGGTTCCGATGGCGATGAAGTACTTCTGCATGGTTGCGAGCAGGGATCGTTCCTCCATGGTCAGATCCGGAATCGCCTGCGGATCGATCGCACGCTCGGGATCCAGCATGGCCAGGGATGCCAGAACCATGAGCTCCTTCAGAGGACGGTCGCTCCAGGTGCTGCTGACGTAGAGCTCGCGGGAGAAGTCGATCATGGCCTGCTGGAGCTGACCGCTCGCATCGGCGTCCTCGACCGTCACCACCGTGCTCGAGGCGGCGACGGTGACGGGTTCGTCGACCGGGCCCGTCATGGTCGTCGTCGGGGCCGGGGGTTCCGTCGTCGGAGGCGGTGTCGTCGATGATCCGACCGAGGTGTCACGGCCGGGCATGGTCCATTCGATCGTCGGCTCCACCGCGGCGGCCTGCTGCTGGCGGTGGGCGAGGAATGCTTCGGTGTCGTTCTGGACCTGGGTCCGATGCGCCTCGAGATCGGAGACCCGTCCTCCCGTATCCACCGCCGATTCGCCGGAGAGCGAGGGGCTGGGGACCGGGGTCGTCGAGATCTGTCCGGCACCACTTCCAGGTGCGCAGCCACAGCCGAGTACGGATCCAAGTGTGAGAGTCAGTGCAATGCCGCTTTGTGCGCCCATGGGTGTCTCCAGACGAGATGATGGGCCTTCCTGGCCTCCGTTGTGTCACCTGACACGTCGGATCATCATGCCGCGAGCGTATTCAGGGTATCGGCAATCCGGATCGTCATTCGTTCAAGAGTTCGGGCACTCTGTCCATAACCGGATCGAATTCCATGGACTTCCCGGAGGACGGATCGAAGCAGGGAGGCGAAGGCCGCCGATTCCACCCGGCCGGCCAGTCGCAGCACGGGATTCCGGCTCGAACCGAACAATCGTTGCCGGCGGCAGATGTCGGAGACCGGAACGCCCTGGGCCTGCATCGCCGAAGTGGCGTGCAGCTTTCTCAGCAGATCGATGATGGACCAGAGAATCAGTTCCGTGGGCTGTCTCGAAACGTCCTGGAGTTCTCGAAGGGTCATGAGGGCGGTTTCCGCCCGACCGGAGAGCACGGCTTCCTGGATGGCCCAGGCCTGCTCCTCGCGGCTGATCCCCGTCATCTCGATCACATGCTGTCTCGTGATCGTCCCACCGGACCCCGCGAGGGCCGCGAGCTTGCCGAGCTCGCTGTCGAGTCGTCCGAAGTCGAGCCCGATTCTCTTCAGGAGCAGCGTGACGGCTGCTTCGTCGATCACCGCATCGTGGGCCTTGGCGGTTCGCCCCGTGCACCACTTGACTGCGAACGGCAGATCGGTGGATTCATCGAGATCGACCTTGTGCATCAATCCGGTGGCGGCGATGAGCTTGTCGAGCTTTCCGGCCTTCCACGCCTCCGCCTTCAGGAGCAGGGTGGCGTCCTCGACCGGATTCTGGGCGTATTCCTCCATCAGCTTCCTGGTGCGGCTGGGTCCCTTGGAACCCGCCGAACTGGCGAGAAACGCGTCGGCATGTTCGACGATGACGAGTTTGTGCTGCTGAAGCAGTCCGAAGCTCCGAAGCTCATCAAGGACGTCGGCGGCCGAGGTGGTGGCGCCATCGAAGGTGAACCACTCGATTTCGCCGTGAGCCTCCTCGAGCATGGACGACAGTCGTCGCCCGTACTCACGCATCAGGAATGCGTCCTTTCCACGGAGCGTCACGATCCGGTGTGCCAGATCGAATTTCGGGGGTTTGTATGCGGAACGGGCTGCCATCGTTCGCACATCGTACCACCACCTCGAGGCTACAATCGCAGCCATGCTGATGCTGCAGGTGATCGAGGGGCCCGACCTGGGCAGGGTCTTCCCCCTGCCGGAAGACGAGCCCCAACTGATCGGTCGTTCCACCGAGGCGTTCCCACTGGTGGACATCTGCATCAGCCGCCGCCATGCCGAACTGACTCCCGACGAAGGCTCCTGGTTCCTGCGCGACCTCGATTCCGCCAACGGGACCCATCTCAACGGCACGGTGGTGCGTGAACGGGTCCGCCTCGAACTGGGCGACGAACTCCGCTGCGGAGACACCGTCTTCCGTTTCATCGACTCGACTCAGGACATCGGTGGGCCCACCGGCTCGCTGGAACACGACCGTCTCGCCTCGGTGGGTCGAACCGTGGCGTCGATCAGCCATGCGATCAAGAACATCCTTCAGGGCCTTCGGGGCGGAGCGTCGGCGATCGAACTCGCCATCGAGCGTGGAGATCTCGAGATGGCGAAGGAGGGCTGGCCGATCCTGAGCCGGAATCTGGACCGGATCTACGATCTGACGTTCAACATGCTGGCCTATTCCAGGGTCCGTCCGTTGGAACTGGAGCCCTACGACATCAACAGCGTCGTCGGGGAGGTCGTGAGCCTCGTCGAGCCGTTGGCACTCAGGAAGAAGGCCCGTCTGGTCGTCGAATGCGATGCCTCGGCTCCCGAAATCCCCTGTGATTCGAATGCGATGCACCAGGCCCTGCTGAATCTGCTGCTGAACGCGATCGAGGCCGTGGAGGGCAAGACCGGTCACGTGACGATCCGGACCAGCTCCGACGAGAACGGGATTCGGATCGAGATCGAGGACAACGGGATGGGGGTTCCCCCCAGCCGTCATGAAGAGGTGTTTCGGCCATTCGCATCCACGAAGGGCCAGCGAGGTACGGGATTGGGACTCGCAGTCACCAAGCGGATCGTCGAGGACCACGGGGGCTTCATCGAACTCGAGTCCGATGGAGCCTCGGGAACCTGTTTTCGTCTCCACCTGCCCGCGTCGGGCCCGGACGATCCCGGGGAGACGATGGTCCCCTCGGACCCCCCCGCCGGGCCGACCGAGCCGATTCCGACCAAGGATCCGCCCTATCGTGCAGACGAGTTCGACTAACGAGAGTACGCTGCTCGCTTGCCGAGCGGAGTTCGGGGCCTATCATGGCCCGACTGCCGGACGACCGGCCTGAAGGAACGATACCCATGACGGAACGAACGGGACAGGTCATCGACCCACGAATCACGCAGGTCCTTACGGGCATGCCTGGAGGCGTCGCGCCGCAGGCATCCTCGAGCTACCAGCGGACTCGGGAGATGACACTTGACGAATTGCTGCTGGAGAATCGGGTCATCTTCCTGGTGGGAGAGATCAACCAGAACAGTGCTGCACGAATCATGATGCAGATGCTGTATCTCGAGGACCAGAAGCGAGGACAGCGGATCAACCTCTACATCAACAGCCCTGGTGGTGCGGTCGACGACACGCTGGCGATCTACGACACGATGCGATTCATCACATCCGAGGTCTCCACCTACTGCATCGGTCGCGCCTATTCCGGCGCAGCCGTGCTGCTGGCGTCGGGTGCGACGGGAAGCAGGCACATCCTTCCCCACGCGAAGGTGATGATCCATCAGCCGTACGGCGGCGTCTGGGGACAGACCAGTGATGTCAAGATCCAGGCGGATCAGATCATCAAGTCGAAGGAAACGTTGAACCGCATCATCGCCGAGCACACCGGACAGAAGTACGAGACCGTCTTCGCCGACGCGGAACGAGACAAGTACTTCACCGCCGATGAAGCAAAGGCCTACGGACTCGTCGACGAGGTCTTCGAGCACACCGCACCAGACAGCAAGGACGCGAACTGATACCAGTCGCGAGCAGGATCCCATGACCAGCCTCATACCAATCGTCATCGAGAAGGAAGGCCGCGGAGAGCGGGCCTACGACATCTTCTCCCGTCTGCTGAAGGACCGCATCGTGTTCTGCAGCGGCCCTGTGTCCGACGGGATGGCGAATCTCATCGTCGCCCAGCTGCTGTTCCTGGCCAATGAGGATCCGGAATCGGACATCAGCCTCTACGTCAACTCCCCCGGCGGCAGCGTGACGGCCGGCCTCGGCATCATCGACACCATGAACTTCATTCCCTGCGACGTGGCCACGTTCATCATCGGACAGGCCGCATCGATGGGATCGCTGATCTCATGCTCGGGAGCCAAGGGGAAGCGATGCTGTCTTCCGCATTCGAAGAACCTCATGCACCAGCCGCTTCTGGGCGGCGTGCTCGAGGGGCAGGCGACCGATCTCGAGATCGAGGCCCGCGAGATGCTTCGACTGCGTGAGCAGCTCTACGGGATCTATGCTCGCCAGACGGGCAAGTCCGAAGAGCAGATCGCCGCGGACTGCGAACGCAACAAGTGGCTCGATGCAACCGAGATGGCTTCGTACGGTCTGGCGGATCGCATCATCGAGCGGCTCCCCGATTCGGAAGATTCGTGAACGCAGCCGGTTGGCTTCGACCAGGATTGAAACAGGCGCTGTCCTGCTGCCTGCTGGTGACGATGTTCCAACCACTGACCGGCTGCGACAGCGACAGTCGAAAGGCCAACGCACGCCTGCGTCGCGAGGTGCACGATCTTCAAGCGAAGGTCAGCGGACTCGAGCAGCGTGATGCCGAACTTCGTGTCCAGTTGAGCCGGATCGAGCAGGATGATCCCGAGATCGATTCCGAGATCCTCTCCAGCACTCCCAGGGTGATGGCGATCAGCCTGTCACCCTACAGCGGGGTGCAGCGAACGGACGAGGACCGAACCACGATCGAGGTGTTCGCCGCCGCGGTGGATGGTCGAAATCGACCACTGCAGATGGTCGGTTCGCTCAGGGCCGTGGCGGTCGCGATTCCCGCCGACGGGCCTCCCGTCGAACTCGGAGCGGTCTCGCTCTCGCCCGCCCAGGTCCGGGATGCCTGGCGGAACGTCTTCGGCTCCCCCAGTTATCTGATCGAAGTCCCTCTCGACCGGCCGCTGCCGGAATCCGCGCAGTCCGTCCATGTCCGTGTCTTCCATGAGGATGCGAGAACCGGTCGAATCCTCGAGGCTGCGGCCGACGTCAGGCCGAAGGACGATCCGGTGGAGGTAGAATGACACGCATGCGAAGAATGCTCCCGCTTTCGATCCTGATTGGTGGAACACTGCTTCTTGGTGGCTGCTACCGCCCCCTGTTCGCCGAGGATCTGCCTCGCAACCAGTATGTCGAATACGACCAGGCTCGAAACGGCGTCCAGCCGACGGAGGATCCGGATGTCTTCGGCAATCCGAAGCCGGCGTTGCGGCGTCGGCTCGACCCCCAGTGATCCGCCGGGACGTCCGAGAACGTACCGGTCGATTCCGGATTTGAAATCGTTCGTTCAAGAACAGACACGTTTCTGCACGATAGAAAAGGCTGGAGCATTCGAAGACCGACGGTGACGTACTTCCACTCGAAATCACGAGCGAAGCGGGCTATTTCTCGCAGGACCCAGATTGTCTGGGCCAGTTTTGTCACTTCAATGTGTCTGGCCATCGGATTGCTGAGCCTGGATACGAAATCCATGTCGACACGCGGATTTCCGCTGACGAAGCTCGCCGACATCGATGACGTGCTCGAGGGCAGGGATTCGATCTTCGATCTGCAGGCTCCTCTCGACCGGGATCGCTGGACCGGCATCGTGATCCATCATCTCGGTCGCCCGTTCGGAACCCCGGAATCCATCCATCGACAGCACCTTGGATACGGCTATCAGGGGCTCGGCTACCACTTCGTGATCGGCAACGGCAACGGTCTGGCCGATGGGGAAGTCCACGTCGGATACCGCTGGGACGACCAGTTGCCCGGTGCCCATGTGGTCGGAGACGCCGGTACGCAGCACAATGCCCACTCGATCGGCATCTGCCTGATCGGAAACGGCGATCGGCACCCCTTCACGACCCGGCAGATGACCCACCTCGTCAGGCTTGTCCAGAGGCTCCAGCAGGAGCTGGGAATACCGGCTCAGGACATTCATCTGCACAGTGATCTTGCCGAAGGGATCCAGAATCCAGGCCGTTTCTTCGCATCCGGCCAGCTTCAGGAGCAGTTGCTGGACCCTGCTCGTTGATCGATAATCCCGATCTGGCTACCCTAATCATCTCATTTCCAACCCACACCGAGCTGTTCTGGCTTTTGGTGTGACCAGCGACCACATCGGCCATCAGGCCTTCAACCGTTCCTTCGGACCCGTGCTCCGTACGGGTCATGATTCGAGTCCACCATGTCTCCAGCCCAGAAGATCGGCAACTTCACGATCCTCGCCAAACTCGGCGAAGGGGCTGAATCGCACATCTACGCGGTGCAGGACAGCAAGACCAAGCAGGTCTGGGCGCTGAAGCATGTCGTTCGCGAAGACGACAAGGACGCACGTTTCATCGAGCAGGTGGAGCGTGAATACGAGATCGGAACCAAGTTCGACCATCCCTCGTTGCGGACGATGTTGAAGCTGATCCGTCATCGGCGGATGTTCAAGACCCATTCGGTGTCGCTGATCATGGAACTGGTCGACGGGATCTCGCTCGATCAGCGATTGCCCACCAGCCAGAGCAAGGCGGTCGAGATCTTCCGTCTCGTGGCCGAAGGCCTGCTTCACATGCATGGCCGCGGTTACGTGCACGCCGACATCAAGCCGACCAACATCCTGCTCATGGAGGATGACGGAGTCAAGATCATCGATCTCGGACAGGCATGCCTGATCGGCACGGTCAAGAAGAGGATCCAGGGCACACCCGGATACATGGCTCCGGAACAGGCCCACCGTCAGGCGATCACGCCGAAAACGGACATCTACAACCTCGGAGCCATGATGTACTGGGTCCTGGTCCGCGAAGTGATTCCCACGGTGATGCCCCCCAAGGGAAGCGACAACGCTCTCTTCTCCGGAGCGCTCGACACCGGTGAGATCAAGCCTCCGGTCCCGCCCCACGTCAAGAATCCCAAGGTGCACCCACTGCTGTCACGACAGATCATGGACTGCGTCCAGATGGATCCGAACGATCGACCCGCCTCGATGGAGGTGATCGTGAATCGACTGGATCTCATCAGGGATGTGCTGGAGAATCCAGCCGACCCGGCACCCGAGATCGTCGGCGACGAGGATACCCGCGAGTGATTCCGCTCCCGGCTTGTCAGGACCGTCCTCCGGAAGCCGCATGACCAGCGAATCGTCCAAGAACCCGCCCATTCCCAGCGAGATCGCCGGCTACTCGGTGACCCGCATGCTGGGAGAAGGTGGGATGTCCGTGGTCTACGCCGCGATGCAGCGTGAGCCGAAGCGACTCGTTGCATTGAAGGTGCTCAAGGGGACCTCGTTCCCCCCGATCAGCCTGAGACGATTCAAGCGCGAGATCGAGATTCTCGGAAAGCTTCGTCATCCCGGGATCGCACAGGTCTACGACGCGGGCACGTGGGACGACGGTGGCGGCATGAAACCGTTCTTCGTCATGGAATACATTCCCGGCGCGTGCGAGTTCACCGATCACATGCACAAGCGGGACATGACGCTCGAGCAGAGATTGAAGCTGTTCGTCCGCATCTGTGCGGCGGTCGATCATGGTCACAAGCGCAAGATCGTCCACCGCGATCTCAAGCCCGGAAACATCCTCGTCGACGAGAACGGGGAGGTGAAGATCATCGACTACGGCGTCGCCAGAGTCTCCGAGGTCGAGGTGAGCGCCGAAACCATGCACACCGAAGCCGGTCGGTTGATCGGAACCGTGCAGTACATGGCTCCCGAACAGGTGGACATGGCCATGCAGGACATCGACGGACGATGCGACGTGTATGCGCTCGGCGTCCTGCTCTACCAGACCTGCACCGGAAGCATGCCCCACGCCCTCGATGGACAGCCCCTCTTCGAGGCGATGCGGACCATTCGCGAGGATGCGGCTCCGTCGCCGCGGCAGCTCAACAGCGAAGTGGACCGTGATCTCGAGACCATCATCTTCAAGTGCCTGGAGAAGGAACGGGGGCGTCGGTACGTCCGCGCCGGCGAGCTCGGACGCGATCTGCTCCGATACCTTCGAAACGAGCCCATCGAGGCCCGCCGTGCGAGTCCGACCTACCGCGTACGGCTCTTCTGCCGCCGTCACCGTACGGTCGTCCTGTCTTCCGTCATCGTGGCGGCCGTGCTGCTGATCGCGGCTCTTGCCATTCTCTTCGTGCCGCAATGGGTGAACCAGCGACGCGAGGCCACGCTGCAGTCGCAGGTGGAGGCTGCCCGCCAGAGCCAGGCGAAGGCCGAAGCCGATCGCGATCTCGCGTTGCAGCAGGAAGTCCAGCAGCCATGGGTCCCCCGGCAGCCCTACGGACTCGGTGGCCTGTCGGGATCGATCGAGGCATGCATGTTCGACGCCTCCGGCGGCAGCTTCTGTGCGGTGACGAAGAACTCGGTCGGAGTCTGGTCGCTGCCCGACGGGCGGCGATGGACGGACGGCGACACCGGTGCCCTGTCTCCACGACACATCGCCTATGCACACGACGGATCCGTCCTCGCGATCGCGGGCCGGAACGAAATCGCCTGCTTCGATCTCATCTCGGGCGTTTCCCATCGCTGGGATCTGCCTCGACGCGATCCGGTTTCGCTGGCGGTCAGCGACGACGGTCGTTCGATCGCGATCGGTTCCGACGACTTCTCGATCTCGCTGCACACCATCGACGGCACATCCATCGGCCGGACGACATCCACCAGCGGCGACATCACGCATCTGCTCTTCGGTGGCGACGATGCCGGTCAGTACATCGTGGGCGTCTCCGACGAACGCATGGCGCTTTGGCGCATCGACGGAACCATTCGACGTGATGGGGACTGCGAGATCCCAACCGGAGTCCTGTCCGCCGGATTGAACCGGGCGACCGGGACGATCTGCCTGATGACCGACTCCGGCACCCTGATCCAGTGCCCCTTGTCGTTGGATCCCAGCGGGATCCGGCGGCGGACCCTGGTCTCCGCGAAGGTCGTTCAGGCCGATTTCGATCCTCGAGGAGGATTCGTGCTGGTCGTCGAGGAATCCGCCCTCTCGGTCTGGTCGATCGAGACCCTCCAGCAGCGGACCCCCGCGATGCCCCGGAATCTCGACCCTGCGATCTACTCGCTCGGCCCCGGAGGGACCTCCTTTGCCCGTGCCGAGGAGTCCGGTTCGGTGAAGATCACTCCCCTGCAGTGAGTGTCCGGCATCTCCCCCGACGATTTCCGTTTGAAAATGGTCGTTTGGGACGATGAAGTAGGCATGGCAGGACTCCTTGGAAGATGGTTGGACCGATTGACGCCCCGCGAAGTGGTCGATCCCGCGGTACGGAATGCATTCCAACAGGCGCTCGAGATCGATGGCCGAATCACGCTGATCCATCCGGATCCCGACGATTCCGGCTCCATGGTGATGCGGAAACTGGTGATGGAGTCCGTCGACGAAGACTCCTTCCTGGTCGTCGCCCAGGAGGATCTTCCCGTTTCCATCGGGGATGTCTTCGAAGTCGCCGTCCTCGGACGAGCCGGAAGGCAGTGCGGCATGGTCCAGTTCCTCGGGCATGAACGCGTCCCCAGCGGCGGTCGGATTCCCATGCCCGGCTACCGATTCGCGTATCCACCTTCCATGGAACACAACGAGCGACGTCGGGCGCACCGTGTGTCGGTGGGGTACGACCTCGCTCCCAGAGCCCGGGTCTTCGACGGAAAGACCAGTGGGCCGGTCGAATCGCTGATCATGGACCTGAGCATCGGGGGCATGCAGCTCCGATGCGATTCGCATCCGGACAGGTTCGCCGCCGGACAATCGATCGATCTCGACGTCGAACTGCCGGCACCGGTGGGTCGGCTGCTGGTCCCGGTCCGGATCGCCTCGATGCGGACCGACGAGTCCGGTCAGGATCGTCTGGGCGTGTCCTTCATCCAACCCGTCGAGGGAATGGCCCAACTGGTCCGGTCGATCGAAGTGCGGCGGGCCGGTCGCCGTCGAGGCGACCACGCTGCCGCGAAGATGGAAGGCGACGCATCCAATGGAACAGGATGATCACGTCTGCCTCTGTTTCCATGTCAGCCAACGCAAGCTCGTCAACTGGTTGAAGCGGGAGCAGCCCAGTGTCGCCTCGCAGATGAGCGAATGCCTCGGTGCCGGCACCGGTTGCCAGTGGTGCGTCCCGTTTCTCAGGAAGCTGCACACCCAGTGGCAGGAGGGGCAGGAACCGAATCTTCCGGTCTCACCCGAGAACTACGCAAAACGCCGGACCGAGTATCGGGCTCGCCGCGATGCTTCGGCGACCGATGGGTCGGAGTAGTCAGACCCAGACCTGGCAGATCATGACATCCTGCGGACCAAGTTTGCCCTGCATCGTTCCGATGGTGCTGTTGACGAACTTCACTTCGTACTGCGGGTGTTCATCAAGCCATTCGTTGATGGACTGATCCATGTACGAGACCGAATCGGGATTCAGCTTGGTGAAGAACGATCTGCAGTGGATCGCACCGCTTCCGGTCGTGTTCGGGGTTCGCAGCCACTCGTCTTCGTGCTGCTTGGAGGATCCGATCGTCTTGATCTTCTTTCTCAGTCCCTGCGGTCCGTTCTCGACCACGGGAAGCGCCTCGTCCTCGGCGTGATCGGCGGCGGCCGCGGCGGGCGGATCAGGCGGCAGATCCGGATTGCGAAAATGCCTGTCTTGCTCTTCGGTCGGGAAGTTGCTCATGGTGCAGTTCTCCATGTCCGCGGCTTCATTGATACCCGACAAGGAACATCATTGCAGGAGAAATGTGTTTTCAGGGGTTTCTCGCCGTGCAATGCAGCATCCAGGCATCGGAACCGGACTTCTCGAGCCGAACCTTCTGTGTTGTTCCGGCGGCCGATCCGGTCATCCATTCGATCGTGATCGTCTCCTCGGCGACGATCGAATCGCCACTCCAGAACCGTCCGGAAGCGATGCGGGTCACCGATCCGCGACCACCACTGACGAGCCCTTCGTATCGGAGGTACTCGGAGCGATGGCGACCAAGCTCGATCGCCCCCGTCGAATCGCCCTCGGTCATCATGTCGATTCGAATCGGGATGCGCCAGGTCTGCAGCGGATCAGTTCCCGCCGGATCCGTGGCGCACATCATGTCGACATGATCCTCCACCACTCCACCCTCGTGCCACAGCAGCACGAGAGGCCTCGGCGGCCCTTCAAACGAGTTCTCTGCGACGTCGGCGTTCATGACTGTGCATGCTAGCCTCGAAGGGAAATCGAACGCGTATCCCTCTGGCCCCGGGCCCGATGGACCCGTATGATGGCCCCGTTGGCGTGATGCAAGGGAGAGCGAACATGAAGACGAGTCGAATCACCGTTGTCGCCCTGATCCTCTGTGGAATCGGAGGCTGTGCCACCAAGCCGACCACGAGCACGCTTCGCGAGCGGGCCGGAGACGCTCTCTGGCAGGAACGCTACGAGGACGCCGAATCGCTCTACGGCGAACTGGTCGAGAAGCACCCGCAGGACTGGCGTGTCCAGTTCGGTCTGGGCGCGAGCGCCATGCATACCGGCAACCTTTCCGAATCCCGGCAGGCGTTGGAGATCGCCCACACGCTTCGTCCGCAGAATCGGGAGATCGCCCTCGATCTCGCCGAGGTGATGTACCTGCAGGATGACCGAAACGGCCTGTTCCTCTTTCTTCGTGATCGGGCGGAGGCCCGCGAGGATTCCCGGGACTGGCTGCTGCTCGCCGAATATTCGCTGATGACCGAGGACCCCGACTCGGCCCGGGCCTGCGTCGAGAAGGCGATGATCATCGACGATGCATCGTCGGTGCAGACGTGGCTGCAGGCCGCGACATTGTCGGAACGCATGGGCGACCTCGATCAGGCCATGCTCTACCTGCGTACCGCCTACACCATCGATCCGGCCAATACGATCGTGCAGGAACGGCTTCGTGCCCATGGCCTCGTTCCGGGGCCGACGCTCGCGATGCCGAACGATCCCGCATGACGTCATCCGATCCGCCGCGTCCACTGTTGCACTGGCTTGATCCGCTGACCGACGCGGCCAGGATCCGGCTGCTCTACCTGCTTGATTCGCAGGAGTTGAGCGTCGGAGAAATGGCCAGCGTGCTGCAACTTCCCCAGTCCACCGTTTCGAGGCATCTCAAACGCCTCTTCGATTCCGGATGGATCGTGCGAAGAAGCGAGGGCACGGCGGCGATGTACCGCCGAGCATCCTCGAATCTCGACCCCACGGCTCGTCAATTGTGGAATCTCGCTCAACAGGATTGCGCCCATGACGCCCAGTGCCAGGAGGACGCCCACCGCGCCTGCGAGGTCATTGCGCAGCGTCGCGTCGACAGTCGTCGCTTCTTCGGTCAGGTCGGAGGCGAGTGGACGGAACTCCGCAAGGAGCTCTTCGGAGACGTCCTGTCCGCCGAGGGACTTCTCGGTCTGCTCGATCCGGACTGGGTCGTCGCCGATCTGGGATGCGGGACCGGAATGACCGCTGCGATCCTGGCTCCGTGGGTCCATGCATTGGAGGCCGTCGACCGCGAGCCCGCCATGCTCGATGCCGCCCGCCGCCGGCTCGAGGGGATCGACAACGTCCGATTCCACGAGTGCGATCTCTCGGCCCTGTCCCTGTCCGATGCGAGCGTCGATGCCGCAATGCTTTCACTCGTGCTTCATCACGTCCCGGAGCCGCAGGCGGTCATCGCGGAAGCCGCGAGGATCCTGAAACCCGGCGGCCGGTTGATGGTGCTGGACATGGTCGAGCATGATCGGGAATCCTATCGGGACACGATGGGACATCTGCATTTCGGATTTTCGGAAGCGACGGTGTCCGGTTGGGCCGATGCGTGCGGACTCAGCCGGGTTCGACTGCAGCGCCTGAGACCGTCTCCCGAAGCGACGGGTCCGTCGCTGTTCGCGGCCACGCTCGTGAAGTGAGTCGGCTTCGACGTCGATCAGTCTTCCAGAAGATCTCCACCGACCGGTGCGGCCGGTTCAGCCGGTGCGTCTTCCGATGACTTCTTCGATTCCGGCTCGTCGGGTGCGTCGACCACCGGCTCATCGGTGACCGGCTCGAGCGGAATCAGGGTTTCCTCTTTCGCGGGTGCGTCGGCTTCGTCGAGCCAGATCTCCTCGAGCAGTTCGAGGAACGACTCGTCGCCCCGGACGCGACGCATCTCCCTGAGTCCCTGTTTGATCATGGCGGGATTGTCCGTCTGGTGTCCGATGTAGGCCAGCATGAAGGCGTAGCGGTCGCTGTCGCGTTCCGAACCCATTCGTCGGGTCAGTTCCCTGATGGCGCGATCCATGTCCTCCGGAAGCGGGAGAAGCGTGTCGTCGTAGACGACGTCGATCATCTCGGGTTGGAAGCCGAGCAGGCTCTGCAGCGTCAAGGCGCTCGAGAGATACAGGCCACCTCCGAGTTGCGAGTGGACGACTCCGATGGTGGCCAGCGGATTGCCCGGCTCAAGTCGGAGGGCCCGGTTGAAACGTCGCTCCGACCAGTAGTATTCGCCGTTCTGAAGCTTGTCCTGTCCCGCGAGGATCAGTTCCGAGACTCTGGTCTTGTCGTCGGTGGTCAGCGCATCGACGCGCTGCCCGTGTCGCAGGACCTGTCCGAACTGCTCCAGCGGCATCAGCTTGGGCTTCTCGACGGTGTCCATCGTCGGTTCACCGCCGAGTTCACTGGGAACCTCCCGGGTCGGTGGGGATGTGGGAAACGTCTCGGCGCCCACGTCCTCGGTCTCGTCATCGACACCGGTTCCGGCGATGCTCCCCGGCTGGAGCCCCACGGGGGCTTCCTGGAGTCCGTAGCCGTCCATCACCTTCTGGAGGACGTTGCGGTAGTCCTCCTGGAGCATCGTCAACGCTCCGGGATCCGATACGCCATCGGTCTTCCGGACCTCGTCGTAGCGGCTGGAGATGTTCATCAGCAGCTGGTCCATCGTCTCGTAGGCCCTGTCCTCGATGCGATTTCCGTCGGCATCGGTCAGGACCCTGTTGTCGATCTGCGACAGTGCATCGAAGTTGGGTCGCCAGGTTTCACCGGCAACCCGGTCCGTTCTTCCGAGACGGTCATCCTCCTGAACGCGTGCGAGGTCGTACTGGGAGAGTCCCATCTCGACATGCGATGTCGGGTACGGCACCGGAGTGATGCCTTGAAGCGTGGTCGCGGCGTACCTGACCGGAACATCCGACGGGGTCATGCCCACCCCGACGTAGTTGGGGCTCGTGTTGACGTCGCGGAGTTCGTACTCGTTCCGTATCTGATCGCTGCGGCGGTGGTCGTGGAGGAATCGGTTCGGCTCGCCGATCTGGTAGTTCATCGGTCGGTTTCTGTCGTCCGCCTCCAGATTGACGTAGTCGGTCTTGGAGACGTCCCTTTCTTTGACTCCTCCGTATTCGTTCCTTCCCTGCCCGTAGTCGCCGATGCTCTGTCCCATGCGGAACCTGCCCGGAGTCGTCGCCTCGGAGTTGTAGAAGTACGGGTTGTAGTATCCGCCTCCGGTGTTCGCAGCTGCGGCTCCCAGACCACCGCTTCCGCCCCCGCCGATCAGCTCGGTGCTGAGATTTCCCAGATTCTGCCAGTACCAGGGGTTGTTGTAGAGCGAGTCGGCGTAGAACGCCATCTGGTTGTTGGAGTTCCTGAAGTCCTGATTCGACTTGTAGCCGATCGACTGGTTGAAACCACGTCCGGCCGTAGCCCGCTGCGACAGGGAGAATCGCCCCTGCTCGGCCCGCATGCGACCTGTCTCGTTGTTTCTCGTGCCTCGGGTACTGAGGTTTCCATCGAGGGCGTGGCCGTCTCCCAGGGCGTTCTGAGCCGCAGCCGGCAGGGCGGGCAGCATGAGAGCCGTTGCGATCATCAGAAGACGTGCAGTGTTCATCGGAGACATCCAGGGAGAAGTAAGGTTCGATCCATCATGGTAGCCCCAAGCGAGGGGCGGAGGCCCGTTGTGCCGCCATTTCGAGGGAAAGCGGCGATCGACCCCCCCTCTGATCGTCAAAGCCCTCCTCGCGGCTACAATGACGGTTCAGTGCAAACCAAGCAATACATCACGACACCCATCTACTACGTCAACGACCGTCCCCATATCGGGCATGTCTACACGACGACCATCTGCGACGTCTGGGCACGCTTCATGCGTCTGGCCGGCGATGATGTGTTCTTCCTTACGGGAACCGATGAACACGGCCAGAAGGTCGAGCAGTCGGCAGAAGCCCGTGGGGTGACCCCGCAGGCGCTGGCCGACGAGAACTCCGCCGAGTTCCGCCGCATCATGGGCATGTTCCACCTGACGAACGACGAGTTCATCCGGACCACCGATCCACGGCACGAACAGCAGGTCCAGGCCCTGGTCAAGCGGCTCATGGATTCCGGCGACGTCTATCTCGGCACGTTCGAGGGCTGGTACGACGCCGGGCAGGAGGAGTACTACACGGAGACCAAGGCTCGCGACGTCGAGTACCGGTCCCCCATCTCCGGAAAGCCGCTCGAGCGCGCGACCGAGGAGAACTACTACTTCAAGCTCAGCGCCTACCAGCAGCGGCTCGAGACGATGTTCTCCGAGCACCCCGACATCGTGCGACCCGAAGCGAGACGCAACGAGGTGCTCGGCCGGCTTCGCGAGGGACTCCAGGACGTTCCGATCAGCCGGACGAACTTCGCCTGGGGCATCGGAGTGCCCGAGTCGCCCGAACACGTCATCTACGTCTGGATCGATGCGCTCTTCAACTACATCACGGCGTTGGGCATCGGGGATCCTTCATCGCAGTGGAACGCCGAACGCAGCGGCTACTGGCCGGCATCCATGCAGGTGATCGGCAAGGAGATCCTGTGGTTCCATGCGGTCATCTGGCCCGCCCTGCTGATGGCCCTCGAGCTGCCGCTGCCGGGCTGCGTCTACGCGCACTCCTTCTGGATCAGCGAGGGGCAGAAGATGTCGAAGTCGCTCGGCAACTTCATCGACCTCGAACAGCTTCAGGACTACATGGAACTCTACGGCAGCGATGCGCTGCGATACTTCCTCGCGACGCAGGGACCGCTGGGCGCGACCGACTCCGACTTCTCGCGCAGCCAGTTCCACGAAACGTACACGACCGACCTGGTCAACACGCTGGGCAACTGCGCGAGCCGCACCTCGGCGATGATCGGCAAGTACTGCGAAGGCGTCTGCCCCGCGGACACCGGCGAGTGCGAGGGCGGCGGCGTGGAGTGGGACGCGTTCGTGGCCGAACAGGTCGAGTCGTCCGTCGCCGCGATGGAACGATTCGATCTCGCGGGTTCGATCGCCGCGGCAATGGCGATCGTGCGGCGGGTCGACGCGTTCATCAACGACACCGCTCCGTTCAAGCTCGCCAAGGACCCCGATGCCGCCGCGATCGTCGGCGACATCCTCTACCGGTGCGCCGAGGCGATCCGGATCGCGGTCTGCCTGCTCGAAGCCGTCATGCCCTCGCGGATGGAAGAACTTCGCACCGCCTGGAATCTGGGCGAAGCGACGGGCGATCTTCGGGCGGAATGCGTCTGGGGGTTGCTGAAGCCCGGAACGACGATCGACAAGGTGGCGCTGTTCCCGAGGGTCGATGCCGAGGCGGCCTCCGCCTAGGCCCGGACGTCGATTCGACTCAACGACGGAGTCCGGCCATCCGGCTGGTTCTCCCGCCGTTCCTGATGGGACTGTTCCGAAGTGTTTTCCGGAAGGCGCTCGACGGCATCCTCCAACTCCACTCCATCGACCTGCAGGTCGATCCGATCGGCCCTGGCCCGGATCGTCTCGGCCGCGGCCGCCTTTCGTCGATCGCGATCGCGCGAGGAGACCTGCTGGGCCTGAGCGGTCTGGACGAGTGACGACGTGATGGAAGAAGGAAGCAGGGGCACCCTGTTCATATCGACCGATCACCGTCGGAGGGTGGAGTGAAGTGCTGTCGTCAGCCCGTACGGGGGGCGAGAACGGCCATGAGGGTCCGTCCGCCCTTGACGCGGTCCCCCTCCTTGATCCTGACGTCCACCTCGGAAGGTCGCGGCAGGATCAGTTCGGTCGTCGATCCGAACTTGATCATTCCCCATCGGCGTCCTCGAATCAGGGTGTCGCCCTTGGCCAGCGGGCAGACGATGCATCTGGCGATCATGCCGGAGACCTGTCGCATCCCGAATCGTTCACCGTCGGGGAAGGACAGCAGGATCACGTTGGATTCGTTCACCTTGGCCGATTCGGCGGTCTGGGCGTTCAGAAACCGGCCCTTCCGGTAGATGGTGCCGACGACTTCGCAGTCGCAGGGGGCCCGATTGATGTGGACGTCGAGCACGCTCAGGAAGATCCGCAGCACGACGGCGGGCTCGCCGTCGGTCGCCTCGTGGGAGTCGACGTGTTCGATGGCCGAGATGACGCCGTCGGCGGGCGACAGCATTCCACCCTCGGGAAGATCGCGGGGGATGATTCGAATCGGATCACGAAAGAACGCGGCGACCACGAACCATCCGAAGGCCACCGGAATCGCAAGGATCCATCCGGGGAACGGATACCAGTCCGGGAGGACGAAAAGCAGGATCAGCGGGATCGCCACGATGGTGGCGAGTCCCCATTCCCGGATTCCATATCGTGTCAGTGGCATGTGTGGTCCGCGGGGTGCTCGTGATTCACTCGGAAGCACGGCCGACGAACATGCCGGCGAGGATGGCGACGATCGCGACCGCGAGCAGGCCACCGGTCCAGATCCAGATGCTTTCGCTGATCGTCATGGCGAGTGCCGAGGTCGATCCGCTGAGCTGTACGACGCCGATGATCAGAAGCACCACAAGGGCGATGATTCCGCCGATGGACGCTCCGATTCCGAGACCGGATCCGGCGCCGTCGTAGGCTTCCTGGGCTGCGGCGACCGGCATGGTGTTCATGGGACGCGCCGGTGCGGCGGCGGTGTCGGTGATCGCGACTCCGGCAGCTTCGGTCTCGTCCGGCGAAGCCGCTTCGAAGAGTCCGGAGGCGTTGGCTGGAATGTCGAAGTTGTCTTCGTCGCTGCTGTACACCTCTTCGAGGAGTTCGGCCCCGAGCGATGTGTCGTCGGATTCACGGGTGAGGTCGAGAAGACCGCTTCCGGAACCGACCGATTCGAGCGTGAGGTCGTCGTCCAGTCCGTCGCCGACGCGGGTTTCACCGGCATCGTCGCTCTGTATCCCCGCTCCGGTGTCGAATGCCGACAGTCCCGCGGCATCACTCGATGCGCTGAGATCCATCGCGGATTCGCCTCCGGTCAGGCCGAGGGCGGCCGAGTCGCCGAGTCCGGCCGCGGACTGGCTTGCTCCGGGACTTCCGGTCATGCCGAGGGATGATCCGGTATCGCCACCGGTGAGTCCGAGGCTCGACGAGGCTCCGACATCGGTGTCTCCCAGATCGATCACCACATCACCGGAGTCCTCATCCACACCTGCAAGCAGATTGATCTGCTCGACCTTGAACACGAGTTCATCCTTGTCTCTGAATTCCTGAAGCTGGCCACTCGAGACCATTTCGCGGACTTCATCCTCGCTCTTGGCGAGGATTCCGCAGACTTCCTGAATGGTGTAGAACATCTTGTCCATGTGGAGTTACTCCGGAGATCAGGTGGGTCGACGAAGGCCGGCCCTGAGTCGCGTACCCGAGACGTCCTGAAGACGCCCAGAAGGAACGCGGGAACGCTTCAAGGTACCCAATTCAGACACTACCGGCAAGATGGCGGATGCCCTCCTCAGGGGCAGTTCCGCAGTTCCTGAAGGATGAGGGCCAGATCCAGCGTCGTGAATCGTCCATCTCCGTCGATGTCATGGAAATGGCCCGTGGACCATGCTTCCAGCAGGACATGCAGGTCGTTCGTCGTCACCTCTCCGTCGAGGTCCACATCACCTCTCGGACTGGTGCGGGATGCCGGTCCGACGGGCTGATTCGGATTCCTGACTTCCAGCACCACGGCGGTGTCGAACTGGCACAGGACCAGTTCGAGATCACCCTCGAGCATCGGAAGATCCGTCCATTCGAACTCGGAACGAAGTTCACGGGCGACCAGTACGCCGAACCGGTCTCCGTTCCTGGCGGCGAATCCTTCACCGAGACGGACCACGAGGCCGCCTCCCAGCGTCGCGGTTCCATTGACGGACAGGAGGTCGTGGGCCTCGATCGGCGTCGTGCCCACCAGCTCGATCTCGAGCACGCCGGCATCCGTCTGCAGGTAGTCCATGTTCACGCGGAACAGTCCTCCTGCATTCACAGGTGACAGGACTCCGTCGTTGATGAAGAGGTCGTCGGTCTTCGTCGGCTGCTCCACCGTCGATTCGTCGAGGACGATCCGTTCGATCAGGCTGTCGGCGTCCGGTGCGGGAAGACTGCGGCCCCCCGCTCCCCAGTTGGCGATCACGAAGAGAAGGTCGTCCACTCCGACGGTGCCGTCGCCGTTGATGTCGGCGGGACACGGCGGTGGGCAGGAACCCCACTGCTGGATCACGATCAGGAGGTCGTTGACTCCGACGAATCCGTCGCCGTCCAGGTCTCCCGGGATTCCGTCGTTGGGGAGGTCTCCGACCAGCAGGACGTCGTCGATGTTCCATCCCGAATAGGCGACCGAACCATCGGTGGTTCCCATGACCCATCTGATCCGCACGGTCGACGAGCCGTCGACGATGTCCGAGATGTCGTATTCCACGGTCTGCCACGAATCGTCGGTCACGGCTCCGGAGTTCGCCCAGACCTCGGTCCAGGTCAGTCCGCCGTTGCCGGAGACCCGGATCGACGCGTGATCGTCGGACGACGCACCGACGTTGAGCCATCGCATGAACCGAAGCTGCACGTCGCTGGCCGTCGAGAAGTCGAGGATGCCGGTGGTCATCGTCCGCTCCGGCATGTTGTTTTCGTAGTCTCCCGCGAGGTTGTATCCGATGACCGATGTCCCGGTTGCGCCGGAGGTCGGATCCGGGTTTCCGTTGGATCCGCCGCCCCCCTGGGGCGCTCCCCAGTTCCAGTCGCCGAACATGTCCCAGTTCGGATCGCCGTCCATCGTGAACTCGTGGATCACATCGGGTCCGTCCGTGACGTCGATGACCACCGTGGCCGATGGGGACGGTCCACCCTGGGGAGGGAGGCCGCCGTCGTCGGCGTGCCATTGGAATCCGTCCTCGCCTTCCCAGAACGTCGAGGGTTCGTAGGAGAAGGCGACGCCGGTACCGGGTTCGATGACGTACGGGAGATCGCCGGCGCCCAGCATCTTGCCGGTCGCAAGGTGCCGCAGCGGCATCGTCGGCAGACTGTCGATGACGTACGTGATCGCTCCGGGCGGATTCGGGAGTCCGTCGTCCTCGCTCTCGAGCTCGAACTGCACGGGAATCCCGATGCCGGTCTCGAGCGAAAGCGATGTTGCGGATGGGGGGAACGGGCCGCAGGAGGAATCGAGCTCCGAAAGGTCGGTCGCGAGGAAGTCCACATCGGTTCCCTCTCCCGCCGAGAGGCCGACGACCGAATCCCCGGAATCGATGCCCAGCCAGCTCATGCGGATGTCGCCGTTCGCGAACAGCTGCACCTGGAAGGTGTTGGAGTTCGAGGAGGAGTATTCGGGCACGCCGTCCCATGTCACGACCAGGGAATCCGGCAGCTGCTTCCAACTGACGGAACCACCGCTCGACGGGTTCAGGTCGTCCCACAGGCAGCTGATCCGGGGCTGGCTGAAGTGGCTGCCGATCGATTCCGAGTACGAGGTGTCTCCCCCCTCGAAGGTGATGGTGCCGTTGGAGTTCACGTAGACGCCGTTCCACGACGTTCCGTAGAACGGCAACTGGATGCTGCTGGAGACGTTCGAGCTGGTGTCGTCCCCCATGTCCAGGCCATTGCCTCCGGACGGATCGATCGGCAATGCTTCGATGGACTCGCCGCAGCCGGCGTAGAAATCGATGCCGCCGTTGGGGGTGAAGAGGATGCTGATGCCGTCGAGATCGAACCCGCCGCTGAACTGTTCCGAGAAGAAGTCCGGAACCGCCGGCGTCGTGAAGGAGAAGCACGCGCCGCCGTTGGTCTCCGTTCCGGAGTTTCCGGCCCGGTCGACGAACTCGATCTCGTAGAAGTAGGTGGTGTCGTTGTCGAGCCCGTTGATGGAGATCCGATGCACGGTGTCGAAGAGCGACACGGACTTGCTCTGCGACAGCGAACCGCACGACGTTCCGTAGTGCAGGGTCGCACGGCAGGGCTCGTTCAGTCCGACCTCGATCACGGCGTCGCGGGGTTGCACTTCGATCATCTGCGTGAAGTCGAACTCCGGATCGAGGCCGTCGACGGTCGACTGGTGCACCACCTGGACCGGATTTCCATCGATGTCGCTCGCGTCGTCGTAGCTTGCTTCGATGACGGTGCCGTCGGCGACCAGCAGGGTGCCGGGGCCGTCCACGGTCGAGTGCGGCATCGTGCCGACGAATTCGCTGGTCGCCTCTCCGGATTCGACGAGAAGCAGCGGCTCCACGTCGCCTCCGGCGGAGGAGGTCAGAAGGATCTCGACGGTCTCGATCTCGAAGTCGTCGGTGTTGAGATCACAGTCGACGACCCGGGCCACGAGTGCACCCTCCAGCGGGTAGACGGATCGATCGAGCGAGACGATGCCCGAGGAGGAGCAGTCGATGAGTTCGGGCGTCGTGGTGACCGAGACGAGCTGGGCATCGTTGGTCACGGTCGTCCCCCGGATCTCGACCTGCCAGATTCCCGGCATCGGAGATTCGACGGTGACCTGTTCGATGTTGTTGAGGTGATCCTCGGCATCACGTGTCGCGGGAGCGGATGGATCCGACGGATCGATCGTCCAGGGGTAGTGTCGGGAACCGCTCGGATCGAGGACGATCACGTCGATGTCGTTGACGAGCGAGTTGACGATCAGCGGTTCCGCGGGGACGTCGTCCCAGGCCGCGGTCGCCTGGAACGAGGCGGCGTTCTCGGGAACGACGACGAGGAACGAGTACGACTCGTTCTGGGAGATGTCGGTCTCGATGAAGGATCCGATCCGAAGGTGGTCGATCGCCTCGCGGGCGCGGATCGAGCCGTAGCCGTACTGGCAGTCGGGTCCGGGGTTTCCACCGTCGACGGCGGTATGGGCCAGCAGCGCCTTGAGCATGCTGTTGGCCATCTCGGGAAGTTCCGGGTACTGGTTCCGGTAGTCCTCCATGATCAACGCACTGATGCCGCAGGCGGTGGGACTGGCCATCGAGGTGCCGCACTTGGAGGTGTAGCCTCCGCTGCTGGAGCAGCTGGTGACGCCGAAATCGTCGTCGCTCTGGCAGCCCGCGGTCGAGATGTCGGGCTTGATGCGTCCGTCGTCGGTCGGACCCCAGCTGGTGAAGCCCGTCACCGAGTCGTCGTTCGAGTTCAGCGCCCCCACGGTGATGTGGTTCTTCGCGCAGGCCGGTGGCGCGGTGGTGTTGTAGAACTCGCCGCATCGGGAGGTCTGCCGCTCGTTGCCGTTGGCCCACAGCACGCGGATGGGCGCACCAAGATCTCCCCGGACCACTGCATCGATCAGATTGCTCGTGACGCCGTAGTCCCCCGTCCATTCGCACGGATATCCGTTGGGGGCGGTGTTGGTTCCGATCGAGTTGTTCGAGAGCACGGCGCCGTACTGATTGATCGCATCGCTGTAGTCGTCGGCGAGATCACCGGGGTCGGAGTAGAGGAAGCCTTCCGAGAGGCCCCCCTCCTGTTCGAAGCCGTAGGACTCGATGGTGACTCCCGGAGCCATTCCCCGGTGGAGTCCCACGCTGCCGGAACCGTCTCCTCCGATGGTGCCCGCCACATGGGTGGCGTGATCGCTCAGGCCCGCCGTGTCGCGTACGGTCAGACGACCGCCGAAGTCGCCGTGGCTCTCGAGTGCGTAGCCGCCGTCGTAGACCATGACCACGACACCTTCGCCGGTGAGGTTGTACGGGGCGTCGTAGACCTCATCGACCTGCGTGATCGATCGATTGGATGCGTTCAGTTCGACGAACTTCGGCAGGGCCGGTTCGATCCAACGGACGCGATCGTCCTCCACGATCGTCCAGATCTGCGAGAACGGAATCTCCATCACGATGCCGTTGATCACCTCGACCGTCGAAGCACGTCGGGCGCCGACCGCCCGTTCGAGTTCGCCGGCCGTCGATTCGAGTCCGGTTCCGGCGTGCAGCAGGACGTTGACCGCGATGAACGGATCCTGCGCCTCGGCCAGTTCGCGAACGAGTGCGTCCGTATCGATGGATCGTCCGGCGAGCAGCCGGTCCTGTTGACGCCGATCGACCGTCCAGACCGGCAGCCTGTTCTCCAGCAGCCAGGGGTGCATCTTCCAGGTCGTGTCGAGTTCCCTGACTTCCACGAGCAGGCCGCTTCGGGCGAGGCGGTCGACATCGAGGTCGTCCTGGATCGCCGCGGTGTATCCACCGGGCCCGACCGGGGCGAGCAGCTTCATACCGGAGGCCTCGACGAGGCCCCGTTCCGTCGCCGTGGGGGCGTTCCCGAATCGTATCCAGCAGTGCCGTGCCCGATCCCTGCCCTTGAACCTCGTCAGTTCGAGGCTGATCGAATCCTCGCCCATCTGTTTCAGTTCGACGGATCCGCTCTTGAGAATCATTTCCTCTGCGGCAGCGCAGGGCATCGAGACGGCCAGCGACAGGACGACGGACAGGAATGCGATCTTCATCGGGATGCTCCAAGGGCACAGGCCATCGTGGGCCGTGCGTGTTCCCATCAAGCATACGGGTTCGAACGTCGAAATCAGATGGAAGAAGCCGTATTCGACCCCGAAGGCGACCCTCGGACCCTGAAATCAAGCCGCGGCGGTCGATTTGTCGCCACGTGCGACGAAATAGACCCCAAGTCCGATCATGAACATCGGAAGGATGACCCCGGACAGTGTTGCCAGCAACTGCCGTCCTTCGAGCCAGGGTGCGGCGAAGAGGCCGGCGGCTTCGTTCTCAGGCAGCTCGAACGTGAGCACCGCGGTGTCGGACACCTCGACCCCCCACCGGCACGTGAGCAGATTGATCGCGCACGCAATCAGTATGCATGCGGTGAAGATCATGATGCGAGCCGGCCGTGTCACGGGTCGGCATGGTACGGAATCGATCAGTGCGGGTCGAATTGCTGACGATCGTCCTCCACGTTCAGCTGCGACCGGAGTCGCCGCAGGATCGAATCCAGTTTCTGGGAAACCCTGGATTCACTGCAGCCGATCGCCAATCCGATCTCCCGCATGGTCATCTCCTCGTAGTAGTAGAGAATGATGATCAGTCGATCGCGTCGGTCCATTCCCCGGGTGACCCACCTTTGAAGGTCGCTCCGCTGCAGACGTTTCAGTGCGCAGTCCGCGCTGGCGTCCGGGGTGTTGTTCATCGCGGTGCCGTCCTGGTCCTGGCTCGATCCCGTGATCACGGAACTGAACGGGATGACCGAGGGGGCGTGCCGATCGTTCAGGATCTGTGCGAAGGAATCGTCGTCCAGTTGCATCGCATCCTGCAGTTCGGTGGGCTCCGGAGGTCTTCCGTGCTCGACCCGGTAGGACTCGATCGTGTTGCTGATCTTGCGATATCTGGTGCGGACGAGTCGAGGCAGGTGATCCTGGGACCGCAGGTAGTCCTGCATGGATCCCGAGATCCGCTGGCGACTGAAGGTCTCGAACTTGATCCCCCGCTCCAGTTCGAACCGCTCGATCGACTCCACCAGACCCAGGTAGCCCTGCTGGACGAGATCTTCGGTATCGACGTGGTCCGGCAACCGGGCCCGCATGCGATCGGCGATGCGCCGAACATGTCCGGCCATGTAGTAGACGATCAGTCTCTCCCGCAGTTCTGCCCGGGGGCGTGACTTGTAGGCCGTCCATGTCTCGTGGATATCCGAGTCCGGGGCCTTCTTGGCGGTCTTCGTACGCGTTGGGAGGATCGAATCAGATCGGGACGTCCGGGGTCCTTCGAGACGGCCATGGTTGTCCATGCCGCTTCGAGGATTTCCGGCTTCTTCCTGTCGCCGCGCCGCTTCTCTCCGTGCCCGCTGCTTCGTGGCAGTCGGCATGGTCACCATCCTTGGTTTGCTAGTTCCTTCAAGTTGGGATTTGCCGCTCCATGGCGCACCCAATGTGAGGAGATCGGACGTCACCCCACCTTCGCTGGAATTTTGAATCGACAATTATCGCCGGCGCCCACAGGCGCGATGTTCTCGGACCCTGGCCTTCTCCTACAGGATCGGCACGAGGTATTTGACGAACAGGATCAGCAGGATTCCGAGTGCGACGATCCCGACCGTGACCTGGGTCGTCATGAGGAGGACCTGCCTCCAGTAGTTCTCGAGCGAGGAGACCCGCATCGCCTTGTAGGCGACCGCGATCCCGAACGTCAGCGGCACGAGCAGCACGTACCAGATGCTCTGCATCGAGTTCAACGGCCCTGCGAATGGAATCCATGCGATCAACTGCATCAATCGGATTCCCTTCTTCTTCGGTGCTCGGAACCTCGATCCGGGCCACCGAAGGCATCGAGAATGAGGATGAGATTCATGAGTCCGCCCAGGGCGATGTAGAGGGTTCCCGTCGAGTTGATGTTGCCCAGGCTCGTCATTCTGGCCTGAGTCGCCAAATCGGCGGTCTTGAGCATCGACTGGTTGAAGTAGTCGGCGATGAAGGCGACAGGTCCATTGCATGCCTGTGCGATGAACCAGAGCCGGTCCTGCTTCATGTCGACGACATCGATGCCGCCTATCAAGAGGCCCCCGAAGAACAGGAACAGGATGCCGAACATCATCAGAAAGCCCCGGCGAGTCTGTCCAATGGCGACATGACCCAGTCCAGGCAGGATCCAGGCCAGTACGGCAGCTCCTGGTCGCAGGGAAGATTGGGTGGATTTGGACTGTGACATCAGATTTCCGATGGTTCCATGTGTGCGGTCTGCACGCTTTGATCGGGCCAATTCGGTGCCTGGAAGCAGGATTCGACCAATCAGCCCGGTTTCCGATCCAGTCGTCTCACGACCCGACCGAGGTCCATCCTATGCGTTTCCCCCCCCACAGTGGGACCAAGGTGGTCTGTGGGGATGAAGCGATCAGTTCAAGGGAGTGATTCCATGAAGGAACACAATCAGACGCCCCGTGATTCCGGCCTCGTGCCTCCGAACCCCCTCAGTGTCGTCGATCGCCGCAGCGGCATCGATCGCCGAGATCTTCAGGACAGTTCGGACACCAATCTGGAACGCCGAAGAGGGCCCGGCAGACGCAGGAGCGACTTCCTCCGCAGTGCGGAGGAAGGGGAGATGACCGAGGAGCAGTTCCTCTTCATCCAGGCCATCGATACGTTCAAGCGTGTCAACGGCAAGACGTTCCCGACCTGGACGGATGTCCTGTCCGTGGTGCGCAAGCTCGGGTATCGAAAGACGATGGAAAGCGAGTTGAACCTCTCCAACCAGACATGCGACTGGACGGAATCCCCACAGGGGCCTTCCGGAGTGGACTCGATTTCCGAAGACGCGGCCTGATCGACCGATCAGTCCCCATTTTCCTTGTACCAGTCTTCATTGATCTGAAGGTACTTCTTCCATTCCTCCGGAAGATCCTCTTCAGGGAAGATGGCCTGGACGGGGCATTCGTCGATGCAGAGCCCGCAGTCGATGCAGGTCTCCGGATCGATGTAGAGCATCTCGAACTCCTGGAACTTCGCCTCTTCCTTGGTCGGATGGATGCAGTCGACCGGGCAGACGTCGACGCAGGCCGTGTCCTTCGTTCCGATGCAGGGTTCGGCAATGATATGGGTCATCTTGGAGATCCTCGGGATTATGCGCCGACATCCTAGGCTGCCTCGGCGGAGATGTCATGCTCAATCCATGCATCGGCTGCATCGACCAAATCCTTGGAAAAGAACACGGGGCCGATCATGAGATCGACCCCGTGTCTGATTGCCTGATGAGGCTCTGATTCCGGAGCGTTCCACCCCGTTTCAGAGCTGATCAGCGGCGACGCCTGGTCGCCTTCTTTCGGGTGGCCTTCTTGCGAGTGGCC
>DEYK01000002.1:0-99642 GCA_002364485.1 Phycisphaerales bacterium UBA3160
AGGCCGCGGTTGCGGTACTTCTTGGCGATCGAAACCACCAGGCGGAGGTTGCCTCCACTGAGATCCCGCTTCGCCTGCTCGTACTCGTTGAAGACGCGTTCCATGCCCTGGGTCCGCTCCTGCAGATCGCCGGGGCGTTCCATCACGAGGCTGCGGAGGCCGCGGAGTTCCTCCTCCATGACATCGCGGTCCTCGGGGTGGTACCGGTCCGGGTGCTTCTTGACGCGTTCCATTTCACGTCCGAGTTCGGCGATCTTCCGATTGATGGACTGGATCTTCCGAAGCAGCGGCTGGATCTTCGCGGTGCGGAGGCAGCATTCCTCGATGAGAGTGGCCATCTTCCTTCGCCTGGCGTTCATGTTGCCGCAGATCTCGGCGATGGTCGCCTTGTCCACGCGTGAATCCTCGAGCCGTTCCCAGTCGAGTTCGTTTCGCTTCAGCAGACGCTGGACCGTCGCGATGTTGACCGGGATGCGGGAGGCGATCTTCTCCTTCGCATTCTCCTCGGCGGTGGAGATGCGCATGGTGCGATCGAAGGGCAGGTCGCCGTTGTGGACCTGCTGGAGAATCTCGACCGCCTGCAGTGCCGCGTAGTCGGATTCGAGGACCCGGCGGCGGAAGATCATTCGAGTCGTCTCGATCTTCTTCGCCAGACGGATCTCCTCTTCGCGGGTCAGCAGCGGAATGGTGCCCATCTGCGTCAGGTACATCCTGATGGGATCGTCGATCCGCTTCGTGGAGACCTCTTCGATGGCGGCTTCGGTCTCCGCTTCATCGAGCAGTCCGTCGCCTCCTTCGTGGCCGCCTGTCGGTGCGGGGGTGCCGTCGCTGCCTTCGGAGGAGGAGTCCTCGCTGACTTCGACGACGGGCTCCTCGATCTTGAGGTTGAAGGTCATGTACGGGTTGTCCCGCTTGAACTTCAGATTCGTATGGAGCGGCGCGTAGAAGGAGTCGCCGCCATGAAGGCGTCGATCCTCGTAGTTGATCAGTTCGATCGAAAGCGACTCGATGATGACGAGCAGCTGGTCGATCTTGGTCGGGTGCACCATCTCGTCCGGAATGGAGGTGTTGAGCTCTTCGTAGCTCATCCATTTCCGGGCGTGGCTGTGCTTGACCAGCGAACGCAGACTGGGATGCAGGTGTGGAAGTTTCATGATCGTCGGATTCCTGTAGTGGATGCCTTCTTCGGATGAAAGCGGTTGTCGCCGGTGTCCCTCCCGGTATGCCGGGAGATTCGCTTCTTCTTCTCAGCTCCGTTCGTCTCGGTGAATCGCGGCCACTCGCGGGCCTTGATCACGCAGATGTTGAATGATGTCGAGGACGGCCCCCGGGTCGTCCTTCTGCGACGTCTTGTGGTGCGCCAGCCGCTGTTCGGTGTGGGCGTGGTCCATGCAGGCCTGGAGGGCCTCGGTCACGCGTTGGAGCGGTGAGCGCGGATCGTATTCGTCGGTCGGTTCGGTGACCTGTCGTTCGCCGAGGAACCACAGGTGGGATGCAAGTTCGAGGATGTTGTCGTCGGAGACCTCGCCGTGAAGGTCCTGGACGGTCGGAAGCTTGCCCTCGTTGATCCGCGGCAGCAGTTCCGCGGCCAGCAGACGGGTTCGTCCATCGAGGAAGCATTCCTGGGTGAGCAGGGGGATCGCTTCGCGGCCCGGGGCCTCCGGCTCGAACAGGAGGACGCCGAGGTACTCCTTTTCGGCCAGTTGGCGGGCTCTGGTCAGCGTCCGGTCACTCACGGTGAAGATGTCGGTATCGACCAGTGGGTTGATCGAGGGCGTTCCGATCGGTGCGGTTCGGTGCGCATCGGACGCGCCTCCCAGCATGGTCTCGATGGTTCCGAGCGAGACGTTCATCAGATCCGCGAGGCGGTTCATGAGCAGCGACTTGCGGATCCCATGGACTCCGGCAAGGCCGATGCGGCCGAGTTCGCCGATGAACAGTTCGAGGGCATGCTGCCGTCCCGACATGGAGTCGTTCTTGCCGATGCTTCGTTCGAATCGCTGGAGCATGTAGTGCAGGACGTCCTCGCTGCGATCGAGGAGATCGCGGAACGACTCGTTGCCTTCGGAGCCTGTCAGCAGGTCGGCCGGATCCGTGCCGTCAGGCAGGATGCAGACCCGGACATCGACGGGATGGCGGAGCATCACCTCCGCACCGCGTTCGGCTGCCCGCTGTCCCGCCTCGTCTCCATCGAAGAGGAGGACGACGGTGTCGGCGATCCGCGAGAGGAGTTTCGCATGCTCGTCCGTCATCGCGGTGCCGAGCGTGCCGACGACGTTGCGGAAGCCGGCTTGATGGCAGGCGATCACGTCGGTGTAGCCTTCGGTCACGATCGCGGTTCCGGCATCCATGATCGCCTTGCGGGCCAGATGGAGTCCGTAGAGGGTGCGGCTCTTGTTGAAGAGTTCGGTTTCGGGACTGTTGAGGTACTTGGGGTTGTCCTCTGGATCCAGAATCCGGCCGCCGAAGGCGATCGGCTGTCCGGATTCGTTGCAGATCGGGAACATCAGGCGGTTGCGGAAGTAGTCGTAGTTGCCGTCGCCTCCGGAACGTTCCTGGCGGCTTCGAAGCAGTCCCGCGGCCAACGCGGATTCAACCGCGTCCGGCCGGTTTCCGATGGCCTTGAGCATTCCGTCCCATCCGGAAGGGGCGCATCCGATCTGGAAGTCACTCACCATGGCGTCGGAGATCTCGCGGGATTCGATCATCGAGCGAGCGGTCCGACCATGTTCGGGATGAGCGAGGACCTTCTGGAAGTACACGGTCGCGGCATCGTTGGAGTTCCTGATGCGTTCCCGCATGGATCGGCGTTCGCGATCCTCGGGGGAGGAGCGGCGGGTGCTCAGCGTGATTCCAGCGCGTTCGGCGAGCATGTTGAGTGCTTCCGGGAAGTCGATCCTCAGGTAGTTCATGAGGAACTTGAAGACGTCTCCGCTTGCGCCGCAGGAATGACACTTGTAGAACGCCTGGGTCTTGTGGGTCACCACCGCCATGGAAGGGGAGTTGTCGTCGTGGAAGGGGCACAGGCCGACGTGCTCGCGGCCCTTGGGTTCGAGTGCGACGTGTGATCCGATGACTTCGACGAGATTCGTCGCCTCACGGACTCGATCGATTTCGACGCGATCAGCCATGGCGCACCTGCCTTCGGAACTGTTCCGAAGCTGGAAAGCGAACCGAGGCGTTCATTCGCCAAGGGTTGTCCAGTGAAGATGCAATCACAGCCACGCCACCTGTTTCCTGATGACCCCCACTGGGGCCTCTACCCAACTCAGGCCCTCACCATCGCAATCATGCGGAGCGAGAGCCGGATTCACTGCGTCGCCACGAGGAGACGAGGAATCTGTCCATCAGTTCAGTTGTATGTTCCTGGGGCCCGAATTCGGTATTTGGGAGTCTCTTGCACCGCCCATTGAAGGGGGGAAGATGATGCACCCCGAGGTGATATTCGGGCCTCGTACTCTAACACTACGCCGTTGAACGATTCGGTCAAACGAACGAACCGTCAAATTCGGAAAAAACCCGACTCCAACGCCAGATTTCATCGAGTTTTCATTGAGTCCGGAAATACAGGCTCATTTGGCCTGTGCGGCCGCCCTCTGTTCGCGGGTCCAGCCGTACTTGCGCTTGAGCGGCTTGACGACCAGTCCATTGCGGATGGCTCTGGTCGAAACCTTGATGCGAACAGGTTGGCCATCGATGATGGCTCGGACCCGCTGCAGATTGGGCTTGATCTTCCGCTTGGATACACCGGAGATGTTCAGACCGATACCGCCCTGGTACTTGGGAAGTCCTCGGTAGTGGATCCTGCGACCCACTGTCGTTCGTGCACCTGTGAAATGGCAAACTCGTCCCATGACATGACCTCCGGGGGAAGAGGAGGATTATACGGGCTGACTCGAGGGATTCAAGGGGGTATGCCGAACGATTTACGGCGTATTGGAGGCTCTCAGGCGGTCTTTGATCGCCGAGAAATGTCCTTGAGGGGAGCCCTGGTCTCGATCGCCTTTCGATCGACGACATAGGTCACCGAGGTGTTCTCCATCTCAGGGAGGTCGTACATCAGGTCCAGCATGTAGCTGTCGATGACGGCTCTGAGGGCTCTGGCGCCTGTTCCTCGCTCCATGGCCTGCTCGGCAAGGGCTTCGAGGGCGTCGGGACTGAACTCCAGAGACGCTCCCTCCAGTTCGAACAGATGCTGGTACTGCTTGATGATCGCATTCTTCGGTTCGGTCAGGATGCGGATCATCTGCGGGCAGTTGAGGGGCATCAGGGGCGTGATGATGGGGAGGCGGCCGATCAGTTCGGGAATCAGACCGAATGAGAGGACGTCCTGTGGAGTCACCATGCCCAGGTGCGTCTCCTGATCCTGATCCTCGACGAGAGCGACCTCGGGGGTCTCTTCTCCGGGTTCGGCGAGGAAGCCGATTCGCTGCTTGCCCATTCGCTTCTGGATGATCTCCTCGAGGCCTTCGAACGAGCCGCCGCAGATGAACAGGATGTGCGTCGTGTCCATCTGGATGTACTGCTGTTCCGGATGCTTGCGTCCACCCTGGGGAGGGACGTTGGCGACGACGCCTTCGAGCATCTTCAGAAGCGACTGCTGGACACCTTCGCCCGAAACATCCCTCGTGATGGACACGTTGTTGGATGTCTTGCCGATCTTGTCGATTTCATCGATGTAGATGATGCCGCGCTGCGCCGCTTCGAGATCGTAGTCGGCGGACTGGAGAAGCTTCAGAAGAAGATTCTCGACGTCTTCGCCGACGTAGCCGGCCTCGGTGAGCGTCGTCGCATCGCCGATCGCGAAGGGGACGTTCAGCACCTTGGCGAGCGTGCGGGCGAGCAGGGTCTTGCCCGTTCCGGTGGAGCCGATCATCAGGACGTTGGACTTGTCCAGTTCGACTTCCGAATCCTCGTTCTCGAGATGGGCAAGTCGCTTGTAGTGGTTGTGGACCGCGACGGAAAGAGTGCGTTTGGCGTGAAGCTGCCCGATCACGTACTGATCGAGGAACTCGTTGATCTGCCTTGGCGAAGGAATGGTGGTGAAGAGCGGCCTGCTGGTGCTCATCCGCCGCTTTTCCTGCTTGAAGATGTTCTGGCAGAGGTCCGTGCAGTTGGAGCAGATGTAGATGTCGCTGGGGCCTTCGACCATGGGCCCGACTTCGCGGGATGTCTTGCCGCAGAAGGAGCAGGTCGTGACCCTTCGGCCACGGAATCCGCCGTCGTCGCCGCCGCCACCGGAGTCGTCGCCGGAGTCGTCGCCGGAGTCGTCGCCGTCGGATGCAGCGGGATCCGGGGGCTTGGGACCTTCTTCGTGTCCGGCAAGCACGACCGAGCCATCCTCGGCTCGACGTTTTGCGGAGGCCAGCATCTTCTGAATCATGTCGTCTGGAACTCGATCAAACACGGGGTTCTTCCATCCCACTCGTTGTGGATTCCGTCAGAGATGACGAAATCGGCCTCCAGTGTAACCGAGGGGTCCCTCCCGACGGCTGGTACAGCGAGAACTCCCGGTCCCCACCTGCTGCAGTGTGACATTGGTTTTCTGGCTTGTGAAGTTGGATTTCCCAGCCAGAGGCTCTTTCTGGCAGGAAATCACCTTTCATTGGTCATTTGCGTCCGGGTTCTCGGATTCCATCGGCGTATCGGACCCGGCGGCTCCGGGGGAGATGTCGGCAGGGCTGCCGTGGTGGCCCAGGATGATGCTTCTCGCCTGTTCGTATTCCTCGGAAGTCAGTTCGCCGCGGGCATGCATCTTCCGCAGTTGTCCCAGGGTGAAGCCGTCGTTCAGAAGCGAGTCGGTGTTGCGTGATGAACGTCGGATGATGGAGAGCAGGATCCAGCCGACGATGACGAACGCCACCAGAACGGCCAGCCAGGGCATGATCGCCATGAACAGTTCGCCGGGGGCGACGTTGGGGGAGGATGCCAGACTGAGGCGGGGGGCGGACGGGGCCATCATCGGTGCTCAGGACGATGTTTTCTTCTTGGTCTTCTTGGCCGTCTTCTTGGCCGTGGTCTTCGCAGTCTTCTTTGCGGTCTTCTTGGCCGTCTTCTTTGCAGTCTTCTTGGCCGTCTTCTTCGTGGTCTTCTTCGCGTCGCCGGAACCTTCCTGGAGTTCCTTCCACTGCTCGGCGTCGATGTCGACGATGTTCATCTGCTGGGCCATGGCGTCGGCGGCCTTGTTCTCGAGGATCTGCGTGCCGATCTGACCAAGCTGGTTGTTCTGGGCGAGCTGGTTGCGAAGTTCGTCCGGACGCATGCCCCGGTTCATGGCGACCTTGACGATCTGCTGGTTGATCTCCTGCTCGTTGACGTTGAGGTTGTACTGCTTGACCAGCCTCTGGTGCAGGAACATGAGCTTGATGCCGTCGTTGGCCATCTTCTCCGTGTCTTCCCTTGCCTCGGCGACCTGGGTTTCGATGGCCTGCTGGTCCTCGCCGCGTTCGAGCAGTCCGAGCCTCACGCGGTCGAGGTGGTTGGAGACCTGTGCGGCGGACATCTTCTCTGGAATGGGGACGTCCATTTCCGCAACGACCTTCTCGCGGGCCTGATCGCGAAGGATCATCGACTGCTCCTCGTCGCGACGCTGCTCAAGCGCCATCTGGACCTGCTCGCGCAGGACCTCCGAAGACGGCAGCTGGTAGGCCTCGACGAGTTCCTCGAGCGTGCAGGGTTCGATGCGTTCCGCGACGTGGATCTGGAACTCGACGTCGACGGTCTTGCCCTGGATGTCCTCGCGTTCGTAGTGTTCGGGGACGTCGATGGTGATCGGGACGATGTCGCCGACGTTCTTTCCGGAGAAGATCGCGTTGACGTCGTCGATCATCAGGCCGAGGATCTCGCCCCGCTCGCCGGCATCCGGCAGAACGATGAGGGTCTGCTCGTTCGTGAAGAAGGCCTCGTCCTCGCCCTTGCGAGTGCAGACGGCTCGTCCGAGCAGTCTGTCGCCGGGCTTGAAGTCGGACTCCAGGGTCTCTCCCTTGCCGCTGCGAAGGCACTGCCGTTCGATCTCCTCGTCGATGTGCGTGTCGGTGACTTCCAGGGTCGGACGCGTGATCTCGATGGATCCGAAGTCCGGGAGGTCGAACTCGGGAACCACGTCCATCTCGACGGTGAAGGAGAAGTCGGTCCCGGCCTTGATCTCGGGGACCGCGTCTTCGGTCGGTTCCGGCTGCTGGAGCATCTCGAGGTTGTGGGAATCGATCGCCTCCTTGAGGCCGTCCCGAACGAGTTCGTTTCGAGTCTCTTCGCGAACGGCATCGCCGAATCTCTTTTCGATGACCGCACGCGGAATCTTGCCCTTGCGGAATCCGGGGATATCCACACTTCCGCCGATGGTCGACATCTGATTGGACAGTTGGGCATCGACGACCGTGCTCGGCACGGTGACGGTGATGCGCTTGCGGGCGGGGCCCGCTTCTTCGACGACGACCTGGTACTGGCTTGGCTCGCTCATTGCGTTCTCCGGATCTGGGGGACAGACCGGCCATTGTAGCCGATCCGGGCTCGTTCATGCAGTGGGGGGCCGGCCGGAGGAGAGTGCCCTGATGGTGTCCAGGGCTGCTGCCGCCGGGTCGTCTGACGTCCCCATGGATCGCACGATGGCGGATCCGACGATGGCGGCATCGGCATGGGCAAGTACGGTCGAGACGTGTTCGGCTGAACTGATCCCGAATCCCACCGCGATGGGGAGGTCGGTGAGTCGGCGAATCCGCTCGACCTGGGGTGAAATATCGGGAAGTTCGGATCGAATGCCGGTGAGGCCGGCTCGGGCGAGCATGTAGATGAATCCACGGCATCGCGGCAGAATCGATTCGAGTCTGGCATCGGTGGTCGACGGTGCGACCAGAAGACTGAAGGCCATTTCATGGGCGTCGATCGTCGGAAGGATCTCGTCGACCCGATCCAGATCGACATCGGGAATGATGAGTCCGTCGAACCCGGCCCGGGCGGCTTCCTCGATGAAGCCGACCGCTCCAGAGCGTTCCACGATGGAAGTGCTGACCATCGCCACGAGCCCCTGGGGAATGTCGGCTCTGATCGATCGGACGAGTTCGAAGACGTGACCGGGTCGGACTCCCGTTTGAAGGGCTTCGTGCATGGATGCGGCGATGATCGGCCCGTCGGCGATCGGATCGGAGAACGGGATGCCCAGTTCGATGATGTCCGCCCAGCTTGGGTCGAGTCCGGAGAGGATCGCACCGGTCGTTTCGATGTCGGGGTAGCCGGCAGTGACGAACGGCATCAGTGCCCCTCGTCTTTCGGATCTGGTGCCGTTGAGGATGTCTGTGATTCGTCCCATGGCTACTTCGTTCCGGCCGGTCCGCCGTCCTCGATGTACTTTTCGCGAATGGCCTCGGTCAGGTCCACGCCGGTGATGTTGGCCAGGGTGGCCAGCCAGGCGAGCACATCGGCGAACTCCTCGGCCAGATTCTCCTGCTTTCCATCGCCTCTGGCCTGTCGGGCCAGGGCTTCGGCGAGTTCGCCGAACTCCTCGGCGAACCACAGGAAGGTGGGGGCGACGCCCCTGGCGGCGTCGGTATCGTGGTACCGATCACGGATCATGGACTGGAAATCGGCGATTGTCATTTGTTTGTTGGTCATGGCCGCAATGGTACCAGCGTCGGTTCGATTTGATTTACGGAATGCTTGTTCCGCGACTGCCGACTGCATATCTTTTAGGACCTCGCGAGTACCCACCCCTTCTTCAAGGAAACAGCATGTTCCTCATCGAATCAGTCGTATTGGCCACTTCGCTCTCTCTTGGAGCCCAGCCGACCATCGTCGGGCAGGCCGTGGAAGCCGAGCAGCTTTCCACCCTCGTCGCCGCAGTGCAGGCGGCCGGCCTCGTCGAGGCCCTTTCGTCCGAAGGCCCCATGACGGTCTTCGCGCCCACCAACGATGCCTTCGGCCTCATCGATTCCCAGGCCATCGAATACCTGCTCAGCGATCCGGGCAAGCCCGAGCTGGCTCGGATCCTGCTGCACCATGTCGTCCCCGGGCGTCTGGATGCGGCCACGCTTCTCGAGACGCAGGAAGTGACCACCCTGGCCGGAACGACGCTCTCCCTGGAGGCGATTCGCGATCGTCTGCTGGTCGAGGAGTCGGTGGTCCAGACGGCCGACATCGGGGCCTCGAACGGGATCATCCACACCATCGACCGTGTCATGCTTCCTCCCGTGCAGCAGTCGCCCCTCGAACTCGTCATCCTCAACGCGATCGAGCGCGGGGTGCCGCTCTTCAACAACGACAATCCCGAGGGGTGCGCTGCGGTCTACGCCACGGCGCTGGAGGCGGTGGTGGCCGTCGATGGCTTCGGGCTCGACGCCTCCGTCCGCAGTTCGATCAGCGCCCGGCTGGACGAGATCGCCGAGGACCGCGACATGACCGAGCGGGCCTGGGCCTATCGTCGGATCATGGACGCGCTGCTCAGCGAACGCATGCAGGTCGATGCCCGGGTCTCGGGCGATCGGGTGCTCTTCGACTTCAACGATCCGTCCACGGTGAACGCATTCAACATCGTCGTCGACGGGGTCATGGGCGGACGTTCGACCGGTCGGATCCGATCCGGCGACGGTTCGCTCGTCTTCGACGGTGAAACGTCGCTTCGCAACAACGGCGGCTTCTCCTCGATGCGGGCCGCCGTGCCCAGCGGAAGCTGCGACGGCGCCGATGCCCTGCGGATCCGCTTCAAGGGCGACGGTCGCGAATGGATCGTCGGGACCCGCTCGGGACGAAGCTTCGGCGGCGAGTCGTACTGGACGCGATTCGACACCGTCAACGGTCGTTGGATGGATGTGGTCGTTCCGATCGCGGACATGGAGCGGACCAGCTTCGGTCAGGCGCTGCGTGGCACCATCACCCCGGATCAGATCCGCGGCATCGAGTTCTACATGTACGACAAGAAGGCCGGCCCGTTTCGGCTGGAGATCGACTCCATCGAGGCCATCAACACCGCCAACAGCGACGATCGGGCCTGAGCAGGTTCATCCTTGCAGCGACGTGGGGGTGTGGTATCCTCTGCGGATCGGGCCATTGGCGCAGTTGGCTAGCGCGCTTGTATGACACACAAGAGGTCACTGGTTCAAGTCCAGTATGGCCCACTTCTTGAAGACCTCGAACCCCGCTTCACGGCGGGGTTCGTTCATTTTTCGTGCATGGTGAGTACCGGATCGACCACTTCAGAAGTGAACGAAGAAGCATCAGGATGAGTGCCGTTGCGAGTGAACGTACTTTTCTTCGGACGGGTCATTCGCATGCTCCCCAGCCGCTGATGACGGCAAGCAGGTCGCTTACGTCATAGGGGTCGCCCCAGCTGCCGATCACGGCCAGCAGATCGGTGATGTTCACCGTGCCGTCGCCGTTGATGTCGCCTTCGCACTCGACCGGGCAGTCCTCGTCGATGACATTCGTGCCGTCCAGGTCCATGGGGCCGTCGATCTGCCCGCTGGTGCCCAGGTTGGAGCAGACCGTGCTTCCGGTCAGGATCGCCATGGTGACGTCGGTGCTCGAGATGGCGCTGCCCAGGATTCCGGCCACGTTGTGACTGATGGTGCATCCGTCGATCAGCGTGGTCCCGAAGGTCCGGTTGCTGACGGCCCCGCCCGATTCCGCGGCCGTGTTGCCTTCGAAGACGCATCGATCCATGACGACGTCGCCGAACCACCGTTCGCAGCAGTCGGTGCCCTCGTTGAAGAAGGCTCCGCCCCGCTCGGTGGCGATGTTGTCCGTGAAGACGCATTCCGTGAGCACGGGACTGCTCCGGAAGTTGCCGATCGCACCGCCGAGCGTGGCCGTGTTGCCGGAGAACGTGCAGCGGAGGAAGCTGGGGTGGTCGGGCTGGCCGGTTTCCCAGCAGGCGTAGCCGCCTCCCCAGTTCGCGGTGTTGTCCATGAAGCGGCAGTCGATGAAGTGCGGCGAGCCGTTGAGGTTGTAGACGCCGCCGCCGAGTCCGGTGCAGTGGTTGTCGACGAACGTGCAGTTGATCATCCTGTGCGACGCATGGAACATGATGACGGCGGCCCAGCTCTGGCCGTTCGCGCCGGTGAAGACGATGTTCTCGATGGCGGTGGTGTCCTGAAGGTCCCCGAGACTCATGAGGTACTTGCCGCCGCCCTGGGAGTCGATGGTGGTCGCCGGCAGCCCGTCCGCATGCGTCGCGCCGCGAAGGATGATGTCCTTCTGCTGGATGACGATGTCGGAGTCGTGGTACGTGCCGGCCGCGATCTCGACGACGTCCCCGTCGCTCGAGGCGTCGATGGCCTGCTGGATCGTCGGAAAGTCGCCGGGCACGTCGATGGTCGCCGCCGCCGCGAAGGTGGAGGTCAGTGTGGTGGCGAGAATGGACAGGGTGCGTCGGACGATGGTGATTTCTCCATTCCAGTTGTACACGCGTTTGCCTGCGAGGCAAGGTGAATCCGAGTGAACGGCTTCTGCCCGTCGAATCACCCGATGAGCGAGTCGACGGTGTGGATTCCCGCGACATGGCCGCTCGCCCAGGCCCATTGGAAGTTGTACCCACCGATGCGGCCGTCGACGTCGCAGATCTCGCCGCACAGATGCAGTCCTTCGCATCGGCTGGAAGCCATCGAGCTCGCCTTGATCTCGTTGAGCGGGATGCCGCCGGCGGTGACTTCGGCGTGGGTGAAGCCCCGGTCGGACGTCACGGGCAGCGGCATCTCGAAGAGGGCGTCGAGGAATCTTCTTCGTGCATCGCGGCCGAGCTGGTGTCCGGCCGTCGAGGAGTCGACGTCGGCGGTCTCGAAGACGGCTTCGGCCAGGCGTTCCGGAAGAAGTTCCCGCAGCCATCGGCCGATGCTCCGCTTGCCCAGAGACTGGAGCTGGACATCGACGGAGGATCGTTCCTCGTCGGGAAGCCAGCAGGCGAAGAGTCCGGCCTCCGCGTCCTCGAATCTGGCGGCGGTGAAGTACCGGCTGATGTCCATCACCGAGGGGCCCGACAGTCCGAAGTGGGTGCAGAGCGTGGAGTTGGTGAACGACTTCAGCCGACGGCCGGTGCCGCTTCGAAGTTCGATCCTGGTGTGCAGTGTGATGCCCGAGAGCGAACGGAGAATGCAGCTCTTCTCGAGGACGAGCGGTACGAGAGCGGGAAAGACGCGGGGCGTCACCGAATGGCCGAGTGCCTTCGCCATCGCATAGCCGGCGCCGTCCGATCCGCTCTTGGGCAGCGCCTTGCCGCCGCAGGCGAGAATGAGCCTTCTGCATCGGACGTCGCCGAGATCTCCCTCGAGCAGGAAGCCGCCATCGGTCCTGCGGACGGCATTGATTCGTTCCGGGTGCCGGAGTTCGGCCTTCGCGTCCGCTGCCGCCTTGAGCAGCGCATCGAGGATCGTTCTCGCCGAATCGGTGACGGGGAAGAGCTTGCCGGTCTCCTCCCGCTTGAGCTTGACCCCCATGTTCCGGAAGAAGTCGACGGTCTGCTCCACGTCGAACCGCCGAAGCACCTTCCGGATGGTGTTGCTCGATCCGCCTGCGTACGACTCTTCGCCAACCTGGTGGTGGGTGACGTTGCAGCGGCCGCCTCCGGCGACGAGGATCTTCGCTCCGATCCTGCGTGCCCCGTCGAACGCGGCGATCCGAAGCGGCGATTTCCGGCGTTGTGCCTCACGTCCGGCCGAGATGGCCGCCATGAGCCCGGCGGCTCCGGCTCCTACGATCGCGATGTCGATTTCATTGGGTTCGGGCACGACGGTGCATTATGTCCGGGCACACCTCGGGAGGCAACGCCGGCTCAGGGGCACTCGCCCCATGACTGGATGACCTTCAGCAGATCGATCACGTCGTAGGGGTCGCCCCAGTCTGCAATCACGGCGAGCAGGTCGTTCACGCCGACGACCGAGTCGCCGGTGAGGTCCGCCTCGCACGGATTCTCGAGTTCGAGATGGAAGAGGTGGGGCACTCTGGTCGTCCGGTATCCGGGCCGATATCCGGAGCAGGTCTCGGCGGCGAGGATGTCCAGTCTCCACACCAGCACTCCCGATGGAGCGACTTCGAGCATGCCGTTGACGTGGGTCGCCGTGATCAGGGTGTTGCCGTTGGCGAGTCGATTGGCATCGCCGGTGGATGGGCAGTACGTGGGGACTTCCCACGACCAGACGATCGTCGCGTCGGTCAGGGGAAGGTCGCCGAGTTCGATTTCGACCGCGAACGTCCTGCCGTTCGAGGAATTGGCGGGTGCTCCGCCTCTGCGGTTGCCGTTGTCCAGCAGGAGCAGGTTTCCGTTCTCGAGGAGCATCGGGGAGTGCTGATAGCTGAACAGGTTGTTTCCGACGGAGACGTCACCGGACGGCATGTCCATGCCGAGGTTGTAGACGATCTCCTTCGTGTCGTAGTCGATTCGGGTGATGCGGCTGAGGTGCCGCACGGAGATGTAGATGCTGTTGTCGGCCTCGACGTAGTGCGCGTCGTTGGTGTGCGTCCAGTCGTTCCAGTGCTGGGGCTGGTAGACGTCGTAGTCGTCGGTGTCGAAGTGGTCGAATGTCGACCATGTCCAGACGATCTCGTCCGTCTCGGGATCCATCTCGACGATCCGGTCGCCTTTCCAGCTTCGTACGACGCCGTCCTGTTCGATGTCCCGATATTCGGTGACCACCATCAGGACGTTTCCCGAAGGCATCATGGACGCCGAGTGATGGACTCTGAGTTCGCTGTCGTCGGGCGATGCCCAGAGGGTCTCGCCCTCCAGCGACAGGATCCACGCCCGGCCCCATCCGACGTACAGGAGTCTGCCTCCGGAGATCACCCTGCAGTCTCCGACCCTCGAGGGGGTCTGGGTGTGCAGTACGAGTTTGCCGTCGAGGTCGTAGCCGACGATCGAATCGCAGTGGTTGAAGATCGTGATTCCCGGTTCGGGGGTGCCGAGTCCCTGCTGGACATCGACTTCGAGCTGGAAGTCGATCGGAATGTTCTTGATGGAGAAGTCTCGAGCTTCGCTCCACTCGCCGGGCGAGCCCCTGAACACAGGTCGAATCCGCCAGGTGTAGTTGATCCCGAAGTCGAGTCCTTCGGTGACGAGGTGCCTGCTTTCGTCGGTGCGGATGCTGATGATCGGATCGTCGAACGGATCCGAGGTGGCAATCCCCAGTTCAAGATCGAAGTCGGATGTCGATTCGTGGTCGTCCCAGTCGATGCGGACGTGCGTCCTGCTCAGTACCGATCCATCGACGGGCTCCTCGGCCATGGCGGGCATGGCCGCGCAGGCGCAGGCTGCCGCCGTCGCGATGAGGATCTGGTACGTGCGAATCATGATTGCTCCGGATTCGGAAACCGGCACATGCTGAAACAGGGAACGAAATGCCGCAGAAACAACATACTCCCTGATTTGGGTAAATCGAGTGAATTTTCCGATTGGAGACCCCATGTGGGAGTTCCGGCGAGTCCGCTAGCATGGGGCGGATCACGCTCCAGGAGGATCCCCACGTGTTTTTCGTCGCCACGTTCTACAAGTTCGCCAGAGTCGAGGATTGCGAGTCGCTGCAGTCTTCGATCAGGCGATGCTGCGTCGAACATGGTGTCCTCGGCATCATTCTGATCGCGGAAGAGGGGGTCAACGCGACGATCTCCGGATCCCGTGAGGATGTGCTGGCGGTGATCGATTTCATTCGTTCCGACGAGCGCTTTGCCGATCTTTCCTGGAAGGAGTCCACCTGCGACGATCGTCCCTTCAGGAAGATGCGAGTTCGTCTGAAGAAGGAGATCGTCACCATGGGGGTTCCGGGGGTCGATCCATCCTGTCTGGTGGGTACGTATGTGCAGCCGGAGGAATGGAACGCCCTGATCGGGGATCCGGACGTCATCGTCATCGACACCCGAAACGACTACGAGGTCGAGATCGGTTCCTTCGAGGGGGCGGTCAATCCCGACATCCAGTCGTTCGGGCAGCTGCCCGAGTGGCTCGCCGATCGCATCGATGCCTCGCAGCGGCCGCGGGTGGCGATGTTCTGCACCGGTGGAATCCGCTGCGAGAAGTCGACCGCGCTGCTGAGGCAGGCGGGCATCGACGAGGTCTATCACCTCGAGGGCGGTATTCTCAAGTACCTCGAGGAGGTGCCGGAGGACAGGAGCCTCTGGCGAGGCCAATGCTTCGTCTTCGACGAGCGGGTGTCCGTGGGTCACGGTCTCGAGCGTGGGCCGTATGAGCTCTGTCGCGGATGCCGTCGTCCGGTGGGGCCGCAGGACCGAATGTCCGAGGAGTACGTCGAGGGCGTCAGTTGTCCATGGTGCTTCGCCCGGACCACGTCGCGACAGAAGGCCGGCTTCGCCGAGAGGCAGCAGCAGGTCGAACTCGCCGACGATCGTGGGGAACGTCATCTCGCCCGCTGAGCGATGGCGGTTTGCAGGAGCAGTACTTCGATGCGCATCGTGACCGCACTGCTTGTGGCCTTCGTCTGCGCCCGCCTGATCCTCGATCTCGGCGAAGAACCCCGGCGTGCAGTCGACGTCGGCATATCGCTGCTGTCCCTGATCATCATCCAGGGGTGGGTCCTGCAGTCCATGTTCGTGGCGACCGGTGGGGAGTCGCCGTCGCTTCGATCCGCGTGCAGTTCCTGTGCGATGGTCATGTTCCTCGGGGCGATGCTGACGCTGCTGCTGGTCTTCGTGCTGATGGCCTCGCTCGGTTCGCATGCGAAGGGCCTTCCGATCATCGTGCTTCCGGCGGTGAACCTGGTCGTCAGCATCTGGATGTACTGGTTCCTCACGACACCTCGTTTCTGCGATCGCAGGCTGTCGATTCCAGCCCCCGGTCGTGCGGTCGGCGTGGTCATCGCCGTCGTGATGTCGGTGATCCAGCTGCTGCTGTATGTTCTGGTGTATCTCTTCATGCGGCCGTAGTGGGCCGCTTGCCGCACTCTCAGAAAGATGTCGCCATGCTCGCCTGCCTCGCCGCCGCCCTCGTGTTCATCGCTCCGCAGTCCGCGCCCGCCGGCGTCGATTCGCTCCGGGTCATGGCCTGGAACGTCCTGCACGGATCCAACGATGTCGACGACGGTCCGGAGAAGACCCTTGCCGTCATCCGCGACGCGGCGCCCGACGTGGTGCTCATGCAGGAGAGCTACGACATCGACGGCGATCGGCCGAAGCTCGGCAAGTGGCTTTCCGAGCAGCTTGGCTGGAACTACCACCAGGGGGAGAGTCCGCATCTGTGCGTCCTGACTCCGCTGGAGATGGATGCGACGTTCCTCCATCACCAGTGGCACGGACTGGGTGCATTGCTGACCGACGGACATGGTCGCTCGCTGCTGGCCTGGAGCATCTGGCTCGACTACCGCTCATTCATCACCTACGAACTTCGGGACAACCCGGGCATGACCGACGAGCTGCTTCTGGCCGCCGAGTCCGAGCGTTCCGCCCGCCTTCCGCAGGTTCGTGCCCTGCTGGAGCACATCGACGGAGCAGGTCATCTTGCCGCCGATGTCCCCGTCATCGTCGGGGGGGACTGGAACACGCCTTCGCATCTCGACTGGACGACCGACACGGCTCGGGTCTTCAAGCGTCGGCGGGCCCTCGATCTGCCCGTGAGCATCGCGATGCATGATGCCGGGTTCACGGACACGTTCCGCGCGGTCCATCCCGACCCCGTGCAGCAGCCGGGAATCACCTGGTCGCCGATGTTCCGCACGTCGGGCGAGACCGAGCAGGGCTTCGATCGCATCGATCGCATCTATCTGAAGAATCCAGAGCCTTCCGCGGAAAGCTGGTCGCTGCATCCGGTCTCCGGGACCGTGCTGCCGACTCCCTGGGAGGACGACGGGATCGAGGTCCGTGACCGGATGTTCCCTTCCGATCACGGAGCCGTGGTCATGGACATGGAGTGGCGAAGGCAGGGAGTCCTGCCGGTCGAAGCGTCGGTCGATCAGGTCGAGTTGCGCGTCCTCGCCTTCAACATCCTCACCGGGGGAAACGGGGCGGGCCCCGACGGCGACAGTCCGCTGGCCGGCATGCCCAGGCATGCGGCGATCGCCTCGGCCATCGAGCAGGTCGATCCGCACGTCGTGCTTGTCCAGGAGGAGGGCGGTGAGCTTCGCATCATCGAGCGCCTGCAGGCGTCGGATCCGGCGTGGCGTCGTCGCGGCGGCGGATCGCGTGGGCAGGCCGTGTACGCGAAGTATCCCATCGAGCCGATCGACGTCGACACCTCCCGCATCATGCATCCGGCGGGACCGGTCGTGGTGCACAACGTGCACTGGCCACCGTATCCGTATGGTCCGTACGAGATGCAGGCGAAGTTCCTCGCCGGCGAGCCCGTCGATACGGACGAGATCCTGGCGATGGTCGACAAGGGCGACGTGTACGCACGCACCTATCGGAGCGTGCAGCCGTCGCTCGCATCCGGGCTGCCGGTGATCGTCGGGGGCGACTTCAACGAGCCCTCGCACCTTGATTGGACGGCTCGGTACGAACGCCAGGGCGACGACCGGTGGGTCGACAATCCGACCGGCTCGCCGATCAATCACCAGATCGAATGGAAGGGGACGTCGATGCTTGCGGACCCCGGGCCGCATCGTGAGGAACTCGGGTTCGATCCCGGCGTGACGCTCCCGTCGATGATCGACGCCTTCCGGGCCGTCAGGCCCAACGAGGTCGCCGATCCTGGGCACACCTGGACCCCTCGGTACGCGGTCGGTGCGACGGGGCGTCGGAACTGGGGTGCCGATGGATTCGACGAGCCGCTCGCGGCCCAGCCCACGACCATCCTCGACCGCATCGACATGATCCACGTGTCGTCGAATCTCGTGCCTCGGAACGTCGTCGTCCTCGGGGACGCCGGTGATCCCAGCAGCGACGTCGAGTTCGATCCCTGGCCCTCGGATCATCGCGCCGTGTTCGCCACGCTGCTGTGGACTCCCTGAGCGGGGAATCCACGCGGCGTCGTTCATTCTTGTCAGGCGGGTTCCTCCGCGCTATCCTGCGGCCATGCTTGAAATCGTCCTGATCGTCTCGTCCATGCTCGTCCACGATGCGCCCGATCCGGTGTTGGCCTACCCGATGCACGAGGCATCCCATCAGGACGGGATGCTGAAGGCCCAGGTCGGTCCGCATGTCTCGATGGAGCGACCCATCCACTTCGCTCCCGCCGATCAGGGCGGAGGAGCCGAGCTCGAGGAGTCGGATCGACTGGTGCTCGCCGCCGACCATTCGCAGCTCGCCGGAACGCTGCCGGAGCGTGAGTTGACGATCTCCGCCTGGGTCTCGGTCACCACGCCGCGGCAGTGGGGTGGCGTCCTCGGCTGCATCCAGGACAACGACGATCACGAGCAGGGATGGGTGCTGGGCTACGACAACCGGCACTTCACGTTCGGATTCGCCACGGTCGGGGCCGATGACGGCAACGGCAGGATGACCTATCTCACCGGCGCAACGCCGTACGAGCTTGGAAAGCTCTATCACGTGGTCGCGACCTACGACGGGGTCACGGCCAGGTTGTACGTCGACGGAAGAGTCGATGCCGAGACGACCGAGCAGTCGGGTGCCCTGCTCTATCCGGAAGCGGCGCCGGTTTCGCTCGGGTCCTATCTGGATGACAACGAGTTCCATCCCCACGTCGGTCGACTGATGGACGTGCGTCTGTACGACATGGCCGCCGGGCCCGACTGGATCAGTGGTCAGTTCGAACATCATTCCGATCGCGCCGCCTTGCCGGTGCGGATGCAGCCGGAGCGTCCGGTCTCCGACACGCTCGGCTGGCAGGTCGCTCCGTTCCTGCAGTTCGCCACCGTCGACTCGATCCGTATCGTGTTCGAGACCACTCGTCCGGTCACCGGAATGGTCCGATTCGGGGAAACGGCCGAGTTCGATCGGCAGGTTCCGGTCGTCGAGCCGGTGATGCTGGGCGAGGTGGTGCTGGCCGGCCTTCGTCCCGACGAACCGTACTTCTACCAGTTCGATCTCGTGGACGACACCGGGCAGTCCCTGCAGTCCGAGGTGCTCAGCTTCCAGACCGCAGCACCGCGCGGGAAGCCGATCAGCTTCGCGATCATCAGCGACACCCAGGACAATCCCGCGGTCTCGAGCCGCATCGCAGAGCACATCTGGGGGCAGCGTCCCGGGTTCATCGTGCACCCCGGTGATCTGACCGGCACCGGTTCGCTCAAGGGCGACTGGACCGACGAGTTCTTTCCCGGCATGAACGGGCTGCTGGGACGGGTCACGATGTACCCGGTGCTCGGCAATCACGAGCAGGATGCCCGTCACTACTACAGGTACTTCTCCTTGCCGGAGCCGGAGTACTACTACCGGTTCAGCCAGGGCGATGCGGACTTCTTCATGATCGACACCAACCGCAACGTCGGTCCCGGATCCGAGCAGTACGCGTGGCTCGACGCCACGCTTGCCGAATCCGATGCCAGGTGGAAGTTCGTCGTGCATCATCATCCTCCCTATTCGTCCGACGAGAACGACTACGGCGACACCTGGAAGGGGCGGGGTACGCGGGGCGATCTGCGGGCGAGGGAACTCTCCTCGCTCTACGACCGGCATGGAGTGGACGTCGTCTTCAACGGGCACATCCACAGCTACGAACGGACCTGGCCGATCGAGGGTGGCAAGGTCGTCGACGACGGGGGCGTGATCTACACCATCACCGGTGGTGGAGGGGGAGGGCTCGAGACCCCCGGCCCGGTGCGGCCCGACTTCAACAACACCGTCCGCCAGGGGCACCACTACTGCATGGTGCGGGTCAACGGCGGAACGCTCGAGTTCTTCGCCTACGACATCGAGAACAGGCTGTTCGACCACATGCGGATCGACAAGGCCGAGTGATCGATGGCCACCAGGTGGTTCGCGGGGCCGTCGTCGACTCCGCGACTCGATGCCCTGGCCGTCATCTTTCCAGCCGATGGCATTCTCGGAATGAGTCCACGGATGGCTGATCGAGCGCGTCATGCGGTATCCTTGAAGCATGACCGGACTGCTCGCCATCCTCTCGCCCGCCAAGACCCTGGACATGGACGCCGTTCCCGGCGGCCTCGAGACCTCGAGGCCCCGCAATCAGGCGCGGACCCGCGACCTCGCAGGAATCCTCGAGGGATACGCTCCGGCGAAGCTCTCGAAGCTCATGTCGATCTCCGACAAGCTGGCGACGTTGAATGCACAGAGGTGGTCCGACTTCGGGGACCGATCGAATCCCCGAGGTCCCGCCGCGATGTGCTTTCGGGGTGATGTGTACCAGGGCATGGAGGCCTGGACCCTCGACGCGCGTTCGCTGAAGTGGGCTCAGGATCATGTCCGGATTCTCAGCGGCCTCTTCGGCCTGCTCAGGCCTCTGGACGTCATCCAGCCGTATCGGTTGGAGATGGGAACCAGGCTCCCTACGAGTTCGGGTTCGAACCTCTACGAGTTCTGGGGAGATGCGATCACCAGAACGCTTCGGAAGGATCTCGCCGACATCAAGGCGGATGTCCTGGTGAACCTGGCCAGCGACGAGTACTCCAAGTCCATCGATTTCGAAGGCCTCGGTGTGCGGGTGCTCGAGACCACGTTTCTCCAGCGAAGCGGCGGTCAGGAGAAGTTCATCTCATTCCATGCGAAGAAGGCCCGCGGTCTGGTCGCCCGATGGATGTCCGAGCATCGTCCGAAATCGGCCGACGATCTTCGCGAGTTCGATGCCGAAGGGTATCGGTGCGATCTGAAGGCGAGCGACGAGTCGAGGCTGGTGTTCACTCGTCCGAAGCCCGCGGCCAAGTCCGCAGGCTGATCTCCAGGTCAGCGACGCTGCTCGTCGCCGGTCCGAATCCGGTATTCCGGAGTCGGGATTTCGGGCTGGTCCAGATGACTTTCGACGAGTGGTCTCGGGGCGGTCGTCTCGAGCGGCAGGTGGCCGCATTCAGCGGCCCAGACGATCTGTGGATCCGTCGACAGCATCGCGGCCACGCTCAGAGCGAGGATGAGCCCGATCAGAGTGAATCGTCTCTGGATTTCCAGCGGTTGCTTGTTGTTCTTCTGCAAGCGGTCCATGCCTGCTCCTGATGAGGTGGGAGGAGAAATGCTGCCGTACCTACGGCAGCACCTAGGTACGTGCGGAGCACACCGGAGGATCCCCGTAATCGGGTAAATTCCTATTTGTATTGAATTTAGAAGGGGCGTCGCCGACGGCTCTCAGTTCTTGACGCGGCCCGGGAGCATGATGTCCCGAAAGAACCTGTAATCGGTCGAATCATAGATGACGTTGTGCGTCTGGACGGCCTGAGACAGGTTGTCGTAGTCCGTGAGCCGGTAGTTCTCGGTGGATCCATCCATATAGGCGATCGTGATACGGCCTGGATTCCAGTCCCAGGCTGGAAAGTCGATCCACTGTGCGATCGTCGTATTTTCCCATCCGGGGTGGACAAGGAATCCGTTCCAGTTGTTGGCGTAATCGGGGTCCTGCTCGATGATGCAGCCCATCGTTCGGGAGGGTTGGGTGATTCGTGACAATGTCTGGCAGGGGATGTAGTTGGCGGCGAGATTCGGGGGCGGGTTGCCCGCGTATCCCGAGTAGTCATCTGCTCCGTTGTTGACGCCGACGAAGGAGTTGAGTGAGTAGCTGCGAAGTCGCTGGGTCGGGTCAAGGGGGGACCTGTAGATCGATTCGTTCCCGAGGTACTCCCAGGCCTCGCCCTTCTGGAGGGCTTCGACGCCGGTGATCGTCTCGGGAATGTTGTTGGGATCCTCCCAGTCGTCGCGCACCCACATCCGGGCAATCACGTCTTCATCGATGTCATTGGTTCCGTTGGGCTCCTCTCCGACGGTTCGGGGGTGAAAGAGCCTTCCGTTGTTGTCCGTCGCGTAGTTGAGATTCGCCTTGATGATCTGCGATTGATTCGCCAGGTCCGCGGCACTGTTGGCCGAGGTCTGCACCGAACTCAGGGACACGACAAGGACTCCGATGAGCACGCCGACCATCGCGATCACGACCAGGATCTCGACGAGGGTGAATGCGGTTCTGGGTATTCTTGATGTGGTCAATGAAGGTCTCGCATGGGGTGTCATTGCAGGACTTTCTTATCGGCTGCAACTTCAATACTACTCCGCGGAATGATTCGAAGTACGGAAAATGGACAAAGGTGTTGAACGTGGGTTCATGTTTGATCTTCTGGCCATGCCTCATTTTTGCTTATTGAGAATGGGTTTCGAGTAGCGGTTCCCTCATGTCCGATCCGCTTGTGGAGTTTCGACGTCTGCGCTTCCGATGTATCCGCAATGAAGCCGGATTCCCAGAACATCATATTTTTCCTCCGGCCGCTCTATGGCGTGATGCAGGGCAGGTCCATGCCCCTGATGGTCTCGCTGTTCATCCTTCTGCTGTTCTATCCGCTCTTCGAGAGTCCGGCGAACACCCTGCCCGATTGGCCCGCGAGGGTGCTCTTCGCGATCGTTCCGATCTCAGGAGTGGTGGTGCTGCACGGGCAGCGATGGTCCTTCTTCTCGCTGATCATCCTGGGTCTGCTCGTCCTGTTCTGCGATTCGTTTCCGAACATCGTGATCGGCAGTTTCATGTTCTGGCTCCGGGCCCTCGCCGCGGTCGCGATGTACGGGTTCTGCACCGTCCTCATCATCCGTTCGGTCTTCATCCGAGACGACCTCAAGGATCATCCCGTCTACGGCGGCATCACGGGATACCTCCTGATCGGCGTCACCTTCGCGATCATCTACACGGTCATCTATGAAATCGATCCTCGGGCCTTCCATGTCGCGGAGCCCGTCCGTCATGTGCACGAGGACATGCTGCCGTTCGGGGATCTGATCTACTACAGCTTCATCTGCCAGACGACCCTCGGAATCGGCGACATCACGCCGGTCAATCCATTTGCAAGATCCGTATCGGTGATCCAGGCGATCCTCGGAGTCATGTATCCGACCGTGCTCATCGCACAGTTGATTCTGTCTCCCACCAGTCGTATGAAGTCGCTCAACCCAGTCGATTGAACACGATCGACGAGCAGGTCACCGAACCTTCGGCCTTCGACAGTTCGCCGAGATGGATGTCCTCGACCTCGAATCCGGCCGCGCGCAGCCGCCCGTTCGTCGCGTTCCAGGCCGAATCGGCGATCAGCGTGTCGTGGACTCGCACCACGTTTCCGGAAAATGGTTCCGAGGGATCGATCTCGATCGTCCGAAGGCCGTCGAACGATGCCGGGGCTGCCCAGAGCGGGTTGCACAGGATGGTGTCGTCTGAAATGGCGGTGGCGGCGGTCTTCAGATGCAGGCAGTCTGTCAACGGGACAGCGATGAGCTGATACCCGTGGGGTTCGATGATCGATCTGATCTGTGCTCTGGCCTGTTCGTTCGTCCTCGACGAGATTCCGATGAACAGCCGGCGTCCGATCAGCAGGGCGTCTCCGCCATCGACGCATCCCGGGGCGGTGATCCGATGGCAGGTGCGGTGTGCACCCAGGACGCGTTCGACCGACGCGGCCTCGCCCCGTCTCGATTCGGCGCCGGAGCGGGCGATGATGGCGAGTTCGTCGAGGACGATCGCGGGGTCCTCCACGAACACCGAATCGGGGTATTCGTCCAGTGAAGGCAGTTCGATGACGTCGCATCCGAGGCGTGCGAACGCCTTCGTGTAGTCGGCATGCTGGGAACGTGCGAGTTCGAGATCGATGGGCGTCCGATCCATGTGGGTCAGTTCGCATCGTCCGATGGATTCGGGGACGGGGCGTACGATCGCGATGGTGTTGCCGCTGGTCATGCCGCCGAGTCTACTTCGATGTACGCTTGGTGCATACACATCGGTCAAGGAGATCGTTCCATGCTCACTCTCGTCAAGATCGCCGTCAATGTGGCCCTGATCACGGGCATCACGGAGGTCGTCAAGCGCAATCTCGTCGCTGCGGCACTCCTGGGGGCGCTGCCCATCGTGAGCATCATCTCCATGATCTGGATGCATGTGGAGGGAAGGGAGCTGGAGAAGATCTCCGAGTACTCCACCGCCACCTTCTGGCTGGTGCTTCCGACGCTGCCGATGTTCCTGATCTTCCCTGCCCTCGTCAGGGGCGGGCTTGCGTTCTGGCCCGCGATGCTGCTTTCGATCGTATCCATGCTCATCCTGTACGGACTTCTGGTTCTGATCCTGAAGGCGACGGGGCTCGCATTCTGATGAAGCGAAACGGGCCCGGGCACATGGTGCCGGGCCCGTGTCTCGGGTTCGATCAGGCGGAATCGCGCTACGTGGCGGCGGCGAATCGCGAGGCGACTTCATCCCAGTTGACCACGTTCCAGAATGCGCTGATGTAGTCCGGGCGCCGGTTCTGGTAGTGCAGGTAGTAGGCGTGCTCCCAGACGTCGAGTCCGAGGATGGGAACGCCTCCGCATCCTTCGCCCATCAGCGGATTGTCCTGGTTGGGGGTGGAGCAGATGACGAGGGCGCCGTCCTTGACGCAGAGCCACGCCCAGCCGGAGCCGAAGCGGGTCGCCGCGGCGGCCGCGAACTGTTCCTTGAACCCATCGAGGGATCCGAACGTGGAGTCGATGGCCGCGCCGAGGTCGCCGGAGGGGGCTCCGCCGCCGGGGCCGAGGATCGTCCAGAACAGGCTGTGGTTGTAGTGCCCGCCTCCGTTGTTGCGTACGGCTCCACGGATCTCCTCCGGGATGGCGAAGATGTTGCGGCAGAGTTCGTCGATTCCCATCGCTTCGAGATCGGCATGGCCTTCGATGGCGGCATTCAGCTTTGCGACGTAGCCTGCATGGTGCTTGTCGTGATGAATGGACATCGTGGTCGAATCGATGTGGGGCTCGAGTGCGTCGGGGGCGAATGGGAGATCAGGCAGCGTGTAGGCCATTGTTCATTCCTTCGAGAAGAGTGTGTGCATTTCGATTCGTTCAGTATAAGTCAGTGGTTGACGCCCGTGTCCACTGCTGAGATGATCCATCCGTTCAAGGACACAGGAGCACGGCATGAGCACCGAATCGGACACTCAAGGGCGGAACGGCATCGGCTGCTGGGGCATGATCGGGATCGCCGCAGTCGTCATCGTGATCTGTGCCCTGATCTTCCTGATGGTCGTCTGACGCCCCGCGTCAGCGGTCCAGCGTGGTCTTGAACCATTCGGACATGTCCTTCATGCATGACGGGTCTATGCCGTGTGCCATGTCGTATTCGTGGTACTCGAGATCGATTCCAGTGGGTGCGTACCAGTCCCGGATCTCCTGACCGCAGCTCACGGGAATCACGTCGTCGAACCGCCCATGGGACACGAAGAGTCGGCGACCGGAAAGCCGGTCCGGATCCGGCGGTGTCGCGAAGACCTCGTCGACGCGTCGCCCCGAACATGCCGCGACGCCGGCCGGCGGGTTCGAACCGCCCAGAAGCAGTGCGTGTGCGATCATGGAGCCCTGGCTGAAGCCGAGCAGGTGCAGTCGTTCGGGTGGGGTTCCGAGTCGTTCCATGGTCTGCTGCACGAAGGTGTCGGCCAGTTCGAGGGCCCGCTTCGCACTCGGTCCGTCGTATCCGATTCCCTCTCCCGGGGTGAAGGTCAGATCGAACCAGGCCCATCCTCCCGGCATGCCGGCCGGGGCGAGGTCGATGGGAGCCTGGGCGCTGACGACATGCAGTCTGCCGTCGAGGGCATGTCGCAGTTCGTGCAGGTCGCCCATGTGGCTTCCGTATCCGTGGAACGTGATCAGAAGAGGAGCCGGCCCGTCCTGCGGGGTCGAGGGCTTGGATTCGATGAATCGCAGTGCGTGCTCGGTCATTTCGAAGGAGTGCCCAGCTTGGCGAGCACGATGCCGACGAGCACGATTCCACTGGCGATCATCTGCCAGTTGTTGAGTGCCTCGGCCAGAATGATCCAGCCGAGAAAGGCGGCGAACACGGGCTGCAGGAGAAGCACGACGGCCGAGAACGTCACAGGCAGTTTCGAGAGGGACCACGCGATGCAGCCCTGCCCGATCACCTGGGGCACGATCGCCAGGAGGATCAGGTAGATCCAGGCCTTCGTGTATTCATCGGGCATGCTGTCGTTGTAGAAGGGGACGAGGTGGTCGCGATCCTGGGGGATGATGATCACCATCAGGAACAGGATGACCGTGGCGACCATCGTGGTGACCGTCATGATCTCCAGCGCCCGGAAATCCTTTCGGAGCCACTTGACCATCAGGAAGTACGAGGCGTACCAGAAGGCGGTTCCGATGGCGAAGATGTTGCCCAATGCGGGATCGGATGCGTACTCGCTGGTCTCGTTGTTCATGACGAGAAGCCAGATGCCGCCGAAGGCGACGATCGCACCGGCCAGAAACAGTGCGTTGCACCGTTCCTTCAGGATCCACCAGCCGAGTATTCCGACGATGAAGACCTGCAGGTTCGCCAGCAGGGTGCCGTTCGACACCGTGGTGTGGGAGAAGGCGGTATGAAAGAAGGCCATGTCGCCGGCGAACAGCAGCCCGGGCAGCAGCAGCCAGAGCGGATTGATCAGTGCCTTGCTGAGATCCCGCGGCTTGCTGGGTCGGGTGAGCACCATGGCAAGAAGAAAGAACGGCATTGCGAGGGCGAATCGCCAGAAGGCGGTCGTCAGAGCACCCAGATAGCCTGCATCCATCGACATCTTCGCGAAGATTCCGGCGAATGCGATCCCGATCGCGCCGATCAGGAGTGCGATCATCGCGAGTGCCTTGCCGGGCGTTCGAACTGGATCCTGCGAGGTCATGTCCACGTGCGAGGTTGTAGCAGATACAGGGGCCATATGGGGGTGATCGGTCAAATCCGCCGTCCCAGTTGATAGGATGCATCCAGTTGAAATCAAGGAGCCCCACATGAGTCATCATTCGAAGATCGTCCGTCTCAGTGCCGTCAGCGTGCTCGGAGGTTGTCTGTTCATCACCGGATGTCGCGACGATGCCCAGACCGGTGCCCTCGTCGGCGCCGGAGGCGGAGCCCTGGCTGGCCAGGCCATCGGCGGAAACACCGGTTCGACCCTCATCGGGGCCGGGGCCGGAGCCGTCGCCGGGTACATGATCGGCAACGAGATGGACAAGGACAAGGCTCGCAAGGATCGTGAGCACCATCATCACCACGACGATCATCACCACAACGGCCATCATCACGATCATGGCGATTGACAGGTCCGGGATGCCGATCTGACGTCCGGTGGGGGATGTGATCGCGTCGCTTTGCGCACCAAGGCGCCTCAGGCGGGACATGTCGAAGCCCAGTACGACATTCTGGAGTCTGACCCGTGGGTTCCGCGGTCGCTATGCGCTTGCGCTGCTGGCGCTGCTGGTGTCGTCGATGCTGCTGTACCTGGTTCCGCTCATTCCCCAGGTCGTCATCGACGGGGTGCTCGATACGGATCAGGCGGGGGATCCGTCCGTCTTCGTGAAGTGGCTCGTTCCACTCATGGGCGGTCGCGAGTTCCTGGCGGGAGCGTTGTGGCTTCCGGGGGTGGTGGTCGCCGGATTGTCGATTCTGGCGGGCGTCTTCACCTATCTGCGCGGACGCTGGTCCGCCCAGGCCAGCGAAGGCATCGTCCTGGGGCTGCGTGATCGAATCTATGATCAGCTGCAGCATCTTCCCTGCGAGTACTTCGACGGACACGAGACCGGCGACCTCGTCCAGCGATGCACATCCGATGTCGACACCGTCCGGTTGTTTCTCGCGAACCAGATGGTCGAGATCGGTCGTGCGTGCATGCTCCTGCTGCTCCCGATTCCGCTGATGCTCATGATCGATCCCTGGATGACGCTGTCCGCGGTCGTCACCATTCCATTCATCACCGGCTTCTCGCTGATCTTCTTCGCCAAGGTCCGATCGCTGTTCCGTCTCAAGGAGGAGGCCGAGGGACGCATGACCAGCGCCATTCAGGAGAACCTCTCCGGTGTGCGCGTCGTCCGGGCCTTCGCCCGTCAGGAGCATGAAATCGAGCAGTTCGATTCCCGGAACGTCGTCCATCGGGATCTCGACTACCAGCTCTACTCGTTGATGGCGAGATTCTGGTCGATCTCCGATCTGATGTGCATGCTTCAGAAGGCCATCGTGGTCGGGGTCGGCATCATCCTGCTGGTCAACGGCATGCTCGAGATCGGCAGCTTCTACTTCTTCCTGACCGCGGTGGCGATGTTCATCTGGCCGGTCCGTCAGATGGGTCGGATCCTGTCCGATGTCGGTCGGGCCACCGTGGCATTCGACCGGATCCAGTGCATTCTCGACGAGCCGCTGGAGACGATGACCGAGCCGATCGTTCATGCGCAGCCAATCGGAAACCGCATCAGGTTCGATGGGGTCACCTTCTCGCACCGTGCATCCTCTCCGGTGCTGCATGACGTGTCCTTCGAGGTCGAGCCGGGGCAGACGCTGGCCATCGTCGGGCCATCCGGTTGCGGCAAGAGCACCATCGTCAACCTGCTTCTGCGGCTCTACGACTACGACGACGGAGCCATCCATCTCGGTGACGAGGAGCTCGCCTCCATCCATCGCAAGCGCATCCGCGCACGGATCGCCGTCGTCCTGCAGGAACCGTTCCTCTTCTCGAAGACGCTTCGTGAGAACATTCTTCTGGCGTCGCCTTCCGCCGCCGAGCACGAGATGCACGAGGCGACCGTCGCGGCCGAGATCCACGATTCGATCCTCTCGTTCGAGCACGGATACGAGACGGCCGTCGGCGAACGCGGGGTCACCCTTTCCGGAGGGCAGCGGCAGCGGGTGGCTCTCGCCCGTGCGCTGCTTCAGGTTCCGGATGTCCTGATTCTGGACGACGCGCTGAGTGCGGTGGATACCGAGACCGAGTCGGTCATCCTGGAGGCGCTGCGGAGACGGCACCACCGTCAGACGACCGTGGTGATCGCCCACCGCATCGCGACGCTGATGCATGCGGACAGGATTCTCGTCATGGACGGAGGACGCGTCATCCAGAACGGTTCGCATTCCGAACTCGTCGCGGTCGACGGACTCTATCGGCGGTTGTGGGAGATCCAGTCTCCCGACGGGAAGGAAGGTGGCGCGTGGACGAGCTGACGCAGCGCGAGCACGAACTTCCCCGACGGATCGATGCCCGGTTGTGGCGTCGGATCTTCGGTCATGCCCGCCCGTACCGGTCCTCCATGACAGGGCTGGCCGCCAGCGGAATCGCCATGGCGGGGCTGGACACGCTCATGCCCCTGATCACGGGGCTGGTCATCGACGCGATCATCGAGGGCAATCGCGGCGAGGAGTTGATGCGATGGTGGGGAGCGTACGTCGTCGTGATCGTCCTGACGTGCGTCATCGTCTGGTGCTTCATCATGCTGGCCGGTCGCGTTGCGACGGGAGTCGCCTACGACCTCAGGACGAAGAGCTTCGGTCGGCTGCAGGAACTCTCGTTCTCGTGGTTCGACGTCCGTCCGCAGGGATGGGTGCTCTCGAGACTCACGTCCGACTGCATGAAGATCTCCTCGTTGATGCCATGGTTCATGTACGACCTGTTCTGGGGCGCCAGCTTCATCTTCGGCATCGTGGTCGCCATGTTCCTCCTGAACTGGCAGCTGGCCCTGGCGGTCGTCTGCATCGTTCCGCTTCTGGTCGCGACCACGTACTTCTTCCAGCACAAGATCCTCCGGAGCTCCCGCATGATGCGGCGGACCAACTCGCTGATCACCGGCAACTTCAGCGAGTCGATCTCGGGCATCAGGACCACCAAGACACTGGTTCGCGAGCGCGAGAATCTCGGGGAGTTCGGCGAACTCTCGTCGGAAATGTACGAGTGGTCGCTGCGGAACTCGCTGCAGTCGGCGGTCTACCTGCCGATGGTGCTGTCGATCGGCAGCATCGGCGTCGGAATCGCCCTCTGGCGGGGCGGCATGGACGTGCAGGTCGGAGGTCTCACGCTCGGGATGCTGATCGCGTTCATGCAGTATGCGGTGAACTTCTTCATGCCGATCCAGGAGCTGGCCCGTCGATTCACGGATCTCCAGGCGGCGCAGGCGGCGGCGGAGCGGGTGCAGGACCTGCTCGATACGGAACCCGGAATCCGCGATTCGGAGGAGGTCGTCGAGCTCATGCGGCTGGCGAAGCTCAATGACGCCGATGCCCCCGTCGGTGCCGACGGAGGTTCCACGACGATCCGACGCGTCGATTTCCGGGACGTCGGCTTCTCGTACGTCGAGGGGGAGCCCGTGCTGCGGTCCTTCGACATCTCCGTGAATGCGGGCGAGTCGATCGCGCTGGTCGGCGCGACCGGTGGAGGAAAGAGCACCATCGCAAATCTGCTGTGTCGATTCTACGAGCCGACCAGCGGCGGCATCTTCATCGACGACGTGGAGTACCGGCAGCGGAGCCTGCATTGGCTTCGTTCCAATCTCGGTGTCGTGCTCCAGGTGCCGCACCTGTTCTCGGGCACCATCCGGGAGAACATCGCCTACGGGCTCGAGGGCGCAACGGAATCGGAGGTCGAGGGCGCCGCCCGTCGGGTCGACGCGCATGACTTCATCGTCGCAATGGAGTCCGGATACGAGACTCAGGTCGGTGAGGGAGGCAGCCTCCTCTCGACCGGGCAGCGACAACTGGTTTCGCTGGCGAGGGCGGTGCTGTCGGATCCACAGATCTTCGTCATGGACGAGGCCACCTCCTCGGTGGATACGGAGACCGAGCGGCAGATTCAGCATGGAATCGAGGCGGTTCTCAAGGGCAGAATCTCGATCATCATCGCCCACCGGCTCTCGACGGTCCGCAATGTGGACCGCATTCTGGTGATCGATGGCGGTGAAATTGTCGAATCCGGCTCCCACGAACAGCTGCTTTCGCAGCAAGGTCGTTATTTCCAGCTCTATACGCGGCAATTCTCCGCATTCTGATTCAAATGGTATTACCTTTACCCGGTGATGGAGACATCTGCTCAGGCTGCCTGGGTGATGATTCCGTCGTCGCGAGAGGGAGAATCCATGTCTTCGTTTCATCTGAATGGGCATGCTGCGGTGTTTCTGCTGACCGGCTCGGCATTGGCCGGATCGGATGCATGGGTCATCGAATCCGGGGATGTCTCCGTTCAGTCGCAGACCACGGTCGCCACCGCCGGGACGCTTGTCGGCGACTGGGATGCCGAACTCAATCCCGGTGGGACGCAGACGATCCCGGGTCTCTTCGGCGGCAGTGGCAACAATCCCATCGCGCTGTCGCTCGATCAGGTCAACGCCGGCGGCGGATCCTTCGCCGTGACCGGAGACTTCGGCCTGAATGTCGATACCGAACTCCAGTTGATCTCCGTCGAATCCATGGCCATCGAGATGGCTGCGGGTTCGTCGATCCCGTTCGACAGTTCCGTCGTGATGCTCTACGAGACGTTTCGCAGCGTCTCCCCTGATTCGCTCTACATCGGCGGATTCGAGGTTCCCGTTCCGCTCGCCTCCGGCCAGCTCGATGCGTGGTCGTTCTCGCAGGTGGGGATTGCAAACGGGGCTCTGGTCGAAACCGGTGTCGTCGACGAGTGGGCATTCGCATTGCCCGCCACGCTGGCGATCGCCGCTTCCGGAGTCGTGGGGGAGTCGCCAGTCGCGCTGCCCCCCGTGCTGCTCCCCGTCCTTCTGACCGGCACCTACATCGACTCCGACGACGGTGGATCCATCGTGATCCAGTTCGACGACTCGGTCGACGAGACGGAGGTCTTCGACCCGCCGACGTCGTTGCCCGATGTGCCGCTGCCGCTTCCAACCATCCTGCCGCCCGGCAGCGCCGCGAACGTCGTGCTGTCCATGATGTCCGATTCAATCGCATTCCAGCTCGGAGCTTCCGTGCAGATCTCGGCTGCTCCGGATGTGCTTGATGTACCGGGCGATGCGACTGGCGACGGAATGGTCGGCGTCGATGATCTGCTCGCCTTGATTTCCCAGTGGGGGCCATGTTCGGGTTGTTCCGCCGATTTCAACGGCGACGACATGGTCGGGGTCGACGATCTGCTGACGATCCTCGAGTCCTGGGGTCTTTGATACACGGTTTCCTCCAATCCTCTCACTACGGATACGTTTCATGAACATTCGATTCGCCGCAGGCGTTCTTGCTCTCACCACCGGACTCTCCATCGCCCACGGGGCTGCGGAGATCGATTCGAACCTGCAGTCCGTCATCGACGGCTCCGCCAAGGATGCCCGTGTGAAGGCGCTTCTGTTCCTTCACCAGCAACTCGACTACGACATGCTCAACGAGCAGTTCAAGTCCGAGCGTGCTTCGCGTTCGCATCGGCACCAGATCACCATGGAACTGCTTCAGGACACGGCGCGGAATTCGCAGGTCGATCTGGTTTCCGCCATCGAGGCGATGCAGGACTCCGGCGACGTCGAGTCCCATCACGCCTTCTGGATCGCGAATCTGATCCAGGTCGAAGCGACTCCGGATGCGTTGTCGCAGCTGTCGCAGCGTGACGACATCATGGCGATGTATCTGGATCATCCGATCGAACTGGTCGAACCCTTCGAGGTCAACGACAATCCCTCCTCGTCATCGAGTCGCGGAGCCGTGGTGGAGCCGGGTGTCAGCGCTGTCCGCGCGGAGGAGTGCTGGGACGCCGGATTCGACGGCTCGGGCATCATCGTTGCCAACATGGACACCGGTGTCGATGGGACGCACCCCGCCCTCGCCAGCCGCTGGAAGGGAAACGACCCCGGCTACCAGCAGGAATGGGCCTGGTTCGATCCGTATCTCAACCAGTTTCCTCCATACGACGGCGGTGGACACGGAACCCACACGATGGGCTCCATCGTCGGCGGCTCCCCCGGGCTTCCGATCGGCGTCGCGCCGGGTGCGAAGTGGATCGCATCCGCTCCCATCGATCGCAGTGGGATCTCGCAGACCGTTTCCGACGCGATTCTCTCGTTCGAGTGGATGGTCGATCCCGACGGCAACCCGTCCACGGTCTGGGACGTTCCCCATGTCTGTTCCAACTCGTGGGGGCTGATCACGTCCCACGGGTACCCCGAATGCGACCAGACCTTCTGGGTCTACCTCGACAACTGTGAACTGATGGGTACGGTCATCCTGTTCTCGGCAGGGAACGAAGGGAGTTCCGGACTGCGACGTCCCGGCGACCGTGCGCTCGACGAGTACCGCACCTGCTCCGTCGCGGCCATCGATCCCTACTCGTCGAGCTGGCCGGTCGCCAGTTTCTCCTCACGCGGTCCGACCTACTGCACCACGAACGGATCCGTCGCGATCAAGCCCGACATCAGTGCCCCCGGCGTGAGCACCAACTCGGCGTATCCCGGTGGTGGATATTCGCAGCTCAGCGGCACCTCGATGGCCTCGCCTCACGTCAACGGGGTCGTCGCCATCATGTGTCAGGCGAACCCCGATCTTCCTTCGGACGTCATCAAGCAGATCATGTACGACACCGCGATGGATCTCGGTCCGGCCGGAAAGGACAACGACTACGGCTGGGGCATGGTCGATGCCTGGGAGTCGCTGCAGGCGGCCATCGCCACGGTTGCGCTGTCGTTTGACTATCCGGACGGTCGCCCGGTTCTGATTGAGCCGACCGGCGGTCAGGAACTTCGTGTCCTCATCAGCGGAGCGGCTTCAGCCGATCCGTCGTCCGCGATGCTCCATACCAGGGTGTCCGGATCACTCTGGACCACGTCGCCCGTCGAACAGGTCATCGGCGACGTCTACCGGATCGTCTTCCCTGAGTTCCCCTGCGGGTCAGCCGTCGAGTGGTATGTCAGCGTCGAGACGACGGACGGCGACTACACGACGAGCCCGTTCTCGGCCCCCGACGGTTTCTTCGGGGCCGAGGCGATCTCCGGCATCGACGTGATTCTCGAAGAGGACTTCGAGTCGGATTCCGGCTGGACCGTTTCGGGAGATGCGACCACCGGGATGTGGGAGCGTGCCGTACCGTCCGGTGGAGGCGTCAGGTGCGAACCCGCCGCCGACTCGGACGGATCCGGACGGTGCTTCGTCACGGGCAACAGTTCATTCGATGAGGACATCGACGGGGGCAGCGTCATTCTCGTCTCGCCTGCGATGGAAGCGTCAATCGGCGGCGTGCTCAGCTACAGCCGGTGGTACAACAGCGGTGCCAATTGCGCGGGCGCAGCTCCGGGTGCGGACGTGTTCGTGGTCGATTACAGCCTCAACGGCGGAGCCACGTGGCAGCAGCTTGAAATCGTCGGTCCCACCGGCGAGGGCGTCGACGGCGGATGGATCGATGCATCCTTCGTGCTGGCAGATGTCCCCGGCTTCGTCGAGACATCAGAGTTCAGGCTGCGGTTCACCGCATCCGATCTCGGCGAAGGTTCTGTCGTCGAGGCGGGCGTCGATGCGGTCGGAATCGTGGAGAGCTACTGCAACGATTCCACGACACCGGGCGACTTCAACGAGGACGGCTCCGTCGACGTCGCGGACCTTCTTCATGTCATCGCGGGTTGGGATGATCCCTTCACGGTCGACGACCTTCTCACGGTCATCGCCAACTGGGGAGCCTGAATCGTGCGGATCGAGTGAATTTCTCGACGACCCGTCGGCCATGGCCGGCGGGTCGTTTCATTCGTGGATCACGGCGTCCACTTCGATCTCCACCAGCGCCTCGTCCGTGAAGAGATCGGAGACGGCGAGCATCGTTGCGCAGGGGCGGATGTCTCCGAACCATTCGCGGTGGACCTGTCCGACGGCCTCGCTGTCGTCGAGCGTGAGGAGATAGATTCTCGTGCGTACGACATGCTCGATGCGAGCTCCGGCCGTTTCGAGAGATGTGCGGATCTTGTCGAGGATGAAACGGGTCTGCGTGGCGGCGTCGTCGCCGACGATTTCACCGTCTTCGCCCGCGGCCAGCGTGCCGGTGACGAAGACATGGGGACCCACACGGACGGCACGGGAGTAGCCAACGGCTGCTTCCCATGGAGTTCCGGAATCAAAGTTCAGTCGCTGCATGGCGGTCCACCTTACAATGATGCGATGACAGGCGGAATCGCACACATCGGAATCCTGACCGTTTCGGATCGGGCCTCCCGCGGGGAATACGAGGACCGTGGAGGTCCTGCGATCGATTCGTGGCTCTCGGAAGTCGTCTCCTCTCCCTGGGAGTCGTGTCCGGCCATGGTCGAGGACGATGTCGACGGCATCGCCCGGAAGCTGATCGAACTGAGTGATCGCTGCAGTCTCGTGATCACCACGGGGGGGACCGGTCCCGCCTTGCGGGATGTGACGCCCGAGGCCACGGAGTCCGTATGCCGCTGCATGCTTCCCGGTTTCGGGGAGTTGATGCGTTCAGTTTCGCTGCAAAGCGTGCCGACGGCCATCCTGTCCCGCCAGACCGCCGGAATCCGAGGCGCGTGTCTCATCGTGAATCTTCCCGGAAAGCCAGCGGCCATCGGCGAGTGCCTCGAGGCCGTCTTTCCGGCGATTCCCTACTGCATCGATCTGATCGGCGGCGAGAGGATCGAGACCAATCCGGAACGACTCGCCGCATTCAGGCCGGGCCAACGTCCGGCCGGCACGGGGGACGCATGAGCGATCAACTCAACGGGGCGCCGATCACGCGTGAACATCTGCTTGAAGCCTTCAAGTTCCTCGACGACTGGGAGGATCGGTACCGATTCATCATCGATCTCGGGCACAAGCTCGCCGACATGCCCGAAGCGGAGAAGAACGAGTCGAACTTCGTGCACGGTTGTCAAAGCCAGGTGTGGGTGGCGATCCATGAAGCGGACGGGACCGGCTCGCCGGTTGCGCTGGTCGCCGACAGCGACGCATTCATCGTCAAGGGGCTGGCGGCGATGGTCGTCGTGCTGATGGCCGGGCGGACCGCCGAGGAGATCGTGGCCTTCGACATCGAAGGCGTCTTCGACGAACTGGGGCTCCACGAGCACCTCAGTCCCACCCGAAGCAACGGTCTGCATGGAATGATCAAGCAGGTCCGCGAGCGGGCCCGAATCCTCGCGGGTTCATGAGTTCGAGTTCAGGGCCTCGATGACCTCGACGAGTTCCCGTCCGAGATCGTCGATCGCCTGCTGGAACGATTCCGTCGCAAGTGTGCTGGATTCGCCGAGTTCATCCGAAATCATCGGGACCGCGACCTGTCGGGCGAGCACCATGGTGCCGATTCCCGACAACAGGTGGCGAAGGCTGGGAAGTCCGCGGATGCCACCGAGCCGGCCCGGCGAGCAGGACATCAGGCCTGCGACCTTGCCTCTGAAGCAGGATGTCCCGGGGTGCTTCGGGTCGGGGCGGGTCATCCAGTCCACCGTGTTCTTCAGCGCGGCACTGTACGACCCGTTGTATTCGGGAGAGGCGATGAGCAGCCCGTCGTGCGATCGAAACAGGCTTTTGAGTTCGATCGCTTCGTCGGGGAGTCCGTGTTCGTCCTCGAGGTCCTGATCGAAGATCGGAAGCGGGTGGTCCTTGAGGTTGATCAGGGTCACTTTTGCCCCCGATTTCTCGGCCGATGATGCGGCGAGTTCCACGAGCCGTCGATTCCATGATTCCCGACGGAGGCTTCCGCTGAACGCGAGTATTCGTGCTGTGTTCTTCATTCGATGCAGCCTATCCAACTTGGTCGTCGTCTGCACGATGTTCCGGGGTCGTGTACCGTCTCCCGGGTGAGTGCCGCCCATTCCAATCAGGACAAGTCCCGAGTGCTGTCGCTCTTCATGCTGGCCATGATGAACACGGCCCTCGTCGTCGGACTCGAAGGCTTTCCGACCATGGCCGGGTTCGGCCTCGCCCTGGTCACCTGGTACCTCTTCTTCGGCCTCGTCTTCTTCATTCCGGTGGGGTTCGTCGCGGCCGAGCTCGGCGTCGGCTTTCCCCGCGAGGGTGGGGTCTACGCATGGGTCAAGGAGGCGCTCGGAATCCGTTGGGCCTTCGTCGCCAGTTGGATGCAGTGGATCCAGATCGTGGTGTGGTATCCGAGCGTGCTCGCGGTGTGCGCATTGGCCGCAGCGGACGTCTTCGCTCCCGAACTCGCCGACAAGAAGTGGTACACGGTCCCGGCCGTGATCGGGATCTTCTGGGCCTCGACCCTGCTGAATCTGTTCGGCATCAAGCTCAGCGGACTCATCACCTCGCTGTGTCTCTGGGTCGGGACCTTCATTCCCACGCTGCTGGCGATCCTCTTCGCCGCCTGGTGGCTGCTCGACGGGCAGCCGTCCGAGATGTCGTTCGAGCCCGACACCTTCATCCCGGACCTGTCGAGTTGGGGCAAGGTCGCCATCGCGATGACGCTGTTCTCGTTCCTGTCCGGACTCGAGGTCAACGGGGTGCATTTCCGTCGCGTCAAGCATCCCAATCGTTCGATCCCGCTGTCGCTGCTCGTGTCCATGATTCTGGTGCTCGGGGTGTCGATCCTCGGCGCACTGTCGGTGGCGATCATCGTGCCCCGCGAGGGGGAATCGATGGCTTCCGGGCCACTTGAGGTGTTCCATCACTTCCTGAGCTTCTACGGACTGACCGGCTGGGTGCCGCTGCTCGGATTCTGCGTGTTCCTGGGCATGGTGGGTCACATGATCGTGTGGATCATCGGGCCGGTCGAAACGCTCCGGTACGCCGCCGAGGACGGCGTCATTCCGCCCACGTTCCAGAAGGTCAACCGGGCGAAGGTGCCTCGCAACCTGCTTCTGCTCCAGGGGTGCATCGTCACGGTGCTCTGCCTGCTCTACGTCTTCGTGCCCATGAACAGCGTCTTCTACATCGCGACCGTACTCTCCGCACAGCTCTATCTGGTGATGTACGTGCTGATGTTCGTCTCCGCGATCGTGCTTCGCTACACGCGTCCCAATGTCGATCGTCCGTTCCGCATTCCCGGGGGCATGCCCGGAATCTGGCTGATCGCGGGCACCGGGGCGTTTGTGGGAATTGCCGGAATCTTCATCCTGTTCACTCCGCCCGAAGATCCCAACATGCCCATCGATCCGTCCTGGTTCCTGCCCCTCACGATCACCTGCTTCATCCTCGCGATGCTCGTGCCGTTCTTCGTGTACGCGATCCGCAAGCCCCACTGGAAGAGCGGGGCGATCGAGGCCGAATCCGACCGGGACGAGCACGACGGTTGAGCCCCTCGGCCCGCCCGCATCACAGTTCGACTGCTACCATGGAGGTCACTGATCTCGATACAGGAGTCGATCATGCGCGCCACCATCCTTCCGATTCTTCTCGTCCTCGCCGGATGCAATTCATCCGGCTCGCCCTCCGGATCCTCCAGCCCCGCGACGGACGTCGCCGCATCCAAGGCCCCGTCGCCGGCGGTCGTTCCGATCGTCGAGTCCGTGCCGGGGCGTTCCGTGCACGACACGGAGCATGTCGCCCGCGAATACCAGCCCAAGATCGAAACCGGAGCCACCAGGTTCCTCGAATCCCATCCCGATGCGGACGGGCGTGGAATCGTGGTGGCGATCTTCGATACCGGCGTCGATCCCGGTGCACCGGGACTGCAGCTGACCACCGAGGGTGAGACGAAGATCATCGATGTCGTGGACGGGACGGGAAGCGGTGACGTCGACACCTCGACGATCAGGGAGCTTTCCGAGGACAGGACGCTGGAAGGCCTCAGCGGGCGTGCGCTGCATGTGCCGTCGGACTGGGACTGCCCGGACGGAGTCTGGCGGGTGGGAATCAAGTCGGCGTGGGAGATCTTCCCGTACGAACTGGTGAATCGGATGAAGATGGAGCGTCGACGCGAGTTCGATCGGCGTCACCGCGCCCTTGAGGCGGATGCTTCCGCCGAACTCGAACAGTTCCGTCGTGATCACGACGAGGAGACGGATGATCAGAAGAAGGATCGCGAGGAACTCGAGGCCCGCCTCGAGCACCTTCGCGACCTGTCCAAGGGCTACGACGATCCCGGACCGATGTACGACTGCATCGTCTTCAACGATGGATCGCACTGGCGTGCGGCCGTCGATCGGGACGAGGACGGCGACTTCGAGGACGAGGACCTTCTCGAGGACTATCGAATCAATCATCGATGGGGAACCTTCGGTTCGAAGGATCTCCTGAACTACGCCGTCAACGTCTACGAGGATGGGGACCTGCTCTCCATCGTGGCCGATGCGGGATCCCACGGGACCCACGTCGCGGGAACCGTGGCGGCCCACTTTCCAGGGCAGCCCGAACTCGACGGCATCGCCCCGGGGGCCCGGATCGTGTCCGTCAAGATCGGCGACACGCGAATGGGTTCCAGTTCGCTGGGAACCGGTGAGGTTCGCGGGCTGATCACCGTGCTCAGGAACAAGTGTGATCTCATCAACATGTCCTACGGCGGGTCGACCGGATTTCCGAACTACGGTCGGATCATCGGCCTCTACCGCGACATCGTCAACGAGCATGGCGTGACGTTCGTGGCAAGCGCCGGCAACTCGGGTCCGAATCTGACCACCGTCGGCTCGCCCGGAGGAACGACGACCGAGGTCATTGGAGTCGGAGCCATGCTGACTCCCGACATGATGCGGGACCAGTATTCGTTCCGGCAGCCGTACGACTCGCTGCAGTACACGTGGTCGAGTCGCGGCCCTGCTCCGGACGGCGATCTCGGTGTCGACATCAGTGCTCCCGGAGGCGCGGTTTCTCCGATGCCGCTGTGGACATTGAAGCGGCACTCGCTCAAGAACGGCACCTCGATGTCTGCGCCCAACGCGTGTGGATCACTCGCTCTGCTGTGCAGCGGGCTCAAGCAGTCCGATCGGACCTGGACTCCGCATCTGCTCAGTCGTGCCATCGTCAACTCCGCCCGCCCCGTGCCGGGCATGGATCGGTTCAGTCTCGGCGCAGGGCTCATCGACATTCCGGCGGCATGGGCCTGGCTGCAGGAGCACGGGGATCCCACCGATGCCGATGTCCGGTTCGAGGTCCGCACAATGGGGCGCTACGCCGGACGTGGTGTCTACCTGCGGGAGTCGTGGGACACCGATCGGATCGCCACCGTGGCGACGTCGATCTCACCCGTCTTTCCGCGGGACGCCGACCGTCGGCGCCAGGCCGAGTTCGAGATTCCACTCCGATTCGAGTCGACCGCCGACTGGATCGAGGTCCCCGAGACGATGATGCTGGTGCATGGGGGGAACCGCTTCGACTTCCAGGTCGATCCGACCGCGCTCGAGCCGGGAGATCATTTCGCGGAAGTCCTGATCTACCGCGACGGGGACACGGACGCCGGTCCGATCGCGCGGGTTCCGGTGACGGTGCTGAGGCCTGTCCACCTTGATCGCGAGAACGACTGGACGATGAGCGAGCGGGTCGTGTACTCGCCCGGCGACATCCGAAGGTGGTATCTGGATCTGCCGCATGGAACGACCTGGATCGATGTGGAACTCGTCCGTCGTGACGAATCGGTGAAGCGTACGCTCGTGGTGCATGCGACCCAGCTCGAAGAAGGGCGTCCGTACACCGATTCCAACCAGCGCCGGTACGTGCGTTTCGAGGACGATGACCGTGCGCTCTTCAGCATGCCGGCGATCGGCGGCCGCACCATGGAGCTCTCCATCGCCCAGTACTGGTCGAGCCTCGAGGAGGGCACCGTCGACGTCACCGTCAGCGCGCACGGTCTCGTGCCCGAGGCCGATCCACTGGTGCTCGATGGAAATCATCGTGTCACCACCATCGATGTCCGCGCACCTCTGGGCAGGGAGGTGTTGGACCCCTCCGGATCATTCCGGGAGGTCAGGACCTGGCTGCAGCCGGAGCATCGGACCATCGAGCCGCTCACGAAGGACCGCGACGAACTTCCCGAGGGACGACGGATCCACGAACTCGTCGCGACGTACACGTTCACCCTCGAAAAGGACGCCTCGGTACGGATCTGGGAGCAGGCCATGCCCCAGACGCGTCAGTACGAGTCCGGGATGATCCTCGTGTTCGATGAATCCAAGCAGCTCGTCACCGCCACCATCGGCGACGAGTACCACAAGCTGACCGAGGGGTCCTACACGGCGATTCTGCACATGCGTCACGACGATCCCGCCGAACTCGAGCGGCTCACCGAACTGCCGCTCTGTCTCGATCGAAAGTTGTCGTCTCCGATCACCCTGAAGATCCGGTCCCATCCGGACTCCGCGGCGAACGGCACCGGCGGCTTCTCGGATCGGATGCTGCGTCACGGGGAATCCGCGCCGATCTACATCGCCGCCCCCTCCGTGAAGTCGCAGGGCAAGGCCGGCGATCCCGGCGACATGCTGATGGGAACGATCCGGTTCGGCAGCAGCCAGAGCGACACCGTCGGCGCCGGGGGAGATCCCGATGGATGGCCGATGTCCATGGTGATCGCCCATCCGGTGGTCGCCAACAAGAAGCCCAAGGCCGCGGAGGAGGACGATCAGGATGAGCCCGGCACCGACGAGCTCCTGTCCGATGCGATCGCCGATGCGGAGGTATCGCATCTGAAGAAGTTCGATCATGAAACGGAGCGTGATCAGTTCGAATCGCTCGTCCGATCGCGTCTGAAGGCGGATCCGAAGGATCTGGACGTCCTGCTCGCGCGGCTCTCCTGGGTCGAGGACGACGAGACGCTCGACGATGAGCCGCATCATGTCGCGATCCTCGAATCGTCCGATGCCGTGATCGCCGCGGTCGATCAGGATTCGCTGGCGGCATGGCGGGGGGTCGAGCATGACGGAGATCAGGATCAGGACGAGGACGTTGCCAAGCAGATGAAGCAGTCGAGGCAGGCCATCGTGCTGGCGCTGATGGCCAGAGCTCGGGTCCAGCTGGCCCGGGCAGAATCGTCCGAGGACGGCACGGGGCTGGAGCCGCTCGTTGATTCATGGAACGAGCTCGATCGATGGGGTGATCCCTCCGAGGAGGAGGGTGGTTGGGAGATCGAGGTCGGCCGCGCGAGGCTCGAGGACCGGGTGGCCACGGCGCTTCGCCTGGTCGATGCGAGACTCGAGGACCATCCCCACGATCGGGAACTTCATGATCTTCGGCTCGAACTGCTTCAGGAACTCGAGTGGGATCATCTTGCCGCGGCGCATCGCAGGTTCATGCTCCAGAAGTTCCCGGGGGAGTATCCGCCGCTTTGATCCGCAGTTGCGTTCTCATCGCACCGGTCCTCCTGCTGGCCTGCATCGGCTGCGATGGGGGGGATGGCGAGACGACTGCGTCCCGGGATCGCATCGGCGAGCATCTGGTCGCCCAGTCGAACTGCATCGCCTGCCATCGCGCCTCGGACGCCGTCCGAGATCGCATCGGTTCGATCCAGGCTCCGCTTCTGAACCGGGTCGGCGAGCGGTTGGCGCCCGCGGCGATGCGTGAGTTCATTCTCCAGCCGCACGCCGTGCGAGGTCGCAACCGGATGCCGAATCTGCTTCATGGTCTGCCCGATGTGCAGCGGGAGCGGTACGCCGACGACATCGTTCAGTATCTTCAGACGTTGGGCGGACCGTTTCAGGCGGCTCCCGTCCAGGTGATGCCCGGCGTGGCGGAACACGGGCGGCGCATCTGGGACCGAATCGGATGCTTCGCCTGCCATGAGGACATGGACATCGCCCGGCTGGCCGGGCAGACATCCCTCGAGTCCATGGAATCGTTCCTCCTCGATCCGCTCGCCTCCCATCCGTCGGGAGCGATGCCGTCGATGGGCCTCGATCCGTCCGAGGCGCACGCGCTCGCGGCGTGGCTGCTGCGCATGCAGTCCGATGCCGATTCGCTCGAAGAGAAGCCGGGACTCCTCGTGGAAGTCCATTCGATCGATCGCGAGATCGCTCCCGGAGATCTGCGATCCAGTGACCCCGTCGACGTGTTCGTTTCGCCGCAGGTCGGGATCGGTCCGATGGTGGGTGCCGATGACTTCGCCTTGAAGATGCTCGGTTCCCTCCTCGTTCCCGAATCGGGTCGATGGTCGTTCCGGCTTTCGTCCGACGATGGCTCGTGGCTCTGGATCGACGGAGATCCGGTCGTGGCCAACGCCGGTGTGCATTCGGTCCAGTCCCGCGACGGGATGATCGAGCTGGACAAGGGTGTCCATGCGATCGAAGTGCTGTATTTCGAGCTTGGTGGGGGCGAGGAACTCGAACTCGAGTGGCGGGGGCCCGGTGTGGATGCCTACCTGCCCGTGCCCCCCGGGGCATTCCGATCGCAGCAGATCACCTACATCCCTCCACAGTCGGGGCTCGCCGGTGATCGGGCCGCCATCTCCCGTGGTGAACGGGCGTTCGTGGGGCTCGGATGTGCTTCGTGCCACGTGCCCGGCATTCCCGGCATGGCTGCTCCGTTCTCGCAGCTGCGATCCGGACGCGGATGCCTCGAGCCGGAGGTGCCGCGTGGAGTTCCCGACTACGGGTTCGATGATGCGGCGCGTGCATCCCTGGATGCGGTCTTCGATGACGTGCGTCGACTGGAGTCGCCGCTGCCTGCTGCGGCCGCCGTCGACCACGCGATGCTCGGGCTCAACTGCTACGCCTGCCATGTGCGTGACGGCATCGGTGGTCCATCCGCCGAACTGAATCCGCTGTTCACGAGCAATGCGGATCTCGGAGACCAGGGGCGGCTCCCCCCCAATCTCAGCGGCGTCGGCAACAAGTTGCACGAAGACTGGATCGATGCGGTCTTCGATGGAGCATCCGTACGTCCGGCCATGCAGGTTCGAATGCCGCTGTTCGGGTCGGCCGTCGATGGTCTGGCGTCTCTGCTTCATGATGCGGATGCCGTCGCCGGAGACGACATCTCGCCTCCGTTCTCGATCGAAGATGCCGAAGTCGGACACCGTCTCGTCGGGGCCGACGGGTTCAAGTGCATCGAGTGCCATTCATTCGCCGGCTATCCGAGTCTCGGCGAGCCCGGTGTCGACCTGTCTTCGACCGTGGAGCGCATTCGTCCGGGTTGGTTCCGTCGGTACATGCTCGATCCCGTCGAGATCAGCCCCGGCACCCGGATGCCGTCGTACTTCACATCCGAACAACCGATCTTCCCCGATGTGCTCGAAGGCGATGCGCAGCGTCAGATCGATGCAATCTGGTCGTACCTCTCTCTGGAGGCGTCCATGCCGCTTCCGGCCGGGTTGGAGCACGCGGTCGATTCCTACCGTCTGTCACCGTCGGACGAGCCGATCGTGTTCGCTGCCTTCATGGAGGGCGTGGGGCCGCGGGCCATCGCGGTCGGATATCCGGAGCGGGCTCACGTCGCATGGGATGCCGAACACGATCGCCTTGCCTTGATCTGGCGCGGCGATTTCATGGACGCCAGAGGTACGTGGCATCAGCGTGCGGGAGTGGTGGATCGTCCCGCGGGCACCGATGTCATCGAGCCGCCGCCGGGACCGGCCGTAGGCGTGCTCTCCGATCCCCGACAGGCCTGGCCTCTGGATTCGGGCATGGGACTCGGGATGCGGCTCGATTCCGATGGCGTACCCAGATTCAGGACGCGGCAGGGTGGTCTCGTCATCGAAGAGCATGCAGTGGCGAAGCTCCGGCAGGGCGGCAGCCGCATACGCCGTATCCTCCAAGTCGAATCCGACGAGTTCGTTCCGGGCGTGCACCTTCGGGCGGCCGTGGGAAGTCGAATCGTCGAGATCGAAGCGGGCCGCTATTCGATCGACGATGATCTCGAGATCATCGTGCTTGCCGGCGATGGGCTGATTCGATCCCTCGGGTCGGTGCAGGAACTGCTTGTTCCGATCAGGCTGAGGAGGTCCGGGCCGGATTCCGATTCATGGATCGGCTCGGTCGAAGTGGAGGTTGCATGGTGATGCCGGTCGTTCTTCTTGCCCTGGTGCTGTCGCAGTCGCCCTCCGCCTGGGTGATCGAGGATGTTCCCGTTCCCGAGGATGCGGTGCTCGAGGTCGGAGGAATCGCATCGATCGGTCCGGACGCGATCGCCGTGTGCACCCGTCGTGGCGAACTCTGGTTCATCAGAAGCGCCTTCGGCGACTCGCCCGAGTTCACGCTTTCCATGGAGGGCCTGCATGAGCCGCTGGGGCTGCTCAAGGTCGACGACTGGCTCTACGTGGCGCAGCGTGGTGAACTCAGTCGCATGCGTGACAGCGATGGAGACGACCGCATCGACGAACTGGAGACGGTCTGCGACGACTGGGAGATCAGCGGGAACTACCACGAGTACGCGTTCGGCCCTCGTCGCGACGCCGACGGCGATTTCTGGATCACATTGAACAAGCCGTTCGGGGAGGAGCCCTTCGGCAACGCCCACTGGCGGGGCTGGGCGATGCGGATCGACGCCGACGGAACCATGCAGGGCGCGAGCGCCGGCCTGCGATCGCCGGCCGGCATCGAATCCAGTCCCGATGGGGAGATCTTCTACACCGACAACCAGGGGGAATGGTGTGGTGCGAGCAAGCTGAGCCATCTCGAGGTCGGCGACTTCCACGGGCATCCGCATGGGATCGAATCCTGCGACCTGCCCGCTTCCCTGGTCGATCATCCGGGGCAGGTTCCGGACGGCATGCCCATGCCCGAGGTCGGCGAGGTGATCGAACACTTCAAGATGCCCGCGGTGTGGTTTCCATACGACAAGATGGGGCGTTCCCCGTCGGGCATGGTGTGGGACACCACCGGGGGCGACTTCGGTCCGTTCGCGGGACAGGTCTTCGTCGGAGATCAATACGCTCCGATCGTGATGCGGGTCGATCTCGAACAGATCGACGGCCACTGGCAGGGGGCGTGCTTTCCGTTTCTCGAAGGGTTCGCATGCGGAATCACCCGGTTGGCATGGGCCGAGTCGTCGCAGCCGACCCTGGTGGTCGGCATGACCGATCGGGGGTGGCCGTCGCTGGGGACGCGAAGCGAAGGCCTGCAGCAGGTTCGATTCTCCGGCACCGATCCCTTCTCGATCCGGACCATGCGGGTGACGCCGGATGGATTCCGGCTCGAGTTCACTTCGGCCGTCGATCCGGAATCGCTCGGGTCGGCTTCCGATTGGAGCATGTCCAGCTACACGTATCTCCTTCACAGTCCGTACGGGAGTCCGGAAACCGATGCCGTCCGTCCGAAGATCACGGAATTGATCGTCGGCTCCGACGGAATGACGGTCGATCTCCTGGTGGATGGACTTCGCGAGGGATACGTCCATGAACTGCTCGTGCCCGATCTGACCGACGTCGAGGGGCGCCGACTGGATCATCGTCGCGCGTACTACACGCTGATCAACCGCCCGACTGCCGAGTCCGGACCATGACCGTCCGTCTCGCGATGTGGTCAGGTCCTCGCAACATCTCGACGGCGATGATGCGTTCGTGGGAGAACCGAAGCGACACCTTCGTCGTCGACGAGCCGTTCTATTCGCACTATCTGCTGAAGACGGGGCTCGCCCATCCGGGCCGGGAGCTCATCCTTGAGGCACACGACTCCGATCCCGATCGCGTGGCGAGCGGCCTGGTCGGCCCCGTGCCGGGCGGTGCGCCGATCTTCTATCAGAAGCACATGGCGCATCACATGCTTCCGGACATGGACCGGTCCTGGATCGCATCGGTCACGAATGCATTCCTGATCCGCGATCCGAGATCGATGGTCGCGTCGCTCCACGCCAGGACGCCGAACCCGACGCTGCAGGACACCGGCCTGCCTCAGCAGCGTGCGTTGTTCGATCGAGTCCATGCCGAGACCGGTCACGTTCCACCGGTGCTCGACGCCCATGACGTGCTGTCCGATCCCCGTACGACTCTGGGGCGACTGTGCGATTCGATCGGCGTCGGTTTCGACGAATCGATGCTTGCGTGGCCTCCGGGGCCGCGCGACAGCGACGGGGCATGGTCGACGTGGTGGTACGATTCCGTGAACGCCTCCTCGTGCTTTTCGCCTCCCCGTGACACGGAGGTGGATGTGCCCGCCTCGCTCGAGCCGCTGGTCGCCAGATGCCTCGAGGAATACGAACATCTTCATCGTCACAGATTGTGACCATTCGGACCATCACACCATGCAGCAGCGATTCGATGAACGAAACAAGGATCTCCTGGTCAACATCGACGGCGTGCTTTCGCATCGTGACGTGGCCGGGATCAGTCCGTTCGATTCGACCGTCCAGGGCGGCGATGCCGTCTGGGAGGGACTGCGTGTCTACGACGGAAGGATCTTCCGACTTGATGAGCATCTGGACCGGCTGAGACGATCCGCGGAAGCCGTCGCGTTCGAGACCATTCCCGACACCGATTCCATCATCGAGCAGATTCGTCGCACGCTGGAGGCGAACGGAATGCGTGATGGTGTCCACATCAGGCTGACGCTCTCGAGAGGGCTCAAGATCACTTCGGGAATGGACCCTCGCCTGAACCGGGCCGGCCCGACCCTGATCGTGCTGGCCGAATACAAGGCGCCCGTGTACGACACGTCGGGCCTCTCCCTGGTGACCAGTACGATCCGCCGGTTTCCACCCCACATGCTGGATCAGAACATCCATTCCTGCAATCTGCTCCAGTCGATCATGGCCAAGATCGAGGCGAATCGGCATGGTGCCGACGATGCCCTGATGCTGGACGAGCACGGAAACATGGCCGAGACGAACGCAACCCACGTCTTCATCGTCAAGGATGGGCAGGTCTCGACCTCGACGACGCGATCCTGTCCCGAAGGCATCACGCGATCGGTCGTGCTCGAACTCTGCGAGGAGGAGGGCATCGTCCATCACGTCAGGGACATTCCGCTGGAAGAGGTCCATGGTGCCGACGAGGTGTTCTGCACCGGAACGATGGGGGAACTCGCCGCCGTCACCTGCGTCGACGGAACGGTCATCGGCGACGGGCTCGTCGGTCCGACGACCAGGCGTCTCAGCGAGTCGTTTCGGGGTCGTACGGAACGGGAAGGTGTGCGTGTGGTCGATTAGTCGGCCAGGCGGTGCATCGGTTCGGCAAGGTCCGGATACATGGTCCGCCATATGTTCCATGTCGGCCCGTAGTCGAATCCGGTCGGCTCGATCACATCGGTGATCCGTACCATCGCGCTGGCCGCTGCGGCGGCGTCGTCGTGCAGTCCGGCACCGACGGAGGCGAGCAGTGCCGCCCCGTACGCGGTGGCGTCCGGTTCGTTGACCGTCTCGATCCTGACCGCAAGCACGTCTGCGAGCAGTTGCCGCCAGTGTTGGCTGCGTGCGGCACCGCCCGCAAGTCGCACCGAATCGACGTGGCGACCCGCATCCCGGACGCACTGCAGCATGTCGGCGAGACCGAACGAGATTCCCTCGAGGACCGCCCGTGCGAGATGTTCCCGTCGATGGTTCGTCGAGAGCCCGATGAAGGCTCCGCGGGCGGACGGGTCGTCGTGAGGGCATCGCTCGCCGCTGAGATGCGGAAGAAAGCAGATGCCGCCGCTTCCCGGCGGAGCGGTCATGCCCTCCGCGACGATCTGGTCGAACGTGCGGTCCGGCGCGAGGGTGCTCCTGAACCACTCCAGGCTGCCTCCCGCCGACAGCATGCAGCCCATGCGATGCCATCGACCCTCGACCGCATGGCAGAAGCCGTGCAGTGTCCCGTCGGGATCTCTCGGTGGTTCATCCGAATGGGCGAAGACCACTCCGGAGGTTCCGACGGTGATCGATACCAGCCCGTCGGTCGTGATGCCGCATGCAAGCCCGCTTGCGGCCTGGTCTCCGGCGCCGGCGACGACGGGTGTTCCTGCCGCGAGGCCGGTGAGCGCCGCCGCCTCGGCGGTGATTGAGCCGACCACCTCGCTGCATTCGTGGACCTGCGGAAGCCAGCTGGTGTCGACGTCCAGCTGATCGCACAGTTCCGCGGACCAGCGTCTGGTCCCGATGTCCAGCCAGCTGGTCCCGGAGGCGTCGGCGACGTCGATCGCATGCACGCCGGTCGCGCGATGCATGACGTGATCCTTCGGGAGGCTGATCGAGCGGATGCGTCGTGCGATGTCCGGTTCGTGCTCCTGGACCCAGGCGAGCTTCGGTGCGGTGAATCCGGTGAGCACCGGCTTTCCGGTGAGATCGATGCAGCGATCCCTCCCGATGCGGTGATGGATGGCTTCGCATTGGGACGCCGTACGCTGGTCGTTCCAGAGGATGGCCGGTCGCAGGGGTCGGCCGTCCGCATCGCGCAGGACGAGCCCGTGCATCTGTCCGGCGAAGCCGACCGCCGTGATCCGGTTCGAATCGTCGAGTCGGCCGGTCAGGTCACGGATCGCGGCGGCCGTGGCGGCCCACCATCGATCCGGATCCTGCTCCGACCACCCGGGGTGGGGGGAGGATGTCGGCCAGGTCGCGGAGGAACGGTCGATCACGGTTCCCAGGTCGCCGTCGACAAGCAGGGCGCGGACGCCTCCCGTGCCGATGTCGATGCCGAGCAGGAGAGGAGCGGTCATGAACCGATGGTACCGGCTGGTTCGCTCGCAGCGCCGTTCGCGCTGTAGGATGGGGATTCGAACTGGAGGAACGAACCATGCATCGACCCGTAACGCTCTTCACCGGCCAGTGGGCCGATCTCACCCTCGAGGAAATGGCCTCCAAGGCCGCATCCTTCGGCTATGACGGTCTCGAACTGGCATGCTGGGGAGATCATTTCGACGTCACTCGTGCTCTGGCCGAGGACGACTACTGCCAGGCGCGGCACGAGCTGCTCGCCGCCCACGACCTCAAGTGCTGGTCGATCTCGGCGCACCTCGTGGGGCAGGCGGTCTGCGACCGCATCGATCAGCGGCATCACCAGATTCTTCCCGATCATGTCTGGGGCCACGGTGATGCGGAGGGGGTCCGGGAGCGGGCCGCCGAGGAGATGAAGAACACGGCCCGGGCCGCCGCCAAGCTCGGCGTCGAGGTGGTCAACGGATTCACGGGCAGTTCCATCTGGCCCGACTGGTACTTCTTCCCACCGACGAGCGAGGATCAGATCAAGCAGGGGTACGATGATTTCGCCAACCGATGGGGGCCGATCCTCGACGTGTTCAGCGAGGTCGGGGTCAAGTTCGCCCTCGAGGTGCATCCGGCCGAAATCGCCTACGACATCTACAGCACGCAGACCGCTCTCGAGGCCATCGGTCACCATGAGTCGTTCTGCTTCAACTTCGATCCCAGCCACCTGCTGTGGCAGGGCGTCGATCCGGTCAAGTTCATCGACATGTTCGGAGATCGCATCGTCCATGCCCACATGAAGGACGTCACCGTCAAGCACGACGGCATGGCCGGTGTCCTCGGATCCCATCTGCCCTTCGGTGACCATCGGCGTGGGTGGGACTTCCGAAGCGTCGGCCGCGGTGACGTCGACTTCGACGGGATCATCCGTGCTCTCAATCGCGTCGGATATCGAGGGCCGCTCTCCGTGGAGTGGGAGGATCCCCACATGCACCGCGAGCATGGTGCGCAGGAGTCCTGCGACTACGTGCGTTCCATCTCCTTTCGTACCACCGATGCGGCGTTCGACGACGCGTTCTCGAAGGCGTGACCATGATGTCTTCAGATCAGCGACCGTTGCGCATGGGAATGGTGGGTGGTGGCCGCGATGCCTTCATCGGAGCAGTGCATCGCCATGCCGCGGCGCTCGATGGGCACATCGATCTCGTGGCGGGGGCGTTGTCGTCCACTCCGGAGAAGGCCGTGGCCAGCGCACGTGATCTGGGGCTTGCCGAGGACCGCTGCTACGAAGGCTGGCAGGCCATGCTCGAAGGCGAACAGGCCCGTTCCAAGGACGAGCGGATCGACTTCGTCTCCATCGTCACTCCCAACCACATGCATTTTCCGATCGCCAAGGCGTTCGTCGACGCCGGATTCCACGTCGTCTGCGACAAGCCGATGACCCTGACTCCGGAGGAGGCCGACCAACTCGCCTCGCTCGTCCGTGAACGGGGCGTCGTCTTCTGCGTCACGTACAACTACTCGGGCTATCCGATGGTCAAGCAGGCCCGGCACCTCGTGCGATCCGGAGCGATCGGCGAGGTCCGCAAGGTCATCGTGGAATACAACCAGGGCTGGCTCGCGACCGAACTGGAATCGACCGGGCAGAAGCAGGCCGATTGGCGCACCGATCCGGCCCGCTCCGGGGTCGGTGGGGCCATCGGCGACATCGGATCACATGCCGAGCAGCTCGTGTCCAACGTGACGGGGCTTGAAATCGAATCGCTGCTTGCCGATCTCACCAGCTTCGTCGATGGTCGGCAACTGGATGACGACGCCAACGTGCTGCTTCGCTTCTCGGGTGGTGCCCGCGGCATCCTGACGGCCTCCCAGGTCTGCGTGGGTGGTCTCAACGATCTTCGTCTTCGGGTCTGGGGGACCACCGGCGGACTCACGTGGCATCAGGAGAATCCGAACACCCTGCACGTGACCACGCTCGACGCTCCGGACATCACCTACCACCGGGGTGGTCCCGGACTGTGCGAGGAGGCTCAGGCCGCCTGTCGATTGCCGGCGGGGCATCCCGAGGCATTCATCGAGGCCTTCGCCAATGTCTATCTCTCCGCGGCCCGTGCGATCAGGTCGGGTGCCGACGATGGTCCGGGATGCGACTATCCCGACGTGCATCAGGGGCGCCGCGGCATGCACTTCATTTCCGCCGTGGTTCGAAGTTCCGAGTCCGGCGGCACCTGGACGTCGCCCTGAGGAGCCAGTCATGCTGCTTGAAATGATCACCGTATCCATGATGCTTCAGGCCGAGCCGGTCATCGAACCGACCCCGCGTGTGCTGGTGTACACGCAGACTTCCGGGTTCAGGCACAGTTCGATCGACGCAGGGGTCGAGGCGATCAAGGCCATCGGCGGAGACGGGTTCGACGTCGAGCACACCGAGGATCCGACCTGGTTCGACCGGGAACGACTCGATCCGTTCGATGCAGTGGTCTTTCTCAACACGACGCAGGACGTCCTGAATGACGAGCAGCAGGTCGCCTTCCTCGAGTGGTATCGGGACGGCGGCGGATGGATCGGAGTCCATGCAGCCGCCGACACGGAATACGACTGGCCCTGGTACGGAGGGCTGCTTGGTGATGCCTGGTTCAAGAGTCATCCCCATGTCCAGACAGCGGATGTCATCGTTGAGGATCGACACCATCCCGCGATGCGTCATCTTCCGGTCATCTGGACCTGCGAGGATGAATGGTACGACTACCGGACGTCGCCGCGGGGTCGCGTGCACGTGCTCGCCCGCCTCGACCATGACAGCTACGAGGGGGAGCAGATGGAAGGCGATCATCCCATCGCCTGGTGTCAGGTCGTCGACGGAGGCGCAGCCTTCTACACCGGCCGAGGGCATACCGACGAGAGTTTCGCGGAACCGGCGTTCAGGCAGCATCTTCGTCAGGGCATCCTCTGGGTCATCGCGGACGGATGGATCGAGTTCGTTCCCGAGCAGGGACTCGAGGAGGCCTGGCGGCAGACCTCCGGCTGGAGCAACGTGCACGACGTGGTTCCCAACGAGGCGGATCGGAGCGACTTCCTCTCGATCGCCGCGGGAGCATCCAAGCCCGCCGCGTCGTCCGGGGTGCTCGTCAATCACGGAGAAGGTCATCGGGGCGATCTCATCTCCAAGTTCGAACACGGCGATGCCGAGGTCCATGTCGAGTTCATGGTGCCCGAGGGCAGCAACTCCGGCGTCTACCTCCAGGGCCGCTACGAGATCCAGGTCCTCGACAGCCACGGAAAGGCCGATCCACGGCACGACGACTGCGGGGGTGTGTACCAGCGATGGGACGAGTCACGCGAGCCGCACGGATTCGAGGGGCGTCCACCGCTGAGCAACATGGCCATGCCGCCGTTCCAGTGGCAGTCGTACGACATCGTCTTCAGGGCGCCCAGATTCGACGCCGAAGGCAACAAGATCGCCAACGCACGGTTCGAGCGTGTGGTGCACAACGGCACGGTCATTCATGAGGATGTGGAACTGAGTGGCCCCACCCGTGGGGCGATCGGAGCAGAGGCTCCCGTCGGTCCGCTTCGCCTGCAGGGCGACCACGGTTCGATCGCCTATCGGAATGTGCGAGTTCGTCCGATCGGAGCCGAAGCGGCGGAGTGATTCAGCCCGGGCAGGAGCCCCACGACTGGATCACCCGAAGCAGGTCGTCGACGTTGACGAGGGTGTCGCCGTTGATGTCCTCGATGCAGACGCAGTTGCCCCAGGCCTGGATCACGCGAAGCAGGTCGTCGACTCCGACCGTGCCGTCGGCATTGATGTCGTCGCCGCATACCGGGCACATGTCGTTGTTTCCGAGATCGTTCCATCCTCCGACGATGTGGTCGGGAAGGCTGTTGCAGAATTCGGATCCGGAGACGTTTGCTGCGCTGCAGCTGCATCCGAGGTAGATCGCGCCGCCTCTGATGTTCGCGGTGTTGCTTTCGTAGATGCAGTCCTCATGGATTCCCGTACTGTCGTTGCCGTACGCGATCCCTCCGCCGAAGTCCTCGGTGTGGTTCAATCGGAACTCGCACTCGCGGAAAGTCGGAAAGGAGTTGTCGTGGATCCGGACTCCGCCGCCGTTGGAGACGGAGGTGTTCTCGATGAACACGCAGTTCTCGATGGTCGGGCTGCCGAGGGCGATGTGCATGCCTCCGCCGAAGTCGGAGGTGTTGCCGGTGATGATGCAGTTCCTGATGATCGGATCGGACGACTCGATGTAGATGCCGCCGCCTGCGAAGGATCCGAGGTAGGGCATGCCGGTGCCCCCCGTGACGGTGAATCCGTCCAGAACGGCCGCTTCGCCGGAATTGATGACGACGCAGGATCGGTTCGGATCGGGGGTGATGAAGGTCGTTTCCGGTCCATCGGTGGACTGGATCGTGATGCTTCGACCGCGGTAGCTCACCGTGGCGTTCCAGGTTCCCGGGCCGACGAGGATGACATCTCCATTCACGGCCATGTTGACCGCCGCTGGGATGCTCGAGGCGTCCTTGGGGACGTGGATGGTGTCCGCACAGAGTGGGGCGGCAATGGCGAGAATCGAGCTCAGAAGGAGGGGTTTCATGTGTGGCTCTTCGAGGGGGGGAGAAATGGCTCTGATGGGCTTCAAAATCAAGTATGGCTCAGTTGAGCGGCCATTTCTACCTGCAAAGGTCAAAAAGTGGAGCCATTCGATCTGAGTGCAGGAAAATAGCCCTCAATCTCTATTTAGGGGCTGATTTCGCTTGTTCGGCCTATCTCAGGAGGTAGTCTCAAGCATTGAAGGAATGTCCTCGGGGGGGGATGCTTCTGGCTCCAGTGCCACTGCATCTCGAGATCACCACCGTTCATCTTTGGAGAGTACAAGTGCGAATCACCACACCCCTTGGTCTGCTGGCAGCAGGCTTCGTTTCGATGTCCGTTCTTGCCTTGACTGCCCATGCCGATGATTCGGTCGCAGTCGATGTTGTTCAGGACGACGCCAGCAGCATCGTGCTCAACTACGAGTTCGGCGACTTCGATCAGAAGACCGTGAAGGTCGGCGAGCATGCGTACACGTCAGTGACGCTTCCGGGCGAGGTCAATCGCCTCGACGCCGGTTATCCCTCGCTGCCTCGTGTCTCTCGCAGTGTGATCATTCCAAACATGGCGAGAATGGACGCAGTTGTCATCGGTGGTGAGTACGAGGACTTCCAGGGTGTCGACATTGTGCCGTCCAAGGGCACCATCCAGCGGCCCACGCCTCCCGGAACGGTCCCGTACACCTTCGACAAGGTCTACGACGCGGATGCATTCTGGCCCGCCGATCTGGCCGAGCTGTCGGATCCGTACATCATGCGTGCCCATCGAGGAATCACCGTCCGCGTGAATCCCTTCCAGTACAACCCAGCCACGAGAACGTTGCGGGTCTGGAAGAACATGACCGTCGCGGTCGACAACGTCGGCAACAGCCGGCTGAACGTGGTGCCCAACGACAGCAAGAAGCACGACGGCGGTTCCGCATTCCACGGAATCTACGACAGCCACTTCCTGAACTATTCGCGTGATCTGCGATCGCAGCCCATCGGCGATGAAGGCAGCATGCTGATCATCTCGGCTCCTCAGTTCATCGACAACATGGGGCCGTTCGCCGATCACAAGGAATCGATCGGCATCTCCACGACGATCGTCGACATGAGTTCCATCGGTTCCAGCTGGTCACAGGTTCACGACTACATCGGAAGCATGTACAGTTCGACCGACATGGTCTATGTGCTGCTGGTCGGTGACTCGGTCCACATTCCCGCATCGACCGCCGCCGGCGGACTGTCCGATCCGAACTACACCAAGCAGGCCGGGACCGACGACTATCCGGATCTTCTCATCGGTCGCTTCAGTGGCAACAACGATGCCCAGATCGACACCCAGGTCGATCGGACGATCACCTACGAGACCGAGCAGTGGACGCTCAAGGACGAGTATCTCAACGCACAGGGCGCCGCTTCCAATCAGGGCCCCGGCGACGACGGTGAATACGATCAGGAGCACATGGCCGTCATCGGTACCAAGTACCTCGAGTGGGACAAGGTCACGACCTGGAACATGGAGGCTGACCCGAGTGGTTCCATCTCCGACTTCCTCTCCCGCTGGAACGCCGGCATCGGTCACATCCAGTACACCGGACACGGTTTCCAGGGTGGGTGGTCCAACGGTGCCGCCGTTCTCAACAGCGACATCGATGCGTTGACCAACACCAACATGCTTCCCTACATCGTGACCGTCGGTTGCGTCGTCGGGGAATACAACACCGGCGACTGCTTCTCCGAGAAGACGCAGTGGGCGACGCACAACGGTCAGCCGACCGGAGCCATCACCCACTACGGTTCGACGATCAACCAGTACTGGAACGAGCCGATGCGTGGGCAGGATGCCATGGTCGACCACATGGTCGCCGAGGACTACTTCACCATGGGGTCCCTCTGCGTGATGGGATCCGTCAACATGATGGACGCCTACGGCCAGTCCGGCATCGACATCCACGACACCTGGCACATCTTCGGCGACCCCTCCGTGGTCATCTCCGGGACCGCCCAGCCACCGACCGGCATGCGTGTCTCGGGTTCCGGGATGAGCAGCGAAGGGCCTCTCGGAGGTCCGTTCGAGCCGTCTTCGGCCTCGTTCGTCCTGAGCAACTACGAGTCCTATCCGCTCGACTACTCCATCAGCGAATCCATCGCCTGGCTCGAGATGAGCGGTTCCATGGCCGGGCAGATCCCCGTCGGTGGCACCGTCGAAGTGACGGCCACGATCGATCAGGCCTACGCATCGACGATGGGCAACGGCAACTACACAGGCTCGATCGATTTCACCAACCTCTCCAACAACGACGGTACGACCACCAAGCCTGTCGACATCACGGTGGGAGTTCCCGTCGCGATCTACGAGTGGGACATGAATACCGATCCCGGATGGACCTACCAGGGTGATTGGGGATGGAGTTCGCCCACGGGGCAGGGTGGCGAGTACGGCAATCCCGACCCGGTCGGAGGCGCCGATGGCCTGTACTGCGTCAACTACAACCCGAACGGAGACTACGGCAACAGCCTCTCCGAGACCAACATGACCACCACGGCGATCGATTGTTCGTCGCTCACCGACACCATCCTCAAGTTCGATCGGTACCTCAACGTGGAGACCGATGCGTACGACCATGCATGGATCAAGGTGAGCACCAACGGTCTGGCCTGGACCACGGTCTGGACCAACTCCGGCGAAGTCGTCGATTCCAGCTGGTCGCAGCAGGAATACGACATCTCATCGCAGGCCGACGGCGAAGAGACCGTGTTCATCCGATTCGTCATGGGCACCACGGATTCCTCCTGGCAGTACTCGGGCTGGAACATCGACAATGTCGCGATCTGGGGCGTCGACGGCGACTCCAATCCGGTCTGTCCGGGTGATTTCGACGGCAACAACCAGGTCAATGTGAACGATCTGCTCGTCGTGATCCAGAGCTGGGGCACCTACGGCGTCGACGACCTTCTTGAGGTCATCGCCAGCTGGAACCAGACCTGCCCCTGAGGACCGGTTCTCATCAAGACTCGATCTCCCGGCCCGGGCGTCATGCCCGGGCCGGGTTTCTTTTTGGACGGGGTGGATGGTGATCCCGGGAGTTGAGCGGTAGGCTGTCCATCATGAACCACCTCACGCTCATGATCGTTCTCGGCAGCATCCTCCCCTTCGGTTGCCGGTCTTCCAGCATCGATTCAGGCTCTGCTTCGAAGCCGTCGGTCACCAGGGTGAATGCCGTGGAGATGGTGGAACCGCTCCAGCAGGAGCGGCTGGAGATCCAGGAGAAGGTGAAGATACGGGACCTTGGTGGTCTTCCTGATCGGACCTACGTCGTCGATGTCAGCGCGACGGAGCTGATGGATTCCGATGCGTCCTTCGATGTGCTCGCATCCAGACTTCGCCGTGACGTACAGGCTGATCTTCTTGCGTACGAGATAGAGGACGGCGAAGCGAACCGCCAGTTTCTCGGCGTGCTGATGAACATCGCGATGCTCCAGGGGAGGACCGCCGATGCGCGACGACTGATCGAACAGATCAGAAGCACCCAGCCCTCTCCCCGTGATGCGATGATGACCGGCCTGGTCATGGAGTCCGTGCTCGATGCCCGCGAGATGGCGGGTGCCGGCAACGCCGCCTCCGATCGGATCTTTCAGGAAAGCCTTCGTCGACGTCTGGGGGCGCTTCCGTGGGAGATCGTCGGCGATGAGGTGCTGAAGCGACGGAATGGATCCTCGCAGATCGACGAGGCGGTGTTCCGCGGCATCATCACCTCGGGGCTCGATCCAATGCTGGCCGATTCCGGAGGAGAGATCTCGTATGAAGTCGCGAGGCAATTGGTGACCTTCAGGTCGATTCTGCTTCTGCAGATTCCACTCGTCGAGAGGACCAACGAGGTCTACAGCGAGTTCGCGCTTGCGAACGGGGCCGATCTGGATGAATAGTGCTCCGCGACCAAGTCGAGGTCTTCGATTCTGGTCCTTGTCTCTTTCGGCGGTCGCCTTCCTGCTCGTGCTGGTCGCCTGGATCGGTGTTCCTCCTCTGGTGCGTTCGATCGCCGTTGCGTCGATCCAATCATCGCTTGGTGGGCCGAACGTCAAGGATGTGACCATCGGTCACGTGGAGATCGGCTGGTCCGGACCTCAGATCGTGAAGGATCTTCGGGTGGTGGATCTCGATGGTGCTACGGTGGTCGATCTCTCGATCGCGGTCGACAATGGCCTGATTCCCCTCGCGCTCGGTGGGGCTCCCATCCGGGTCGCGATGGGCGGTGAGATCGTTGTCTCATCCTCGGACGACGGATCCTACGGGTTCGCCCCCATCGAGGACGTCGGCGATTCCGCCTCGACGTCCTCGTCCTCGCCCATTCCATCGATCGATCTTCTGGTCAGCGATCTGCAGATCACGCTGCGTGGTGAAGTCGCCGGTGATCAGGTGTTCACCGTCAAGGATGCCTCTGCTGCATGGGGTACGCACGGGAAATTCGATTGCAGCATCGAGGTGCAGGGTGCGAATGGGAAGGCGTCAGTCGCCGCCTCGGTCGATGGACTGATCGGAGACCAGGGCGACTTCGCACCGATGTCCTCGACCGGCGACCTGCGTGTGGACGTCGAATCGATGCCCATTCCTGTGGATGGTCTCCATCGCATCGAATCCATGTCGATCCGCTGCGGTCGTGAAAGCGTTGGGGCGGATCTCCGTCTCGACGGCGCATGTCGTCTCGTCGATTCGGCCGAGCAGGTCGTGGTGGTCGAGCTCGAGGCATCGGCCGCTCCGGAGGCGACGTCCCTCGACGAGTTGGCAGGGCGTCTTTCGATCGAGGGGGTGTCCGCCTCGGTCCTGCGTCCGCTTCTGGGCGAGCATCCCATTCCGGTCCCGTTCGATGCTTCGGTTTCACGGGATGCGCCGAGGGGGCCTGTCGTCGTTTCGGTCTCCGGTCCCGGGATGGATGCGACTGTTTCAGGCACGCCATCCTGGTCCAAGGCATCTCTTTCGATCGGTGCTGTCGATGGAACGTTCGAGATACAGGGCCGGATGATGAACGAGTTCGTCGAGGCCGACCTTGAAGGCGGACTCGATCTCCACCTCGAAGCCGATCGGATCGTGCTGTCTCCGACGTTCGTCATCACCGATGGACGGGTCGCTGCCACCGGCCCACTGGGTGTCGGTTCATCGCGTGACGGTCCCGCCGTCCGGCTTCAGTCCTCGGAGCTGCGTCTCGACGTCGCCGCCGGGGACGGCTCGCCCGTCCTTGACGTTCGCGGATCAATGACCTTCGACGAGGGAGTTTCGGTCGTTCGTGGTTCGTGGAATCGAGGCAAGGCGGACCTCGTCGTCGAATCGCTGCCGACCGAAGCAATCGATCTCATGGCGGATCTCGACGGCATGCTGTCGGCTTCGCTGGGCAGCACCATCGATGTGATCGCCGATGGCTCGATCATCGAATACGAAGAAGCCGACTGGGTGTTCGATCTCTCATCGCCTCAGGCGGATCTGCATGCGCCTCTGCACCGCCGCGGAGAGTTCTTCCTCACGCCGGACGGCGAGTCGATCACGGGCTCCCTGGTGGTGACGCCACGTACGATCGCCGGAGTGCTGCTTCGTCTGGGGCCGGGTCTGAGTGATGTGCATGGAATCACCGATCCCGTCATGCTCGAAATCGCCGACTTGAAACTCCCGGTGGACGGCACCGTCTCGGCCCTCGACGCCCGGGTCGAGATCGCCGTCGGCGAGGTCATGATCGATTCACGGGCAGAGGCGTTCGGAGTGCTCGACTCGCTGTTTGCCGAGGCCAGGAGTTCATTTCCCGCCACACTGGATCCGATCCTGTTCACCATCGACGGGGGGGTGCTCGTGTACGAGCAGTTCGTCATGCATGTCAACGGAGATCGGATCGAGCTTCGGGGAAGCGTGGATCTCAACACCGGCATGCTCGATCTTGTGATGGATGTTCCGGTGAACTCGCTCGGCATGTCTGTGAAGGAACTCCGCATCGCCACGGCTGCGGTGGCCGGTGAAGTGAGGATCACCGGGACCACGTCGGATCCCATCGTCCAGTTCAGGCCTGTTCTCAATCCCGGGGGCATCATCGAGTCCACCGAGATCAGGGGCATCCTCGATCGGATTCCCGGAAATCAGGGGCTGCTCGAGGGGCTTGGCGGCCTCTTCGACCGCTGACCGGATGGTGGTCAGTCGAGTTCGCGGCCACAGCCTCTGCAGTAGCGGTCACCGGGGTCGGTGTGTCCATCGAGGCAGTGCGGGCAACCTGCGCTCGTGCGTCTTGCCGCATGGCTCATCTCCACGGTGAGGATGCCTGTCGGGATGATGATCATGCTGTAGCCGATGAGCATCATCACCGATGCGAGGCACTTGCCGAGTACGGTGATCGGAGTCGCGTCTCCGTAGCCGACGGTGGTGAGTGTGACGATCGACCAATAGAGCGTCTTGGGAATGGAATCGAAGTTTTCATTGATCCGGCCTTCGATGAGATACATGGCGGCCGCGGCGATGATCAGGATGATCGCCACCGACAGCAGGAAGACGATGATCTTCTCGCGGCTGGCCAGGATGGCCGTCCGCAGGATGCTCGCCTCCTTCATGTAGCGTCCAAGCTTGAGAATCCTGAAGACCCGCAGCAGTCTCAGTGCCCGGACGATCAGAAGGGTGTGAGATGCCGGGAAGAACAGGCTGATGTAGGTCGGGATGATCGACAGGAAGTCGACGATGCCGAAGAAGCTTCCCATGTACCTGATGGCCGATGTCGTACACCAGATTCTCGCGACGTACTCGATGGTGAAGATGACCGTGAAGATCCATTCCAGTACGTCGATCGTGGTGGCGTATTCCGCCTGGATGGATGGGACGCTTTCGAGAATCACCACGAGTACGCTGAGGAGGATGACGACCAGGAGGATCAGATCGAATGTGCGTCCCGCCGGCGTATCGGAGCCGAAGATGATCTGGTTGAGTCGTGATCGATTGAGTGGCATGCGTGGTGCTCAGGTGTGTCGTACTTGTTCATTGTCGGTCGTGCGGCATCGTGAACCTGAAAACGGAGTGGCCATGGCGAAGGAAAAAGCCCCCCGGAGAGGCCGGGGGGCTTTGTGGGGTATTCGCTTTGATCGTTCGATCAGGGGCAGGAGTCGCCCCAGTTGGCGATGACCGTCAGCAGATCGTCCACGACGTACGGGTCGTTCCACTGCTGGATCACGACGAGCAGGTCGTTGACGTTGACCTCCGCGTTGTCATCGAAATCGCCCGGGCAGGTGGGATTGACGTCGCAGGAGTCGGCAAACGTGACATCGTCGGCGATGGACATCGGTCCGAAGGTGTCCGCGAGGTCGTTGCCGCAGAAATGGGTGTTCTCGATCGAAGGGCCCGGGGCGTTGGCGCTGGAGATGCCGCTGACGACGAGATTCGCACGGTTGTCGCGGATGATGCAGTTCCTGATCGTCGGATTTCCATTGCACTTGATGCCGCCGGTGATGCTGCTGTAGCCATTCTGGATGGTCAACCCGTCGAGAATCATGTCCGCGTTCTCGCCGTTCATGAGGGTCACGACGATCGAGCTGTCGCTTCCATCGATGATGGTCTCCTCGGCTCCGTTGATGCCGAGCAGCGTGACGTTCTTGCCGTCGGGATCGATGGTTTCGTAGTAGGTACCCGGCTGAATCGTGATCGTGCTGTACTCGCCGACATCGGCGATGGCTGCCCCGATGGTCTGGTAGTCGCCGGTGGGCCCGACGCTGACCGATGAGGGTGGCTGCTGCCCGTGCTCATGGTGATCGGAGTTGTAGATCTGGGCGGGTGACGACGAGGCGATCTCCTGGGCCCAGGCGATGTATGCGACGTTTCCCTTGTCCCCAAGCGAAGCGCCGGTCAGCGTGAACGTCTTGTTGATCTGGGCCGACTCGCCCGGATTCAGACTGATTGTCTGTGGGGTGGCGGCCTGCATCACGCAGTTGAAGTAGTGGGAGCCGGTCGGGTACAGATTGAGGACCTGCACGCAGTTGAACTGCATCGTCCGCGGGCTTCCGCCTGCTTCGACGGCGATGTCGTACGTGACCTTGTAGTTCGAATCCGACAGTTCGCCGCCACTGGACGAGATCGTCACGTCGGTGGGGCGGGCAAGGCAGCCGTTCATCTTGCTCTGGAGATTGGCGAAGTTTCCGGAGTCCGAGCCGGCGGAGCCGTACTGGAGATTCCAGCCGTCGAGCCAGACCGTGGGGAAGCCTCCGACGCCGTAGAACGACAGCTGGGTATTGCCCCAGGCGATCGTGTAGGAATCGGAGCCGTGGCACTGGAATCCCGTGACGGAATCCGGGTAGGCATCGAGGAGATCCATCGTCGCTCGTCCGACCGACTGGCAGGGGCCGCACCATGTGGCCGTGAACTGCTGGATGAGAACCTTGCGCTCGGCCGCGAATCCTGTTTCAGTGACAATCGTCGATGCCGCAATCGCGGCCACTGCTGTTGCAGCAAGCTTCTGAATGGTGTCCATGCTGTTTCATCTCCGTCGGCGTATGAGGGGTTTCATGGTGTGCAGCCCTCCCCGCACAATCACCTGTTCAGTCTCTGGAAAGACATGCGGGGCTCGTTTGAGCCCCGCATGTGGTATTCGTCAATCAGGATTCAGTCGACCTGGTCCCATTCGAGATCGTGCTCGGGGGCGTTCTGGATGTCGCTGCCGCTGAGCTCACCAGTCACGATGCAGATGTAGACGTCGCTGCCGTAGGGCGTGCAGACGACATCGCTCGTGCAGTCGAAGTTGAAGAAGTTGTCTTCCTTCTGGCCATTGTGATCCCTGTAGGTGATCGTGGCGTCGAGCCAGTGATCCATGAACTTGGTTGCACCGTCGTTCATGACCGTGTTTCCTGACCAGCTTTCGGGGTTGCCGTGCATCTGGTAGGTGTAGTGGCCTTCTTCAGAGATCCTGTCCGTGTGCTCGCCGTTGGCGGGGCCACGGGTTGCGAAGAAGATGTGGTTGCTGCTGCCGCCGGCCTTGAACTCCTGCTTGAAGCGTTCGCCGAAGGTCGCCATCATTCCATCGGAGAAGTTGCAGCCAGGTCCGGTCTCGCCCAGGTCTTCGTGCATCTCCATCCAGTGGACGTCGTTCTCCTGGTTGTTGGGATCGTAGACGTCGTAGAGGTACTCGCGAACGGTCACCATGGGATTGGTTTCAGATCCCGAGACGACGGTGTTGCTGTCGTAGACGTTCGCCATGATGGCGGCTGCGTGAACACGCATTGTGGTGTTCTGCGAGTAGTCGGGGGCGCCGAATCCGGTCTGTTCGCCGAGGGATGGGTGGGCGAGGCGGTCGATCAACGAGGGATTGGTGAAGTTCTCATTGGCTCCGGCGGCATACGTCGTCTGCCCCTGGTGCTGTGACTGCATTCGCTTGCCGTCCGTCATCTGGAGGGCTGACCTGCGTGCTCCCGAAAGGGCAGGCATGAGAATTCCGATCAGAACACCGATGATTGCAATGACCACCAGGAGTTCAACTAATGTAAATGCTCGCTTCTTCATGGTTTCAATATCCAGATGCGGGGGTCCCGAAGTGTTTCGAATCACGTGTTCAGTACGGGTGTGCCGCATGATGAATAACACGATCTTCACGTTGCCCAGTGTACGGTGAAGCTGACTCTCGGCAGGTTCAAAATACGATCAAAGACGTTTGATAGGCCAAAAAAGGCTCTTCTTATCTGATTTGAGTATATGCCGTGATATCAGCCCTCCAAATGAAACATGGAAGAGAATGCTGATTATGGGCTCTCAGAGGTCTTTTTCCGGTTATTTGCCCGCTCAGAGCCGATACAAGGGCAATGACTTCCACTCCCATCATTCCGAGCACCCTTCGAATACTTCTCATTGCCGCATGCGTGGTGATCCTGATTGCCGGGTTCAAGGCCGCCGGTGCGATCATTCTCCCGATTCTGGTTGCGGTGTTTCTGGCGGTGATCTGTACGCCACCGGTCGGGTGGTTGCAGAAGGTCGGTCTGCCTGATTGGGCGGCGGTCATCACGGTCTTTCTTGTGATCCTTGTGATCTTCGTGGTGCTTTCCGTCGTGGTCACGTCCTCGATCTCGAGTTTCCAGGGCCGGCTTCCCGAATATGAGAAGCAGATGGAGGAGCCCATCTCCCACATCGTCAACTTCCTCAATGAGCACGATGTCAACGTCTCGTCTTCGGTCATACGGGATCAGTTCGATTCCAAGAAGCTGACCGGACTTCTCAGCACGGGGCTGTCCGCCGTCGCATTGGTTCTCTCCAACACCGTCCTCGTCATGCTGACGGTCGTGTTCGTGCTCGCCGAGGCCGCGGTGCTGCCGAAGAAGCTCCGTGCGATGGTCGGTGATCCGGATGCCGATGTGAGCTGGGCCAGCAACGTGCTGGGCGATCTCCGCGTGTACCTGGCGGTCAAGACCCAGTGCAGCCTCCTGGTGGCGGTGACTACGACGTTCTTCCTCTGGATCGCAGGGGTCGACTACTTCGTCCTCTGGGGGCTGCTGGCATTCCTCCTGAACTTCATTCCGACGCTCGGCTCGATCATCGCCGCCATTCCACCGATCGTGCTCTCGCTGATACTCGGGGGGGTCACGCTGGGGATCATCGTGGCGGGCTGGTATCTGTTGATCAACATGGCCATCGGCAACTTCCTCGAGCCGAAGTTGATGGGGCGTCGGCTCGGGTTGTCGACCCTCGTCGTCTTCCTGTCGATGGTGTTCTGGGGCTGGGTATGGGGGCCGGTCGGCATGGTGCTCTCGGTGCCATTGACGATGGTCATCAAGATCCTCCTTGAGCACACCGATGATCTCAAGTGGCTCGCGATCCTCCTGGGGTCGGCCTCCGAGGAGACCGATGTCCAGAATGGTTCGCCTGCTTCTGCATCCGGTGGATAAGGGCCGGCGGGCTTCGCGGGGAGCCCGTCGTGGAGCGTCGGATCGTCCGATCAGGGGCATGCGCCCCAGAACGAGATCACTCGCAGCAGGTCATCGACCCCGACCACCTGGTCGCCTGAGATGTCGGCGTAGTGGTTTCCGGTGGTTCCCCAGTTCGCGATGACGATCAGCAGATCGTTCACGTTGACCAGCAGGTCCGCATTGATGTCGCTTGCGCAGAGGACTTCGCAGTCGTTGTTCGGAGACCTGACGTCGCCTTCGATCGACTCGATGGTCCCGGTTCGCCAGAGCGACAGATCGGCCGTGTCGTCGGTCGGGGGGGCGTCCGCATCGAATCCGAAGGTGTACATCGTGCTCCATCGGATGGCGTTGGCGTTCGGGTCGTCCTCGAACGAATCGGTATTCCAGGAGATCGCGCCGTTGCTTCTGGTCACGGGCCAATCGGTTCCGGCGACACCTTCGCCGGAGTGGTACGGGACGTCGGTGAAGCCGATGTTCTCGATCTGGACGCAGTCGGGGACGGGAATGCTGAATCCGTCGATGCCTCGATGCGAGTTGAGGTTCTGGATCGCATACTGGTAGTGCCACCATCCGCCTCCGAGGGCGGTCGCCTTCGAGCCGACGTAGACCCTTCCGGCTCCGGCTGCTTCGGGGGTGTCCAGGACGTCGATGGTGATGCCCCCGGGTTCCATGGCGTCCCATGCGTAGATCGCGGGGTCCTGGCGGTTGGTTCCGCCGACCGGACTCGGCGTCGTCGGAGCCGTGAACGTGATCTCCCGCCAGGAGGCGTTGTTCATGTGGTTGTCGAACTGGGCGTCGTCGGTCGACATGTAGTACCCCTCGATCGCCCACCGGGCGCCGGGATTGAGCGAGGGGTCGGTGTCCTGCACCTTGACCTGGAGCTTCCCGCGAAGGTCGAATGCACCGCTGGGAAAGATCGTGAAGGGGTAGTCGTAGGAGCCCGTGCTCGGGTTGATCTGGGTGCGGGGGGCGGTCGCGTCTCCATTGAGGCCGGCAAAGTACGTGTCGGCGCATCCGGCGGCGAGGTAGTCGCAGTCGAAGTTGTCGACGCATGTACCGCAGTAGCTCTCGGACTCGCTGAGCGCACAGAAGCTGTGCTTCAGCCAGCTCAGCCCGACCTGGCGGAAGATTCCATCTCGGTACTGGTAGCAGTTCTGGACGATGACCGGCGTCTGGTTTGTTCCGCCGATCCATTCGCTTTCCTGGCTGCCGATGTTGCAGGCCTGCGTGGCGAATGCATACCCGGCCACACCGCCGCTGGTGCCGTAGTACTGCATGTCGAAGGCGCCGTTGTCTTCGGCGATGGTGCCCGTGATGATGTCGGCGCCGACGCCGGCGAACGAAGGGGCGGCATCGGCGGCGGCGTGATTCGCCGGCGAGCTCTTCGGCATCGCCACCGCGAACGCGGTCAGGGCGATCAGCGTCGTGCAGGTGAATAGGGGAACTCTGCAGAATGGTGCCATCATCGATGTTCTCTTTCGTCTGGGGAGATGGGCGAGATCGCTCACAATGTTACGTCTTGGCGACCACGGTCTTCGGCATCTTCTTGGAATCAGCCGCAGATAGGATCAATTATCGGATGAATAGTGTACCGTAGGCCTCGAATGCCGCTCGGCATTCTGCTCCATTCGCGGGGAAGGCGGTGCGAATCCGCCACGAACGCGTCACCGTGAGATTCCCATGTGGGATCGAGTCGGGCTACCGCTGTCTGGAGCATTCTTGTATTCGCCCTTCGCGAAAAGGGGTGGGGACGCTGGGATCTCATTGAAGATCCCTCTTCTTCATCCAGGACAGGGCAGGTTCGATTCCCATCGTTGTGTGGGGTAGAGGAGATCGAGGATGAAGCAGGTTGTCATTGCAGGTTTGATGCTTGGGGCTGTACCGGTTGCCGGCGGAGCAATCGTCGAAACGTTCCAGGTCGGTACCGGTTTGCTCACGTCCACCGTGCAGGTGGATTTCTCAAACGGAAATGCGTATTCCTTCGAGGTGTCCTGGCAGGATGCGGGCACCACGGGTTGGGATCTCATGACCACCATCGCCGATGAGCTGGATGAAGTGTCGCTTGATTTCTCGACCAGCCAGTGGGGAGTCTTCCTCGAGGGAATCGGAGTCGATGATGACTACGAGTACGGAGTCGGCGCAGGGTGGAACGAGGGCATCGAGGACTACTGGCACTACTGGACCGCCGACTCGGCATCCGATCCCTGGGCCGTTTCCGGGGTCGGTGCGGATTCGCGTCTGGCCTCCGACGGTTCGATGGACGGTTGGGTATTCCTTTCTTCGGACGCACCGTTCACGGTGCCTGCCCCCGGGGCACTCGGGTTGCTCTCGATCGCAGTCATGGGCCGCCGCCGCCGCCGCTGATTCGGGTCGACATTGTCGCAACACGCCGTCGGCGTGTACTCTGTAGGTGAAGGAACTGGTGGTTCCCACCTCGTCGCCGCATGCCTCAAGCAATTCTCGTACTCGTCGTTCTTCTGGTGCTACTCGTACTGACCAATCTGGTCATGCTGTGGCGTCGTGGGCTCGGCGTCACCGAGGTCACGGCGACGGCGGATACCGCCGACTTCGAACGTCGCATGCGGGACGAGTTCGAGCGGGCCAGGACGTCCCGGGACACCTCGTCCAGGGATCTGCGTGAAGAGGTCGCCAAGAGCCTCGCTCAGACGTCCGAGGCTCTCGTCGGCACCATGAAGGCGCTCGGGGCTTCGCAGGCCACCCAGCTCGGCCAGCTGCAGACGAGCAACGAGAAGAAGCTCGAGCAGATGCGGGTCACCGTGGACGAGAAGCTGCAGGGGACGCTTGAGAAGCGGCTCGGCGAGTCCTTCGCTCAGGTGAGCAAGCGGCTCGAGGAGGTGCACCGCGGCCTCGGCGAGATGAAGGGGCTGGCCGAAGGCGTCGGCGATCTGCAGCGTGTGCTCAGCAACGTGAAGGCCAGGGGGACCTGGGGGGAGGTGCAGCTCGAGAGCATTCTCGAGCAGGTGCTCACGCCCGATCAGTTCGACCGGAACGTCCGTACCGTTCCCGGCTCGGCGAATCACGTCGAGTTCGCGGTCCGGCTTCCCGGGGCTCGCGACGGCGGCATCGATCAGGTGTGGCTTCCCATCGACTCGAAGTTCCCGCAGGAGGACTACCTCCGCCTGCAGGATGCGATCGAGAAGGCGGATCGGGACGCCGCGGAGAAGGCCTCCGCGGACCTCGGCCGTGCCGTGCTCCTGTGCGCAAAGGACATCCGCGAGAAGTACATCTCGCCGCCTCACACCACCGACTTCGGCATTCTGTTCCTGCCCATCGAGGGGCTCTACGCCGAGGTCCTTCGTCGTCCCGACATCCTCGACGAGCTGCAGGGTCGATATCGGATCACGCTCGCCGGCCCGACGACGCTCACCGCGATGCTCAATGCGTTCCGCATGGGCTTCAGGACGCTTGCGATCGAACAGCGATCGAGCGAGGTCTGGGAGGTTCTCGGTGCGGTCAAGACCGAGTTCGGCAAGTTCGGTGAAGTGCTCGACAAGTTGAATCGGCAGCTGGGGACGGCCCAGAAGACCATCAAGGAGACCGGCGTCAGAACCAGGGCCATGGAGCGCAAGCTTCGCGACGTCGAATCGCTTCCGGAATCGACATCGGAGCAGCTTCTGGAACTTCCCGAGATCGCCGATGTTCCCGACGAGTCGCACGATTCCTGATCGGCCTCGATGATCCCTCTGAAAAAGACGGAAGGGCCCGCGATGCGGGCCCTTCCGGTTCGTTGTTGATTCACCTGCTTACGGGCAGGACTGGTTCCAGTACGAGATGACTTCGAGCAGTTCAGTCACCGTATAGGGGTTCTGCCAGAGGCTGATCACGTAGAGCAGGTCGTTCACGCCGACGGATCCGTCCTCGTTGAAGTCGCCCGGGCATGGCTCGCCCGTGCAGTCGCCGGCCGGCCCTTCGACCAGAAGCATGCCCGTGCCGGATGCGTCATCGTTCCAGCCACCGACTCGGATGAGGTACTCGTCGCCTTCGGTGACCGTGACGATCACCGTGCTCGCGTAGCCGCCGTCGGTTCCGCCGCACGGATTGTTCGGATCATCGTCGTTGCATCCGAGCAGGGTGAGATCCGCACAGTCGGTTCCGCCGTACACCACCAGGTCGGTGTCGTAGTCGGCGCTTCCGCCCAGATCGCTGCAGGTCGTGACCAGCAGTTCACCGTCACCGCATGCGACGTAGCTGTACCAGATGTCGTTGTACGTCTGGCCGTCGAAGTCGCACGTCTCATGGGCGGAGCCGTCGGTGGTCGCGTCCGTGGTGTCGTACTCCCAGGTGCCGTTGGCGATGGGAGCTGCCTGCGGGCAGTCGTCGGGATTCGCAAGGGCCCCGACCTGGATGGAGACGACCGCATCTTCCGAATACTGCGTTCCGTCGGTCACCTGGAAGGTGAAGTCGTCGGGGCCGAAGTAGCCGGTGTCCGCCTCGTACCTGACGTTGTTGTCGGGCATCGCGAAGGGGACGTTGTTGATCGGGGTTCCAATCGACGATTCAAGCGATCCATGAGCCGGGAGGCTGGAGATCACATAGGAATTCTCGGCTGGGGAAGCGCCTGAGAGTTCGATCAGCACGAACGAGTTCTCGTCGCAGGAGACGTTCTGGTCGAACGCAGCCGGCGGGCAGTTCTCACCGGAGGATCCGATCTTCAGCTTCCAGTCGTTGAGCGATCCCGTATCGGCGCCGGCATTGTCGCTGACCGTCAGCGTCCAGGTGCCCGCGACGTTCTCGCCGTCGAAGTCGGCAAGCGTGCCGGGTCCGTCGGGAGCGGTTCCATCGTCGTCGTAGGTCACGATGATGTCCGCGCTGCCACCGCCGTTGCGGTTGTGCAGGCGAACGGTCGTGCCTTCGGGTGATGTCAGATCGAGTTCGAGGTCGCCGATGTAGGTGTGGGTGATGTCCATCTCGACATCGACATCGCCGATGCAGTACGAGTCGCCCACTTCGATCGATGACGTGATCGTCGAGTTGTCGTTGATCGCGGTCGGGGTGTCGTAGGCGGCGTAGGTGAAGCGACCGACGTCGAGCGTGATTTGCCGAGTGGTGCTTCCGTCGCCGCCGGCGTTGGTGAAGGACACGGTGGCGGTACGGATGCCTGCCGGCAGGCTGTTGGCGGCGTCCGAGAAACCGATGGTGATCGGGTACGTGTCACCCTCCTCGTCGAGGTCGACGGTGAGGCTCTCGAGGCCGTCGATCGAAATCCAATCGACGTCGGAGGTCACCAGGATCTGCGTGTCCGTCGGTCGCAGGCTGGTGACCGTGTAGGTCTGCGTGCTGGGGAACGGGCCGCCGACGGGTCCACCGGCCACGAAGTCGAAATCAGGATCGGTGGTGAAGTCGGAGATTCCGACCTCGAGCGTGTGAAACACGCCTCGATCGGTGTCGTTGGTCAGATCCTCGAACAACAGGCTGTTCTCGTACCGTCCCGCTTCGAGGTTGTCGGCCGTTGGAGAGACGGAGACCGACACGAAGGCCTCTCCGCCGTTGGCTGCGAGCGTGCCTGAAGCGGGGAGCGAGTTGCCGTTGATGTTCAGTCCGAAGCTTCCGAACTGGGTCACGCGGTACTGGACCGGATCGGGCGAGTTGTTGACCAGGGCATAGGAGATCTCGGAGTCCGTGAAGGGGCCTCCGACGTCGCCGTAGTGGAGTACGTCGACGGAAGGCGTGATCGAAAGTCCCTTGCCGAGCGTGTCGACGAAGAGCGTTCCGGTGCCGTCCGGGTCGAGCACTTCGCTCAGGCCGTTGTTCCATGACACTGCCATGCGTCCGTACCAGTCCTCGTCGTCGTTGCCGCACGCGGCGTAGCCGCCGTGGAGCTGGCCGACGACGCGATGGGTCGTGCAGTCGAAGAGGGGCGAGCCCGATGAGCCGGGTTCAGTGGTGCCGAGGTCCCAGTCGAGGATGCGGATGTGCGTGGAACCGGCCTGGTTGTAGCCGTAGATCTCGCTGTCGTCGTTGTCGATGGACCATCGCTTGGCGTCGGTGCTGGGGTGGTGGATCGCCACGGAGCAGTTGGTGATCTGGTCACGGGCGTCCCAGCCGCAGTAGGCGACCCCGAAGGATTCGTCGGGCACGCTGTTGAGCTCGACGATCGTGAAGTCGGAGTCCGCGTAGGAGGCCCGGAACGTCGAGCCGGAGGTGAACTGGTCAAGAGTTCCGGTTTCACTCGCACTGCCGGGGCAGTCGAGGTTGGCGCTGAAGTCGTCCTCGTAGTTCCAGTAGGCCACCAGCGAGGCTGCGTTGCCGGAGTTGATTCCACAGTGGTTCGCGGTCATGAAGAGGGGGGTGCCGTCCTGGCGGACGTTGTTGACCATGAATCCGGTGCAGAACAGCGAGCCGCCGGTGGAGATCGCGGCGACGCCGGGGATCTCGTCGCGCCATTCGTCGGCTTCCGAGCAGGCCACGTCGTAGTTGCACGAGCCGGATCGGTTGGGGGCGGCGAAGTCGTAGAAGCCGCGGTAGCCCACGTTGATCCGGGTGAGGGCGATCGACTGTTCGACGAAGGCGCGATCACGCTCGTCGATCTGGATCTCGATGATGATGTCGTCGCCGGGGACCGGCGGCGTCCAGAGCTGGTTGTCGCGGTTGTTGTCATCGGCCGTGAAGGGGCGGATGTCGGCGTTGCCGTCGGTGGTGGAGATGGAGAGCAGTCCGGATTCGGGCAGTGTGAACCGCTCGAATGCGAGGTTGATCGACGTCGCGTCCTGCGAGATCACCCGCAGCCGCCACAGGAGGGTCGTCTCGTCGAGTCGTTCCCAGGTGCCGGCGGTGCCGGGCGTGGTGCTCGTGGAATGCGGGATCGCGTATCGGTAGGGATCGCCATCGACCTGCCTGCGGTAGTCCTCGGCGTCGATCGACTCGAAGTCGAGGCGTGGGATCTCCACGATCTCGATCGCCTGCACGGGAAGTGCGGCGTTTCCGATGTTGCCGGGCGCGGCAAATGACATGGTCGTGATCGCAGCGGTGGCTGCGCCGATAGCGAGCGTCTTGGTGAACATTCGTTCTTTCTCCATTGTGGACCGGAATGGCCCATCTCTCCACAACCAAACCTACTTGGCCGGATGGGGCATGGCAACGAGATAAATGGAGGTTTCCCGACGGAAATTATGATTGGGGCACGGTTTGGGTGGACTCTGCGGGCTCGTCCTGCATCTTTTTGACGGATCGCATGGCGATTCGTGCCACGACGGCGCTGGCGAGGATCGCGAACCCCAGGCCGACGTAGATGCTCACTTCCTTCACCCAGTCCGTCGAGGCGCCGCCGGCGACTTCCGTGACGTGTCGGGCGGTGAAGCCGAAGTACACCGTCGAGATGTTGCCGGGGAACATGCCGATGCATGCCAGGACGTAGGGGCGGAACTTCGCGGACGAGACGGACAGCACGTAGCACAGCAGGGAGTAGTTCAACGGGCAGAGCCGCAGCAGGAGCATCAGCTTGAAGCCCTCCTTGCCGGCGGCCTTGTCGAAGGCCATCAGTTTCGGATGCTGCTCCAGTCGCCTTCGGACCGGGCGGTAGAAGACCGTTCTGCCGACCAGGAAGATGAGGGTCGCGCCGATCGTTCCCGCCACGACGACCCAGACGATTCCCATCCAGAATCCGAACAGGGTTCCTGCCGCGATCGCGATGACGGATTCGGGGAAGAACACCGCCGTGAGGACGATGAAGATGATGCAGTAGACCAGCGGGCCCCAGAACCCCAGCGACTTGACCCATTCCCTGAGGTCCGGCATGTACGGAATCAGGAAGTGGATCAGCAGGTACAGGACCGCCAGGACCGCGGCTCCGATGCCGCATCGCACCAGAGCGCGGCGAATCGCGTGTGTGGCGGGTTTGCGGGCCTCGTCGTCGGCCCGGGCAGCTTCCCTGAGATGGATGTGTCGGAGCAGCATGGGGATGATTGTCCGCAGAACCCGCCTTGGCGTCCAGTCGCTTCCTTGTGGTATCCTCTGGGAATGCGGGTGTAGCTCAATGGTAGAGCGTCAGCCTTCCAAGCTGAATGTTGACGGTTCGAGTCCGTTCACCCGCTCTTGAGACGACAGCCCCGCACCGGTTTCGGTGCGGGGCTGTTTCATTTCGGATGGTCGTGGCGGGGTCGGATCATTTGCCGCTGCGCAGGATCGTTCCCGTGGTGTGTTCGGGAATGATCAGCTTGACGACCTTCTGCCTGAAGACGGTGGCCACCCATCCCTGGTCCTTGGAGTAGTAGTCCCAGGAGTCGCGTCCGACCGTGGCCAGGCCCAGGTCGGAGTCGTATCTGGTGTAGATGCGGGTGCAGTCGAGGTCCTCGTCGCCGATCTTCAGCGTGACGTCGGCGTCGTGCAGGATCGAGACGGTGTAGGTTCCCGAGGCCATTCGCGACGAAGGATTGTCGGTGTGCGTCACCACGATCCTGCCCTTGGCCTCGACGGCCTGGCCGGGCACGAGGTCCTTGGGGATCACGAGCAGCGGGGGATCGTAGGTGCTGGTGCTTCCACTCGGGTCGTCGACGTATGTCGGGCTTGCGATTCCGTCGTCGGTCAGGTGCCAGGTGAAGGACGCCAGCTTCTCCATCGACAGATGCCATGCGTCGTCGCTCGTGGCCTTGACCTCGTAGGCGAACGTGGTTCCGGAGTTGTCGCCCTCGATGATCTTGTACGTCGTGGTGCCCGCGGCCTGGATGAAGGTCTTGTGCCAGTCGTCGATGGAGCCCTTCTCGACCAGGTCGCCGACGCGGTAGTCGTCGAGCGACGGTCGCGGCTTGCCGGGGGGGACGGTGGACATGCACCCGAGCTGCAGGCAGCAGATCGAAACCAGCAGCAGGATGCTACGCAGTCGGTTCGTTGTACAGATCAACGTAGAACTCCATGAGCTTGTGGCCTTCCGTTTCACGCGTCCGTGAATGGAAGAAGCCGAACTTCTTGAAGAGTTCGATGGCCGGGCCGCGTTCGACGCGGACATCGAGCACCGTCTTCACGCAGCCGTGGTCGTGGCAGAACCCGATGGCCTGTTCCATGAGCGCCGTGCCGACGCCCTGGCGCCGGTGGCTCTCGTCGACCCGAAGTCGCCTGACTTCGACCACGCCGTCGGTGGTCTCCTGCACCCCGATCATTCCGATGACGTCCTCGTTCGAGGTCGCGACCCAGAAGCGGCTGGATTCCCGATCGGAGAGGTAGGCCTCCTCGAAGTTCTCGATGTCGGCCCCGGTGTCGTTGATCCTCGTCTGCCCCTCGTAGACGCTGTCGTCGAACAACCGTCGAATGGACGGCAGGTCGTCGATGGTCGCGGCACGTATGGTCGGGCTGTTCAAGATCGGCTCCGGGATGAACGGCGAAGATTCGCGGCGGATTTCGGGAGTTCGAGGATCGCAAGCGTGTCGTCGGCCGTGTTCAGAAGGCCCACAGTATACCGGGACGCCCTTTGCAGAGCTCCGGGGTTGATCACGCGTGTGCCGTCGATCCGTTCGTCCCGCACCTCGTGCGTATGACCGTGGAGCAGCCAGTCCACGCGATCGGCGAGGGCCACCTCCATGAGTTCGTTGCGGTGCCCGTGGGTGAATGCCAGCGTTCGACCGTCCACGTCGAGACGTCCGATCGGATGATCGCAGACGACGCCGGTCCGGTCCGCGTGCCGGCGGAGGCCGGCCTCGTCCCAGTCGCAGTTTCCGAGCACGATGCGGGAGGGGTGGCCGGACATCGCGTCGATCGATTCGCAGTCGATGATGTCCCCGAGATGCAGCAGCAGTTCGGCTCCGTTGTCCATGAGCAGTTCGATCGCAGTCGAGATGCGATCGACTCTGCCGTGCGAGTCTGAGAGGATTCCGATCTTCATGGTCGGTTCACCGTCTCCAGCTGCGCCTGCTCGTGAGTTCCTCGATCCACGTCTCGTAGCCGGCCTCGAACTCCTCGAAGTCGTCGTTGAAGAACGCCTCCACGAAGACGATTCCGGTCGCGCTGGAGGAGGGGTCCTCCCGTCGTTTCGCCGCATCGGATCGCAGGAGCTGGCGGAAGAGGTCGCCCTCGACCGCGAGCATCAGCACGTCCTGAAGAGCAGGCAGGTACTTCCCGTCATCGGCTTCGCTGAGGTAGCGGGCCAGGGCCCAGACCTGGGCGTAGTAGGTGAGGAGGTCGGACTTGCCCTGTTCGAGGAACACGTGCGGATCCCCGTCGAGCAGGGTCCGAAGCGGAATCAGGGTGCCGCCCCTCCTGGCGGTCCGCAGTCGATAGCTGCGTTCGCGGTTGGAGGCGGTGTTGAAGTCGAAGGTTCCCTGGCGAATCCGGAATCCCTCCATCATCGTGGCGATCCCCTCGTCGAGCCACGGAGGAAGCTGCTGCTGGAAGGTGGTCTGTGCGTATTGATGCCATCCCTCGTGGGACGAGAGCGAGAGCGTGTCCCGATTCCACATGCTGTTGTCGATGTCGTACAGGACGGCGATGCCGTTGGCGGTGAATCCTCCGCGTCCGAGCCCTTCGAACGAGGAGGCGAGTTCGGGCAGCATCATCCTGGTCTTGTTCTTCCATTGCCTGCGATCGCCGAAGAGGTACGTCGCCATCGCGTTGGGAGGTGGCGGCAGCGGGCCGAACGCGGTGCGGTACCGCTCCAGCGCGGCTTCGTAGAACTCGGGGAGAAAGTCGATGAACCGCTGGTTCTCGATGGTCGTGTAGATCTCCCAGTTGGGCGTCTCGATCAGCTTGCCGTCGACGCCCATGAAGTTCCATTCGCGGGTCGATGACCAGTTGCCGTCCTCGTTGAGCGACCAGCTCTTGCTTTCGGTGTCTCGAGGGCCGCCCACATGCTTCGTATGCAGGTACGGCGAGGCGCAGCCACAGAGCATGGTCAGCAGGATCGTCAGGAGCGGGGCGGCGGACTTCATGCCTGCATGGCCTCCTCGACGCGGGCGAGGGCGGCGTTGGCGGCCTCCAGATCGACTTCGGCCTCGGCCAGTTTCTTGCGGGTCTCGTTGACCACGTGCTCGGGAGCACGCTCGACGTAGCTCGTGTTCGAGAGCCGTTTCACGAATCCCTGAACGGACTGTTCGCATTCATGGACCTTCGCGGTCATTCGTTTCCGTTCGGCCGCGAGGTCGACGGACCCGAGGCTCGAAGCGCCCTGGAGTGACTGGCCTTCGAAGACCACCGCCCATGCGCCTTCCGGCGTCTGGGACGGATCGTGGATGGCGTCGATGCCGAGCATGCTCTGGATCGCATCGGGGGCATGGTCGATGAGTTTCACCACGGCTTCGGGGGCGAACAGATCGATTCGGTCGCGTGGACCGAGCCCCTGCTCGGCTCTGGCGCGACGGATCTCGTTGACCAGCGACTGGAGTCTCTGGAACGTCTGTTCGGCCGCGTCGTCGATGATCGTGGAATCGATGCGGGGCCAGTGTCCCTCGGCGAGCAGTTCGGATTCGATCAGTTCGAGGCCCGTGATGCCCGACGGTCCCGCGGCCAGTACGTGGGGGAAGAGCGTTTCGGTGACGAAGGGGCACAGCGGGTGGACCAGACGGAGGATGGCGTCGAGGACCGAGCGGAGCACCTGCTGCTGGGCCGGATCGTCGCCGACGGTCGGCTTGATCGACTCGAGGTACCAGTCGCAGAAGTCCCGCCACACGAGGTCGTAGACGGCTTCCGCGTATCGATGCACCTGGAAGTCGGCGATCGCATCCTCGACGATTCGCATGGTCGCGTGCAGCCGGTGCAGCATCCAGCGGTCGACGAGCGAGAGCCCGGTCGCGTCGACGTCGGTCGAAGGGTGTTCGATCCGACCCAATGCGAATCGCGTGGCGTTGAAGAGCTTCGTCGCGAAGTTGCGGCCGAGATCGAACTTCGACGAGGAGTTGATGCCCATCGGACGTTCGTCCGTGACTTCGGTCTCGCCGGTGAGCAGTCCGTACACGGTGGCCATTTCGCGGCCGGACCCGTCGGGGCAGTGCTGTACCGGTGCAGTGACGACGTGGCCTCCCGGAGTCGTGATGAACTCGGGCATGAAGGTCTTGCCGGTGTGGGGACAGATCAGGTCCAGCGGTAGCCGCACGTCCTGCGTCGCGGTTGCGATCGATGCCATGACGAATCGAAGGGCGTCGGCGCTGTGGGTTCGGATGATGTCGCGTGGGTCGACGCCGTTTCCGAGCGATTTGCTCATCTTCTGTCCGTGTCCATCCTGGATCATCGGATGGATGGCGACATCGGTGAACGGCAGGACGCCTCGCTGGAAGTACCGGTTGAACATGACCATCCGGCTGACCCAGAGGGTGATGATCTCCCGGGCGGTGCACAGCACGGAGGTCGGATTGAAGGTGTCGAGCATGCCCTCCATGCCATCGAATGCCGAAGGGTCCGGCCAGCCCATGGTCGAGAGCGGCCACAGTGCGGAGGAGAACCAGGTGTCGAGGACATCCTCGTCCTGGGCGTAGCCCGCTTCGGCGAGTTGCTGTTCGAGCTGGGGATGCCCGTCGTCGACGCAGGCGAAGACCGTGACCTCGTCGTTGGCCCGGTCGATCCGCATCATCGTCGACAGGCCGTCGGTGGCGCCATCGGCGCACGGCAGGGTGCAGCCGAGCGTGTCGCGGACCAGCCCGTCGCCTTCGATGGGGCCGGCTTCGGAGAGGGGGAATGTGCGTGCCCAGACCGGAATCCGGTGGCCCCACCAGAGCTGGCGGCTGATGCACCAGTCCCGAAGCTGCTCATGCCAGTTCTGGAACGTCCTTGCGTAGCGTTCCGGAGTGAACGAGAGCGTGCCGTCCTGTTCGTGGGTGGATCCGTCCGGACGGGAAGGCGGGGTGCCCCGGTGCTGGTCCGCGTGCATCGCCCGAAGTGCTTCGCCGCCAAGTCGGTCATCCGTCACCCGCACGTACCACTGGTCGCTGAGGTAGGGCTCGATCGGCACGTGGGATCGATAGCTGTGACCGACGGCATGTTCGTAGTCGCGGATGCGATCGAGGAGGTCGTTGGTCCGGAACCACTCGACGACCGCTTCGCGTGCCGCTTCCCGGGAAAGTCCGATGAAGGCCGCGCAGGCGTCGTTGGCGTCCTCCCATCCGTGTCGGTCGGAGATGCTCCCATCCGGTGCCATCACGTTGATGACATCGAGTTCGTGGCGGAGCCCGATGTCCCAGTCGTTGGGATCGTGCGCCGGGGTGACCTTGAGGAATCCGGTGGCGAACGCCGCCTTGGGGTCGTCGCCGACTCCGGGCATGATCACGTAGTCGTCCTCGACGATCGGGATCTCACGGCCGACGATCGGAAGCAGCACCGACTTGCCGCGAAGGGATTCGGCTCGGGGATCGTCGGGATTGATCGCCACCGCCGTGTCGCCGAGCATCGTCTCGGGGCGGGTCGTGGCGACGGTCACGTGTCCGCTGCCATCCGAAAGCGGGTAGCGGAGTTCGTACATGTGGCCCGCGACGGTCTCCATCTCGACCTCGTCGTCGGCCAACGCGGTCATGGTCACGGGATCCCAGTTGACCAGCCGTTTGCCTCGATCGATGAGGCCGTCGTCGAAGAGCTTGAAGAACGCGGTGCGGACGGCGGCCGTGCACACGGGGTCCATCGTGAATCTGACCCGCTGCCAGTCGCAGGAGGCGCCCATCTGCCTCAGCTGCTCGATGATGGTCGCTTCGTACTCGTCCTTCCACGCCTGCGTCCGTTCGACGAACGCCTCCCGGGTCATGTCGACCCGTCTGGTCCCCTCGAGCGAGAGCCTCTTCTCGACCACGGACTGGGTCGCGATGCCGGCATGATCGGTTCCGGGCATCCAGAGGGTGCGGTCTCCGCGGATGCGGTGGTACCGGACGAGGATGTCCTGAAGCGTGTTGTTGAGCGCGTGGCCGAGGTGCAGCGCCGCCGTGACATTCGGCGGGGGGATCAGGACCGAGAATGCCGTTCCGTCTCCCGGAGTCGCATGGCCGACCTCGGCGTCCTCCCACCGACGCCGGATCTCGGGCTCGGCTTCGGCTGGCGAGTATGATTTGGGAAGTTGTTCCGATGTCTTGGAAGCCATGCTCCACATGATACTCGCGTGTTCTCCATTTCGATGCTTCGTCGTCCTGCTCACGGTCATTCTCGCCGGATGCGGTGATGGGGGAGATTCGTCCGCGTCCTCATCGACGCCCGATGCGGAGTCGGTGAAGATCTCCCTGGAGGCGGCGGAGCAGTACCTGCTTGGTGGCGATCTGGTCGAAGCCGAGGCCATCGCGAGAAGCGTGGTGACCGTCATGCCGGACTCGCTGGACGGGCAGGAGCTGCTGGGTCGGACGCTCGTCGCCAGGGCGATTCTGGCCAGGGATTCCGGGCAGCCCGAGGCCGCCCGTGTTCTCTGGAACGAAGCGAGCGGTCGTTACGAACAGGTCGTGCGGCTCTCGCCCCGTTCGTCCGGACTGCATCAAAGTGCCGGAGAGGTCGCTCAGATGGCGGGCCGCAACGGACTGGCGATCGAGCTGTACCACCGGGCAGGCGACCTGGAGCCGGATGATCCGAAACCAGGTCTGTACCTTGCCCAGCTGCTGCTCGCCGAAGGGCAGCTCGATGAGGCCCGCGGCGCGATCGATCGAGTGCTCGCACTTGTTCCCGAACAGGGGCATGCCCTGGCCACGCTGGCGGTCATCGACATGCAGCAGTCTCTCTGGGAAGACGCCAAGCGGCACATCACCATGGCCGTCGATTCACAGCCGGACGACCTCGGCATCCGAACGATGCAGACACGGATCTTCAGGAGGAGCGGCGATCCGGAGCGGGGACTCGAACTGCTGCTTGGTCTTCCCGATTCGGCTCGAATCACCGAGCCCGTCGCCGAGGAGATCGCTGCATGCTGGATGGATCTCAATCGCCCGGAGCAGGCGGCCGAGGCGTGGGAACGTTGCCATGGCGGTTCAGGGCAGCGAGCCGGATTCGTCGCGATGAAGGCCGCGGAGGCCTGGATCGAGGCGGGGCGTTCCATTGAAGCCGCCGGATGGATCGAGCGGGCGGAACTCGCGGGAGTTTCCTCCGACCGGCTCGATTCGCTGCGGAACCGACTCGGCGACTAGCCATCCTCATGTTTCCGGATCGCCTTGTCGTCCATCCTCCTTGCGGATTCCACCCACGGATCGGATTCATGCCTCTCGAGTGGATGGGGAGGTGCCGGACGGACCTGCGACTCCCTGCGGCGACGAATGCGTCGCCGGATCACGCCGAGTTGCAGCACGATCATGATCACGATCGTCAATCCCAGAAGAATGCAGGCCAGCAGGACGCCTTGCTTGAGCATGCCTCCCTGGCCCGGATCGGCGTCTGGCAGGGCGGCAAGCCCGAAATGTGCGATCATTGTGTTCAAATGGACCATCGTGTCCGAGTATATGTGAACCGCAAAGCGGCTCAGGGCGTATTCAGAGGTGGTTCGAGGTGTCGTCACGCCGAAATCGCCGCTTTCGAGCCCGAATCGATGGAGGTTCATCCTGAACTGGTCGATTCTCTACATGGCCGTACGACACACCGGTCTTTCGTCAGCCGACACTCCGCTTCTCGATTCACCGCCGACAGGCTCACGAACGGAACATCAAGGAACATCACCATGAAGATTCGCCATGCTTGCTCAGTCGCCTGCCTTCTGGTCGTTGCATCAGCCGCGTTTGCGGTCGATGGCAAGGGCGACTGGTCCGAAAATGTCTGGGACGCCGCGATCGACGGTGATCGCACCAAGGTGGACCGTCTTCTCAAGGTGGGGCCCGACGGTCTCGGCACGGCCGATGATCGTTCGGCGTTCAAGGATCGATACGACCTGTGGATGACTCACCAGTCCGAGGCCAGGATCGCCATGCAGGCGAAGCGCGAGGAATCCGCCGAAGACATGCGAAAGGCTCTGGCCGAGGACCGACTGCTCGATGCGCTTCGAAGCGCCGTCGAATACCAGACGCTGAGCGACGACTACGACGAGGTGCTCGAGTCGCCACTGGTGATCGAGGTCATCGCCCGTGCGGAGGCCACGCTTCCCACGGTCATCGAGGGCCACGACTGGCTGTATGCCCAGGAGATCCTCTTTCGGCTCCGAACCCTCTTCGAGGACACGTCGTCCCGTGACCGGTGGGAGGAGTGCGATCGTCGCATCGACGCCAATTCGCAGCGTCTCGGTCTGCTCCGTCGATACGCGCGGCAGCGGCTCTACGATCTGTACGTGAAGCGCAACGCCCGGCTGGGCGAGGATCCGCCCGACCAGTTCAATCCCCAGCTCGCCGAACGCTGGCGCAACGAAGTCGAGTCGATCGATCGCGACATGGTCCGGGACGCATTCCGGACCTCCGCATCCGAACACATCTCGTCGGAGGGATGGCCCCCGTTGTACGAGGGCGGATTCGATTCGCTCGACGTCTTCGGTCACATGCCGTCGCTCTCGATGACCTTTCCGCACATGGCCGATTCCGGACGCGTCTCCCAGTGGGACCAGCGGCTGGACGCACTCGAGTCGCAGGCGATGACGATGATCAGGCGCGGCGACTCCCCCAAGTCCGTCGCCAACCGCGTCTTCCGTGAACTCGATGTGATCAACGACGAGACCCTCGACGTGCCGGACTCCGTGCTCTGGAGGGAATTCGGCGACGGTGCGATGTCCGAACTCGATCCCTACACCCAGATCATCTGGCCCTACGACATCGATCAGTTCAACCGGCAGATGGAAGGCAAGTTCATCGGAGTCGGGATCATGATCTCCGAGGACGAGGTCGGCGACATCAAGGTCGTCTACCCCCTCGAAGGCAAGCCCGCCCAGGCGGCCGGCGTCCAGCCCGACGACATCATCGTGAACGTCGATGGACAGACCACCGCCGGCTGGACGGTGCAGGACGCCGTCCACCACATCACCGGCCCCAGGTTCTCCTGGGTGACGCTCGGTGTGATGCGGGAAGGAGCCGACGATCCGATCGACATCCGTGTCCAGCGCGATCTCATCAAGATGTATTCCGTGAAGGGCTGGCGCCGAGAGGCCCGTGACGACAACGGCGACGATGTCTGGGACTGGTACGTCGATTCCGACAGCGGCATCGCCTACGTCAAGCTCACGCAGTTCAACGAGGACACCTACATGGATCTGGGCCGTGCATTGGAAGAGATGCACACCGGCAACGTTCCCAAGGGACTCGTGCTTGATCTCAGGTACAACCCGGGCGGACTGCTGACCAGTGCGTACCAGATCAGCGATCTCTTCGTGGGGGACGGCGACATCGTCACCGGCGAGGACAAGAACGGGCGACAGTCGTTCGATCTCCCTGCGAAGCGTCACACGACCCTTCTCGGTGATCTTCCGACGGTCGTGCTCATCAACCAGGGGTCTGCGAGTGCAAGCGAGATCGTCTCCGGCTGTCTCCAGGCCCACGAAGCCGGTCTGGTGATCGGCGAGCGGAGTTTCGGCAAGGGAAGCGTCCAGACGGTTCATCCGGTCCGAGGCGATGCCGAGGCCAAGCTCAAGTGCACGACCCAGTACTACCGGCTGCCCACGGGCGTGACCGGAGAGCAGGGGCGGCTGGTCGACAAGGAGGTCGCCAAGGAGTTCGATCGAGCCGACTGGGGCGTCGTGCCGGATCTCGAAGTGCCGATGAACGCCGATCAGATCGAGGGAGCCCTGACCCTGCGTCTGGAAGCCGATCGTCTGCCCGGCGATCCTCCCCGAAGCCCATCCGATGACGAGGATGCCCCCGTTGCCGCGGATCAGCCCGACATCGACGAACTGGTCACCCGGGGACTCGATCCGCAGCTGGAGCTTGCCGTGCTCATCCTTCAGGCGCGGGCCCTCGCGACCGAGGAGGAAGAGTCGCAGCGGGCTCTGCTCGATCCCTGAACCACGGGCGGGCCGCCACGGATACACTCTCAGGGATGAGTCGATACACCGCGATCGTCGTTCTGCTGATGCTGTCCTTCTCCTGCCTTGCGTCGGAGACGGTCGAGACCGCGCCGCCGGAACGTCCCGACCCCACGATCCGCGTGGCCACCTACAACGTGCTGAATCTGTTCGATCATGTCGATGATCCGGCCATCATCGGGGACATCGACGATCTTCCGATGGCCACGACGGACGGTCGCTGCCGGTCGCTGGCCGAAGTGATCCGGCGAGTCGACGCCGATGTCCTCGCGCTCCAGGAGGTCGAGTCGGAAGCAGCATTGCTGTGGTTCCGCGACACCTATCTCGACGGCATGGGATACGACCACGTGGTGTCGCTCGACGTCGGGTACGCCCGAGGCGTCGAGAACGCCGTGCTCAGCAGATTTCCCCTGATGAATGCCGAGGCGAAGCCGAACATTCCCCTGCAGGACGTCGTCCGGCACGGTGGGGGGTGGGCCGAGCCCGGCGACGGAGACGAGGCGGCGACGTACCAGCGGACGCCGCTGCGGGTCGACGTCGCGGGTCCGGACGGCTACCTGATCACGATGTTCGTCGTTCATCACAAGTCAGGTCGCCACAAGTACCGCCGCGAAAGCGAGGCCCTCAAGCTCGTCGAACTCATCGGCGCGGTGGAGCAGGAGGACCCCGCTCGAAACATCATCGTGCTCGGTGACTTCAATGCTGCTCCATGGGACCGTTCGATGGACGTCTACGGAGAGGCGGGCTTCATCGACATCGGTGCCGATCCGCGGAGCGAGCGTCCCAGGACCCACGAGTCGGATCGGATCCTCGATTTCGTGCTTCTGAACAGTGCGGCCCATCGCGAGTACGTGGGGGGGTCCGTCACGGTCCACGAGTCGCAGGCTCCGCCGAAGGACTACGACTGGCGCAAGGACCCGCGGCCCGATGCGTGTCCCTCGGACCACCGGGCCGTATCGATCGACCTGCGGCCCGCCGATCGCAAGTGAACTTCTCTAGTCGAGGTCGCCGAGCAGGCGACGCGCCTCCTCCGCATCCTTGTCGCCCCGGCCGGACAGGTTGATGACCAGGTGCTGGTCGCGATGCATCGTGCCGGCCTCCTGCACCGCGCCGGCGACGGCATGTGCGGTTTCAAGGGCGGGAATGCAGCCTTCGAGTTCCGACAGCAGACAGAACGCGTCGATCGCCTCCTGATCCGTGACGGCCCGGTAGTCGACTCTGCCTTCGACATGCCAGTGGGCGTGTTCGGGGCCGACGCCGGGGTAGTCCAGACCTGCGCTGCAGGAATGGACGGTGGATGTCTGGCCATCGGGATCCTGCAGCACGATGCTTCTCGATCCGTGCAGCACGCCGGGTTCGCCGTGGACGAGCGTCGAGGCATGGTCTCCCGGACGTGCGCCCCGGCCACCCGCCTCGATGCCGATCAGTCCGACGCCGGCGTCGCCGATGAAGTCGCTGAATATGCCCGCGGCGTTGGAGCCGCCGCCGACGCAGGCCACGATTCGATCGGGAAGCCGACCGAAGCAGTCGATGCATTGCGTCCTCGTCTCACGCCCGATCACGGATTGGAACGTTCGGACGAGCGTCGGGAAGGGATGTGGTCCGACCACCGAGCCGATGATGTAGTGCGTGGTGTCGACCGTCTCCATCCAGTTCCGCATGGCCGCGTTGGTGGCATCCTTGAGGGTGCACGAACCGTCCTCGACGACATTGACCTTCGCGCCCAGGAGCTTCATGCGGAAGACGTTCAGGGATTGACGGCGGACGTCCTCCGATCCCATGTAGACCTCGCATTCCAGACCGAAGCGGGCGCAGGCCGTTGCCGTGGCCACGCCGTGCTGGCCGGCTCCGGTCTCCGCGATCACGCGCTGCTTGCCCATGCGTCTCGTGAGAAGGGCCTGTCCGATGGTGTTGTTGATCTTGTGGGCACCGGTGTGCGCAAGGTCCTCTCGCTTGAGCCAGATGTTCGCGCCACCGGCGTGTTCGGTCAGTCGCGGGGCGTGGGTCAGCGGGGTTGCCCTGCCCACGTAGTCGCGGAGCAGCGAGGTGAACTCGAGCTCGAACTCGGGATCCGACTTCGCTTCGGCCCAGGCCTCCTCGAGCTGATCCAGCGCGGTGACGAGGGTCTCGGGGACGTAGCGTCCGCCGAACTCGCCGAACCAGCCATCGATGTGTCGTGTCTCTTTCATGGTCATCAGGATAGGCGCCTCAGGAGATGTCGTGCGAAGAAGTCCACTTCACGCTGTTTCGCATCGGCTGCATGTGGTCCGAATCCCACGTGTTCGTGAGCGGTGCCTGTGGAATCGAAGAGCATGCGTTCGATCCGTCCACTGCCGCCATCGAGGCTCTCCAACGCCTGAAGAAACCGATTCTGGCCGTTCCAGTCGACCCACTGGTCCGCCTTGCAGTGGACTGCCAGCACTGGAATGGGCTTCCATTCGTCGAGATGTTCGAGCGGATCGATGACGGCGATCTCCTCGGGCGATCTGGCATCGAACATCGGCCGCTCCTGCTGGTCACCCCAGGACCCCGTCGTGGCCTCCATCACGCAGCAGCAGTACGGGTGGGGGCGTGTCAGTCTCGAGGCGGCGACCATCCCGCCGGCCGACATCCCGCCGATGCCCAGGCGGGTGGGATCCGCTTCGAGCATGCTCGCCGCCTCTTCGACGGCGTCATCGAGTTCGTCCACCATCCTCAGGATGACGTCGAGGACGTGTTCATGATGTTGCAGTTCAGCATCGAATCGATCGCCATGTCCCGGCAGATCGAGTGCGCAGACCGAAATGCCGGCACGCATCAACCTCAGATATCGTCCGGGATCGAGTTCCTTGTTCGCCGTTCTGCCGTGGAGCCATACGACCATCGGTGGATGCCTCTCTTCGGTCTCCGCCGACACCAGGAGTCCCGGAACGCGATCCGGGCCGAGTACGGTCTTTTGCATCCGCTGCTGGAGATCACTGGGCATCCGGGGGGCCGGAATCGATGGGGGCATGTCGCCGTGGGTGTTCATTTGGTGAAAGTCCCGTTTCGTGGCCATCGCGAGTTGACGCCGAACTCCCTGAGAAGGATGCTGCTGCGATGCCAAGGATCATCGCAGGAACGCATCGCTCACGCACCCTCGAGACCGTCGAAGGAACCACGACCCGTCCCTACACGGATCGGGTCAAGGAGTCGGTCTACAACATTCTTCAGGGACATATCGAGGGATTCAACGTTCTTGATCTCTTTGCGGGCATCGGGACGATGGGGCTCGAGGCCGCCAGTCGCGGAGCGGCATCCGTCGTGATGGTCGAGCGTGATCGTCGCGTCTTCGCCGCCCTGGAGCGGAACGTCGAGATGCTTGGTGCCGGCGACGTCGCCGTCGCATTGCAGGGAGACGCGTTGTCGACGCTTCCCATTCTCCGGTCGCCACGTCCGGTCCACGTGATCTTCGTGGATCCTCCCTATGCGATGATGGTCGACGAACGGGCCCGGGCCAAGGTGCTCGAGCAGGTTCATCGGGTCTCCGAGCTGCTGGACGAGGACGGGTTCATCCTGCTTCGGACCCCGTTGCCGCATCCGAAGACCGATCATTCCGTCGAGGGGCTTGCCGGTCCGGAAGCGCGGGTCTACAAGAAGCAGGAGACCGTGCTGATCTACGGCCGCGAGTCCGCCACATGAGCGGTCGGCCTCCCATTCTCGAAGTCGCGACGGCACTGGTGCGTTCCCTGCAGGAGCATGGCCACGTCGCCTACTTCGCGGGCGGTTGCGTGCGGGATCGACTTCTGGGCATCGAGCCGGCGGAATACGACATCGCCACCGATGCCGTTCCCGACAAGCTGAAGACGCTGTTCCCCGGCTCGCATCTGGTCGGCGAGTCGTTCGGCGTCGTTCTGGTGCGATCCCGGGGGCACACCTTCGACATCGCGACATTCCGCTCCGAAGGGGCCTACTCGGATCATCGCCATCCGGACGAAGTGACGTTCTGCGATGCCGAGGAGGATTCCCGCCGTCGCGACTTCACCATCAACGGAATCTTCTACGACCCGATCGAATGCACGCACATCGACTACCACGGTGGGCGGGCGGATCTGGAAAACCGGCTGCTGCGTTCCATCGGAGTGGCTCGTGATCGATTCGAGGAGGATCATCTGAGAATGCTCAGAGCGGTCCGATTCGCATCGAGATTCGGACTCGTCATCGATCCGGAGACGCGTGATGCGATCGCATCGAACGCCGGTGAGCTCAAGGGCGTGTCGAGGGAACGCATCGGCAACGAAATCCGTCGAATGGCGATCGAGGGGGACTGGGCGGCTGCCGTGCAGTCCATGTCCGAACTTGGTCTCGAGGAGGCGGTGCTCGGTTCGGCAACGGCCGACGCGGACTGGATCCGCTGTCGACATCTGCAGGCGGCCAGCGTCGCGGCGGCCGAGCGGCACCAGGCTTCGATCGCGGCATGGCTGCTCGATCGTTCCAGATCGGGTGACGGCGAATCTCTGGAGACAGCGCACCTCGACGAGATCGGGGATCGGCTGGTCAGTTCCAACAATGATCGCCTGCGATTGGCGGACATCATCGGGATCCACGGCATCCTCGAGGATTCATGGGGGGATCTGTCCGTCTCATCACAGAAGCGGCTGGCCGTACGCCACGGCTTCGAATCGGCGACGGTTCTGGTCGAAGCGGTCGATTCAGCCCGTGCCGGACGGATTCGAATGCGGGTCCAGGAGCTTTCCGAGACCGGGCTGCAGCCAGAGCCGCTGCTGGGAGGCCATGATCTGATTCAACTTGGATTGAAGCCCGGGCCGCATTTCTCTCGAATGCTCGATCAGGTCTACGACGCCCAGCTCGAGGGGCGAATAGGGCAACGGGGCGAGGCTCTGGAGTTGGCGGGGCGGTTGGCCGACGAAATCGACTCTGAAAGTTGATTGAGTCACGAAAAACGGTCCAAAGTGGGAAACAACCGAGTGGCTGCGGTGTCCTATACTAAACAGGCATTGAAATGGGTCTCTCGCGGTCGTGTTGGCCTCGAGGGGCACATTTGGTCCCGTAGCCCTTCGCAGGCGATGGGAAACCCGATATCGAGGTTTCGATTCATGCGCATCCTTCCCAGAGTCCAGAGAACATTCGGCATCCTCGCCCTTGCGATCATGATGGCCATTTCCGCCGACGTGATGGCTGCAACCGAGGATGTGGTGCACATGTCCGATGGTCGTGTCCTCCATGGACAGATCGTCAGCGAGACGCCTCAGGCCGTCGTGTTCGACTACATGAACACCGATCTGGGGATTTCGGTCACCATGACGCTTCCCAAGGCCGCGATTCTGAAGATCGATCGGGACGTGGAAGTCGCGGACGCGGAACCGGAGGCGAAGCCTTCGGCGACGAATCCGGCTCAGGCCGAGCCCGGCAAGCCCGCGAAGGCCAAGCCGGCCGCCGCCGTGGATGGCATCTCCCGTTTCTACATCATCGACATGGAAGGTCAGGTCGGTACCGATATCCGTTCGTCTCTCTACGAAGGGGTCATCGAGGAGATCAAGGCCGAGCGGCCCGATGTCGTGATCATCAAGCTCGACAGCGCGATGGTCGGCGACAGCATGCTCAACTACTGGACCGGTGCCAACTACGACGAAGACACCATGGAGCAGGATCCGTACCGGAGGATGGAATCCATCATGCAGGTGATGGACGACCAGGAGGACCTCGTGAAGGCGTTCCGTGTCGGCATCCCCAAGGACATCCGGCAGATCGTCTGGGTGCATGATGCGACCGGGCCGGCCGCCATGCTCGCGCTCGCCTGGCCCGACATCTACATGACGCCGGAAGCGGACCTCGGAAGTCTGGGCGAACTCTGGTCGAGCACCCAGGGGTGGCCGGATGCCGACGTGCGAAGCAAGATGGAGAAGGCCTGGCTGAGCACTGCGAAGGGAATCATGCAGTTCGGCGGTCATTCGGACAACTTCATGGAAGGCCTGCTCAATCCAAGTCTTCCCTTCAGCTTCAGTTGCGTCGGACGTCAGCCGTTCTGGTACAAGAGCTACCAGGGCGATCTCCCGATTTCAGTCGACAAGTTCGGCTACGGAGCGAAGATCCGCCAGACGATCGATCCTCGCGGCTTCAACCACGGCTGGGAGTTCGATGCCTCGGTATGCGAGGATCTGCTCATCAGCGAGGGGACCGCTGAGACCCTCGAGGACCTCGCACTTCTTCTGAACGAGCGTCAGTATCAGGTCATGGAGACCAAGGAGCTCTCCGACGTCACCGAGTACAAGGACGAGTGGCGGGACAAGTTCGACCGGGCCCTCCAGGCCATGAAGGACTATCAGAAGTACATGCAGCGTGCCGGCGCCGGCAACGCGCTGTCCAACCTTCAGAAGGCGAAGAAGGAACTGTCACGCGTCCTCGCTGCGGTTCGAACCAACGAATCCGTCGCGGTGCGCATCAGGAGCATGACCCGCCTGGACCAGCTCCAGATCGAGATCATGCTGGAGGATCTGCAGGCGCAGATCCGCCAGATCACCCGTGGCGGTCGGGGTGGTGGTGGCAATCGCGGCGGCGGTCTTGGCGGTCGGCCCTGATCGGCTTCGTACGTCGCGACCTGTACAACAACGAGATCAAGTGAGAATCGAGTACAACCATGAAGAAGAACATGCTCTTCGCATCCTGTCTGATGACCCTGCTCGTCGCATCGACGACTCTGGCCGCAAGTCTCTCGTACGCTCTGTCCAACGGATCGACGTGGCGTGGCAAGACCGATGATCACGTCGTGGTCGAATACAACTTCGGCGCCACCAACAGCACCGTGGAGGGCGTGTTGACGGACAAGTCGACCGGCGACTACATGGTTCTCAAGAAGGACGACGGCGGCGATGAGATGCTCATCCATCGCACCGACATCGTGTCGATCGCTCTGGTTGGGGACGACGCTCCCGCATCGGCGCCTGCCGAGGCGCCCAAGCGTGGCAGTGAGCCCAAGCCGGCCGTGCAGACGACCGGCGGCGGAGCCGCGGGCCAGCCGACCTCGACGCCCGTCGCCGATGCCGACGCCCCCGGCGTCTTCTATCTGCCGCTTCGCGAGATGGTCGGCCTCGAGTTCCGTCCCGAGGAGATCTCGGCCATCATCGCCGAGGCCGATGCAGTCGGCCCAGGTCAGACGATCGTGCTCGACATCGAGTCGGGTGGAGGAAGCGTCTGGGAGTTCATCGTCCTGGCCCAGATCATCAAGGATGCCAAGCAGCGTCACCAGATCGTGGCGTGGGTCGGGCACGCGATTTCCGCCGCGGCGGGTACGGCGCTGTGCTGTGACCGTCTCATCTGGAAGTCCCACGGTGCGCTTGGTGCCATCACCATGCACAGCGGTGGGCAGCCGGTCTCCGACATGATGGAGGAGAAGTGGGTCACCCTGCTCAAGTCCATCCTCCGTGAGAGCGGTCACTCCGAGCACTGGGCCCGACCGATGGTCCGCAACGACAGCTGGATCTCGTACACCAAGGATTCCGATACGGGTGATTGCGAGTGGTACGGTACGCCCCAGGGCATCCAGGGTGAGATCGTCCTGTCCAATCTGGGCGAGAACGTCGTGCTCAACAGGGAGCAGGCCATCGACTGCTGTCTTGCGGAGGCCGTTGCCGACCGCAAGGAGGAACTGGCCGTCATCCTGGATCTTCCCAGTTGGAACGAGATCGGCACCGGGCAGAAGATGTCCGACGACTGGATCGAGACGTGTGCACGGTGCGAGACGTACTGGCGCAAGTCGAACGCCGAACTCGGCCGGCTCGGTGGCTACGCTCCGATCGTCGCGATCAAGAAGCGGCTCGACATCTACAAGCGATGGCTTCGCTGGTGGAAGCAGGCTCCGAACAAGATGGGGATGCTTGGTGCGCCGAGAATCCAGCAGCTCGAGCGGATGATCGAGGAACTCGAACAGCAGCTGAAGAACATGTCCGGTCGAGGCTGAGGCCCGTTCAGATTCCGCTTTCGATGAACTTCAGGATCGCAGGTCCGACGCTGAACTCCATGCCGTCCACGATGCGGATCTCATTGACGCGTTCGCCGTCCATGTAGGTGCCACCGGTCGATTCGAGATCGCGCAACCACGTGTCCTGTCCGCTCTGCTCGATGGAGCAGTGCTCACGAGACACGGTCTTGGCATTGATGCGGATGTCGCATCCTTCATCACGGCCGATGATCAGTTCGTCCGTGTCCCCGAGGGCGAACGCCTTGATCATGTCGCGTGTCTTCTGATGAAGGACCTGGAGTTCGAGCATTGTGTTCCTTCCGCGTGATCACGGTCGAAGGGCCGCCGTGCGGCACTCCGATGCGAGCAGGGGCCCCCCCTGGTCACCGTTCGTGCATATTCCATTGTGACCGCTCTCGGCGTCGTTTCAAGTCATGGATGCCTAAATGCCGGTTTCGGCGGTCCTGAGAGGTTCGATTGCCCTTCTGAGGTTGATCCCACCTCGATACACTGTCGACCATGAGATGGATTGTGGATGGGGTGTACCTCGTCGTCGTTCTTGTGTCCTCGCCGATCTGGCTGTTCCGCATGGTGCGAACCGGCAAGATCAGGACGGATTGGCCTGCTCGCTTCGGCCGAGTCGACCCGGGTGCGCGCCGAAGTTCCGGGGATCGTCCTCGCGTTCTGATACATGCCGTTTCGGTCGGAGAGGTGAATGCGATCAGAGGCCTCGTCGCGACACTCGACGCCCGTGGCGTCGACGTCGTTGTGGCGACGACCACCGATACGGGGACCCGTCGCGCCCGATCGCTGTTCGAAGGCCGGCATGTCGTCGTTCGGTTCCCCTTCGATTTCTCGGGTGTCATCCGACGATTCCTCTCGGCCGTGGAGCCGGATCTCGTCGTACTCGTCGAACTCGAGGTCTGGCCGAACTTCCTCGGGGCGTGTTCGAGGCGTGGTGTTCCCGTGCTGGTGATCAACGGCCGTCTCACCCCCAGAAGTCGCCGTCGATACGGTCTTCTGGGGCCTCTGGTCCGAGGCACCTTCCGCAGGCTCTCCTGGATCGGTGCTCAGGACGAGGCCTATGCGGGGCGGTTCATCGAACTCGGCGTCCCCGAAGAGCGTGTCGAAGTCGTCGGAAACATGAAGTGGGACAATGCACGATGTGAAGAGGGGGTCGACGGGAGTTGGGCTCTTGGACAGGAACTGGGGATCGATCCGAAGCGGCCTCTGGTGGTCGCGGGTTCGACGGCTCCGGGTGAGCATGAACTGATTCTCGCATCGCTCCCACCCGGCACACAGCTGCTGTGTGCGCCCCGCAAGCCCGAATGGTTCAATGCCGCAGCGGATGTGCTCGAAGGATGCACCCGTCGTTCCGATGGGCGTCCCGGTGATGGTGATCTGTATCTCCTGGACACGATCGGGGAACTCTCTCAGGCGTACGATCTTGCCGATGTCGCGGTCGTCGGGCGCAGTTTCGTCGATCTGCACGGGTCCGACGTCACCGAGCCCATCGGTCTCGGGGTGGCAACCATCATCGGTCCTGCGGTCGACGACTTTCGGCTGATGGTCGATGCGCTGGTTTCAGGCGGTGGACTTCTTCAGCTGTCCGCGGACGAACTGCGCGGTGGGCTCGAGCAGTTGCTGGCAGATCCGTCACGACGGCTTGAGATGGCCCGCAGAGGCCGTGCAGTCATTCTCGAGCATCAGGGGGCCACGTCCGCTTACGCCGACAGGGTCATGTCAATGCTCGGCGCGCCGGAGCACTAAAAAAGCACTCCGGCCCACAAGGAGCCGGAGTGTTCGGGGAGAAAAGAAACAGATGGTTCGTGTGGCCCGAGGAGGGTGGGCCGAGGATGTAGAGAGTTCGAGGGGGAGGAGAATCCCTCGAAGCACTTTTCATATACGCATGCGGACCACGGAAGGTTCTTCCTATCTGCTTGAATCCAAAGGTATTTAGAGTGATATGCCCCCTGAGGCGGATTTGGAGCCCATGAGGGCCCCTTCGCTTCGTCTGAACGGAGATAAACTTCCCTGATGCACGAGCAGGCGTTGCTGAAACGAATATTCGACCGGTCGAAAGGCATGTCCGCCGAAGTGGTCATCGGCCCCGGGGACGACATGGCGATGCTTCGTCCCGAGGGCTGGTCGTTCAATGACCAGGAGGGTCGTCCTGGCGGCGGGGGAGTGCTTCTGGCCGTTGATCAGGTCGTTGAGGGGGTTCATTTCAGTCGCGAGGCTGCGTCGCTTCAGGAGATCGGTCGCAAGGCCGTTGCTCGTTGCCTGAGTGATGTCGCCGCCATGGCGGGGCGACCCAAGGCGAGTCTGGCCACAGTCGTGCTTCCGCCGGGGATGGGCGATGACGAGGCGATGGAGTTGTTCGAAGGCATGCGTGTCGCCGCGGACACGTTCCACGCGCCGATCATCGGCGGCGACATCGCTGCGCATCATTCCGACGGTCACCCGATGAGTTGCACGGTGACCGTCATGGCCGAGGCGACGGGGCGCGGCGCGGTTTCCAGATTCGGTGCGCAGATCGGCGATCTGGTCTGTGTGACCGGTGCATTGGGGGGTTCGCTCCCATCGGGGCGTCACCTCGACTTTCAGCCTCGGATCGGCGAGGGAATCCTCCTGCATGCAATTCTCTCCGATCGTCTCCATGCAATGATCGACCTGAGCGATGGGCTCGGCATCGATGCCGGTCGCATGATCGCCTCCGACGATTCGATGCAGATCGTGATCGATGCGAACCGCCTGCCATGCCATGATGAAATCGACTGGCGTGCCGCGGTTTCAGACGGCGAGGACTACGAACTGCTGTGCATGGTCTCTCCCGGCGAACTTCCCGATCGAATCCTCGATTGTCCGTTGACGGTCATCGGAACGGTGCGGCAGCGTCCTGCCGGAGATGCGTCCGCCGTCCTGGTCGAGTCCGGTGGGGTCGAGCACGGCGTGGACGGTCTCGGTTGGGAGCACGGGTCGTGAACCTCGAGATCGTCACCGCATCCGAGGGTGAGACGCTCGATCTCGGTCGGCGAATGGCGGGCATGCTCCAGGGAGGAGATGTTCTCTGTGTCGATGGCGAGCTCGGTGCCGGAAAGACCTGTTTCGTTCGAGGCATCGCGACCGGATTGGGAATTTCGGAACTGGAGGTCTCCAGTCCGACGTTCTCCATCGCCCATGTCCACGGCTATCCGGGCGGGACGCTCTATCACATCGATGCGTACAGGCTGTCGGGAGTCGAGGAGCTCGAGACGATCGGCTGGGACGAGATGGTGGCGGACGACCGGGGCGTCGTCGTCTGCGAGTGGGCCGAGCGGATCGCCGACGCCATGCCGGCGCAGCGGATCGAGGTCGAGCTTCATCACAGGTCACCGAGCGAGCGGGGCGTGGTGCTGGCGATTCCCGAAGGCATGTCGAGTCGGTTTACGAGTCTTCGGTAGCGTGCTGGGCGGCTTCCGGCGAAATGCCGTAGAGCTGGAACCGGTGTCCGACCGGTTCCCACCCGTGTTCGCGGCAGATTCGATCGCGAAGCGCAGTGATCTCGTCGCTCGAGATACGGATGAACTTGCCGGTCTCGACGCACACCATGTAGTCGCAGGGGGCCTGTCCGTAGACGAGCTGGTAGTGCGACTGCTTGGAATCGAACAGGGCGAAGTTGATGATTCCCGCTTCCTGGAGAAGCTTCAGGGTCCGGTAGACGGTCGCCTTGGAGGCGCGGTTGCCACGGTCCCGCATCATCTGCATGAGCGAATCGGCTTCGAACACATCGTCGAACTCGAGGATCGAGTTGAGGATGTCGGCACGCTCCGGTGTGTACTTGAGGTTCTGTTCCTTCAGGTGCCTTCGGAAGATTGCACACAGGGGCGCCATCTGGGACGAGTCCGCGGGAAGCGGGCGGTTCGTTGAGAAGTTAGGATCAGTCATCATGGACAATGGTACTCGAACATCGGGATCCGACAGGTCGTTGAGGGTACTCGGGTTCGAATCATTCGATCGCGGTTCCCATGGTCAGGTTCGCAGGTCGTTCCAGGACCATGCTCGCCACGATTGGAAGTGGATCACCCGTCCCGGTCGCGGATGGAAATGGCGAATGCGGACCGGGGCTGCCGAGTTGGCGGCGGATGTGCGACGTCAGGCCGACCAGTGGGGGGGCTGGGTGCCGGATGTGCTGTTCGCCACATCGCTGATCGGACTCGGCGACCTCATCGCGCTGCTGCCGAGGGAATGGCGGCATGTTCCCTCCGTGCTCTACATGCATGAGAACCAGTTGGCGTATCCGGTTCGCAAGGAGTTCGCGGCGAACGACGACAGGGATCTCCAGTTCGCAGTCACCAATGCGATGAGCATGCTGGTTGCGGACAGGGTGGTGTTCAACAGTCGATGGAACATGGATTCATTTCTCGGCGGGATCGATGCGCTGCTGGGGAAGTCGCCGGACAGCACGATCTCCGGTGCGTCGGAGGTCATCGCCGGAAAGAGCGATGTCGCATGGCCACCGGTCGAGGCGACTCCCGGGTCCCGAGAGGTGCTGGAGAGAGTTTTACATAACGTCCCCGTGATCGTTTGGCCGCATCGCTGGGAGCACGACAAGGGGCCTTCGGAACTTCTGGAGACGGCGCGATCACTGAGGAAGGTCATGGATGCCAGATGGATCATCCTCGGCGAGCAGTTTGCGGACATTCCGGAGCCGCTGTCCGTGTTTCTGGATGAGTTCCAGGCGGACATCCTGCATGCTGGACACATCGAATCAAGGGCGGACTATCTGCAGATCCTGGCCAGTGCGGATTGGGTGCTGTCGACGGCCGATCACGAGTTCTTTGGGGTGGCCGTCGTGGAGGCGATGCTGATGGGCTGTCTGCCGTGGCTTCCGGAGCGTCTGAGTTATCCGGAGCTGGTGCCGGATTCCGCCAAGGGGTTGTCGCCGCTTGCGCCGCCTGATGATCCCAGCGGAGTGAGGGCGGCGTGCGTCGAGTGGCTGTCGCCTTGCCTCGCGGGGCGTGCGGTCGCGAGGATCGAGCAGGTGCTGTCCGATGCGGCGGTGGAATCGACCTGAGCCGTCGACCGCAGGGCCCGGGGAGAGGTGAATCCCCGCCTGCATCCCGACAGGCCCACTTCGCCGATAATGCATATTATGTTAAATGGACGGTATTCCGGGCCGGGGCTGATCAATGCCGGGAGCTCGTTCTCTGTATCCTTGCTTCCATGGTTCTCCTGATCATCATGATGATTGCCGGTGGTGTAGTCACCTGGACGGCGGGCATCGGATTCGAACTCTTTCTCGGCGATGAAGTGGCGACCTCGCTTCAGTTCCGATTCTTCGTTGGAATCGCCCTGTCGTTCGCCATCGGAGGATCCACTCACATCAAGGACAGGCCCTCCGGCATCTCCCAGAACCACGGCCAATGGCTTGCGGTCCTCTCGATTCCCGGAGCTCTGTTCGCCGCCCCCCGTGTTTCTGCTTTCCGCGGACTGGGTTGGACTGTCCTTCGTCTCGATCCTCTGGGGAATTCTTGCCGGCGGCTGCGGGCAGCTCTTCGGCAGGATGTTCGGTCGGCGTCTCTCTTGACCTCCTGAATCCCCCCTCATCAGTGAGCATTCCATGTCACCGTCCCTGCGAAGATCGCCTGCATTCATTCTGCTTGCCTGCTGTTCGATGTTCGGCTGCGTCACCGATCCAGGTCACATGGATCCTCCGGGACCAGAGGTTCCGTCCGATGTCGAGGAAGCCCAGGGTGAGATCACCGTGACCGAGGCCTACGATCGTCGACGCATCCACGGCTGGCCGGTTCTGGTGAATCCAAGGCTCATGGAGGATCCCGAACTGGAGCGGCGGACGATCGAACTGCTGACCGATCACCTGTATCGGATCACCCGGGCCGTACCGTCCCCCGCCCTGTCGAGACTCCAGGACGTCGAGATCTGGGTCGAGGAGGATACGCCGTGGACCCGATGCATGTGCTACCACGTGTCGCCGGAGTGGCTCGTGAGCAACGGCTACAACCCGGAGAAGGCAGGCGCCATCGAAGTCGGAAATGCCGAGGCCTTTCTGGACTGGACGCACGCGCAGCCATGGATGGTCCTTCACGAACTTGCCCATGCCTATCACTTCCAGGTGCTCGGTGTAGACAATCCCGATGTCATCGCGGCATGGAAGGACCGACTCGACACAGGCGACTTCGAAGAGGTGCTGCACATCAGCGGTGACCAGAGATCCCACTACGCGCTGACGAATCCCACGGAATACTTCGCTGAGACCACTGAATCGTACTTCGGCACGAATGACTTTCATCCATTCGTGCGTGCCGAGCTGAAGCAGGTTGATCCGGCGGGGTATGATCTCATGGAATCAACCTGGATGGCTCAGGCCAACTGATCCTCTCTCGAGCATCGCATGCAATCCGACGATCGTCCGGTCAAGTCCAATCTGGTCATCAACCTTTCGGCGGTCATCGTCATCTGGGTGCTGATCGCGCTGGTCGGATCGCTTCTGTTCCTCATCTGGATCGTCCAGAAGGCCGCCGACGATCAGCTTCAGCTCGAGGGGGCGCTGGTCGGTTCGGTCGCATCCGCATCGCTCGTCGATCCCCTGCTCAGGGACGACTTTCCGACCATCCAGGCCAGGCTCCAGACGATCGTGGACGCGCTTCCCGACGTCGTCTTCTGTCAACTCGACAGCAGCATGTCCTCGGTCGGGGCCGAAGTCTCCGTCGGGGAGCGGGAGGCGTTGAGTTCCTGGATGTCCGGCGACACCGAGGGATTCGTCGTGTTTCCCACTCCCGTCATCGTCAATGATCCCGGTCCCATCCAGATCGGACTGCTTCGGGTCGGCTTCTCTCTCGAGAAGATCGACGCCGCGACCCGGAGTCATGTGATCTGGGTGTGCATCGGGCTCGGCCTGTCGTTCATCTTCGTGAGCATCTCGCTGGTGTATGTGATCCGGAGAGTGATCGGTCGACCGCTCACGATATTGGACGATCAGGCGAAGAATCTCGCCGCGGGCGATCTCGACACTCCGATCATCCTCGATTCGCAGACGGAGTTCGGGCACCTTGCCAGGACGCTCGATTCGATGCGGGTCCGCATCGCCGAGCAGATCCAGAGTCTGCAGTCGCTTTCCGAGGAGCTGGCCCGATCGGGCGACTCGCAACGGATCATGTTCCGTGAACTCGATCATCGGGTGCGCAACAATCTCGCCGGCCTGGCGTCCCTGATCGACCTCAGTCATCAGAATGCATCCGGGATCACCGATTTCGCCGAATCGATCAGAGGTCGCGTGCATGCGATGTCCGTCGTCCACTCGATGCTGTCGCAGGAGCACTGGGATCCGATCGATCTCGCGGGGATGATCACCCTGCTGGTTCCGCCGGGGTCCAAGGGGACGCTCGAGATGGAGCAGAATCCAAACGTGCTCGTTCCGTCGCAGCAGGCCACGGCCTGCGGCATGGTCTTCCAGGAGATGATGGCCAACTCGCTGAAGTACGGCGCGTGGAGCAGCGGCGGCGTCGTCCACGTCATCTGGTCGGCGCCCGAGGTCGAGGAGGACGGCACCCGAAGGTTGTCGATCCACTGGCGAGAATCAGGCGGTCCGAGGATCACCGGCGACGTGTCGCCGGGCACGGGTACGGGTCTGATCGAGGGGTTCGTCACCCACGAACTCGGGGGTTCCCTCGAGCTTCGCTACGAAGTCGAGGGAGTCAGGCACGATCTCGTCTTCCGGTTCAAGCCGAACCGGTCGTAGGCCGGATGCCGCAAGTCAGGGTGCAGACGCCGAAGGTCAGCGGCCTGTGGGCGATGTCGGTGAATCCGGTGTCCGTCATCATCCCCCCCATCTGTTCGGGAGACACGAACGTCTCCATCGAGCGTGGAAGGTATCGATAGGCGCCACTGCGATCACCGGAAACCAACGTGGCGGTCAGCGGCATGATGCGCTTGTTGTAGAGATCGCTGCCGAATCGGACGAGCCGATTCGACGGCTGGCTGAACTCGAGGATCACGAGTCGACCCCCGGGAGCGAGGACACGGTGGAACTCTCCGATGGCCCGGGCCGGATCCGATACGTTGCGAATGCCGAATGCGATCGTGACGACGGTGAACGCGCCGTCCTCGATGTCGAGCTTCATGGCGTCGCCCTGATCGAATGCAGGGCTCGGGACACCGGCCGCAGGCGGCATCGATTCGCCCTTGCGTCTTGCGACAGCGAGCATCTCGCCGGAGAAGTCGACGCCTCGGATCGATTCGGGTTCGCTGCGAGCCAGGGCGAGCGTGAGGTCGCCGGTGCCGCAGGCAACGTCGAGCACGCGGTCCGTGGGGCCGATGTCGGCCATCGCGACCGCTGCCCGTCGCCAGGCCTGGTCCCGGCCGAATGAGTGAAGCCGGTTGTTGAGGTCGTATCGACCCGCGATCGAATCGAACATGCTGCGGACCCGCCCCGCCTTGTCCTCGGCCTGGTGCGGATTTCCCTTGAGATCGTCGCTGGACCATGCCGGGCCCGATTTGTCTTGCTGGTTGGTCATGAGTACACGATCGTACCCTCCCGCACCGCATCGCCGCGACTCGATACAATCGGAACGTGCCAAGAATCGAATCCATCGCATTCCGCTCCCCCACCGCATCGTCGATGCTCATGGCGGCGGTACTGGTGATCGTGGGATTTCTGCCCGTGGTGGGATGTTCCTACGTCAACACCGCCTACAACTGGGTGGGAGGCATCGCGACGGGCATGCGGATCGAGTCGATTTCGGCGAATCCGGTCCACCTCGCGACCGATTTCCCGATCGCGGTCTGTGCGACCGATCCGTACGTGGACGGCACGATCTGGCTGACCGACATTCCGATGGGCAATCTGACCAGCGGACAGGTCGAGACCGGGCAGATCCTGCACATCGAGCTGCTCTGGACGCCTCGCCCCGGCTACACCCCGATCGACTACGAGGCGACCAACATCTCGGTCCGCTACATCGTCATCTCGAACGGGAAGTACGGAATCTACGAGGGCGGCGGATTCGGATATCCGCTCGGGACGCCCGACAGCTCCTCGATGGTCCTGAACATCGAGGGCGTCACGCTGCAGCTGGCCGAATCGACCGAGGGATTCATCGACCTGCTGTCGCCGGCGGAGCTGACCGGGACCTTCAACGGCGCATGCGACGTCGGGATGTCCGTGGTGATTCGCGACGCAACGTCACAACTCGTCACGGACGCCTTCGGGCGCACGATGTACGTTCGGGCCGACTGAACGGATCATTCGGAGTCGGCGGCGGTCTTCTTGGCGGTCTTCTT
>DEYK01000002.1:99958-127562 GCA_002364485.1 Phycisphaerales bacterium UBA3160
GGCGGTCTTCTTGGCGGTCTTCTTGGAGCCGCCGATGTCGCCGATCTTCACTCGAAGCATCTTCTGTCGATGGCCACGCTTTCGCTTGTAGCCCTTGCGACGCTTGAACTTGATGACGTCGACCTTCTCACCGAGGCGTTCCTCGATGATGTCGGCGATGACCGAGGCTCCCTCGATGTAGGGAGTGCCGAGGGTGGCCGGTCCGTCGCCGTTCTTCATGGCGAGGACGCGGTCGAATGTGATCGTCTTGGCTCCGTCTGCGAGTTCGCGACGGTCGACATCGATGATGTCTCCGGCGACGAGCTTGATCTGTGAGCCACTGTCTTCAACGATTGCGTACACGGTTGACCTCCTGGGTCGCAGGCCTCCGGGGCGGATGATCGCACTTGAGCCGGGGCGGGTGAATCGACCATTGTAGCGAACCATGCGGCGTTGCCAAGTGCCCTCAGCGTGTCTTCAGACGCTGCAGGCGCTGAATGGCGGCATCGAGGACGGGCTGGGACTTGCAGAATGCGAATCGGACCAGATTCCGGCCTTCGACCGGATCGCTGTAGAAGGCGCTGGGCGGGATGGCCGCCACGCCGATGTCGCTGGCGAGGAATCGGCAGAAGCTCACGTCGTCCGAAAAGCCGAATCCCGTGTGGTCGGCGAGGGCGAAGTACGTGCCGGCCGGGGTGTAGACCTCGAATCCGACGTCATCGAGTGCTTCGCACAGGAGGTCGCGCCTTCTCCGGTAGCCGTTGGTGAAGTCCTCGAAGTAGGAATCCGGGGCTTCCAGTGCCGCGATCGTCGCATGCTGGAACGGGGTGGAGATGGCGAATGTGAAGAACTGGTGGGCCGAACGTATTCCGGCGGTCAGATGAGGAGGAGCGATCGCCCAGCCGATCTTCCATCCCGTCAGCGAGAAGGTCTTGCCCAGCGATCGGAGGCTGATGGTGCGTTCGGCCATGCCCGGGCGTGATGCCATGTAGACGTGTTCGCCCTCGAAGACCAGCCGGTCGTACACCTCGTCCATGATCACGATCAGGTCGTGCTCGATCGCGATCGCGGCGATCGCATCGAGTTCTTCGGTGGAATAGACCTTGCCGCATGGATTGTGCGGGGTATTCACCATGATGAACCGGGTGCGGTCGTTGACCATGGCCTTCATGGCCTGGATATCCAGATCGAAGTTCGGAGGTCTGATGGGAAGGAATCTGGGAACCGCATCGGTCTTGGCGAGGCAGGCCGGATAGGAGTCGTAGAACGGCTCCAGGATGATCACCTCGTCTCCGGGGTTGGTGAGGCCGACGAGGGTCGCGGCAATCGCCTCGGTGCATCCGCAGGTGACCGTGATCCAGGTGTCCGGATCGACGTCGACGCCGGTTTCGTCACGGAAGCGGCGGGCGATGGCCTCACGAAGCGCCGGCAATCCGACCATCGGTGCGTACTGGTTGTGCCCGTTGCGAATCGCGTCGATCGCAGCCTGCTTGACGAAGTCCGGACCGTCGAAATCCGGGAAGCCCTGGCCGAGATTCACGGCACCGTGCTGGTTCGCGAGCCTGGAGATCTCGGAGAAGATGCTTTCGCCGAATCGTGCGAGACGGGCTGCGGTGGCGACGGGTTTCGAATCGGGCGAGTCTGTCATGGAATGCTATTCTACACCTTGCCACGAACAGCACTGGAGCAGTCATGAATACATCGCTTGCAGGTCGTCGCGCTCTCGTTTGCGGAGCATCCAGAGGAATCGGCCGGGCCTGCGCCGAGGCCCTGGCGGAACACGGGGCGTCGGTCACGGTCCTCGGCCGCCGGATGGAGACGCTCGAGCCGGTTCGGGACTCGCTTGGTGCAGGCGATCATCACTGCCTCTGCGTCGATCTGGCCGACTGGAAGGAAGCGGGCCGAATCGTCGCCGAACACGCCGCGGGTCTCGGTCCGATCCACGTACTCGTCAACAACAGTGGCGGCCCCAAGGCCGGGCCTGCGATCGACGCCGATCCGGAGGAGTACATCGCCGGATTCACCCCCCACGTGCTCGGATCGCAGGCGATGGCCCAGGCTCTGGTTCCCGGCATGCGGAACGAATCCTACGGTCGCATCATCAACATCGTCTCCACGTCCGTGGTTACGCCGATCTCGGGCCTGGGCGTCTCGAACGTCGTCCGCGGTGCCATGGGCAACTGGATGCGCATCCTCGCCAAGGAACTGGGACCGGACGGCATCACCGTGAACAACATCCTGCCTGGGTTCGTCGGAACCGAACGATTGGACTCGTTGATGGCGGGCCGGGCCGAACGCGATGGCGTCACCGCCGCCGACGTCGAGGCCACATGGAAGTCGACCATTCCTGCCGGCCGATTCGCCGATCCGTCCGAAATCGGTTCGGTCTGCGCGTTTCTCGCTTCGGAGGCCGCGGCCTACGTCAGTGGAGTCAATCTTCCCGTGGACGGAGCGCGGATCGCCGCGAACTGACGATGCAGGATGTGCTGAACACGATCAACGGACGTCAGGTTCCGCCGGCGGCGGATCGATGGATCGAGAACATCGAGCCCGCGACCGGCCTCAAGCTCTGTCGAGTTCCCGACAGCGATGCAGTGGACGTGCAGCGAGCGTACGAGTCCGCAGTCGATGCGTTTCCGGGCTGGTCCGGGTTGGACGGCGCGGCCAGGGGCAGGCATCTGCACCGACTGGCCGATGCGGTCGAGGCCGAACTCGAACAACTGGCCAGACTTGAATCGATGGACAATGGAAAGCCGATCGGTCTTTCCCGATCGGTCGATATTCCGCGTGCGGTCGAGAATCTGCGTTTCTTCGCTGATGCGGCGGCCACCGATCGGACCGAGGTGTTCCAGACCGGTGACCGGGCGAGAAATCTCGTGCATCGCGATCCGATCGGCGTCGTCGGGCTGATCTCGCCGTGGAATCTTCCGTTGTACCTCTTCACCTGGAAGGTGGCCCCCGCGCTGGCGGCTGGAAACACCGTGGTCGCCAAGCCCTCCGAACTGACTCCGGTGACCGCGGCCCGGCTTGGCGAACTTGCCACGAAGTCCGGCCTGCCGCCCGGCGTGCTCAACATCGTGCATGGCGGCGGTGCGAATGCCGGCGAAGCCATCGTCCGTCATGAGGGCATTCCCGCGATCTCATTCACCGGTGGGACGGCGACCGGAGCAAGGATCTCCTCGCAGGCCGGTCCCCTCTTCAAGAAGTTGTCGCTCGAACTCGGCGGCAAGAATCCCAACATCCTCTTCGACGACGCGGATCTCGAATCCGCGTTGGCGACGAGTCTTCGAAGTTCGTTCGCGAATCAGGGGCAGATCTGTCTGTGCGGCTCACGCATTCTCGTCCACGACTCGATCCATGATCGCGTCGTCCAGGCGATCGCGGACGGGGCGAGAGGCCTTCGCATCGGTGATCCGCTGGATGAACACACCCAGCAGGGATCGCTGGTCTCAGCCGACCATCGCGACAAGGTGCACGCCTGCGTCGAACGCGCGAGGGCCGACGGCGGACAGGTGCTCTGCGGTGGTCGATTCGCGACCGGTCTTCCGGCGCGGTGCGAAGGCGGGTTCTTCTATGAGCCGACCGTGATCACCGGGTTGGGCATGGAGGCGGAGGCCAATCGCGAGGAGATCTTCGGACCGGTGGTCACCATCACCTCCTTCGAGACCGAGGAGCAGGCGGTGGCGATGGCGAATGCCACCAACTACGGACTCTCCGCCACGATCTGGACATCCAGCGACGATCGTGCGAACCGAATTGCGGATCAGATCGACGCCGGCACCGTCTGGATCAACTGCTGGCTGCTCAGGGATCTCCGCGTGCCGTTCGGCGGCGTCAAGCACAGTGGCGTCGGTCGCGAGGGCGGCGAGGAGGCCATGCATTTCTTCACCGAGGCCAAGACGGTCTGCACCGCCCAGGGGACAACGACATGAGCACGCGGGAACACAACTCCGATCGGGCTCCCGAGCCAGTGGGCGCGTACCCGCATGCCCGCAGGGCCGGGAACCTGCTGTTCCTGTCCGGCGTGGGGCCGCGAGCCCGTGGCACGAGCGACATTCCCGGTGTCACGCTCGACGACGACGGCAACGTCGTCGCGGTCGACATCGAGGCCCAGTGTCGATCGTGCTTCGCGAACGTCCGTGCCGTCCTCGAGGATGCCGGTGGACGTTGGGAGGATCTTGTCGACGTCCTCGTGTTCCTCGTCGACATGGACCGGGATTTCGAGATCTACAACCGCGTCTACGCCGAATGCTTCGCAGGCGACGGCAACCCGAATCCGACGCGCACGACCATCGAGATCAATCGGCTTCCCACGCCGATCGCCGTCGAGGTCAAGGCGATCGCCTGCCTCGGCGGTTGATGGTGTTCATGGGATGACGTTGCAGTCGATTCCATCGCATTCGGAGTCATCGCCGAGGTAGGTGCCCCTGAGCAGCTCGCAGGGGATCGGCCTGATCACGGCGCAGGTCCCGAATGGCGTGCAGCATGCGCCGGACGATGTTGCAAGCGGTGGCGGGCATTCTCCCCAGCGACCGAGCAGCATGAGCATGTCCTGGATGTCGACGAGGTCACTGGAGTCGAAGTCGGCGGATGGCGGATCGCTGTGCGGTTCCAGGGTATCTCCCCACTGCGAGAGCAGGTCGAGAAGATCGATCACGTCGACCTTGTCATTGGAGTCCAGGTCCGTGTTGCACTGGCAATCATCGGGAATCAGGTCGCCGTTCAAATCGTCCTCGCAGCCGTTGATGACGCCGTCGCCATCGCAGTCTCCGGCATCGGGCCACTCGCAGTCGTCCGGGATGCCGGAGCCGTTGCAGTCTCCGGTCAGTCCGGTCGAGATCTCCCACTCGTCGGGAAGGCTGTTTTCATTGCAGTCGATCTGGCACGAATCGATGACCCCGTCGGCATCGATGTCGAAGGCCGTTCCGTCGGCGAACTCGCACTCGTCGGGAATGCCGTTCAGATTGCAGTCGACGTCGGGCTCGCACCCGTCATCAAGTCCGTTCCCGTTGCAGTCGGCATCGGGGACACAGAGCCCCTGAAGCAGGACGGTGGCGCCCAGGTCCGGGTTGTTGATGTTCGACGAGATGATGTCGAGCGCACCATCGGTGTTGAGATCTGCCAGCCGCACCTCGGTGGCGCCGGTCGGCATCCAGATCTCCTCGGTCTCCGGAAAGTGGCCGGTCCCGTCGTTCAGATACATGATGGACCACCCGGCTCCGACGTGGCACACGATGAGGTCGCGGTCACCGTCGAGATCAAGATCACCGGAATCGATGCTGTGGGGATACAGGTTGGTGTCGCTGGTCTGCGCAAGGGTGAACTCGGCGTTTCCGTCGTTGTGCAGGACCATGAACTGGTTGTTGTCCTTGCTGATCATGGCGATGTCGATGTCATCATCGGCATCGAGGTCGTCGAGAACGAGGTACCTGGGGTACCCCCCCACCTCGAGCGTCCGTGGCTCGCCCCATGCACGGTCCCCCTGGCCGAGCAGCACGGTCAGGTCACCGGAGATGATGTTGGCGGTGACGATGTCGACGAAGCCGTCTCCGTTCAGATCCCCGGCGACGCCGCATCTCGGCTGGACGCCGATGTACGCCTCGGTTCCGGGTTCGAAGTCGCCCTGGCCGTCGCCGTAGAACGGAGTCATCAGCGCCGCCGACGAGCTTGGATTCGGGACCTCGGAATCCCACTGCAGGACGATGATGTCGTGATTGCCGTCCAGGTCGATGTCGTCGGTCCACAGGAACACGGTCCTGTCGAGTTCGAATGTGTGCGTGGTGGTGAAGACGCCGCCTCCATCGTTGCGGAGGACGGTCGTGGTACTCGCCGTGTAGTCGGGGGTGCAGAGATCGATGTCGCCGTCGTTGTCGAAGTCGGCTCCGTCGACGTACCTCGGACCGTAGCCGGTCGGGACGTCGATTCGATCCGGAAAGTACCCCGATCCGTTGTTGTAGCGGATCGTGACGTCGTTCGAACCACGATTGGAGATGGCGATGTCGATGTGTCCGTCGCCATCAAGATCCTCGACGAGCACCCCGCTGGAGTAGAAGCCGGTCGGGTACTGTCGCAGGGGTTCGATGGGAACCTCGGCGGTGCCGAGTGCAGTCAGAAACAGCATGAATCCAAATGGAAACGAAATCAGCATGCGTACCAAGCGTACACGGCAACGGGTCGTCGATGACGGATTTCTTGCCCGGATCAGTGGCTCGATTTCGATTCGGGCAGGAGCACGGCCCGGACCGGTGAGCCGTCGAAATCGACGAGTTTCAGGGGTTGGGCGCAGAGCTGGTAGCGTCCGGGGTCGACGTCGGTGAGCCTGAGGGTCTCCAGAATGGCGATGCTGCGGGCATTACAGCGGCCGTGAGCCACGATGTGGCGGTCGTTCAGGAGATCGACGCTGGGACTGTCGAGGCCGACCGTCACGACGTCGTGGTCGGCGAGATGGTCGATGAGCTCCGGAGAGAGCCCCGCAAAGTCCTCGTTGAAATGTTTGAATCGGAAGGTGCCGGTGTCGATGATGATCCGAGCAGCGTCCAGTGGCGTGTCACCGAGGTCTTCGATGGTGACGCGGGAGCCCGGTTCGACCTCGACGCGCACGACCCGGCACGGGCCGATGTAGTGGTTCAGGTCCATCTCGCCCACCCCCTGCCCTTCGGCGTCGTAGTGGCATGGTCCATCCGCGTGGGTGCCCAGGTGCACGGTGGAATGCAGCGTGGACAAGGTGACGGAATCGCCGTTCTCGATGCGCATCAGGAACTCGCGATTCGGGACGTTGTCGCCGGGCCAGACCCTGGTCGAGCCGGCGTGGATCGGATGTGTGATGTCGATGATGTGCTGGTTCACGATTGAGTTCCGATGGCATGCTGGTTCGTGGTTCGAATGAAGAGTGTAAGGATGGCGGACGCAAGCAGGCAGCCCGCCGCCATCCAGAATCCTGCGAGGTAGCCCCAGTGGACGTGGATCATCACGCCCATGGCCAGGGCTCCGGAGGCCTGGCCGATGTTGAAGCCGATGGTGAGTCGGCCCCACCACCTGGTGTGACGAGCCGGTCCGACCAGTTCCATCACCAGATGCGTCGTGCAGGTCGCGATGCCCATCTGAGCCGCGCCGAGGATCGCTCCGGATGCGACGACGAACCAGAGATCGGTGGTGACCAGGACGATCAGCACGGCGATCAGTCCGGTCAACGAGGATGCGGCGAGGGACAGGCGGGTGCCGATGATGTTCGAAAGAAGGCCGAAGAGCGGGCCGCCGACGAGGACTCCTGCACCGTAGATCGCGTAGACCATCGTGCTGAAGGCGACAGGCTGATCAAGCGCTTCGTGGACATACGCGGACAGGTAGATCGAGTGCGGCACGATTCCGACGGCCGCGAGGAGATAGGCGAGGAAGAAGATCCACATCACCTTTCGGCCGGCGGGCACCTGCGTATCGTCGATCATGGGTTGATCGGTCTTGATTCGCGGCGAGAGTCCGGCCCAGGCGAGGATCGTGCAGATCAGGACGAGGACGGATGTGAATATCCAACCTTTGGATGGGCCGGATTCGATGAAGTACGGAAGGAGCAGGCTCAGTCCGATGACGCCTGCACCTGCGCCCACGAACACGGTGCCGATCGCAGTGCCCCGCAGGGCCTGGCGGACGCCGGCGACCGCGATCACAGGGGCAAGGATCATGACTCCGGCAGCCGTCAGGCCGGCGAGGAACCGGCATGCCGCCAGCCAGGTGAATCCGAGTTCGAATCCGGACCCGAAGACGCTGGCGAGTCCGATGAGCATCGATGCCCTGCAGACCGTCCCGGCCGAGAATCGTCTCGCGAGCATCGCACAGAAGATCGCACCGAACAGATTGCCCAGGAAGTTGACGGTGCCGAGGTATCCCGCCTGGGAGGCGGTGATCCAGTCGTGATCCAGCATCGAGGGGATCAGTGGTGAATACGAATATCGAACGAGGCCGATGCCGGCGAGCATCGCGAGCAGGCAGGAGAGGATCCGGTACCAGTTTCGTTCGAAGAGCGGCATCGGATTGCGCTCAGAATCGATGCCGGATTGCCCAGAGGTCGGGGAACGCGGGTTCGAAGAGGGAACGCTCCAGGTACGGGACGCCCGGTGAGCCGCCGGTGCCGTGCTTGTTTCCTATCGTGCGCCGGACAAGCTGGACGTGACGGTACCGCCATTCCTGGAGTCCTTCGTCGATGTCCAGCATCGTCTCGAACAGCATGTCCAGTTCCGGTCTCGACTCGTGGGCCTGGAGCAGGATGTCCTGCATGGCGTCGTCGCCTTCGTAGCGGCGGTCCGTGGGCGCATCGAGGATCGCCGACGGGACATCGAGCCCCTGGGTGGAGAGAAACACATGGAAGTCGTCGAGGATCGACGGTGCTCGGTAGCGGGCCAGCGCCTCGTCCCTTCCGTGCAGTCCCTCGGGGAGGAACTTGAGGACCTGGTCCCGCTTGATCCCGAGGCGGAACTCGATGCATCGGAACTGCATCGACTGGAAGCCCGACGAGGTGTCCAGGCGATCGCGAAACGACACGAAGGAGGACGGCGTCATGGTTTCGAGGATGTCGATCTGACTCACGAGGGTCTTGAGGATCATCCGGACCCGCTTCAGGACGTGGGCGACGCCCCAGAGGTCCGCGTCGCGGAACCGGGGTCCCGCGAGGTCGAGTTCGTGAAGGACCTGCTTGAACCAGAGTTCGTAGACCTGATGGATGACGATGAAGAGGGTCTCGTCGTGTTCCGGCGGGTCGGACTGCGGAATCTGGATGCCGAGGAGCTCCTCGATGTGCAGATAGGACGCGTAGTTCAGTTCGGGCTTCTTCGTTGGTTCGTTCATGGGAGTCCTAGATGACGTCGAGTGCCCACAGGATCGGAAGTGCGATGCATGCGATGACGCCGAGAGCGATTGCGGGAATCAGGATTCGTTGCCGGGCTTCGATTCGAAGCACCCTGGCATAGGGGATGGTCGTGAATGAGACGAGGTTGTATCGAGGCATGAGGAGATTCGGGAACCACAGGCCGAGTTGCTTTCGGACACGCTGCAGCAGGAGAAAGGTCGACGACGCCGTCTTGTCGCGCATCTCGATGAAGTTGGTCAGCGAAAGAGCGCCGATCGCATCGCCGTCGGGGCGTTGGGTGCGGTCGTAATCGACGAGCGCGTCGTGCAGGTCGTCGTGGCCGCCGATGGATTCGGCGAGCCTGAGGCAGTCCTGGAACGCGGCATTCATTCCCTGGCCGAAGAACGGCACGATGGCGTGGGCGGCATCTCCGATCAGAACGGCGGTCGACCCATGGTGGTAGCGACGGCAACGTACGGTTCCGAGCGGGCCGACCGGATTCTCCGTGTATTCACGGACCAGATCGGGCATGAGTGGAACCGCGTCGGGAAAGTGGACCGCGAAGAAGTCTCGGATCGAGTCCGGGGACTCGACGGCGGAGAAGCTTTCGGGACCCTCCATCGGCCAGAAGCAGGTGCAGGTGAAGGAGCCGTCGCTGTTGGGCAGCGCGATCATCATGTAGTGGCCACGTGGCCAGATGTGCAGCGCGTGCCGCTCCAGCCGGTGCGAACCGTCGTCTGCCGCGGGAATGGTTAGTTCCTTGTAGCCGCTGGAGATGAAGTCGGTGCCTTCGTCGATCGGGACGATGGCATCCATCGCCTGGCGGACGATGGAGCCGGCCCCGTCCGCTCCGACGATCAGATCCGCCTCGAGGACCTGGGAGCAGCCGTGCTCGTCGTCGTACCTGACGGTTCCCGATTCGATGTCGATGTCGGTGCAGGTGGCGTTGAACGCGAGGGTGACACCGGCCATAGACTCCGCGGAGTCGAGCACCATGCAGTTGAGTCGACCGCGCGAGACCGAGTTGATCGCCTCGTCCGCGACGTGACTGTACGGGGAGTAGACGGTTCGACGCTGCTCGTCGTGCATCATGCGTCCGAACATCGGCACGACGGTGTCCAGCACCGCCTGCTTGATTCCGATGCGATCGAGGGCCTGCAGTCCTCTGGCGGACAAGGCGAGGTTGATGCTGCGTCCTCCCTCGTATCCCAGGGCCCGGGGGTCGCCTCTGCGCTCGATGATGGTGACGGTATTGCCGTTCTCGGCCAGCAGGCAGGCCAGCAGCGGACCGGCGAGGCCACCTCCGATGATCGTGATGTTCCTCTTGCTGCTCACGTCGAGGATCCGAATGCGTTGGACATCATGGAAGCGAAGCGGTGGCATTCCTCGAATGTGTTGTAGAGGGCGGTCGGCGCGATGCGGATCGTGTTCGGCGGCCTGAAATCCGCGACCACGCCCATCGATTCGATGTCGCCGAAGGCCTGCTCGGCGTTTCCATCGACGACGATGGACAGCTGGCTTCCGTGGGAATCCGGATCGCTCGGAGTGCTGATCCGGAATCTGCGGCCGGGTATGGATTCGAGCTGCTTCCGCAGGTACGTCGTGAGCCGAAGCGACCTCGAACGCAGCGCGTTCATTCCGATCGAATCGAACATGTCGAGCGAGGCGCGGAGCGGCGCCATCGCGAGCACGGGTGGATTGCTGATCTGCCAGCTGTCGGCGGATTCGACGGGAACGAAGGAATCCTCGAGGTGCATGCGGAATCGGGTGTCGGGGTCGTTGCCCCACCATCCGGCGAGACGGGGCAGTCCGCGATTGACGGCATGCCTCTGGTGGACGAACGCGCCCGCGACGGCGCCCGGTCCTGCGTTGAGGTACTTGTACGAGCACCATGCCCCGAAGTCGACGTTCCATTCGTGCAGTTCGAGTGGAATGTTGCCGGCGGCGTGGGCCAGATCAAAACCGACCATCGCTCCCGCGCGATGTCCGGCCTCGGTGATGGCCTTCATGTCGATGGCCTGGCCGGTCAGGAAGTTGACTCCTCCCATCATCACGGTGGCGAGTCGATCCCCGTGCCGGTCGATGGCCTCGAGGATCGCGTCGGTACGGAGGCAGTCATCGCCCTCATCGGGACCGATCATGACGACGTGATCCTCGGGGTCGAGCCCCCTGGATCGGAGGTGGGATTCGACGCAGTAGATGTCCGATGGGAAGGCGGGCTTCTCCATGAGGAACTTCGTTCGTTGGCCTTCCGGTCGGTAGAAGCTGGTGAGCAGCAGATGGAGATTCACCGTGAGCGAGTTCATCATGACCACTTCGCACGGATGGGCCCCGACGAGTCTGGCCCCCTGTTCACGGAAGATCTCGTGGTATGTGTACCAGGGGACGCGGCCGCCGCGATGACCGTCCACACCGAGTCGACGCCAGTCCTCCATGATCTCGTCCACATGCGACTGGGCCGAGAGCGGCTGCAGGCCCAGTGAGTTGCCGCAGAAGTAGATGGCGGGCTCGCCGGATGCCGTCATCGGCAACGCAAACTGATCCCGACTGGAGGGTACGGGGTCGATGCGGTCGAGTTCTCTCGCTTCGGTCGGATCGGCCCGGCCGGAATCGGTCGCCGTCATGCCTGCCCAACCTCTTCGTTGGCCGGGTGGCCCAGCTGGTTGCGATCGACGCCGAGGAACTCGAGAGCGGTTCCCGACAACATTCTCTGCCGCTGGTAGTCGTCGAGCCCCGGCAGGTTTTCAATCGTGCTGCCGGGGGGCGTCTCGCCGAGTGGGAACGGATAGTCGCTCCCGAGACAGACCCTGTCGGCACCGATTCGGCTCACCACGTACTGGAGTGATTCGGGACCGTGGAGGGCGGAGTCGACGTAGATCCTCTCGAGCATCTTGCTGGGAGGCGTCGTGGTCTTGGTCTGGCAGAGGTCTGGCCTGGCTTCGAACCCGTGGACGATCCGATCGACGGTCAAGGGAAAGCTTCCGCCTCCGTGGGCGAATCCGACACGGAGATCGGGCAGCCGCTCCAGGACGCCCCCCATGGCCAGCGAGCAGATGGCGAGCGTGGTTTCTGCCGGCATCCCCACCAGCCAGGTGAGCCAGTGGTCTCTGGTCCGATCCTGCCCCAGCATCTTCCAGGGGTGCACGAATACGCAGGCCCCCAGGGACTGGGCGGCTTCGAAGATCGGGAAGAAGGCGTCGTCGTCGAGATTGCGCTCGTTGATGTTCGAGCCGATCTGGATACCGGCGAAGCCGAGTTCGGAGACGCATCGCTCCAGTTCCTTGATCGCGAGATCGGTGTCCTGCATCGGAACGGTTCCGAGTCCGATGAAACGATCCGGATTCGACGCGACCGTCCCGGCGATGTCGTCGTTGAGGATCATCGAGAAGTCGTGCGTATCGCGAGGCTTGGCCCAGTAGGAGAACAGCACGGGAATGGTGCAGAGGACCTGCACGTCGACCGACGTGAGGTCCATGTCCCGGATTCGCACATCCGCATCCCAGCAATTCTCGTCGATGACCCTGAAGACGGATCCGCCGGAATGCATCTCCGCCTTGCCCTGCTCGTGGTGATTCAGCTGGATCCACTGGCCGTACCCGTACCGTTCCTGGAGGTCCGGCCAGGTCCTGGGGAGGATGTGCGTATGCATGTCGACCCGGAGATCGTTCTTGGAAATCATGACGACGAGTCTCCTTCGCGAATGATCCGAACCTCTCCGGAGGTGTCGATGCGCGACACCGGAGCGGGTTTCGGGATCCTCGTCCCGCAGTGATTGCAGGTCGATCGCACCGGATCGGCCCAGAACGATTCCATCGAATCTCGGAAATGTTCCACGATGTCCTCGCAGTCGAACTGCTCGTCCCAGGCCAGTTCGTTGCATGTTGGACAGTAGAACTGCTGGTGCTCGGTCTCCCCTGCGGGTCGGTTCCGCTCGACGACGATCCCGATGGTCTCGGGTGGTCGCTGCGGAGCATGAGGGACATTGGCCGGTATGAAGAACGTCTCCCCTTCTCGGATCAGGTGGTTGACGATCCTGCCGTCCTCGATCGTCTGGACGCAGATATCGCCCTTGAACTGGTAGAAGTACTCCTCGGAGGCCGTTTTGTGGAAATCGTTGCGTGCATTCGGCCCTCCGATCACCATTACGAAGAAATCCTCGCCCTCGTACAGGTACTTGTTGCCCACCGGAGGCTTGAAATCATCGATGTGGTCCTCGACCCATTTGGCGATGTTGAGGGGCTTTTGGACTGATGCGGTGGTTGGTGATGCCATCCTGCGGCCTCCATGGGGTGCAGATTCCATTCTATATCGCCCATCGGGTCCTGCCCGGTTTTCGGACCCAGAAGACCGATCCGCCGTCGATGTCCGGGAACTGATCAAATTGATTGCATTTCCTGCCTGTTCCGTATCACAGTTCCACGCGGAAAGTGCCGATTGCTATGATCCAATTTTCCATGGTTTCTACCCGTTCCGAGGGGTGCCATGACCAAGTACTGATCAAGGAATTTGAGTCTATGTTTGAATACGATGTCTGCATCATCGGAACCGGACGCGTCGGCCTTCCCCTGGGCCTTTCGCTGATGGACGTCGGGGTCAAGGCCACCGGGGTTGATATCGACGCCACCATGCGAGAATCCGTGAACGAGGGGCGGATGCCCTTCCACGAGCCCGGATACGACGAGATCATCGCTCGCAAGGAGTTCAAGGTCCACGGTTCACCCGCGGATGTTGTTCCCAACAGTGCAGCTCTGGTCATCACGGTCGGCACCCCGCTTCACAACCACATCGAGACCGATCTGTCCCAGATCCAGCGTGTGCTGACCAGCCTGTGTCCGCACCTTCGCAAGGGACAGACCGTGCTCCTGCGAAGCACCGTGGCCCCCGGGACGACCTCCTACGTGAAGAAGTGGCTCGAACGCAACACCGACATGGTGGTGGGCAAGGACATCCTGCTTGCGTTCTGCCCGGAGCGGATCGCGGAGGGCCTCGCCCATACCGAACTCCGATCGCTTCCGCAGATCGTCGGAGGAGAGGACGAGCAGAGCGTCGAGGCGGCAGCACAGCTGTTCGGCAGACTTGCTCCGGAGATCCTCAAGACCGATTTCATCACCGCCGAGCTGGTGAAGCTGTTCAACAACATCTCCCGATACATCAACTTCGCGGTCGCGAACCAGTTCGCACTGATCGCCGACGACTTCGGGGCGAACATCTACGAGACCAGGCGGCTTGCCAACCACGATTATCCCCGTTGCAACCTCGCCATGCCCGGCTTCACGGCCGGTACGTGCCTGCGCAAGGACTTCGGCATGATCAACGAATGGAGCGCCTATCCGGACATGCTCCTTTCCGCCTGGAAGATGAACGAGTTCACGCCCGCCATGCTCGTCGATCAGCTGATGAAGCGAGCCAAGATCCACGACAGTCGCGTGGCGGTCCTCGGATTCAGCTTCAAGGCCGATACGGACGACATTCGAGACAGCCTGGTTCCCAAGCTGTGCCGTTACATCGAGCGTCAGCTTCCGATGGAAGTCCGGATCACGGACCACAACCTTCCCGAGGCGATCCACGAGCCTTCCGCGTCGACCCCACTCCGCAACTGGGCGGTCAGCGACGCTCTGGAGGACGTGGACTGCGTCTTCGTGGCCACCAACCACACCGGATACCACGATGTCCTCGTGGAACTTGGCAAGAACCGGCCGAATGCATGGGTCGCCGACATCTGGAACGTCGGCGGAATCGATCAGATCTTCTACAAGGCAGGCGACCTGCTCAACTCTGAGGTGACTTCATGAAGGTGCTCCTGACCGGCGGCAGTGGATTTCTCGGCTCGCAGCTCTGCGAAGAGCTGCTGGGCGCAGGCCACGAGGTCGTGGTGCTCGATGACCATTCCCGTGGCCGCCCCGCCCGCCTCGAGCGGTTCGGAGACCGCGTTCAGCTGGTCGACGGCGACGTGCGGGACCTCGATGCGGTCCGCGCGGCGACCGAGGGCTGCGAAGTCGTCTGGCATCTCGCCTACATCAATGGGACGAGGTACTTCTACGAGAAGCCGGACATGGTGCTCGAGGTCGGTGTCAAGGGGACGCTCAACACGATCGAGGCCGCGCTCGACTGCGGCGTACGCCGGTACGTCCTGGCCAGCACCAGCGAGACCTACAACAATCCGACGCACGTGCCGACCACCGAGTCGGAACGGTTGATGATCCCGGACGTGACGAATCCCCGGTTCAGCTACGGCGGCGGAAAGATCGCCTGTGAACTCCTCACCCTCCACTACGGAGGCTTCAGGGGTCTGGAGACGGTCCTCTTCCGTCCGCACAACTTCATCGGTCCCGACATGGGATTCGAGCATGTGATCCCGGAGATCACCGGACGCATCTTCGAGATGTCCAACGGTCTGGAGTTGAAGGAGATCGATCTTCCCATCCAGGGCGATGGCAGCGAGACACGGTCGTTCTGCGACATCACCGACGGTGCCCGCGGCGCCTTCCTGTCCGGCGAGCACGGTGAGAACGGCAACATCTACCACGTCGGCACCGAGGAGGAGGTGTCCATCAGGACCCTCGTCGAGACCATCGGAGATGTCATGGGCGTCAAGATCAACGTCGTTCCGGGCGAACTCCGCGCCGGGGGAACCCCCCGCCGCTGTCCTTCCGTGGAGAAGCTTCGCGGCCTGGGCTACGAGCCCAAGTATTCATTCCGCCAGGCGGTTGAACGCTGCGTTGGCTGGTACGTGGACTACCACATGGCCAAGCGAAAGGCCGACGCGTGAGTGATTCCGGAATCGAGCTGGCCGGGCGTCGGATCGTCGTCACCGGTGGTCGTGGATTCCTCGGTCGCTATGTATGCGATGCATGCACGCGACGTGGAGCCGACGTGGTCGCCCTCGGCTCGTCGGACTTCGATCTGACGGAGCAGTCCGAGGTTCGTCGACTCTATCGCGAACTCGAGCCGTCCGTTGTCGTCCATCTCGCCGCCGCCTGCGGCGGAATCGGCGCGAACGTCGAAAATCCGGCGAGGTTCCTCTACGAGAACGCCCTGATGGGATTGGCCCTGCTCGAGGAGGGCCGGAAGGCCGGGCTCGAGAAACTCGTGCTCATCAGCACGACATGCTCGTACCCGAAGGACGCGCCGCTCCCCCTTCACGAGGATTCCATCTGGTCCGGCAAACCGGTGGGAGCGACCGGTCCCTACGGCATGGCGAAACGGCTCCTTCACGAGGCGTGCGAGACCTACGGTCGCCAGTACGGACTTCCGTGTGCGGTCCTGGTACCCGCGAACCTGTACGGCCCCGGTGATCATTTCGAGGAAGAGAAGAGCCATGTCATTCCGGCGATCATCCGCCGGTACGTCGAGGCCCAGGATCAGGGAATCGAAGAGGTGTCCAACTGGGGCACCGGGACACCCACCAGGGAGTTCCTCCATGCCTCGGATGCCGCGGAGGCGATCGCCCTCGCCGTCGAGCGTGATGTGCCGTGCGTTCCGATCAACCTCGGAACCGGAGTCGAGACGTCGATCGCCGAGCTGACCGCGATGATTGCCGAAGCGGTCGGATACGAAGGCGAGGTGGTCTGGGACACCTCGAAGCCGGATGGCCAGCCCCGGCGGTACCTGGACGTCAGCCGAGCCGAGGAACTGCTTGGATTCAAGGCTCGAACGGATCTGGCCCGCGGTCTTCGGGAAACCGTCGATTGGTACAGGGCCGAGAAGGCCTCCTGAGAGCCCCTGCCACGATGAGGGCGCTTCATGTTAGAATCCCCCACCACTCATCACACGGACAGGTGACCGAGCGGCTGAAGGTACCGGTTTGCTAAACCGGCGTAGGGATTATATTCCTACCGCGGGTTCGAATCCCGCCCTGTCCGCTTTCGAAGACGCCCGCATTCGCGGGCGTCTTTCAATTGGATCTGCACGGACGGGCCGTCGTCACCTCGGAATTCCCCGAGCTGGCGTGCGATCAATCAGGTCATGAAATGCCTTGATTTAATGCATGAAAGCACTTTTTGAATCGCCCGGCGGAAGGAGATGTCGTCTCGATCCGGACCACAAGCACGGCCGCCTCAACGAAATACCTCTTGAAATACAGAGTTATTCGCTGATCGCCATCGTTTCACGGATCGAATCAATCTCAAAAACACCTTGAAAATAAGACTCAAAGGCTTGTGGGGATGGAACGGACCACGTATCCTTCCGAACGAATCGGATGTTCCGACGCCCCCGGACGGGGGCACACCCGGGTGCGAGGGGGAGCCACCTCCCGTACCAGTCATACAAGACCATTCAGAGGAAAGGATTCTGAACCATGGCTAAGAAGAAGACAAAGAAGAAGACCAAGAAGACCACCGAGGTGAAGCCACTCACTAAGAGCCAGATCTTCGGAACGATCTCTGATGACACCGGCCTGACCCGCAAGGAAGTCGCATCGGTATTCGATTCGATGAACGGCCTCGTCAAGAAGGAAATCGGACGTCGCGGTCCTGGCATGTTCACCGTTCCCGGTCTCATGAAGATCGTCAAGACCCACAAGCCCCGTCGGGCCGCTCGCAAGGGAATCAATCCCTTCACCGGCGAAGAGATGATGTTCAAGGCCAAGCCCGCCCACAACGTCGTCAAGGTGCGCCCCCTCAAGGGCCTGAAGGAAATGGTCTGATCCATCTTCCCGATCCAGAGTTCATCAGCCCGCCGCGATCATCGCGGCGGGCTGTCTTTTTTGGACGTTGGTGTAGACTCCGGTGATGACGCTTCCACCAGATCGTTCGCACGTCCGCACCGAACAGCAGCATGCGGAGTCCTCCGGGCTCGATGGAATGGCCACGTCTTCGTACATCCGTCTCATGGCGGACGAGGGGCGCCGGGCCGCCGATTCGATCGATCGCATCGCAGACGAGTTGGAACGATTCATCGAGGCTCTGGTGCAGCGGATGCGCGATGGAGGCCGACTGATCTACATGGGCGCCGGCACCTCCGGTCGCCTCGGTGTCCTGGATGCTTCCGAATGCCCTCCGACGTTCCAATCGGATCCCGGTCAGGTGCTCGGCCTCATCGCCGGGGGTGATTCCGCACTGAGGATCTCATCGGAGCGGCGTGAAGACGACGCATCGGATGCCATGGAGCAGCTCGAGTCGATCGGACTGGATGCGCTGGACACGGTGGTCGGCATCACTGCCGGCGGGACGACCCCCTGGCCGCTTGGTGGCCTTGCCCATGCCTCGGAGCGGGGTTGCCTGACCGCCCTCCTGTGCTGCGCCCGCCCCGAGCACGCCGAAGTCGATCATCTCCTGAGCCTGGAAACCGGACCGGAGGTCCTGACCGGATCGACCAGATTGAAGGCGGGTACGGCGACGAAACTGGCACTGAACACCATCACGACGATTGCATTCACGAGACTCGGGAAGGTGCATGGAAACAAGATGGTCGATGTCCGCGCCGTGAACGAGAAGCTTCATGATCGGGCGATCAGGATCCTCATGACCTACGACGAGGCGATGGCCCGAAGCGCGGCGGATGACCTGCTTGCTCGTTGCGATGGAGAGTTGAAGACCGCCATCGTGGCGCTTCGCCACGGCGTCGATCCGGATGCAGCGAGGTCATCTGTGGCGGACGCAGGCGGTGATCTGTCGGGCGTGCTGGACGACTGATCAGAACGACGTGATGCGTCTGAACCGGTCGAACCCGGTCTGCATGGATTCCTGGGACGCGTTCTGGAGACCGGCAAGGCCGAAGTCGGCGATCGTGTGGCTGGCTGCGACCGTACCCCAGGCAAGTGCTTCTCGGATCGTCTTCAGATCGAAGCAGTCTGATGCAGCGAGGTGCCCCATCATGCCGCCGGCGAACGAATCACCGCATCCGGTGGGATCGACGACGCTGGCGGCATCGAGCGGCATCGCCGGCAGGACTGCGACGCCGTCCGGGTGATGCAGAAACGCGCCGTGTTCGCCCTTCTTGATGACGACGAAGGATGGTCCCATGTCGCAGATCCGCGAGGCGGCCTCGACGAGATTCGACACTCCGGTCAGCTGCGCGGCCTCGGCGTCGTTGAGCACCAGGCCGTCGAGGTTCTTCATCAGGGCATGCAGTTCCGGCAGCGCGATGTCCATCCAGAGATTCATCGTGTCGGCGACGGCGAGCTTGCGATCCGGGAATTGATCGAGCATCTGCATCTGGACGGACGGATGGGTGTTTGCAAGGAAGATGTACTTGCTGTCGGCATAGGATGCCGGAACCGATGGCGGAGCCTCCTCGAGCACGCCGAGGTCCGTGAAGAGCGTGTCCCGCTCGTTCATGTCCTCGTGGTAGCGGCCTCCCCATCGGAAGGTCGACGAACCGGCCCGCTGTTCGAGGCCGCTCGTGTCGATGCCCTCGAAGCTCATGAGGCTCGACTGGTGGTCTGCGGGCCAGTCGTCTCCGACGACCGCGACCATGCGGACCGGGTTGAGCAGCGATGCGGCTGCGGCGAAGTAGGTGCAGGATCCGCCGATGACGCCTTCGGCCGAGCCGTTGGACGTTTCGACCGAATCGATGCCGATTGTTCCGGTTACTACGAGTGACATGGGACGCAAGTATAGAGAACGCCTAGACTGAACGCCATGGAGATCGACATGGCATTGCAGACGATCGAACTGGGTGACATCGGCCGGGACATTCGGATTCTCGACCAGACGCTGCTCCCCTTTCGGATCGAATATCGCGAACTGTCCACATGGCAGGATGCGGCCGAGGCAATCAAGGTCATGCGTGTCCGCGGGGCTCCGCTGATCGGAGCGACCGCAGCGTGCGGCATGGCGTTGGCGGTCCGTTCGGATCCATCCGACGCAGCCATGTTCAAGGCCGCCGACGGACTCCGGGAGACCCGCCCGACCGCGGTCAATCTCCAGTGGGCCGTGGAGCGGTGCCTCTCGATTCTCGCCTGCACGCCTCCCGATGATCGGATCAAGGCGGCCTGGGTCGAAGCGGCATCGATCATCGGCGAGGACCGGGCCGCCAATCGGGCCATCGGTGAGTTCGGTATGCCGCTCATCAAGGCACTGGCCGACCCGCTCGACGGCGAGCCGGTCCGCATCCTCACCCACTGCAATGCCGGCTGGCTGGCGACGACGCATCTCGGAACCGCGACGGCCCCGATCTACCTCGCGCATGAAGCCGGAGTTCCCGTACACGTGCTGGTCGATGAGACGCGTCCCCGGAGTCAGGGCGCTGCCCTGACGGCGTGGGAACTCGAGCGGGCCGGTGTGCCGTGCGATGTGATCGCAGACAACGCGGGCGGACTCCTCATGCAGCGTGGGCAGGTGCATCTGGTCATCACCGGCGCCGACCGCGTGGCGGCGAACGGGGACGTGTGCAACAAGATCGGCACCTATCTCAAGGCGCTCGCGGCACGTGAATCCGGGGTGCCGTTCTGCGTGTCCGTCCCCACATCGACCATCGATCCGGCCATGCCTGATGGAAGCAGCATTCCGATCGAGGACCGGGGAGCCGACGAGGTTCTCCACGCGACCGGAATGGATCTCGATGGAACGATTCGTACGGTACGGACCGCCGCCGAGGGGGTGTCGGCGATCAATCCTGCCTTCGATGTCACTCCTGCGGAGATGGTCTCGACGCTGATCACGGAACGGGGTCTGATCAAGCCGGAGCATGCGGGTCGGATCGTGGAATGAGGCTCTCGCAGCGGTTCACGGCATGTTTCGGTATTGATGCTTGGCCGACTGCGTGCTGGTGCTAGACTGGCAATCGAAGGAGCGATCGAGTGGACCGAAGAGATTTTCTGCGTACCGGAGCATTCGTATTCGGAACCATGGCGGCCTCGGCGCCGGTCATGGCCGCCTTCCGCGCAGCCTCCGGGGCCCCGGCCCTCAGCGACTCGGACATCCAGTCGCTCGCCGACGCGCTCCAGGGTGATCTGATCCTCAAGACGATGCCTGGATACCAGGTCGCCTCCCAGCTCTACAACACGAGATTCGACGGGATCCAGCCGCTTGCCGTTGCGCAATGTCAGTCCGAGGCCGACGTCGTCGCCTGCATGCAGTGGTGCATCCAGCACGACATCCGGTTCCGGGCCCGGGCCGGTGGCCACAACTACTGTGGATGGTCATCCTGCGAGGGACTGGTGATCGATGTGGGCCCCATGAAATCCATGTCCTACGAATCCAGCACCACCCATGCCGTCTTCGGTGCCGGCTGTCAACTGGTCGACGTGTACCACTACCTCGGCACGAATCACGGGCGCGTCGTTCCCGGAGGCACCTGCCCATCGGTGGGTCTCACCGGACTTCTGCTGGGTGGCGGGCAGGGAATGATCTCGCGCAAGTACGGGATGACGTCGGACCAGCTTATCGAAGCGCGGGTGGTCTACTACGACGGAAACGAGGTGAAGGTCGTCCCCTGCAATCAATCGGTCAACCCCGATCTCTACTGGGCATTGCGTGGAGGCGGCGGTGGGAATTTCGGCATCGTCACCTCGATGAAGGTGAAGACCTACGAGATCGACACGATCTCCTCCGCGGTGATCACCTGGACCTGGGCGGATGCCCAGAAGGTGCTCGAGAAGTGGATGACATGGGGCCCGGATGTCACCGAACTGATGTCGATGAATCTGATCCTCACTTCGAAATACCAGTCCGACCCCCGGGCCATCCTCGCGGTCGCCTGCCTCGATACGACGTCCAACATGGTCGGGTACCTGAGTGACATCCTCGACCCGTCCATCGGAACCCCGCAGTATCAGAACGATACGCCGAAGAACGAGCCGTGGCTCACCTACTCGCTGGGAAGCTGCCACAACTACGACGAATGCCACTTCGAGTCCGACGACTGGCCGACGGGTGATCTCAAGCGCAAGGCATACAAGTCGCATTCCGACTACTACACACAGCCCATCACCCAGGACGGCTTCGACGTCATCGACCACTGGTTGCAGGCGAGGACGGCCAATCCGGCGATGACGGGCGGTGCCTCCTTCCATCTGGATCTCAATGGATCGGCCAGCGAGATCAACAAGGTCGCCTCCGATGCGACGGCCTTCGTGCATCGGGACACGATCTGCTGCGCCCAGTACACGACGTACTGGGAGCCGAACGCCCACTGCGACGTGGTCGAGCAGAATCTGGAGTGGAGCCGCGGGTTCTACGCCGCCATGCAGCCCTTTTCCAGCGATCAGTCCTATCAGAACTACTGCGACGACGAACTCGTCGACTGGGCGAACCGCTACTACGGGGCCAATCTCCATCGCTTGCGGAAGATCAAGCATGAATACGATCCGGACAACCTGTTCACGTTTCCCCAGAGCATTCCCCCCATCACAGGAGGGATGCCATGAGATCTGATCTCCTCTTCGCATCCGCGATGATCGGGCTGTGGACCCTGCCGGCCGTCGCCGACATCGGCGAGTCGTGCTGGACACCCGATGTGGACCCCGTTCCCTCGGTCCAGTGGACGTCCGCCGAGGGCGGCAACGGCCACTGGTACGCGGCGGTGCGCCATGACGCCGCGATCTCATGGGAACTGGCCAGGGCCGAGGCGGTCGCCCGGGGCGGCGATCTGGTCACGATCGAAACCCATGCGGAAAACACGTTCGTCTTCGGTCTTCTGGCCGACGACATCTATTGGGAGCATGAAGGTCCCTGGATCGGCCTGAGCCGTACGGCGGGAGGATCCAGCATCGGCACCGGGTGGACGACGCCGGCTGGCGTGGCGGCCCCCTGGACGCTGTGGGCCTATGAGCGACCGGCTGGAACGATCCAGGTCGACTGGATGGCCCACTACTCGCTCGCGCGTCGAACCAGCATGGAATGGACCAACTCGCTGCCCGGCCCGCAGACCGGAACGAGGATCCGGTGCTATGTGATGGAATGGGACAGCCGTCCCGACTGCAACGAGAACCAGTCCGACGACTTCGTCGACATCCTGTACGGAACGAGCCTGGATCTGGATGGCGATGGGCAGCCGGATGAATGCCAGTGCCACGAGGATACGGACGCCAACGGTTCGGTGGACGTGCTCGACATGCTCAGGATCCTCGATCAGTGGGGATCCAATGGGCCGGACGGAGACGTCGATCTCGACGGGACCGTCGGCCTTTCGGATCTTCTGGCCGTGGTGCAGGCCTGGGGCCAATGCACCACGGATTGATCAGGCGGTGACGCCGGCGGTCATGAGGTCGAAGAGCCGATCGAGCGAGGCCTCGTTCTCCATCCCCATGATCACGTCACGCAGCTGCAGGCAGCTGTCCTCGCCAACGACATCGGTTCCGAGGGCGTTGAACTTGACGGCGATCTCCTCCTCGGTCATCGGATCGCGAGGGTCGCCCTTGGGCACGTCGACGCGTTCGGTGTGCGAAGTGCCGTCCTGCAGCGTGATGGTGACCTGACTCGGCTGGTATTCCGGGAAGAGCTTCTCGAACTCCTCGTTGGGAACGACCTTGATCTTGTCCATGACGGGAATGAGTCCCGGATCGTCGATGCGTTCCTGCTTGAACTGGAGCGGGGTGACCATTCCGTCGACGAGTCCGACGGCAAGCGAGTACGGCAGCGAATGATCGGCCGTCTCCTTCGAAGTCGGACGATACTTGGCGGGGTCTCCGAGGATGTCGGCGGCCCGCGCGATGACCTCGACCTTGATCTCGTCGATCTGGTCGGGATCGAGGTCGTGGGCCTTCACGATCTTCATCATGGCCGTGAGTGGAGCGTGGCTGAGGGCCTCGATCGGGAACGACTTCATGCCGCAGTCGAGGATCTTCCAGTGGCATCCGGAGCACTTGGGGAGATTGTCGGTCAGCATCTCGAGGTTGAACTTGCCGCCGAACTTCTCGAAGCAGTGCACCAGCCCCTCCTTGCCGTCGATCACGTGCTCGGGGCCGCTGTAGCCGCGGGCGGCGAGCATCGCGGCCTCGACGCCGCAGCGGGTCGCCATGGGGTCGACGGTGTTCTTCATGTTGGTGAGCTTGCCGGCGGTCACGGCCCCCAGGCACATGCTCGGGCTTGCGCTGATGCCGATGGCCTGCTGGATCTGATCGGCGGACAGGCCGAGCATGCGACCCGCCACGATCGGCGAGGCGATGCAGGTGATCGTGGCATGGTGCCACCCGTACTCACGGACGCCCGGGTCGCCGAACTCCGCGAGTCGCATCTCGATCTCGTGGCCGATGCAGGTTCCGAGAATGAGGTCCTTGCCCGAGAGCCCGTTCATCTCGCAGATCGAGAGTGCCGCAGGGATGATGTCGGACGGGTGGGCGGGATCCGCCTTCCAGTAGATGTCGTTGTAGTCCATCGCCCTGATGCACAGGGCGTTGAGCATGGCGGCCGTGACCGGATCGGTCCGGAAGCCGGAACCGAAGACCGTGCAGGTGTCGGCTCCGCCCATCTGTCTGGCATGATCGAGGAACATGGAGACGTCATGCTGGTTGGACCCCCCGAGAGCGCACCCGAACGAGTCGTACAGGTACAGCTTTGCGGACTGGATCGCTTCGGGGCTCAGGTCCTCGTAGGTGAGCTTCGAAGCCCATTCCGCGAGGTTCCAGGAGATGAAGTCGGTGTTGTTCTTCGATGTGTCGTGACCACCCATGGGATGCGGCCCTTTCTGTACTCAGGCGTTGACTGCGGAAAGCTTGCGAGCGACTTCGTCGGCGACCTCGGTCGTCGAGTTGCCCTTGCCTCGTCCCTTGACGTCGTAGGTTCCGATGGAACCTTCGGAGATGACCTCGGCCACGGCGGTCTCGAGTCGGTTGGCCATATCGGCCTCGCCGAGCCAGTCGAGCATCATCTTGGCGGTGAGGAACATCGCCATCGGGTTGACCACGTTCTGGCCGTAGTACTTGGGGGCACTGCCGTGGGTCGGCTCGAAGACGGCGTAGTCGTCGCCGATGTTGGCCGCACAGGCGAAACCGAGTCCGCCGATCAGTCCGGCCGCGAGGTCGGAGATGATGTCGCCGAACATGTTCTCGGCCACGAGGACGTCGTAGTCGAAGGGATTCTTGATCAGCCACATGCACATCGCATCGATGTTGGCCTCCCAGGCGTCGATGCCCGGGTAGTCCTTGGCGACGTCACGGAAGACACGCGTCATGAGTCCGCCGGTCTCGCGGAGCACGTTCGGCTTCTCGACGAGCGTGACGGACTTGCGGCCGAACTTCTTGGCGTATTCGAACGACTGGCGGCAGATGCTCTCGCACCCCTGCTTTGACATGATGCGGGTCGAGAGGGCGACGTTCTCGAGGCCCTTCTCCTTCCACTTGACCATCTTGGGATTGTCGCAGAGCGTGTCGTAGATCTTCTCCGGAAGCGGGTACCACTCGACGCCGCCGTAGGAGCCTTCGGTGTTCTCGCGGAAGACGACCAGATCGATGCCTTCCTTGTAGTTCAGGGGGTTGCCCTCGTAGGCCTTGCACGGACGAAGGTTCGTGTGCAGGTCGAAGAGCTGACGAAGCTTTACGATCGGGCTGAAGTAGACGAGGCCCTTGTCCTTGAGCGACTCGTCGAGCTCTTCGTGGGCTTCCTCGCGCGGCTTGCTCGTGATCGCTCCGAAGAGAGCACAGTCGGTGTCCTTGAGGATCTCGATGGTCCGATCGGGAAGCGGATTGCCTTCCTTGCACCAGTACTCCCAGCCGATGTCGGCGTGGATGTATTCAGCATCGAGTCCAAGGGTGTCCAGGACGATCTTGGTGGCGTCCATGACCTCGTTACCAACCCCGTCTCCGGGCATCCAGGCGATCTTGTACTTGGCCATCTCTTCAGAACTCCATGAAAGGAAGAATGTGGTTCAAAAAGGGGATTCTAGCAAAAACCCGTCATTCTGCGACGGACGATTTGATCGGTTTTTCGAGGTTCATCGCGGAATCACGGATCAGCCAATTCGGGCCCGAATGATATTTTCGGCCCCTCCGGCGGCAATGACCTCCTGGGGAACCGGCCCCATCGGAGGGAAGGCGAAGGTCATTCCGTCGACGTCGATCGTGGAGGCCGTGAAGTCGATGCACAGGTCCGCGAGCGGGAGCGTCGGAGCCTCGTTGCCTGGATTCGCGGATCGAAAATGCTCGATCAGTTCGGGGCAGTCGATCACCAGAAAGCCGTTGTTGATGGCATTTCGTTTGTAGGTCTCGCTGAAGGAGGCCGCGATCACGCACGAGATGTTCCTCATGGCCAGGCAGGTGGCGGCCTGTTCGCGGGAGGAACCGGTCCCGAAGTTGCGGCCGGCCACGATGATGTCGCCGGCCCGGGCGACGGCGTCGAATCCGGGATCGTAATTGGCCATGGCGGCTGCGGCCATCTCCTCGTCGGTGACGTCGTCCCGGTAGGTCAGGCCGCCGGCATAGATCCCGTCGGTGTTGAGGTTGTCGACATCGAGCCAGAGCGTCCGTCCGTTGATGGATTTCGGGAAGCCGTCGACGATCGAGGTCTCGCCGCCACCGGCCGCTCGCGGACCGATGATGGTGGTGCTGTGGACGGCTTCGGTGGATTCGAATTTCGTGGGCGATGTGATGTGCCCCGCCAGAGCGGATGCCGCGACCACGGCGGGCGAGCCGAGGTAGGCCTTGGCGTCACGGGATCCCATGCGCCCCTTGAAGTTCCGGTTGGTCGCACTGATGCCGATCTCACCCGGCTCGAGGGTTCCTGCTCCGAGCCCGATGCAGGTGCCGCAGCCGGGAGGAAGGAACTGCGCTCCGGCCGCGGCCAGCGTCGACCAGTATCCGGCTTCCTCGGCCTGTTCCTGCACGGTCGAGCTGGCGGCGGCGACGTAGAAGTCGACGCCATCGGCGACATGCCTGCCATCGACCACGGCCGCGGCCTCCGCGATGTCCTCAAGGCGTGCATTCACGCATGACAGCAGATAGGCCTTGTTGACGACGACGTGCTCGCGTTCGATGTCGGGCAGCGCATGCATCACCTTGACGTGGTCCGGACCGGATACGTGCGGAATCACGGTCGAGAGATCGAGCGAGAGCTCGACGGCGTAGTGGGATCCCGGCTGGGACTCCATGCGGTGCTCGTACCAGTCGTTGGCGTCCTCGGCGGAGTATCGAGGGGTGCCCCGCTGCTCCAGCCATGCGGCTCTGGAGAGCAGCCAGTCCCTCAGCACGTCGTCGAAGGGGAAGACGCCGGCAAGCGCCCCCCACTCCGTCGTCATGTTCGCAACGGACATGCGCTGGTCCATGCTCAGGCAGCGGATGCCGTCTCCGACGAACTCGACGGCGTGGTTCAGGACCTCGTCGTTGTTGAAGATGCCGCACAGCGCGATGATCACATCCTTGCCGACGACGCCGGGCTGCAGCGTGCCGGTCAGTTCGACCTTGGCGACCTGGGGCACCTGCCACCAGGTCTCTCCCGTGGCCCAGATCGCGGCGGCATCGGTGCGGACCACCGGGGTGCCGAGCGCGGCGATGGCGCCGTAGATGTTCGAATGGGAGTCGGAGCCGACGACCATCGAACCGGGGGTCACGTAGCCTCGTTCGATCATCACCTGATGGCTGATTCCCGTACCGGCCGGATAGAAGTCGACGCCCTGCTCGCGTGCGAACTTCTCGATGCTCGCGTACTTGCCCAGATTCTCCGGGCTGAGGTTCTGGATGTCGTGGTCGATGGCGTACACGGGCTGCTTCGGATCATGGACGCGATCGGCGCCCACCGATCTGAACTTCTTCATGACCGCCGACGTGTTGTCGTGCGTCATGATGTGCTTGGGATGGATTCGGATGAAATCACCGGCGTGGACGGCTTCGCCGCCGCTGTGCCGGGATGCGATCTGTTCGATGAGTGTCTGTGGCATGGAGAAACAGGATACAGGTTCAGCGGGATCGAC
>DEYK01000014.1 GCA_002364485.1 Phycisphaerales bacterium UBA3160
ACGATGGCGGTACGGACCCGTTCGGAGGATTCCCTCACCGCCATGTCGGGAAGCCCGACGACGGTCGTCCTCGGCAATGCGGCGGTCGATACATCCGCCTCGATGATGCACGCGACGGCATCGATGCCCTGAAGAACGTAACTGACGATGCTCGTGCCCATCCGAACCGGCTCCGCTTCCCGAAGCGGCGGCGGACTACTCGTCGGAGGACGATCCTCCACGAAGTCGATCGATCGTCACGTCGCCGAGCGCCTCGCCGACGTGATCCTCCTCGGTCACGATGATGTCCGCGCCCGCAGCCTCCAACAGGTGGTTGTGGACTTTGTACCGGGCACGAACCGCAATCAGCAGATCGGGTGCGAGATTTCTTGCCTGCTCGATGACTGCGATCGACGACTGCGTGTCCGGAAGCGTGACGATCATCGACTTCGCCTCCTGCACGCCTGCGTGGAGCAGGATGCCTCCCCGGGCCGCGTTGCCCAGGACGACGTGGTGATCGCTGTCTCCCAACTCGCGAACGGTGCGTGGATTCATCTCGACGATCACCGGTTCGCGACCTTCCGCCCGCAGGCGGTTCAGCACCGCCCGCCCGGCCGGTCCGGCACCGACCACGATCACATGATCCTCCAGTTGCGAGAGCTCCTCCTCTTCGAGCCCGGCATCACGCAGCAGGCGCATCCAGACGAGGCACTGCACGATGAAGTTCGCACAGCCACGGCTGCGCCCGACCAGCAATGGAACGAGCAGGAGCGTGATCAGCGACGAGGACGTCAGGATCTGGAACACCTCCGGAGGAATGAGCTCCCGCTGGCTGGCCGCGGTGCCGATGACGAAGGAGAACTCGCCGATCTGGGCAAGACTCAGAGCGGAGGCGATGCTGACCCGGTTCTGGATGCCGAGGAGCCTGAAGATCACGACGGCGACGACGATCTTCAGGAGGATGATCCCGAACGAGATTCCGAGGACGATCAGCAGATTGAAACCTGACAACAGCCACGGGACTTCGGCGAGCGTACCGATCGACGCGAAGAACAACGTCAGGAAGACCGCCTTGAACGGCACCACATCGGAACGGATCTGCTGGGCGTACGGTGAATCCGCAAGCACGAGTCCGGCACCGAATGCGCCCAGTGCCGGCGAGAACCCCAGCAGCCATGCGATCCAGGCGGCCAGGAGGCAGGTGACCAGGGCCAGTACGATGGGCAGATCGCGATTGCCGGTCCGCGCCGTGCTCCCGAAGATCCTCGGGATGACGAGAAGACCGATCAGGAAGATCCCGGCCAGGAAGCATGTCAACCAGAAGGCGCGACCACCGACTTCGATGGCCACATCGTCGAAGGACGAGCCGGATCCGAGGAAGCTCACCATCAGCAGCAGCGGCACGATGGCCAGATCCTGCATGATCAGAACCGACATCGACACGCGACCGTGGAGCGAATCCAGTTCGCCCCGTTCGGTCAGCACGCGGGCGACGGATGCGGTCGAACTGATGGCGACCATCGAACCGACGACGAGTGCGATCGAAATGCCGCCGCCCAGCAGCAGGACGATGCCTGCGGTCACGGCGATGGTGATGACGATCTGGAGCAGCCCACCCTGGACACCACGAAGGCCGTAGCTGCGCAACCGGCTTCTTGACAACTCCAGTCCGATCGTGAACAGCAGCAGAGCGACGCCGATCTCGGCGATCTGCTCGATGTGCTCGGGCTCCGTGGTCACCGCGTGCAGGATGCCGGGCCCGACGAGCATTCCCGCGACGAGCGAGCCGATGATCGCACTGAGACCGATGCGTTCGCAGAGCATGCCCAGAAGGGATGCCGCACCGAGCAGGATCACGATGTCACCGAGTATCGTTCCGAATTCCATCGATGCGGGTGCTCCTACGACGACACGGCAGGGTCGTTCGACTCACGGCCATCGATGTCGCCGGGGCCGGGGAGCGGCCATCGCCCACCGGTCTCCTCGCGGATCATCGCACGAAGTTCGAGACGAAGCTCCTCGATGCACCCGTAGATCTTCGCCAAAGCGGCCTCGGCTCCCATTTCGACCAGTTCGTCAGGACACAGCGGCTCGCCGATCTTGACCTTGATGCGTCCCTTGAGATTGGGCCTCTTCTGACCGCTGGGCCAGACGTCGTACGCCCCTTCGATGGCGGCGGGAATCACCGGCGACTTTCCTCGCTTGATCAGCAGAAAGACGCCGCGCTTGAACTTCGACAGGGCGCCGTCCTTCGAACGGTGCCCCTCCGGATAGATCATCGTGATGCGACCCACGGCCAGCTCGTTGAGCGCCGCCTTCATCGCTCCATGATCACTCTGCTTCTGACTGAGCCAGATGCTGTCGTAGGGTGTGCCGACCATCCAGCCCCAGAACTTCGAATCCGTCTTCAGGGTGTCCCTGGCCAGCGCACGTGGGCAGCGATCGGACAACAGGATGCCCAGCAGGATCGGATCGAAATGGGACTGGTGATTGCAGACGAACAGGGCCGGCCCCGTCCTGGGAACACGATCGTAACCGTACCATCGGCAGCGATAGGCGAGCCAGAGCACCGACCTGCAGATGCCCAGCGGGATGAACGTCCACCAGAACAGCACACCGATCCAGGTGCGTCGTGAACTGCGCCGCCTCAACTCGAGCATCCTGAACATCATGCCACCCCATCGTTGATTCGATCCCGAACCGCCTTCACCATGTGATCGACCACATCGTCGATATCGAGTGAGGATGTGTCGATGATGATGGCACCTTCAGGGCAGATCAACGGGCCGTCGCTCCTGGTCGAGTCGATCTCGTCACGCCGGCGGATATCCTCGGTCACCTCGGCCACGTCGACTTCCAGACCGCTCGCGGACAACTGACTGACCCGCCTGAGGGCCCGCACACGCGGATCGGCGTCGAGGTAGAAGCGTACGGTGGCATCGGGGAACACGATGGACCCCTGATCACGGCCTTCCGTGACAAGTCGAGGGTGCTGGGACGCGATGCTTCGCTGGGCCTTCACGAGCATGGCTCGGACCGGGGAGCACTTGGCGACCTCGGACACGATTCTGCTCACGTCCATGTCCCGCACGCGTCGCGAGATGTCACGGCCATCCATCAGCAGGGCCGGCGGACTGATGGTCCAGTCGAAACGAAGATCGACGGTACCGAGCGCCTCGGCCAACCTCGGTCCCTCGGCCGGATCGATGCCGTGCTCGATGGCCACGAGGCTCGCAGCCCGGTACATCGAACCGGAATCCAGCGAATCGAGCGACAGTCGATGTGCGAGTTGATGCGCGACGGTGCTTTTTCCGGTACCCGCTGGACCGTCGATGGTGATGATCAGGGGAGGCATGCCATCCGTCTTGGATTCGGACATGGGCTGTCTCACTCGGCGTCGATGGCGGCCTGCATCTGGTCGCGAGCCGTCAGAATGTCCTTGGAAGGATCACCGGTGCCGACGTAGTCGATCGTGACGGTGTTCATGTACCCGACACGACGGATGGTCGAGACGGCTTCGGCGAGATCGAATCCCTTGTGCTTGCCCTTCGCAGTGAACTTCTCGACACACACATGGATCGCACCCGCGTAGGGCGCCAGCTTTCGGAGACGATCGAGATCGTCCTCCTCCTTGGCGCCGCTCCCGAAGATCGGCATCGCTCCGATGCGGAATCCACCGACCTTCTTGATCAGTTCGGTCAACCGGTCCGGATCCGCCGTGATGCCGTCGGACTGGGCGAGCAGCAGGTTCAGTTCAAGATGCTCGATGCCGGACATGAGGGCTCGAATGGCTTCGGCGGCACGCTCGATCATCTCCTCTTCGCCGACGCCACCCGCATCGGCTCGACATCGAAGGGCCAGCGCATTGCAGCCGAGTCGATGGGCGGCGAACGCCAACCGTTCGACTCGATCCTTGCAGTAGGCGGCCGACTCGGGGTCGCCGTCGCCGAACGGCAGCGGCTCCTCCTCGAAGAGCACGAGGCATGGGCATGCGGCCTTGTCGGCTCGATCCCGGAGGCGATCCAGATCATCGACACCCCATCCACTGAGAAGCGACGCGTTGATGTTCAATCCCCGCAGGTCGAGTGAATTGATCACGTAGTCGGGCACGTCCAGCAGGGTCCGAGGCGGATCCGCCTTGGGATCCAGCATGGACTGCAGGGAGGCGGTTGTCAGTGTCAGAAGAAGGGACATGGCAGACCTGGACCGAGGACTCGATGGTGATTCCCGGGGCAATCCCGGTGCGGTGAAGATGGAGAGTCTATCCCAATCCAGCCTCACCTCAAGATCCCCCCCCTCGAGAGCGGAATCCGGGAGTTCCAACCCCCTCCCGGGCCCCGTCGGGTGCTACCATGCCCGTCCACAGGCCCCAAGGAGACAGATTGATGGCCAGCCCGACCGATTGCCTCTATACCGATTCCCACGAGTGGTTCCGCAAGGAAGGGGATGTCGTCACCATCGGCATCACCCAATTCGCGACCAATGAACTGACGGACATCACCTACGTGGAGATGAAGCCGGCCGGAACCGCCATCAAGGTCGGCGACGCCCTGGGCGAAGTCGAGTCGGTCAAGACCAGCAGCGACGTCTACTCCGCCTTCGGCGGCGAGGTCGTGGAAGTCAATGAAGCCGCCTCGAGCGACCCTTCACTGCTGAATCAGGACCCCTACGGAGCGGGATGGCTGATCAAACTCCGATGTGATGGGGATGCCGGCACGGATCTGCTCGAACCGTCGGCATACGATTCGAAGTACCCCCTGGACTGAGTGCGCCTGCTCGCGCGGGGGGCGACTCGAGTTCACCGAGAGATCGCCCCGATGAGTTCCCAGTTCAACCTGACAAGCCCGTTCAAGCCGACCGGCGATCAACCGACCGCGATCGATGCGCTGGTCAAGGGAATCGATCGGGGACTGGACAGGCAGGTGCTTCTGGGAGCCACCGGAACCGGCAAGACGTTCACGATGGCGAACGTCATCCAGACCACCGGCAAGCCCACGCTCCTGATCAGCCACAACAAGACGCTGGCCGCCCAGTTGTACGAGGAGCTCAAGGAACTGTTCCCCGAGAACGCCGTCTCGTACTTCGTCAGCTACTACGACTACTACCAGCCCGAGGCGTACATCCCCCAGCGGGACATCTACATCGAGAAGGACGCGTCACGCAACGACGATCTCGATCGACTTCGCCTGTCCACCACCAGCAGCCTGCTCTCACGCAAGGACGTGATCGTCGTGTCCTCGGTGAGCTGCCTCTTCGGGCTGGGGTCCCCCGTGAACTACGGCGAACGGGTGATCGCGCTTCGGGTCGGGCAGGAGATCGACCGGCGGGAACTGCTCATCCAGCTGACCGACATGCAGTACGGACGCAACGAGATCGAGTTCAAGCGCGGTCAGTTCAGGCTGCGTGGCGAGATCCTGGATGTGTACCCCGCATACGAGCAGTTCGCGATCAGGGTCGAGTTCTTCGGCGACGAGATTGAACGCATCGAACTGATCCACCCGGTCTCCGGAGAGATACTCGCCGAGGAGCAACGAGCCTTCATCTTCCCGGCCGTGCACTACGTGCTCCCGGAGGATCAACTCGAATCCGCCGTCGCCTCGATCAAGGAGGAGGCCGTGAGACAGTCCGCCCAGCTCAAGAAGGAGGGCAAGCTGCTCGAATCGCAGCGACTGATGGCGCGGACACGCTACGACATGGAGATGATCCAGGAGGTCGGCTACTGCCCCGGCATCGAAAACTACGCGAGGCACCTGGAGGGGCGTCCCGCAGGCTCGCGACCATCGACGCTGCTCGACTACTTCAACCACGTTCCCGGCATGGATCCGAAGGACTGGATGGTCTTCATCGACGAATCCCATGTGACGATTCCCCAGATCCGGGCGATGTACAACGGGGACCGCGCCCGCAAGCAGGTTCTCGTGGATCACGGATTCCGCCTTCCCAGCGCCCTCGACAATCGACCGCTGAAGTTCGACGAGTTCCTCGATGTGGTTCCGCAGATCGTCTACGTCTCGGCGACCCCCGCCCCCTGGGAACTGGAGCAGGCGGACGGGGCCGTGGTCGAACAGCTCATCCGTCCGACCGGCCTGCTCGACCCGGTCGTCATCGTCCGGCCCGCCGTCGATCAGGTCCAGGATCTGGTGGATGAATGTCGGAAGCGGGTGGAACGGAACGAACGCGTGCTGGTCACCGTGCTCACCAAGCGGATGGCCGAGGATCTCACGAGCTGGATGGACGGCCAGTCGCTCAAGGTCCGGTACCTGCACAGCGACATCGATACACTCGATCGGATCGAGATCATCCGGGATCTCCGCAGCGGGGACTTCGACGTGCTGATCGGGGTGAATCTCCTCCGGGAGGGACTCGATCTCCCCGAAGTCTCCCTCGTCTGCATTCTCGATGCGGACCAGAGCGGATTCCTTCGGAGCGAAACCAGTCTGGTGCAGACGATCGGACGGGCGGCGCGACACGTCGACGCGCGGGTCATCATGTACGCCGATTCGATCACGCCGCAGATGCGTACCGCCATCGACGAAACCGATCGCCGCCGAGCACTCCAGATCGAGCACAACGAAGCCAACGGAATCACTCCGACCACGATCACCAAGGCGATCCGGCGCGGAATCGATCGGGATCTCGAAGCCCGTCGGACCGCACGCGCCGCCTTCCACAGCGACGGAGATCAACGGCAGTTCGACCAGGAGGAACTTCTGGAACATCTCGAACAGGAGATGCTGGAGGCGGCGGAAAAACTCGAATTCGAACGGGCCGCATCGATCCGGGACCGAATCGATGCGATCAAGGCCGGCGAGGACGGCGCTGCAAAGCGATCCTCCGCCGGACGTCCCGGCCAGGCCCGATCGCGTGTCGGCATCACCCGGCCGAAACGAAAGTCGTGATGCCGCTTCCCGGGACGGGTCGGCGAGGGCAGGCGTTGGGTACACTGTGCCGATGCCCAAGCAGCCACGATCATGCCCCGCATCCTGCAACGTCCTTCTGATCGGAGGCGGCGGACGCGAACATGCCATCGCATGGTCGCTCGCCAAGTCCCCACGACTGGGCAAGCTGTGGGTCACCCACGCATCCAACCCCGCCCTGGCCAAGCTCGGAACGCCGTGTCCGCACCAGTGGGATCCGACCAAGGTCTTCCAGCTTTCGACCTGGTGCGACAAGCAGAAGATCGATCTCGTGATCGTCGGCCCCGAACAGCCCCTGGCCGAGGGCATCGTCGACGCCCTGACCACGGACACGCGATTCGTCTTCGGCCCCGGCAAGGACGGGGCACGCATCGAATCGGACAAGGCGTTCGCCAAGACCATCATGAGGCAGGCCGCCGTCCCCACCGCCGATGCGAGGACCTTCACCGATGCCAACACCGCACGCCGCTACGTGCTCCGGGGAATCGACCGTGATCTCGAAGCCGCCGGACTGTCGTCCGACGCCGCCGAGCTTCGGACATTCCTGGCATCGAACGACGATCGCGGGATGATTCCCTTTCCGGACCTGACCGAAGAGACCAGAAAGCAGCTGCATGCCCACGACGAACCAAGCGTGATCAAGGCGGCCGGCCTCGCAGCCGGCAAGGGCGTGATCGTGTGCAGGAACTCGCTCGAAGCCCTCGATGCGGTCGACCGGATCATGGTGCAGCGGGAGTTCGGCGACGCCGGAGATTCACTGCTGGTCGAGGAGTTCCTCGAAGGACAGGAACTCAGCGTCCTGGCCCTGGTCGACGGTCGCACGATCTGGATCCTCGATCCCTGCCAGGATCACAAGCAGGTCGGCGAGGGCGACACCGGAGCCAACACGGGAGGAATGGGAGCGTACTGCCCCACTCCACTGGTGAACTCGAAGCTTCTGGATACGATCGAACAGGACATCCTGCTTCCGACCGTCGATGCGCTGCGACGGGAAGGGATCGACTACCGAGGTGTGCTCTACGCCGGACTCATGCTCACTCCGGCCGGACCGAAGGTGCTGGAGTTCAACTGCCGATTCGGCGACCCGGAATGCCAGCCGCTGATGATGCGGCTGCAGGGTGATCTGGTCGAGATCCTCTGGGCCTGCTGCACCGGCCGTCTGCACGACGTCGAACTCGAGTTCGATTCGAAATCCGCCTGCTGCGTGGTCATGTGCTCCGAGGGATATCCCGGAGACTACGGGAAGGGACACGAGATCACCGGGATCGGCGATGCCGCCGATGGACGCGACGTCATGGTGTTTCATGCCGGAACGAAACGGGATGCCGAAGGATCGCTGCAGACCAACGGAGGCCGGGTGCTTTCGGTCACCGCCCTTGGTGGCGATCTGGCGGCAGCTCGCGAACGCGCCAATGCCGCCTGCGGGAAGATTTCGTTCGATGGAGCATTCTGGCGGACGGACATCGGCCATCGGGTGATGACGTCGACTCCCGCCAAGAAGAACTGAAGTCGCTCGATCAGATGGCGGGTGACGCCTGCGTGGCTCCCATCGCCGCCATCACCATCACCACTGCATACATCAGCATCAGTCCGGGCCCGATCACCAGCAGGATCGGGGCCAGAAGCCGCAGGATCATGACGACGGCCGTTCGCGTGGCGGAGCGATCCAGTGCATTGGTCGACAGACCCGATGCGACGAGAAGCGTGAGGATGCCGAGAACCGTAAAGCTGCCCCATGTGATGGGCCAGACCCATACGAACTGAACGATGCCTTCGGATGCCGCGTCGCTGGCAGCGAGTATCCGCCAGTTTGCGACCAACGCCGCCTCGGCGAGCACTCCGAACACACAGGACCAGATCACGAGCACCATGGGCATCTCCTGCGAGGGATCAATCGAACAGAGGCTTGATCTCTGCGAAGTCGGGACGGATTTCGAGTGCCGATGACGGCGGCACGGCCTTCCAGTGATCACTCACCATGTCCAGCGGCTCCGACACGATCAGAACGGAATCGGGCGGCAGCTCGAAGGTGTGCCCCGACGCTTCCCGCAGGGCCGAAGCCGATGTGCTGTGATAGAGCGATGGCGGCTCGCCGAAGCTTGCGTACCGGTAGGCGTAGAGTGAGGTCCCGTCGGATGCGGCGATGGTCATCGTGAAGGGCTTTTCGATGCCGGCAGCCTCGCGTTCCTGCTCGACCGCCTCGATCATGCGGCAGATCCCACCTTGCGGATCATCCATGAATCCGAACGTGAGAGCGAGCTGGAACATCGTTTCGGTGTCGGTGGCGCCTCGCATCGTCGCGAAGATGGCCGGATCGATCCTGCGGACCAGGGCATGGCGAATCAGACCGAAGTCGTGGATCTCACCGTTGTGCTGGAAGATCCACTTGCCGTGTCGAAACGGATGGCAGTTGGACTGGACAACCTCGGCACCGGACGAGGCACGGATATGGCATAGGAACAGGCTCGACCGGACATGGGCGGCGATGTCCCTGAAGTTCGTGTCGTTCCACACCGGACGGATGTCGTGATACAGCCCGGCTTCTCCACCGCTTCCGTACCAACCCACGCCGAATCCATCGGCGTTGATCTCGTAGGTGGACTGCTTGGCATGTCGCGACTGGTCGATCATGGAATGCTCCGGCTTCAGGAGCAGATCGTCCATCCGGACAGGTTCACCGATATACGCGAGCCAACGACACATGCCACACCCTCCTTCTTCGGGGAATGGCATGATACCTGAGCGGATCATCGCACGTCGACGCTGGCGAGTGAAGCCCCCGCCGACGACGACGCCGACGAGGACGCGAGAAGCACACTCAGTTCATCGTGGTGGCGATCGGGCCTTGCGTCCTGCACGCGTCTGGAACCTCTCCGACGCGGAGCACGGCGACGCGACGCAGGTTCCGAAGCACCTCGATTGTCCCGGGGATGGAGCCGCGAGTCAGCATCCAGTCGCATCCGTCGATCCGGGCGACGGCATCATGCATGCCCTCATTCGCCAACGCAAGAAGTACATCGTGAACCGGCCCCTTGATCACGAGCGACTCCTGCCCGACACACGGCACCGGACCGCCCTCGACTCTGATCGCGACACTGCCGCCATGAACGAACGGATTGATTCGCGAGCCCTTCGAGATCGTGACCACACCGTGGGACAACTCCGGAGGACGTCGTTCGTCACCGATCGGAACTCTACGGATAAAACGGATTCGCCCGACGAACTCCTCTTCCGCGGACTGATCGCATCCCTGCAGCAGCAGGAACGCAAGCAGCATGCATGTGGGATGGGCCCTGAAGGGGAATGAATCCGAAGGAAAGGTGGTTCCTCCGAATCGCCCAGGTGAAACGGTCAAGAGACTCAGAAATCGACTCAGTAGCATCATGTGGGACATGGTCGCACCAGATCCTCCCAGAGCCCGATTTCGTGCATGAAATCACGAACCTGCGTTATTTCGCCTGTAATTCATACTCTCTTTGGAATGAAGGAACGAAGTCAGACGACTTTTTTCTTTTCCCTAAGAAGTTGCCGGGGATCGAGTTTACGTTTCTTGATGGAAGGTCACTTGTTTGGCGTAGATGGAATTGAGTCCACAGTGACCTGTTGAGGAACCAATGAGGAGAGGAGGCCACAATGAATGGAAATGCAAGAAAGCGAGAGCGGCTTGAACGACTTCTAGACTTGGCACAGGTGTACAGAGGCTGGAACCGGAAGGAACTGGCAGGAGCTCTCGGACGTGATCCGACCAAGCTTGTACCTGGATCAGGAAACCCCAAACTGGATCTCGTGATGCACCTTGCGGATGCGCTCGACTGGTCCATCGGCGACGTCAGCGAATGCCTCCTCAACGAGGAAGCACTGGAACAACGTGTGGACAGGATGTCGCTGGACTCGCAGACCACATTCGAGAGCATCGACGCAATGGCCCTCGGGTGCCACCAGAGCGGCGACTACTCGAGCATGGCCAAGCACGCGGACATGGCATACGAGATCGCCGAAACCCCGACGGAGCGGGCCTTGGCCTGCATTCGTTCGTTCGGAGCCTGGGACGGACTCGGGAGATACTCCAAGAGCCTCGAAGCGGCCCAACGCGGGCTGATGGAATCTCCGATCGATGACGAGATCCGCCGCGCGTTGCAGTCGAATCTTTCCAATGCCTACTACACCCTGTGGCACCTCGTCGAAGCGAGGGCGACATCCGCGGAACTGATCGAGAACTACCAGCGCAAGGCTCCGACCACGACTTGGGACCGCTGCTCCGAAGCGTTCGCCTACTACGTGCTCGGCAACACCCACCGAAGACTGATCGGAGCCGAGCCCGTCCATGCCGCCCGGCATGCGGACGTGACCATTCAGACACTCGATCGCTGCAGATCGCTCTGCAACGAACTCTCGGGCGAAGCATCGTACTGGGAGGCGGTCGCAAGGACCGCAGCCGGTGGCCTGCTCGAAGCGGAGGTGATCTCCGGAAAGCGTGACGCCAGGTCGGCGCTCGCCGACATCACCGACGCGCTCGGTTCGGCGATCGATCTGGACGAGTACACCAATGCAGACTCGATCGAAAGCCATGGATGGTGGTGCATCTACGGGTGCAACATCGCCATTCGTCACATCAGCGACGACAAGGATCTCCAACGCTACATGGCGCTGTTCACCAACAAGGCCGACGAGATCGCCAACAAACTGGACAACTGGTCCATGCGGGAGCGAGTGTTCTCGATGCAGTATCAGGGGCATCGCCGCTTCGTCGGTTGGACGGGCCAGGAAATACCAATGACGATCGACTCCGAAGACATCAAGATGATCACAGGGACCATGGGTCGTTTCCCGAGGTTCCGCAAGACCGGCTGGAACATACTTCAGTCGGCCAACGTGGTACAAGCCTAAGGAAGGAGGCACGAAATGAAAGCAATGAAACGTACATTCCTGACTCAAGTCGTGACATGCCTCATCCTCTGGCTCGTCGCGCCGAGCGCACTTGCATCACTTTCGGAGGAGGAAACCGACTTCGGCTTCGAAACAGCTCCTGAGACCGAGTTCGAACTGACCGCATACGAAGACACGGTTGCGCACTCCAATCAGGGTGGCAAGAAGAACAAGAAGCATACGATGTTCGAGTTCTTCATCTTCCGCCGAGCACTGGTATCGCCGACACCCGGAATTGCGGCGGCAAGCCAAGGCCTGCTGATCGAGTTCGAGGGCCCGGTCATGCCGAGCGGAGGATCCGCGAAGTTCGCACCTGTTCCGGAAACCACGGAAGACACCGCAGGTGGAGACAGCTGGACCTCCAGGGGTTCGAGTGTCGTGCCGGCACCGGGAGCACTGCTGCTTCTTGGTCTGGCTGCGGTAGGAAGACGAAGAAGAAGACGAATCTGAATACGACCACGTTCATGTAGAACGAGTAGAGTTCGCGACCCCGGTTCTGATCGAATCGGGGTCGCTGCATTGAGGGAAGTCAGCCGACGCGTCGGATACGGATCATGAAGAAGCCCCTGAGACCCTGGCCGTCCTCCGGCAGCAGTCTCAACGCCCGACGCAGGGACGGATGCAGATCTCGATCCTTCCAACGCACGATTCCGGAGTCACCCCGGGGAAGTTCAGCCGGCAGCGGATCGATCGAGAATCGATCACCCAGCTTGGCGAGCACGCGGTCGACCAGCACCTCGTTCTCCTCGGGAGCATAGGTGCAGGTGGAGTAGACGCAGCAGCCGCCTGGACGCAGGGTCTTGAGGCCACTCGCCAGCAGACCGGCCTGTTGTCTGGCAAGTCGACGAATGCGTCCCTCACTCCATTCCGCCAGCCCCTTCGTGTCGCCAGCATGAAGCATCCCTTCACCGCTGCACGGCGCATCGACCAGTACCCGGTCGAAACACCCCGCATGGGAGGATCCGTAGGAAGCTCCGGGCAAACAGGTGATCTCGACTCCGGATACACCCAACTGTCGAAGGTTCGCACGAAGTTTGAAGAGACGCTGCCGGCTCCGGTCGTTGGCGACGAGCACCCCTTCGCCCGCCTGCATGTGGGCGATCATGGATGTCTTGCTGCCGGGCGCCGCACACAGATCGAGGACATCGTCGCCTCGAGCGACGGACAGGGCCGATACGGCAGCCATGCTCGACAGCGACTGGATCCACAGGTGACCGGAACGATACGACTTGGTCTCCTGAACGGAGGACCGATCGCCTCCATGAAGCCGATAGGCCTCAGGGCACCACGAAACGGCTTCGGGATGAAACCCCCCCGTCTCTAGTTCGTTGATCACCTCGCACCTGACACCATCGTCACCCTGGATGCGGATCGACAACGGACGTGGCG
>DEYK01000051.1 GCA_002364485.1 Phycisphaerales bacterium UBA3160
TGTGAGAATCCCACCACCGCGATGCCGCGTTCGCGATCGACCGTGTAGTAGGTGTTGAAGATGCCCGACCAGTATCCGACGCCCCGGGCCCGTAAGAGCTGTTTTGCATGACGATTTCAATCGAAATGGCCTCTTATCGAGGCTGCTCATGGACCAAAAATCAGGTCTGATCCTCAAATACAACGGTCCCACGAGGGCATGTACGCCTTCGTGGGACCGTTGGGTGTTGGTTCGATCCACTGGGGATCTTCGCTCGATCGAATCACTCGCTCGTGACGGTGAATCGTCCGGTCTTGAGGTCCTGGACGCCGGCGATGATCGTCAGTTCGCCGGTCTTGTGCGCTTCGGCGAGCATCGTGGAGCGGGCAAGCAGTTGTCCGACGCCCTTGTTGGCGTTGCAGATCACAGCTTCGTGCTCCTGGGTTGCGACATCGCTCGGATCGGTGTCCAGAGCGCAGGGGACGATGATCTGATCGATCAGCATCGGCAGCGAGCCGGGAAGTTGATCTGACTTGTTCCGGAACTCGATCGCCGTTTCCACTGCACCGCAGTGCCGATGACCCATGACCACGATTGCCTTCGCTCCGAGGACGCCGACGGCGTATTCGAAACTGGCGATGACTTCGGGGGTGACGATGTTGCCTGCGACGGCGCCGATGAAGAGTCCGCCCAGGGGCTGATCGAAGACGATCTCAGGTGCGACACGGGCATCTGAGCAGCGAAGAATGGCCGCGATCGGTTCGTGCGTCTCGGTCAGAGCCGTGCGTGCGGAAGGGGTGTTCTCCGATGTCGCCTTGTTGGCGACGTATCGCTTGTTGCCGTCCATCAACGCCTTGATGGCTGCTTCGGGACTGGAGCGGGGGCCGTCCTCCGCAGTGGTGTTTGCCGACGTGGTGAATGCCATCGCCGCAGCGGTGAGCAGTGCCATGGTGCATCCGGCGAGAAATGTTCGTGATCGTGTTGCGGACATTTGTTGATGTTCCTTGTGTTGAATGATCTCTGAGGGCAGCCAGGTGGCCGAAATCAAGATATGTAGTTTACAGGGTGGCAGGTGAGATGGCCAAGAGGCGACCGCGGCCTGCTTATTCAGCGGCCGTCGAAGACGCAGTCTTCGTAGAGCCGGTACAGCTCGTAGGCCTGGGCGTCGTTGAAGGGCAGCAGCTGTGAGAATCCCACCACCGCGATGCCGCGTTCGCGATCGACCGTGTAGTAGGTGTTGAAGATGCCCGACCAGTATCCGACGCCCCGGGGCCGGCTGCCGCGCTCGTTCGGATTGGCCTCGATCGCCCATGCGAAGCTGAACTGGTCCTGGTCGTCCAGGAAGCAGCGTTCGGACGCACCCGGTTTTCGGCGCATGGGATCATCCTGCAGATACTCGATCGACGTGCCTTCGGAAAGCTGGTTCTCGAAGAACGTGTCGACGGATGACTCCGAGAGGATGCGGACGCCGTCGAGTTCGCCGCCCCGCGTCAGGCAGGTCAGGAACCGCAGGTAGTCGCGTGGAGTGCTGAGAAGATCTCCGCCTCCGTAGAAGCGTTCCATGGGGATCTCGCGCATGCTCGGTATCGGAATGAGGTCGCCGGTCTTCGGGTTGCGCATCATCATCGGCACCATGTCCGCCCTGATCTCGTCGGGGAGGTTGTAGCCGGTGCGATCCATGTGCAGCGGCTGGAAGATGTGCGTCCTGAAGTAGGTGTCGAGATCCATCCCCGAGATCCGTTCGACCACGCGGCCGGCGATCCCGAGATTGCGGCCGTAGTGCCATCGTTCACCGGCCTCGAAGATCCGTCGCGGCTGGAGCCCGCCGAATCCCCAGTCGTATTCGTCCGCGGCAACAACCTCCGGCGTGGGCCATTCCATGCTTTTCGGATCGCGTCCGATGTCCAGGGAGATCAGAGGGCTGTTGAAGAAGTAGCCGAATCCGGCGGTGTGCGTCAGCAGGTGTCGCATGGTGACGGGGACGGTACCCTTGCGACGGGTGAGGTCCTCCTGCAGGATGTCGATCTCGTCGAGTTCGGGAAGGTACGACGAGACCGGTGCGTCGAGATCGATCCTGCCGGCCTCGACGAGTTGCATGACCGCGGTCGCGGTGACCGCCTTGGTCATCGAGGCGATCTCGAAGACGGAGTCCGGATCGATGTCGCCGGATCGACTGAAGGACTCGAACTCGTCGCCATCATCGAGGGTCGACGAACCCAGTACGGTCAGCTGCAGTCCGCTGGACTCGAACGTCGATGCAAGGTCCGAACAGTGTCGGCTGGTTGCATCGCATCCGATCAACGGAATGGCGGCCAGGGCGATCCAGAAGGACATGTGAAACAGCATTGGCAGAGCCTCCCAAGTGGTGTGATGTCGACGGATTGGGTCAGGGAGTTTCCATCCGCTTGACCTCGTAGATGGAGCCGCTCACGGCGCCCCGGTCCCTGGTGGCTCCCCAGTGGGCGGTCAGTTCATCCGGTCCCTTGAACTCGAGGGCATGGGACGAGATGTGCAGTTCGTCTGGGTCGGCCATGTTTCCAACCGTGATCAGACGGAACGGGATCTCGTCCTCGGATCCCGCGATCGCGACCATGCGAGGCTGATTTCCCAGACTGCAGTAGTGGTCCATCATGAGCCGGCCCGAGTCCAGATAGTAGATGCTGGTCATTTCATTGGGCTTGCCGACGAAGAGCTTCTCGATCACCGAATGACCACCGGAACTGACCGAATAGGAAAGAAACGGTTCGTCGGGATCGGCCTCGAGCTGCTTGCCCAGACGCATGCCGCCGACGAGGTACCAGTCGCCTGAAAGCGACTTGACCCGTTCGAAGTCGGCTTCGCCCGTGACTCGATCGGAGTGCATTCCGTCGTGCTGCTGCGATGTGCTGCATCCGGTCAGCAGGAACAGGATCGGAAGCACGACGGCTGCGAAGTACGTGTGTGTCATGGCAGAATCATAACTGCGTTTCAATTGGATGGTGCTTCCGCGTAGATCACCGTGAAGTGCTCGCACAGCACCGGCATCTCCGTCGTCGGCGTGCGGCCCATCTCACCGAGTTCCCGGATGTAGTACGCCCAGTGGCCCGCTCTCCATTTTTCGAGCACCTCGTCATCCGGTAGATCAAGCGGTTCGTGTTCGCCTTCGGTCCGGGCGAACGCCGCCGTGACGTCCTCGTATGCGACCTGCTCGATCCGATCGGTCCGGATGATGCACCGGGGCATGCCGGCTCCGTCGCAGATCACCCACAGCGCGCCGGGCTCGATCGGGGGTGACTTGGCGTGTTCCATCGCCCACACGGACGAGCATGTGGCGGTCTTGGTGCCCGCGAGCACCAGAGCAAGCAGATCGTCTGCCATCTGCGGCGAGTCACCGAAGCTGTCGACCGTGACGGCATCGTGCGTGAGATCCTGCCGGCCGGTTGCGGCGAGAAATCGATCGATGAAGTCCCGGATGATTCGAGGATGAGTTTGGGTCATGTTGATCTGATGACAACGTGGTGTGAACTCAATCCCTCTCGATATTCATCGGGTGTGAATACGATCGACCCAGCCGCCCAGTCAGGGTTGCAGGCAGTCCACGGGTCGCCAATCTAAGGGCCATTCGCATGGTCCCCATACCTGGAGCAGATCGAGCAGATCAAGGACATCAATCTCCGCCGATCTCTTGTCCATGTTGTACTGCAGGGGGAAATCCGCTCCCAAATCGGAGGTGCTTTCACCCCAATGTTCGAGCAGGAGCATCAGGTCGAGCACGCCGACGACGCCATCTCGGTTGAAATCGCCTATGCAGGTGTCGCACCACGGCACCTGGTTCGCAAGCGACTTGCCCAGATACTGATACGGATCGAGTATCCCGACAAGATAGATGGGCTTGCCTTTCGTTGCATGGATGAACTCACTCGTCGCGCCGAAGGGGTTGTTCAAATCACCCTTCTCGAACTCGATCGCTTCAGGCCAGAATTGAGTCCAGTTGAGGGTGAGCCCAAGGCCGCTGAATGGGAAGCCAGCCGCTTGCGTGCTTTGAGTCCAATCCCACGATCCATCTTGCGGCGCCCAGGATGGCGTATCCCAACTTTCACGTTTCCATTCCGCCATGTACTGCAAAAACCCTTCCGGGCCTTCGTACGTCGTGAGCGGCATGATCTCCGTGTTTTGAGAGTCATACAACGGGCCAAGCACCGCATGGAAGTTCGCAGTGGCAGTATCGAAGGCCGGCTTGAGGTCATTCTGGTCCGGTGGGTAGTCATAGCTGCCGTAGTCAGAAGAACATTCGGCGAGAAAGTCAGGATTCCACCATGGTTTGCCGTTGGCAGTGTCGAGGGCCGAACTCGTCTCGCGCATACTTGGGTTGAATGACGGTCGCACGAAGGCATCGCGGTCGGCAATGAATACGAGATATCGCTGTTGCCACCAAGATGCACCGCCTCCCTCCCATGGGAGAGGGTAGTCAGGTCCACCGAAACCGGGCGGCGAATTGAATGTCCAGGGCATGCCGACACCCGTAGGCGCCAAGGATGCCGCGTAGACTGCTGCGCCCGGTTGCCCTGACGTTGGATTCAACTCCTCCCGATTCACATTGAGTACATCGTCGAGATACCCCAGAGTCGTACCGATGTGGTAGGTCACAGTGCCATCCTTGAAGACATGCTCGATCATGTGGGCGCCGAACCAGGGGGTTTGGTTTGCGGTTGGCAGGGTCGACATGTCCTCGACATCGATCGATCGGAGCACCCATTCTTCCTGGTACGGCACATCGCAATCCGTTCCACATCGAAACGGGAGCAAATCGGACCAATCGCTGGTATCAACGGTGACGACCAGTACTGGATTCTCGATTGTGACCTGGGCGGGGGGAGGGGGGGTACCCACGTGGACTCCGGTATCCTGTGCAAAGATGGTCATTGACGCTGACGGGCCGAAGGAGACGAGTTTGTCCCACACGGCCTGATCCTGGATTGTCAATTCGCCTCGAGGTGCGCCAATAGGGCAGCCATTCTCCATTTTGAAGGTCGATGCGTTGTATGTGAAGAACCAATTGTCACTGCAATCGATCATGTTCTCAGGTTCTATGCACAACTCATCTGCCCAGACGGCCGATGTTCCGGCACACGCCAATGACAGACCGGCGACAACAGTTGTAATGTGATTCACGGGTTTCCCCTCCCCATTTCAGATGTGAACCATCAATCATCCTGAATTTCGATGTCTGTTTCAAGGGAAAGTGTCAAAAAAGGGTCGCTTGGCAGGCCCAAGTGCGTCGGTCGGTATCACGGGATGCCAGCTCGAGCCTTGCACGAAGCCGAACCCGGAGGCGACCTCGGTCCGTTCCTGTGCTTTATCGCAATGAATGGTGACAACAGACATGAGGCTGATTCCTGTTCGGAGGCATGAGGTCAGCAGGAACAGGATCGGAAGCACGACGGCTGCGAAGTACG
>DEYK01000058.1 GCA_002364485.1 Phycisphaerales bacterium UBA3160
CCGGCAAGTGCCGGGTCAGGCGTCGAAGCGAAGTAAGCGGATAATCCACACATGATGAGGCCCGAACGTCAGGCGATGGGGTCGCCTCGTTCAAGAGAAGCATACAGATCCAGCAGCCGAGCCGACTCCGATTCCCAGTTGAACCGATGTTCGACGGCCTTTCGTCCACGACGACCCATCGACTCGGCCTCGTCCGGGTTCTCCAGCACAGTCCGCATCGCACGTGCGATCGCGGCTGGATCGAGTGGGTCGACCAGGATGCCGCACCGTTCACCATCCACGATCCGTCGCCAGGCCGGAAAGTCGGAGGCGATGACGGGAACACCTGCGGACATCGCTTCGAAGAGCTTGTTCGGCTGCGCGTTGATGTGATTCGGAGCCGGATGAAAAAGAATGAAGCTCGCCCGTGCGGTCGAAAGCAGGCTTCCCACCTGCTCGCGAGAGACGGTCCCCACAAGACGGGCCGGTGTCCCCTTCGCCGCGGACTCGAGTTCGTTCGCGAATGCAGGCGGCACGACCGGGCCGACGAGATCGACCAGAATCGAATCTCCGTCCTCGGCCGCGAGGGAGGCCGCCTCGATCATCTGGAGGCCGCCCCGATCACGAGTGATTCCTCCGATGAAGACGAACGGAGCGGAGTCCGCTCCGGTACCGGATCCCGCCGGCTTGAGGAGTTCGCCGAGCAGTGGATAGTTCTGCACCACGACCGTTCGACTCGAAGGGAATCTTCTGGCGATGTGCTCGGTGACGGGAACGACGGCAGATGCAGCGGTACGGGTGAACATCCATTCCGAAAGTCTCGCAATCAGCGACATCGGTCGGCGAAGTGCCCCGGCGATCCATTCCTTCTGCAGGATGTCTTCGGGAAGATCCTCATGCACGTCGTAGACGACGGGAATCCCGAGAAGCCGAAGGACCATCGCCGTGGGCATCAGCTCGGGATCGTGGAAGTGGACGACATCGGGGCGTATGCGGCGTACGACACCGACCGCCCTCCAGGCGTTGAGCAGTCGGGTGGGCCTCGAACCGGAGGCAGGAAGAAGATGAATCGAGATGTCCGGAGGTTCAGGGGCCTCGGGCGTCCCTGGATCGGGAGCGACGAGGTGCACGTCGTGACCGGCGGCCGCAAGCGAACTGCAGATCTTGTGATAGATGCGGACGTCGTCCCATCGATGCACGGTTGTCAACTGGACGATCTTCATCGAACGCACCCGACCTCGTCCGAGACGATCGATGTCGAACGACCGGGTTCGCCTCGAGTCTCAACCGGAGAAGAGGCGCGTGCGAGTAGTGGTATGAGCAGCAGCCCGCCTGAAAGCAGTGAGGTGGTGTACGCGGAGAACGACAGCACCAGCAGCGAACACAGAAACGCCGAGTAGAACGCGACGAGCACGAGGCCTCGGGCCCGCAGGAAGAGGTACGGAAGCAGATCGAGCAGACAGAGACCCACGAGCGAAAGCCACCATCCCCCCCAGAGTCCGGCGGACACCTGGAGATCGAACAGGAAGCACGTGTTGATGCTTCCATACTCGAGGCCGAACGGGTAGTGACGGCGATACACCGTCAGCGGAAGGTTGATGTATTCCTCGTTGGCGACGACCGCGGCCGGGCGGGTCGTCCTGGTCCCTGTGCTGCCGTGATCGTACGAATAGAACATGCTGCGGGCGCCGGTCTCGAACGGAACGACGAAGGCACGGTCGACGAGCGGTTCCGTGTACATGGACAGATCACGGGAAGGTCCCCGATGTTCGCTTTCACGAAGAAGCGTCAGGGAAAGGATGATCGCGAGCGAGCATGCGACCACGGCGGCGAAGACGATCGAGCCACGCGAGATCCCGCGCAGCAGCAGCCAGGCGAACCCGACGGCGAGCAGCAGCATGGCGATCGGCATGCGGGCACCCTCCAGTGCCACGATCACGATGCACAGCAGAATGGTCCCGAGAAGCAGGATGGATCGGAAGGGCATCCGCCAGGAGAGCCCGTACACGAGCAGGACGATCAGGACCGGCGCGAACGAGGCTCTGAAGAAGGTGTACGCGTACGTGACCAGAGGATTGGAGACGCCCTTGACGCTCATCTCCCTTGCCTGGGCCGTGTTGGCCGGATCGGAAAGCAGCGCCCACAATCCGGTCTGCCCGAGCGGCACGGTGACGAGATAGCCGGCAGCCACGAACAGTGCCACGATCGTGAAGATCGCGGCGATCCAGGCCTCACGCCGCTGGAACCGGAATGCAGTCGAGGCCGTGCCTCGGCATTCACCGTAGATGGATGCGGTCGTCGAGGACAGGAACGGGGTCGCAAGCACCCAGGCGAGCACCGGAAACGGAAACAGGATCGTGGTCAGCCGCAACTGGTCGATGCCGGGCATCGTCGAATACGTGGTCTTGTCGACGAACGCCGCCGCGATGTTGATGATGACGAGCATCACCATGACGAAGAACATCGACGGCCTGAGCATCAGCGACGGGCGCAGCACGATGGTCATCGCGCAGGCGAACAGCGAGAGTACGTACAACCATGGAATCAGAGTTTCGAGCATCCGGATGGCACTCTACCAGAGCCGTGTCAGACGGCGGATCGTTCGTCCGTCGGAAGAAGCCATCGGCCCCTGGCGAACTGCGAGCATGCGTAGATGTTGATGGCGAAGGCGATGGTCTTCGCGATGCCGTATCCCACCAGGGACCATGTCAGGGAATCGAGAGGCCACCCCAGGAGCAGTCCGATGGTGACCAGAAGCAGCAGTCCGATCTCCCAGACGAGCAGCATGGCCTGACGTCCGGCGATCACCCACATGCCCGCGATGGGTCCGTTGGCGATCTGCAGGATGTAGAAGGGCGCAAGCACCTGGACGACCTGTCCGGTCACCTCCCACTTGTCGGGAGCTTCGCCCATGAGTTCGGCGATCCATGAGATGAACCACGGTGCGAGCAGCGACATCGGAATGAAGAGCAGGATGCCGATGATCACGATCAGCTTGAGTACGGAATCGAAGAGTTGCCGACATTGACCCGTGAGGGCGATCGTCTTCGAGGCGTACGGGAAGTAGACGGTGCGAAGCGCCTCGCTGACCATCGCCTGAGGACCATAGAGGAACTTGGCCGCCATGACGTAGCCTCCGGCGACGGAGGATCCGAAGACCATCTCGAGCGCGAAGATCGGCATGTTCGAAGTCACACGGTTCAGTCCCTGCGACGGAAGCAGGAACAGGTTCCGTCGATGACTGCGGATCATCGACACGGCATGCGGGAGGCTGAACCCGCCGATCGCACGGGTGGACACGCAGATCGAGACCGTCCACAACCAGAACGCGCCCCAGCCCGCGAGCAGACCGATGACGAGCCCGACGGCCGTCGGGCCGAACGAATCGGCGAGCAGGCACTGGACGAGGATGAGTACGAATGCCCTGAGGAACTCGGCGAAGGCGAGGACTCCGAACCGATGCCGCCGCGCCAACCACTCGCGCTGCGATTGACAGCATGCCATCAGGAACACCTGGCACGGAAGCAGTGCGATCCAGCCGCCCAGCGATTCGAGCCAGCCGGGGATCCACAGCAGCAGCACGCAGGAGATCACGAGGCATGAGATGAAACCGAGTCCGATCGATGCCGTGAAGAGGCCCATCGCATCGCGATCGCTCTTTGGAACAGGGACAAGGACCTCATATCGACCGGTCGACAGCGTCGATGCGATCATCGCGATCGCGAGGTAGATGCCGAAGACACCGAACTGCGCAGGATCGTAGAGCTTGAACAGCGGAATCAGCGTGCCGATGAGGATGACGGCCTGCGCGCCGCCGGATCCGAGAAACGACCAGGAGACGCTTCTTGCGAACGGGCGATGTCGTATCTGTTTCAGAAGTTGAATGAACATCATGCCTCGTACCGAGTCGGAATCGACCTCCGTTCGGCACGGGTCGAAGGATGCGGTTCATGAGGGTACCATAGTGGCATGAACGACCAAGGCACTTCTGAGAACCACGGACGTGATCAAGACCGGCCACAGCGGTCCGAACTCGATTTCGTCGGTTTCGTCGTCATCCTGCTGAGACAGCGGACGGTGCTGCTTGCAACACTCGTGTCGAGTCTCGTGGTGGGAAGCATCATCATCTCCATGATGCCGAAGACGTACCAGTACTCGTCCGTGTACCTGATGCCGTCCGAGATCACCCCGAACGGAATCAATCCCCTGGTCGACACACCCGACGTATCGAAGATCGTCACCCAGAACATCCTGCCGCAGACCGTCGAGAACACGCTGAATGGCATTGCCGGGGGCGAAGCGATGACCTCCGATGCTCTGCGGTGGTTCAAGGTCAACACCAGCGATCGAACCATCGAGCTGACCATGGAGGTGACGCAGGAATGGCAGGACACGGGCTCGGAGATCATGGGCAAGGTCATGGACGGTCTCGCGTCCCGCATGGCGAACGAATACGACCAGCGGACCAAGCCGCTGAATCTGATGATCACGACCCTCGATGACACGACGGTTCCAAAG
>DEYK01000013.1:0-53136 GCA_002364485.1 Phycisphaerales bacterium UBA3160
CCCACCCCACCACTGCCCTCCATTTCCGGCAACGTCTGCGCAAGCAGAATCGTGTTGATCTTGTGGAACCCCGGGCCGAGCATCAGGCTGCCGCCGGTACCGGACTGGCCGAGTGAACCGACGTGGACTTCGCCGGAGTCCGAGGTGATGCGGATGGAGCCGACGAGCGGTTCGAGGGTCGATCCGTCGAACATCAATCCATATGAATAGTCCACCTGCATGGTCTCGCTCAGATGGAACCTGACCATGGTCTCCATTCTCGATTCGAAGGAGATCGAGTCGTCATCGATGTCGCCATGCTCCAGGCCAGCGGTGATCTGGAACCCGTCACCGTCCTGCAACCAGTCCAGGCCGGACCAGGCGGTCCCGCTCGGTTCACCCCCGAGCGACACGACCGAGGTTCCCATTTCCAGCTGATGCCCGGTAACGGTTTCGGACTGTCCGCTCAAGGCATGATTGCGCTGCATGATCAGACCGATCCCATGTGAATCGAGTTGAATGCCTCCCTGCGACGGAACGCCGATCATGCCGATCACAAGGCCGGCGGCAAGCATGCATGTCCTGATGTTCATCTGATGATCTCCTTGGTTCGGGTGAAGGTCGTTCGGATCGAACGTCCACCAGAAGCAAGACATTCGACCGACTTCCAGACGGTCCAATCCGAGAGATCCGTGAAACCGACCCCAAATCGGTCTCCCGAAGGCGATCACCCGCCATCGCAGACGACACGATCCCCTCCTCCCGAGGATCGCATCGCCTGCCGGGATGCATGCATCATTCGCGGCGGGCACGACGCCAGGCGCATCCGGCCAGTCCCAGAAGCGCCAGTCCGCCGGGAGCGGGAACCTCCGAGAAGTTCATGTTGGCCACGAACTGGCTGCTGCTGCTGCTGCTGTATTCCATCCAGTTCGAACCCTCCCTTCCTCCCAACCGGAAGATGAAGGTGTAGGCTCCCGGGTCCAGCATGATCGAACTGCCCGCCGCCTGGTTCGACGAACTGTAGGTGCGGCCGTCGACATAGGTGGAACCACGAAGGATGGCGAACGAGCCGTTGCGCAGTTCCGCACTGTCGAGAGACCAGTTGAACGAGTAGTCGAGCTGCAACTCCCGATCGATGGTGATCGACAATCGGCTGTACATGCTGGAACGGAAGTCGGCCGGATCCGCCCACATGCTGTCGTACGAAAGCCCCTGGCGAACCTCGAACCGTGTTCCGCCCTGGTACCTGAAGATTGAACTCCAGGCAGCCCCTCCGGGGTCATTGCCTGCTTCCGCCCGGGCCGTTCCCAGATAGTCCACGGTGTCCGAGTCGTACTCGTACTCGTCGTCACCGAACAGGCCGCCGCCGTTTTCATACGTGAGACTGGCCTCGGAATAGACGTCATTCAGCTGGATTCCCGCCAACGAGGGCAGGGTCGTCGCGAGCGCGGCTCCCGCCGCCAGCATGGTCTTCATCGTGCGTTTCATGTCCGTCTCCTTGCGTGAAAGGCCACCCGCTTCAGGCGGCACGGACAAGGAAGATGCCTGAAGGAGTTTCAGACATCGAGACGGAGATTTATTTCGACCGCGGGACCGAATCGGCGGATCGGCCCCGAAAATCGGTCCTGGATGCCTCCGTACAGGGATCCAGGGACAACAATGCTTCGGCGAGGGCGAGACCGACCAGCGAATAGTTGCTCGCCGACCCGTTGTAGTGGCAGTACCAGTGACCGCCGCGGGTGCGGTATTCCTCGCTCAGTTGAGGCGTCGGAAGTTCGTTGTGCTCCGTGTCGTCGATTCCCTGTTCCCGCTTGCGTCGGCGATGCTCGTCGGCCTGACGCCGCAGCGATTCCAGACGGTCGTCCCAGTAGGCGGCCGTGGGTACGAAGACGATTCGATCGTCGTTCATCGCGGCGACGGCCGCAGCCTGCGCCCGGCGGAAGGCCATGATCGCCCTTGCTTCGTGATCGCCCTCGTCGACGGCGCGGACGGCGATCTCCTCGCCTCCCACTCCCATCTCGCCGACGACCACCGGTAGATCCGGCGCACCGAGATCGTGACGAAGATCGGTGAACATCGCCGCCAACGTCGTCGGGTAGGACTCGATGATCTCCTCGCCCACCGGTCGCCCGTCGATGCGCACATGCCACTGGCAGTAGTCGTTCCATCCCTGGAACCAGGCGGCTCCGGCGAGGTCGTATCCCTGGCCTGCGTACCCGGGAACGATCTCGTCGATGCGTTCGAGGCACGCGTTGATTTCCGAGACCATCTTCCGGTAGTACGCGCCGACTTCCCGCGGTTGTCCATCGGCCGCCTGCTGCGCGAGCAGGGACGCCTCGTGCCCTCCGGGCTCGCCGGCGGCGGGTGACCGGAAGTCGCAGTAGACGTCCTTGCCTCCCCATGCGGTCTTGATCAGAAGCACCGGCGCGTCGCAGGCCTCGCCCATGATCGTTCCGAACAGCAGTTCGGGGCCGATTTCATCGGCGCTGCGTCCCCATCCGACCGTCAGCGGACCATGCGAAGGCGATCTGGAGGCCCATGCGATGGTGACGTCGTCCCGCACCGCCCAGGAACCGTCCGCGGCCTTCAGCGTCGCAAGCCGTGCCCCGTGATCGGGGTGTTCACCGAGGCGATCCAGACTCCGCAGCTGACCGTGCCCCTCCATGTTCGACTGGCCGGCGAGGATGAACACCTTCACCCTGGGAGGAGAGGACGCCGGCTCGGCATGAACGGTCGACGCGAACAGCAGCGGGCCCAGCAGGCATGTCGTCTTCAATCCCATTGGAGCGTGACGCCGTCCTCGTCGATCGATCGGGTGAATCCGAGCACCGCATCGGCGCCGCGTCGCGGATCGTCCACGCGGAAGAGGTTGTCCTCCCCGCCGTTGATGGACGCGTTCCAGGATCCGATCGACTCCAGCGATCGCACGCTTCCGTCGGCGGACCAGATCGAACCGGTCCACTGCCCGTTGTGGCACGTCACCGAGTCCGGATCGAGCACCCCGTCCTCGGGCCCGCGGGATCCGAAGAGCGGGAACGATCCGGACATCGAGTTGCGCCAGTGGTTGTCGTAGCGTGCACCCTGCAGCGGCATGTGCGCCCATGACGTGTTCGACATGCGCGACAGATCCGCGGTGAACGACGGATCCCAGTAGACACCGCTCCGGGGATCGTATGCGGTGAAGTCGTAGTCGTCGTCGATCTCCACGAGCCCCCGATCACCGCGCGAGATCAGATGCGACGGCTGCACCCGCTGATCCATGATCAGGAGCGAATAGAGGTTCGCGGTGGTGTTCTCCGAAACGTCGCGACGACCGGTGGATGCGGCGGGACTCGCCCACATGGAGTCCATTCCCACACCGAGGCCGCCGGCGAGCATGCTCTGGCCGATGGCGTAGAGGTTCACCTTGTCGGCCGCCGCCCAGGCGCTTGCCGTCGACTGCCCCCCGCTGTCGGAGAGCCCGGTGGTCGCGGTCCGCAGCGCCGGCAGCATGACCGACAGCAACACCACCACGCAGACGATGGAGATCAGCAGACCGATCAGACTCAGGCCGCGTCGCGCAGTCATGGTCGATCCGCCGTGTCGTCGGAAGACGTGACTGGAACGGTCAAGCGGTCGACGCTCGGCTTCGGCAGCGCATCCAGAATGGTCTCGAAACGGGCCGAGGCGAGATTCTGCAGATACGAGAAGAGCTCCTCGAGCGCGGCGTTCTCGCCGTGGACGATGAATGAACGCTGTCGACCGTCGTCGAACAGCTGGACGTCCCAGGTCGGCTGGACGCCGTCGGTCCCCCCGGACTGCATCTGCAGCAGACCGCGGGCTCGCACGATTCGATCGAGTTCGGCTCCCCGGGTGGAATCGACGGCCCCCTCCCAGGTGATCGCATCGAACAGGACGTCCTTGCCGCCCCAGTAGGTGAAGGCGCCGTCGGGTTCGACGCGGAACCGGGCGAACTGGTTCGTGTCCGTGTTCCTCAGTTCGAGTTGAATGCCGAGTCCATCGGTCGGACTGACGCCCGACGGCATCGCCCACGAGTTCCTCGCGGCGCACCCCGTCAGCATCACCAGCAGCAACGGAGCGGCGAGCAGCAGTCGGCGGATGCACATGTCACCGGCCTCCGGTCCCGCGGTAGGTCGCGTAGGGGTCCGGGCCGAAGTCGTAGCGGATCGGCGCGGTGCGGGCCTCCTGAAGCTGGTCGTCCTCGGCCCAGGCCAGCACGGCGAGTTCCCGAAGCAGGGCCGTCAGGGCGGGATCGAGCTCTTCACCCACCGGCACCACTCGCGTGTAGTTCCAGAAGTCGCCGTCGGCGGTCACCGCGACCAGATAGGCGTGGCCGGTCTTCGGTCGAATTGCCCGCCGGAAGTTGTTGATGGAATCGGAACCGTCGGAGGTCCCCAGGCCGAGTTTCCTGAGATCGGTCCAGACATCGGCCATCTGCGCACTGCTCAGCCGCCTGGTGAATCCCGGCATGGTGTTGGGTCCACGCCCCGGACGGGCGTCGTGCAGCAGCGTTCCGTCGGGAAACAGGATGTAGCGTGCGGTTCGCCGATGGGCCTGGGACTCGTCCTCGGCGGCGAGGATCGTCACATCGAGCGAGAAGTCGTCGGGAACGCCGGAATACGGATCCATCGCCGAGCCCGCCGGGACGGCGGGGACGGAGGCGGCACAGCCGCCGAGCAGCAGCAGGAACACCGGAACGATCAGGAAAACCAGCCTCATGAACAGAGTGTATGGGATGACGTGGGGCTTCGCGCCGGCGATCGGAGTTCCGGATTATCATTCCCTTCATCATGCTCTTCTCAGTCACCTGGATGAACGACTACCTGGACCCCCCCGCTTCCGAAACGGAGCAGGGCGAACTGCTGACCAACGCGGGATTTCCCCTCGAGGATCGGCACGACGGAGACGGCGACGTCGCGCTCGACTTCGAGATGATGTCCAATCGCGGCGACTGCACCTGCCACGTCGGACTCGCTCGTGAGATCGCCGCGATCAGCGGACGCACCCTTCGGCTGCCGGCCCGCGAGATCGCCGAATCGGACGATCCCGTGGAATCCCACGTCGAGGTGGTCAACGAGGCTCCGGAGGCCTGCCCGCTCTACACGGCGCGTGTGATCCGCGGCGTCCGGATCGGTCCGAGCGATCCGGAGATCAGCCGACGCATCGAAGCACGCCAGGAGGTTCCGAGGAACAACGTCGTCGACGCGAGCAACTTCGTCCTCTTCGAACTCGGACAACCGACCCACGCCTTCGACCTGGACACCCTGGCCGGAGGACGCATCGTGATCCGCTTCGCCCGCGAAGGCGAGACGTTCCTCCCCCTCGGCGAGGGCGCGGAACCGATCACCCTCACCGGCAGCGAACTGGTCATCGCCGACGCCGAGAAGCCGGTCGCGCTGGCCGGCGTCAAGGGAGGCGCCGCTTCCGCGGTGACCGATTCGACCACCAACATCCTGCTCGAGTCCGCGACGTTCGATCCGGTCCTCGTGCGACGGACGTCACGACTGCACAACATCAGCAGCGACTCGAGTTTCCGATTCGAACGCGGCGTGTCTCCGCTGCAGGTCGACGAAAGCTCGCAACGACTCGCCCATCTCGTGCTGGAGCAGGCCGGGGGCACCCTGTGTCGCGGCATGATCGCCGCCGGCGCGGAGCTGCCCGCCCTCGAAAGCGTGTCGATGCGGACCGGTCGCTGCCGGGATCTGCTGGGACAGGATCTTCCCGACGGACAGATGATGGAACTGCTGGAGACGCTCGGCTTCCGGCCGACGCTCGACGGAGACCGCATCGAGGCCGTGGTCCCATGCTTCCGCGGCGACATCCATCGCGAGATCGATCTCATCGAGGAGATCGCACGGATGCAGGGCTACGACGACCTGCCCGTCAACGACACCGTCCCGAGCCGACTGGCCGCACCGCAGCCGCGCGTGACCGGCAAGCGGGCCGTCAACGACCTGCTGACCGGCGAGGGCTTCATCGAGACCGTGTCGCACACGCTGGTGAACCACGAACTCGCGGACCCCTTCGTCCGTCCCGGCACCGAACTGCTTCGACTCGAGGACGAAGGCGATTTCGGAGACACCCTGCTCCGCTCCTCGCTCCTGGGAAGCCTGCTCCGGATCCGACGGACCAACCGCGACCGCGGTGCGGGCGGACTCAGGCTCTACGAGATCGGATCCGCATTCGAGATCGAGGAGGATGCCCACCGCGAATCGAATCGCGTCGGACTGCTGATGGACATCGACGACGAGGCCGACGGACTGCGACCACTGCGGGGAATCATCGAAGCGATGGTCGACAGGCTGGGAGGCCCGGGAACGACGATCGACCTGAAACCGGACGAGGACCGCCCCTGGTACGCACCGGGCGCCTCCATCCACATCGGCGATCGACTGCTCGGACACGCGGGACGTCTCGCTCCGACGATCGAGTCGGCGTTCGATCTCGATCGCGGCCTGCTCGCGGCCGAACTCGATCTGGACGTCCTGCTGGCGAACTGGCCGCCGGACTACCAGGCCGTCGAACTCACCAACGTTCCCGCGATCGAACGCGATCTCTCGATCATCGTCGAGGAGTCGGTCGACTGGGATCGGATCCACACCACCGTCGACACCCTCGCACTCGATCGGCTCGAGGCGATCGAGTACGTGACCGTCTACCGCGGCAAGGGCATCGACGACGGACACAAGTCGCTGACGCTCCGCCTGCGGTTCAGGGATCGCGAACGCACCCTGACGCACGATGAAGTCGATCCGCAGACCGCGATCGCGGTCGAGGCCCTGCAATCGAAGCTCGATGCCCGGATACGGAGTTGACCCCTTGCAGCTCGCCGACGCCACGCTCAAGCAGTTGATCGACGAACTCGGAGCTCGAACGCCCGCACCGGGCGGCGGCGCCGCCGCATCGGTGACCGCCGCCGTCGGCTCCGCGCTGGGCGCGATGGTCATCAACTGGTCGTTGACGAGGAAGTCGCTTCAGGAGCATCGCGAATCGAACCAGCGCCACCTCGATGCCCTGCAGGCCGGTGCCTCGCGCTCGCTGCAGCTGGCCGACGAGGATGCCCGCGCCTACGAATCCCTCAACACGATCATGAAGCTGCCCGAGGACGACGCCACGCGACTGGCGGAGTGGGACACCGCGGTCGAGGCCGCCATGGCGCCTCCCGTCGAGACGCTTCGACTCTGCGCCGAGATGGCCGCGAATCTGGCCGGACTCGCCGGTACGACCAACCCGATGCTCAAGAGCGATCTGGCCGCCGCGGCGGTCCTCGTCGAAGCCGGCGGCCGCACCGCGGCCTGGAACATCCACGCCAACCTCCCCCTGATCGGCGAGGCGAGGGCCGTGGAACTGACCGGAGAGGCCCAGACGCTGCTGACCGAACTCCGCCGCATCGCCACCGAGGTGGAACAGGCCTGCCGCTGAGCCCCGCTTGCGAAGCCACGACGTCCCGGTGGTCGATAGAGACGGTGTGAAGCAAAGACGCGACATCATCGACATCAAGGGACTGCCCCGAAACCCGCCGTTGACGTCCTCGAAGGGCCCCCGCCGACCGTTTCTGTCGATCTGGTATCGCTGCTGCCATGCCTACGGGCGGCTGTATCGCAACGAGGCTTCGACGGCGTACGAGGGTCGATGCCCCCGCTGTGGAGCCAATGCACGGGTCGGAATCAGCTCGGAAGGCACCTCACAGAGGTCCTTTGAAGCCCAATAAACCCGGCTTCGGACCGTTTCGTGCGATACAATGGTCGGATGGCCGCTGCCCCTCAGATCAGACCCGATGCCGATGTGCTCGATCCCGCCGTGCTGCGGGATATCGTCACCGGCGATCTTCGGATGACCCCCGAGCAGGGCCTGCGGATCTATCGGGAACTTCCGATCCAGGAACTCGGCCACTGGGCCGACGCCCGGTGCCGACATCTGCATGGTGAACAGGTGCGGACCTACGTCATCGACCGGAACATCAACTACACGAACGTCTGCACCGCCAAGTGCACCTTCTGCGCGTTCAGACGCGACGGTGACGAAGAGGATGCGTACACCCTCGAGGTGGATCAGATCCTCGAGAAGATCCAGCAACTGGTGGACATCGGCGGCACGCAGATCCTGATGCAGGGCGGAATGAATCCCGAGCTGCCGCTCGACTGGTACATCCAGCTGCTGACCGCGATCCGCGATCGATTCCCGCAGGTGCACGTCCATGCGTTCAGTCCTCCGGAATTCATCGAGTTCGTCGACTTCTTCGATCCGCCGGGGGCGACCCTCGCCGACAAGCTGCGAGGCGTGATGAAGCCCCTCGTGGAGGCCGGTCTGCACTCGATACCCGGGGGAGGCGGCGAGATCTTCGCCGACGCGGTCCGCCGGAAGATCGGCCTGGGCAAATGCGACGCCGAAGCATGGCTGACCGTCATGCGCGTGGCGCATGAACTGGGCATGAACACCTCGGCCACGATGATGTTCGGGCACATCGAGGGCGCCGCCGACCGGATCCACCACATGGAACTCGTCAGGCAGTGGCAGGATCGAAGCATCGAGGACTTCGCCTTCGACGGCGGTGGACGCTACATGGCGTTCATCTCATGGCCGTTCCAGCGGGAGAACACGCCGCTCGGCCGATGCCGCGAATGGGGCGAAGGCAAGGGCGACGACCTGGATGCGATCTTCCCCGGCGACGCCGTGGCCCGACTCGACGGCACGGGCAGCAAGACCGATCATCCGGAGTTCGGACGACGGATCAGGATGTCCGGAGCATCCGACTACCTGCGCACGCAGGCGGTCAGCCGGCTCTACCTGGACAACATCTACTCCATCGGGGCCAGCTGGGTCACGATGGGCCCGCACATCGGGCAGGCCGCACTCGCCTGGGGCGCGAACGACATGGGCTCGGTCATGATGGAGGAGAACGTCGTCAGTGCCGCCGGCACGACCTACTGCCTCAGTGAACCCCTGCTGTGCCACCTGATCCGCAACGCCGGATTCATTCCCGCCCAGCGCAACAACGCCTACCAGCTGCTCAAGGTCCACGAGGACGGCACGGCTCCCGACCACCTCGTCAAGGACTGGTCGACGCAACGCGCCAGCCGGCTGCACGTCGAGAACGACGCCGCGTGCGGCGACGGCGCAGCGGACACCCAGTCGGTCGAACTGACCGTCCAGGGCGATTGAAGATCGAAACTAGTTCTCGCAGGCGTTCTCACGCGTCAGCCGCCGGAACGCATGCACCAGCTCGGTGGTGATCGGACCGACCTTGCCGCTTCCGACCGGCTTGCCGTCGATGGACGACACGCCGATGACTTCCGCGGCCGTCCCGGTGAGGAACACCTCGTCGGCGGTCCGAACCTCCTCGATGCCGTGACGACGCTCTTCGATCTCGTAGCCGAGCGACGGCGCGAGTTCATCCATCACGAATCGGCGGGTGATGCCGTGCAGCATGCCGGCCGCGGGATCCGGAGTCGAGATGTGTCCGTCCTTGACGACGAAGATGTTGTCCCCGGTGCACTCCGCGACGTCGCCGTCGATGTTGAGCATGATCGCCTCGAGCACTCCGGCGTCGATGGCTTCGACCTTGGCGAGGATGTTGTTCAGGTAGTTGAGGCTCTTGATCTTCGGATCGAGGCAGGCGATGGGAATGCGGGGTCGATCGGCCACGATCACCGGCATGCCCTCCACGTACATCTCCTCCGGATACAGCGTGATGTCGTCGGCGATGATGAATGCCGAGGACCGGGGGCAGTGGAACGGATGCAGCCCGAGCGTCCCGGCCCCGCGGGTGAACACGATCCGGATGTACCCGTCGGTCAGTCCGTTGCGGCGGACCGCTTCGCGGGTCGCCGCTTCGATCTCGTCGATGGTGTAGGCGGGCTCCAGGCGGATCCGACTGGCCGAATCGTAGATCCGCTGCAGATGGGTCTTGAGCTTGAAGATGCGTCCGTTGTAGATCCGGATGCCCTCGAAACAGCCGTCTCCGTAGAGCAATCCGTGGTCGAAGACGCTGACGGTGGCGGCCGAAGGCGGGACCCACTGGCCATCGAGCCAGATTTCCCGGGTGTTCGTCGCCGAAGCGGACGCTTCATCCGTGGTGGCCATGGTGGCGGTCGGTTCGCGGTCGCTCGTAGTCATGCGTTCTCGGTTGATTGCGGATCGGCGGCGAGGATCCAGGATTCAAGTGCCTCGGCGATTCCATCCTCCGATGCCGCATCGGTCGTGACGTCCGCCAATCCCTGAATGGTAGCGGGCGCATCGGAGAGAGCAACCGAGAAACCGCTCCACTCGGCCAAGCCCGAGCTTCGTTCGCAGGAAACCACGGCCATGACGGTCTCACGCGGGGTTCCCAGTCGTCTTGCGACGTCCTGGATCGCGATTCCGCGGTCCGCCAACGGGTGGATGATCTCGACCACGCCTTCCGTGGAGACATGCATCGCGATGCGGCGGAGTTTCCAGAGACGATCCCGCACCTGCGATTCGAAGAGCACCTTCGGTGCCTCGGAACCTCTTGCGCGGATCCGGAAGATCGATGGCGGCAGATCGATGGATCCGCCCTTCCCGGTTTCGAACTGGACGACGTCGCCGTCGGTCGTTTCGAATGTGAGCTGCAGAGGCTCGTCGAGTGATTGGGCCACCTCGAGGACATCAGAGACGACGTCGTCGGAAAGGACGCGCGACGAGACCACCCTGTCGCCGTCGCCGGACAGGATGCAGCCGCCGTCGGCGACGATCATGGGAAAGGCCTGTCCGCTGCGGTGGATGAATCGACGCGAGAGTTCGAGGCCGTCGCTCGTCGCGAGGACGATCTGGGCCGAGGTCGCGGCGAAACGCTGCAGGACGGTCCTGGTCTTCGTGGCGTCGGGAAGCAGTCCGTCGACATCCACCACCACGAGCCGGGGCGGCCCGGGCATGGCACGCAGCGCCGTCGAAGCGACGCGTCTGGGCTTGGGTGGCGCGGCATCGAGATTCAGGACCGCGGCCAGCGCGTGTTCGAGCACGGGATGGACGAAGTCGTAGCCGGACTCCATCAGCTTCGAGGGCCAGGCCCGTTGCCCGGTCAGCAGCGTGGAGGCGAGCCCGCCGACGACCAGCCGGAGGGCGGGACCGGGCACCGGCATGAACGCGGGACGGTGCAGGATCTCCGCCAGCGCCCTGGTGAAGTCGCGGTTCGTGACGGCGTTCGGAGACACCACGTTGAATGCACCGTGGGTGTCGGGATGATCCATGAAGTGGTCGATGGCGCCGACGACGTCGTGCCAGGCGACCCACGACATGTACTGCCGCCCGGAACCGAGCCGCCCGCCGAGTCCCTTCTTGAAGATCGGCATCATCTTCGCGAGCGCTCCCCCGCTGGCGTCGAGCACCACGCCGAAGCGCATGCGGACGACGCGACACAGCGGTTCGGCCTGAATGGCCTGGTTCTCCCAGTGCACGCAGATGTCGGCGAGCGTGTCGTCGCCGGCGGGCGCGTGTTCGTCCGTCAGCACGGAACCTCGATCTCCGTAGTATCCCACGGCGGAGGCGGCCAGCAGCAGCGAGGGACGATCCGTGGCCTGTTCGATCGCCTGCACGACCTGGTACATGCCGTCCACCCGGCTGTCGCGCAGCAGGCGGACGTACTTCGCGCTCCATCGGCGATCGGCGATGCCGGCACCGGCGAGCATGATCACCACATCCTGGCCATCGACCGAGGCCTGCCACGGACCGGGGACCGCGGGATCACCTTCGACGACATCGATGCCGGTCAACCCCAGCGCGACGAGCATGCGGCGGGCACGCTTGGCGTCGCGGCTCATCACCGTCACCTGATCGCCGAGAGACAGACGCTGCAGCAGCACCCGTCGACCGACCAGACCCATCGCGCCGATGATCAGAACACGCATGGAGATCCGATCCGCGATGGAAGATGGAGATGGAGGAGGATCAGGGGCATCCGGTCATTCTACCGGCCGCACCACCGTGAATCCCGGGCAACCGGAGATGTTCAACGATCCGGAACGGAGACCACACCCTCGAAGCCGTTCTGGGGATCCGGGGTGCTCGGCATCGGAACCAGATTGATCCCTCCGAACGAGTCGACCTGCAATTCGAAGACATCACCGGTTCGCATCGGCTTGTAGACCGCCTCACCCTGGGCGACGCGTATTCCGATCGAGTCGGCGACCTCGCGATCCCGTGCCAGCACCCAGAACTGCTCCCAGATGCCCTGCTCGAACCGACCGATCGTCTCGGAGGCGTACCCCGGGGGAACGGCTCCGGGCAGATCGATCGGCAATCCGGTCCGAGGAGCCATGCGATCGGAGTAGATCCGGCTCAGAAGCACGAGGGTTCGACCACGGAACGGATGTCCACTGGAGACATCCTCCGACTCGAATTTGACCGTCTTGGCGTCGATGAAGACCACGTCACCGGGCACGGAGAACTCCTGACGAGCCAGTTCGCTTCCGTCATCGTCGAGTTCGATCAACTCGATGGTCGTCGCCTCGATCTCGCCGTCGACGAGCATCTGATCCAGCACCCGGACGACACCGGTCCGCTCGTTGCGTCCAAGCCGATCCAGCATCTCGGATCGCTCCTGAAGCTGATCCGAGAGCACATCGTTGCGGGTCTCCAGCTCCTCGATCATGGCCTCATGGCGATCATGCAGCCCCCACCAGATTCCACCGCCGACCGCGGCCACCAGGAGGATCGTCATCAGGAGCAGTCGCTTGATTTCATTCATTGGGTATTTCCATTCCGTAGGTATGAGATCCATCGGCAAACGTGGAGCACCCCGGCCAATCGACCGATAAAGATGGATGATGCCCGCCCTGCCGCTGATTCTGACCCTGCTCATGCTCGAAAGCGCGACGGCTCCGGTCCGGAATGCCCCGGACAGCCTTCAACGCATCGCCAGCCGCTTCGATTTCGAGGAATCCAGCCGCATGCGGCTGGAAATGCCGCTTGGATTCGCACGATCCAACCCCATGGGTGTGGATCGATTCACCTCGTTCGGATCCATGGCCCCCGATGGAACGCTCGCCCACGGAGGACGCTTCTCCCTGCGGTTCGATCTCGACGGACACTCCATGGCCGCTCGGTCGACTCCGGGCCTGATCCCCGTCCGCTCCGGAACCGAATACGAGGTCTCCGGCTGGATTCGCACCGATCGACTGGCCGCGGCTCGAGCCTCGCTCGCAGCGTGGCTGATCGACGGAAACGGACATCCACTGCCGGGCTCGATGATCACCAGCGCGTCGATCGAAAGTCAGGACCGATGGACCAGAGTGTCCATGATCGTTCCCGGACGGACGGTCCCGGGACAGGATCTCGTCATCGAGTGCCGGGTGCTGCAGCCCGCGGATCGGATCGGTGATTCGCTGGAGCAGCGATCGAACGACATCGACGGAACGATCTGGTTCGACGATCTGGCCGTCACCCAGCTCCCGTCGGTGCGGATCGACGACGGGCATCCGACCGGCATCCATCGCAGCCCCGATGCGCCGCGACTGCATCTGCGCATCGAAGACCAGACGACCGAACCGATCGACTGGACCCTGGACATCGAGGATGCGCACGGCAACACGGTGGACCGTCATCAGGGACGGATGCACCACGAGGAACTCGAGACATGGATCGTCCCGTCGCTTCCCGCCAACGGCTGGTACACGGCGCGACTCGTCGCCCGGACCGGCGATGCGGAGCCGATCGTCCGTTCGGACCGGATCGATCTGGTGCTGCTTCCCCCCGCGAAGCCGACGACGCCGGTCGCCACCATCGGTCTCGAACTGCCGCATGCACCGACCGGAACCGAGTTGGACCTCGCCCGCGAACTGGGCACGGGACTGCTGAGCATTCCGGCCATCACCGACACGGGCGAAGGCAGCCTCGAGGATGCGGCGACCCGGAGAAGACTCGGTCGATTCCTCGACTCGGGCGGTCGACTCACGTGCCGCATCGATCACCTTCCCGAATCATGGTGTCGACAGCATGCGCTGGATCGGAATCAGGTCGCCGAATACCTCGTCCTCGAGGAGGCGACCTGGGGTCCCGTCGTCGATCGATCGATGCTTCCGCTCGGCGACGCCGCGTCAAGCTGGCGGATCAATCTCGATCCATCGCATTCCGATCCCCGGACGCTCGAACTGGCGACCGACACGCTGCAACGCAGGCTGCGGACGCTGGCACCGGACGCCGTCGTCGCACCGCTGCAGAAGGACACGTCGATCGACACCGTCCGACTGCTCGACGCATGGAGAAACGGCGTCGACCGCCATGTGGACCCTCCCTGGCACACCGATGCCCGCGGACGCGTACGCCCCACGCGTTCGTATCCGGTGCTGCATGCCCTGCTTCACCACCTTTCGGAACGTCGATTCGGGGGAGCACTCGAGATCGACGACTCGGTGATGGCGTGGTACCTCCCTCCGGCGGATCGGACCACCGGAGATCCCGGCTCCGCGATGCTGCTGCTGCCGGGTTCCATCGTCGACGCCTCCGTGGCACTCGGTGACGGACCGGTGCGCGTCAACGACATGTCGGGGAACCAACGACTGGTCGAACCGACGAACGGCACCCACACGCTCGTGTTCGACGACCGTCGCACCCTGGTGCTGGAAGGAGTCGACGACGCGATGGTCCGCTTTCATCGCGATCTGCAGCTCGACCCCCCCCGCGTCCTCGCACGTCCCCGCCGGCACGCCCATGTCCTGGAGATCACGAATCCGTGGGACACCACCCTCGAGGGGGTGCTGCACCTGCGGGACGGACGACGAATGCAGCTGTCTCCGAACCGGATTCCGCTCGAACTGGCACCGGGACAGACGAAACGCATCGGCGTCGATGTCGTCGTCACCGGTCCACTGGCCCCCGGAACCACCTTCATCGAGGGGCAGCTCTCGCGAAACGGACCGGATGCGACGAAGTTTCCCGTCCGGTGCCCGCTGGACGTCGGATTGGACGACGTCGAGATCGCGTTCGAGGATCTGCCGATCGACGACGGGCTTCGGGTGGTGATGAAGGTCGCCAACACCGGAGCGTCGAGCCGAAGCATCGAAGCGACGATCGTCGGCGACGGCCTGCCGACCGGATCACCCCGTCGATTCGATCTCGAACCGGGACGCACGATCGTGCACCACTTCGATCTCGTGGGAACCACCGCCGAACTCGCCGACCGTTCGATCCACGTCCGTGTCGCCGAGGTGGACGCAACCGGTCGTCTCAGCCATGCCGTCGAGATCGCGCCGAAGACTCCGGAACGACTGACCGGCGTCCCCGACGCACCCTGATCAGTTGATCATGGTGCCTCGTTCGAGATCGTCACGCTGCTGAAGTCGCGCCTGCCCGATGAGCCGATCGAGGTGGACCAGCTCCGATCGGATGATGCGGGTTCGCCCGTCGATGGTGGGTTCGGCGAGCAGACGGTACCGACGCTCGCTGTCGTTGATGAAGGTGAATCCGATGAGTTCGAGCAGCGTATGCGTGCTCACGTCATCGCGATCGAACCACTCGATGACCGCATCGACCCGATTGAGTCCGACCAGATGGTCGCGGGTCAGCAGTTCGTAGAGTTCCTCCCGCAGTCCGTACATCGGTGGCGGCTGCTCCGTGAGCTGTTCGAGCGGCTGCACCTTGACACGACACCATGGACGATCCGTCGTCTCCTGCTCGAGTTCGCTGATCCGGGCACGGCAGACGCCGTGCAGCACGATCTCGTAGCCGTCGGGCACCGATTCGTGGTGCATGATCTGGACGAGGCAGACCGCATCGCGCACCGAACGCTTGAACGAGTTCTTGGAGAGCGAGACGTCGTCGTCGCGATTCCACGTCGCCAGGGCGAGCTGACCACTGTTGTCGAGCGCAAGGTCGATCATGGCCCGGTACCGGGGCTCCGTGACATGCAGCATCTGGACGGTGTGCGGAAGCACCACGGTTTCCGGAAGAGGAAACAACGGAAAGGGTCTCGAGAAGTTGATGAGCACCGACGTGGGCATGCCTCAATGGTAGCCGTCCCGGAACCCCACGGCCCGGAACAAACGATGCGAGAAATGCTTGAATGGTTCAGCCGAAGGTGCCGCTGGATCTGGCCTGGACCATGAAGCCCTGCAGGCTGCGGCCGGGGCAGGCGGTCGGGGCGAGTTCCTGATGCGTATGGAGATCGCGGCGACCGACCCCGTACTGCCTCATCTTCGAACTGATGAAGGCATCGATCGCCTTCTTCTGGACGACCGTGACCTGCTGCCGATCGTAGTTGCCCATGACGAGAATCCCGAGATTTCCGGGATTCTGGTTCTTCACATGCGCCCCCTGCCATGTCAGCGGGCGGCATTCCCAGACCCGGCCCGCAGGGTCGATCGCGTAGTGGTAGCCGATGTCCCCCCATTTCTGGGGACCTCGGCTCAGATGGGATCGACGGATCCTCTCCAATCGGGCCGCCGCGGCCGAACGGGACGTGCTGGTGAACGCATCCATCCCGTCGTGATGGACGGTGATTCGCTTGACCGGAACCATCCGGTTCATGTTCGCGGGAATCGGATTCCCCTTGGCCCAGGTGGATCTTCCGATCACGCCGCGGTCGTCGACCGGCATTCCGGAGGGGGTGGGACGGGCCTTGGGAGCGGTGGCTCCCTTGGTCCAGATCACTCCGGGAAGGTCCTGCGAGGTCCTCGTCGTGGTGCACCCGGCCAGCAGGGCCAGGGAGCCGAGAATGAAGAGGCGGCGGGTCGATGCCGCGGAGAGAATCGAACCGACCTCGTCGTGCCGGTCGGTTCGAGTGGTGTCATTCGGATGCACGTCGTTTCTCTCCCTCAGGGATGCCGCAGAACCACGACAACAGGAGATCTATCGTCGTCCTCGGCGATCCACCTGCAGTATCCCCGGGGTCCCGGTTCCGGGACGGGGCAAACACGGAAAAACGACGACGAAATCGCCCACATCAAGCCGACCGAACCGCGTCGGATGGAGGGCTGGAAATCCGAGTTTCCGAGTCTTCGCAAGGGGCCGGTAAGACCGCCCGGGCGTAGGTTGAAAAGGGTGATTTCTGGTAGAATACATGGCCTGTTCCCCACCCCACCCAGAGGCTGAAATCGACCATGGCCAAACAACCCACCGAGTCTTCGAAGGCCCCCTCGGAAGCCTACACATCCGACTCGATCCAGGTCCTCGAAGGCCTGGAAGCCATTCGCAAGCGACCTGGGATGTACGTCGGCGGCGTGGGTCTCAACGCGCTGCACCATCTCGTCTACGAGGCGGTCGACAACTCGATCGACGAGGTCATGGCGGGCTTCGCGACGTTCATCCAGGTGAACATCGGCGTCGACGGCTCGTGCACGGTCATCGACGACGGACGCGGCATGCCGCTGGACCCGATGAAGCACGAGAACCCGCAGATCAACGGACGACCCGCGGTCGAGGTCATCCTCACCGAGGTGCACGCCGGCGGCAAGTTCGATGCGAGCGTGTACAAGGTCTCCGGCGGACTGCACGGCGTGGGCGTCAAGTGCGTCAACGCCCTCTCCGAGTGGACCGAGGTCGAGATCATCAAGAATGACTCCGTCCACATGATCTGCTTCGAACGCGGCGAGGTGGCCAAGCCGCTCCACGAGGTGGATGCGTCCAAGAACCCCGGCCGAGTCTCCGGAACCCGACTGAGCTTCAAGCCCGACCCCGAGATCTTCCCCGACACCGAGTTCCGCTACGAGACCCTGCAGCACCGCCTTCGGGAGCTCGCGTACCTCAACAGCGGCATCTCCATCCGGCTGACCGACGAACGGGTCGACGCGGCGGGCAAGACCAAGGACGAGACGTTCTGCTACGACAACGGCATCGCGGGGTACGTCGAGCACCTCAACCGTTCCAAGAACGGCGTCAGCCCGATCATCTCGATCGAAGCGTACGACGAGGAGACCGGAATCGGCTGCACCATCGCGATGCAGTACACCGAAGCCACCAACGAGACGATGCTGGCCTTCGCCAACAACATCGTCAACCCCGACGGCGGCACGCACGTCTCCGGGTTCAAGACCTCGTTGACGAGGGCGATCAACGCCTACGCCAAGAAGAACAATCTCCTCAAGGGAATGACGCCGTCCGGCGACGACCTTCGGGAGGGGCTCACCAGTGTCCTCTCGGTCCGCCTGCCCGATCCGCAGTTCAACAACCAGACCAAGGAGAAGCTTCTCAGCCCGGAGATCGAGAAGTTCATCAGCCGCGCCATCAGCAAGTACCTCGGCGCCTGGCTGGAGGAACACCCCTCGGAATCGAGGAAGATCTGCCTCAAGGCCATCCTCGCCGCCCAGGCGCGCGAAGCGGCCCGCAAGGCAAGGGAACTCATCAAGCGCAAGGGCGCGCTCGAGTCCGGCGGCATGCCGCAGAAGCTCGCCGACTGCGTGACCAACGACGTCGAACTCTCCGAACTGTTCATCGTCGAAGGTGATTCGGCCGGCGGTTCCGCCAAGGGTGGACGCGATCACGACACGCAGGCGATCCTTCCACTGAAGGGAAAGATCCTGAACGTGGAGAAGGCCCGCATCGACAAGGTGCTCGCCTTCGAGGAGATCCGGATCCTCATCCAGGCCCTCCAGTGCGGCATCGACAGCGACTTCGAGATCGAGAAGCTGCGGTACGGTCGCATCATCATCATGACGGATGCCGATGTGGACGGTTCGCACATCCGCACCCTCCTGCTCACGTTCTTCTTCCGCAAGATGCAGGATCTGATCCGCCACGGAAAGATCTACATCGCCCAACCCCCGCTGTTCCAGATCACGCGCAACCGCAAGAGCCACTACGTCCTCGACGAAGGCGAGATGAACTCGCAGTTGATGGAACTCGCGATGCAGAATGCCGAACTGCTGATGCGCGACGAGGCGCGGACCGGCGAGGAACTCCGCATCGGCGGAGATCGACTGCAGCAGGCCGTCCAGCTGCTGACCAGGCTGCTCGAGCTGGTGTCGATCTCGGAACGACGTGGATTCGTCTTCTCCGATCTGATCGAACTTCGTTCCCAGCGCGGCACGCTTCCCGCATGGCGGGTCTCCTCCATCGACGGCGACAAGCTGTTCTGGACCGAGGACGAGGCCGCCGAATACATGCGCACGAACAATCTCGTGCTGGAACTCTCCGACGAACCCGGCAAGGACAACGGCCACAAGCTCGCGTCACTCCGGGAACTCCACGAGAACCGCGAGATCGACGCCCTCGCCGATCGCATCTGCGAATACGGGCTTGTCCTCGAGGACTGGAATCTGGTCGCCCAGGAATCGGTCACCGGAGAGATCCAACCGACACGGTTCGCCTGGGTCGTCGACGCCGGAGGCGAGAAGGAGACGATCGTCGATGTCGCCAACGTTCCGGGCATCATCGAGTCGCTCCGCAACGTCGGTCGCAGGAACATCGAGATCAAGCGGTTCAAGGGACTGGGCGAGATGAACCCCGAGGAACTGTGGGAAACCACCATGGACCCGGAACAGCGTACGCTCCTGAAGGTCACGATGGACGACGCCTCGAAGGCGGACGAACTCTTCACCACCCTCATGGGGGAAGAGGTCGAGATCAGACGGACCTACATCGAGGACCATGCCCTCGACGTCAGGAATATCGACGTCTGAGCGGATCCTCGACTCCGGCCTGCTCGAATCCGATCGCCCGGAGTCGGCACGCATCGCATCTCGTGCACGGCGCCCCGGACTCCGCCGGCGCGTAGCAGCTGGTGGTCAGACCGTACTCGACTCCGAGTTCCTGCCCACGCGTGATGATCTGCGCCTTCGTCCACTCCAGCAGCGGTGCATGGATGCGTATCGATCCCGCATCGACGCCCGATCGCGTCGCGAGATTCGCCGTCTCCTGGAAGGATTCGATGAACTCGCCCCGACAGTCGGGATATCCCGAGTAGTCGATGGCGTTGACGCCGATGAAGATGTCGCTCGACCCCAGCCCCTCGGCGATCCCGAGTGCGTAGGAGAGGAACACCAGGTTCCGCGCGGGCACGTACGTATCCGGAATTCCCGAACCCATCGCATCCTCGCTGCGATCCATCGGCACGTCGCCGCCGTCGGTCAGCGCGGAACCCGAGAACGGGGTCGGATCCAGGATCACCGTACGGTGCGATGCGATCCCGGCCGCGGAACAGACCGACACCGCGGCCTTGAGTTCATGACGATGTCGCTGCCCGTAGTCGAAACTGACGGCATGGCACATGTAGCCCTGGTCGCGGGCGATGGCCAGCACTGTCGCGGAATCGAGTCCGCCGGACACCAGAAGCACGGCCGCACGCATCAGGACGGCTCCGCCGCATCGATGCCCGGAAGATCGGCGCGAGGATCCGGAAGTTCGCAAGCCAGCGATTCGAGCGCTGCGATGGCCGCATCGCTCGGCTGCTCCGGGGCGACGATCTGCACCTGCACGTAGTAGTCGCCGGCCCGCTTCCGATCGTCGACCACGCCCTTGCCGGGAACACGGAGCCTGCGGCCGCTGGAGGTTCCCGGCGGGATCTTGAGTTCGATCGAACCCTTCAGCAGCGGTACGCGGATCGCGACGCCGAGGCCCGCTTCGGCAAGACTGATGGGGACCTCGACGATCAGATCGAGACCATCGCGTCGAAGGACGGGATGTCCGCCGACGTTGATCGTGAGCATCAGGTCGCCGGCTTCACCGCCGTGGAGTCCGGGCTGACCGCGCCCGCGAAGACGCAGCTTCCCCCCGTCGTCGATTCCGGGAGGAATGCGGACCTCGACCGATGTCCCGTCGTTGAGGCGGACGTCCTCCTGACCACCGAGTGCGGCGGTCATGAAGGTCACCGTCATCGACAGGGTCACGTCGGAGCCGCGGCGGGGACGAGCGGCGGACTGGGCTCCTCCTCCGAACGGCGATCCTCCCGAAGCTGCGCCCCCGGAGAACATCTGCTCGAAGATGTCCTGGAATCGATCCGGATCGACGTTCACCCCGCCGGTGCCGCCGTATCCCGACCAGTCCGAAGCGCCGCCGCCGACGCCGGCCTCGCCGAACTGATCGTAGGTCTTCCGCTTCTCCTCGTCGGACAGGACCTCGTACGCCTGCTGAACCTCGTTGAAGCGGTCCTCGGCATCGGATTCCTTGCAGACATCCGGATGGTATTTCCGGGCCAGGGAACGATATGCCTTTCGGATTTCATCCGAAGAAGCCGTCCGCTGGACGTCCAGGATCGCGTAATAGTCCTTTCCACTGGCCATGATCAGGTCAGCCTACTCCGACCGGCCATGCAGGTACAGGGGCTGCTACCCTGTGACCCCGAACGATTTCCCTCCAGACCCCGGACCCCCCTCCCGAATGCCCACCATGCCGCACAATCCGGAAGACTTCCGAATGGCCTTCGGCGACCACCTGGAGGAACTGCGTCGTCGGATCATCATGGGACTGCTGGCTCCCATTCCTCTGGCCTTCATCTTCTTCTTTCTGGGCGACTGGCTGCTGCTGTGGCTCATGGCCCCGCTGCAGCATGTGCAGCTGGCCTACGGATTCTCGCAGCAGTTGCAGGTGCTCAGCCCCCCGGAATTCCTGATCCTGAAGATCAAGGTGAGCATCATCGCCGCGCTGATCTTCTCACTGCCCTGGATCCTCTGGCAGGGCTGGCTGTTCATCGGCCCGGGCCTGTATCCGAAGGAACGTCGCTTCGTCCACTTCCTCGTGCCCGGCAGCGTCGTCCTGACCGCCTCCGGCGTCTGCCTGATGTACTTCTTCATGCTGCCGCTGATGCTGGAAGTCCTCATGGTCATCGGCGGATCGCTCGAAACACCTCCCCATCTGATCCAGTACGAACCGGACACCGCACCGACCGAGGGACTCGGCAGCCTTCCGCTGCTGACGGAGGAACCGCTCGCGCCGAAGCCCGGCGACGCCTGGGTCATGATGCCCGACGGCACGCTGCAGATCGCGGTCGCCGAGCCGGAACTGGCCAACACCGTCCGGATCATCCAGCTTCCGATGGAAGGCACCAACGCGATCATGCAGGTCTTCAGACTCAGCAGCTACATCAACTTCGTGCTGGTCCTGCTGCTGGGCATCACCGTCGCCTTCCAGATGCCGCTCGTGATCGTCCTGCTCGGATGGCTGAACATCGTGAACATCCAGGGATTGAAGAAGAACCGGAAGTGGGCACTCCTGGTCTGCGGCATCCTCGCGGCCATCACCACGCCCGCCGACGTGATGTCGATGTTCCTCATGCTCATCCCGCTCTACATGCTCTATGAACTGGGAATCCTCGTGCTGCAACTCGTTCCGGCCTCGCGCCTGACGGGCAATGCGGAGGGGCGACCGTGAGCGGTGAAACGTCGGGCCCGACGCCGCGGGACCTCGAGATGATGCGCCACGCGATCGAACTGGCCGAGGCCGCCGGCAACGACGGTGAGATTCCGGTCGCCGCCGTCATCTACGACGAATCGGAGATCGTGGCCACGGGAAGCAATCGCCGCGAACACGATCACGATCCGACCGCCCACGCGGAGGTCGTCGCCCTGCGCGAAGCAGGTCGGCGACGAGGCGGGTGGCGGCTCGACGGCTGTTCGATGGCCGTGACGCTGGAACCCTGCCCGATGTGCGCCGGGGCCCTGGTCAACGCCCGTCTCGGCCGCGTCGTGTTCGGAGCATGGGACGAGAAGGCCGGGGCATGCGAGACCCTCTACATGATCACCGAGGACGAACGCCTCAATCACTCGGTCGATGTGCTCGGGGGCGTCCTCGAACCCGATTGCGCCCGCCTGCTGTCAGACTTCTTCAAGGCTCGGCGAAGCAGGTGACTCCGCACCGATGAGTTCGCGCAGCACGGACGTGGCGTACGCCCCGGGCGGAAGTTCGAACTGAACCATGATGCAGCCGCCGTGCTGATCCATCTCGGATTGGGCGGCCGGATGGGTCAACCGCACGGCCAGCGGCCGGCGGGTCCCCTTCGAACGGCCCGCATCGACGAGCAGTCCGGCGAGTTCCGGATCGATCCCGTCGATCACCTCCTGCTCGAAATCGGCAACGTCATCCGCAGGTGAACGCATCGCACGGCCCCACATCGGACCGGTCGGCACGAGCGCGCCTTCTTCGATGCGATGCATGGTCGCCTCGTCGTGGCGATCCTCGTCCCGGAACAGGAAGGTGCGACGGGTGTCGTGATTCCAGACCATGTCCCCGACGACGGGACGGGACCAGTCGCCGCGATCCATCCGTGCGGACAGGACGGCATTGAAGATCGCGGACTGGAGCGAATCGTTCCAGAACCGTCGCATGCGGCCCGGAATCAGGCGACACGCTCTGGCCGGGGACGAGCCGTCCTCGAGGCTTCGACGGATCCTCGACTCCAGACTGCCGCCTCGGCCATCGGCAAGACGTGCGGCGAGACCATCCCAGTCCTCCAGCAGCAGCATCCTCGCCAACAGGTGGTTGTCACCGACACGACCGAACCGCTGCGGCCCGAATGCGTTGGGAACCCCCTGCTCCGCCATCGCCTGGAGGCGCTCCCACGCGATCGTCACATTGAGCGGATTGACCTCCCGGATGCGGACCACGAAGCGGTTCCCGTCCAGATGGCCTCTTCGCAGCTTGTTTCCGTGACGATCGGTCCACAGCACGTTGATGCGTTCGTCGTCGACCGACGGCTGATCACGCCCTTCCGGAAGATGGATCGAGACCGTCTGCTCGGTGACCGCCTTGGTGTCCTTGATCCCGGCGAATCCGATGTCGCGGATCTTGACGCCCCAGGTGCGGGCGACGGTCGAGATCATCTCGTCGTGCGAAACGCCGTGCCTGCGGATGCGCACGTACAGGTGTTCGCCTTCGCCGCAGGGCTCGTACATCGGAATCTCGTAGACGAGAAAGTCCTCGGGACGCTGCTTGAGGAGGCCACCGGTTCCATCCCGGAACCGCGGCGCAGAGAGAGGGTCGAATGTGAACGAAGTCATCGTGGTGGATCAATCCCAGTCGTGCGGAGCCGTACCGGATTCTCCGGGAGGACCCGCATCGGGATCCTGCTCGATTTCATTGAGAACCTGTTCGCTCACGAAGATCGGAACGCCTTCGGAGACCCCCAGGGCGATCGCATCCGACGGGCGGCAGTCGATGTCGATTTCACTGCCGTCGTGATCGATCCGCAGTATCGCATAGAACGTCCCCTCGAACAGTTCATGGATGACGATTCGATCCAACCGGGCGCCCAGCCTCGTGATGAGCGTCGCGAGCAGATCATGCGTCTGGGGACGCGGCACGTCGACGCCGTTGAGCCGCCGCTCGATGGCGAATGCCTCCGGAAGTCCGATGACGATCGGAAAGGACCGGTCACCGTCGACCTCCTTGAGTTCGATGACCTGCATGTCCGTCATTTCACGGATGAAGATTCTGGCAAGTTCCATCTGGACTGGCATGGTGTATCCGGGCTCCACTTCCCTGCACGGGCTCCTTCTATCCTCTACCCGAGACACCCCGCAGGCAAGCAGGCAAACGGTTTTTTTCCTTCACGGGCCGTGGTTGAGCGGCTACTCGGCTGCCATTACCATGCCTGATCTCGTGGCCACGCCGTTTCGGGCCCCGATCGGATCAATCCGGCTCTTTCCAGGAACGAGTACTCCACATGTCCAGCCGAAGCTTCCACTTCACATCAGAATCCGTGTCCATGGGACATCCCGACAAGATGGCCGATCAGATCTCGGACGCCATCCTCGACGCGATGCTGAGCGAGGATCCCCACTCCCGAGTGGCCTGCGAGACGATGGTGACCACCGGCATGGCCGTGATCGCCGGAGAAGTGACCTGCGACGGCTACGTCGACATTCCCAAGGTCGTCCGGGAAACCGTCCGGAACATCGGCTACACCAATGCGGAGATGGGCTTCGATTCCGAGAGCTGCGCAGTGCTCGTCTCGCTCGACAAGCAGTCGCCGGACATCGCCCAAGGCGTGAATGAAGGCGATGGACTGCACAAGGAACAGGGCGCGGGCGACCAGGGGCTGATGTTCGGATTCGCCTGCAACGAGACCGACTCGCTGATGCCGCTTCCGATCGACCTCAGTCACAAGCTGGTGGCCAAGCATGCCGAAGTCCGACGGGCCGACAGCGTGAAGCACCTTCGTCCGGATGCCAAGAGCCAGGTCACCGTGCTGTACGAGAACGGAAAACCCAGCCGCATCGACACCGTCGTCCTCTCCACCCAGCACGGGCCGGAGTGGAACGACTGCCAGAAGGACCTCCACGCAGAGGTGATCGAGCACATCATCAAGCCGGTGCTCGGCGACCAGTGGAACGACGACATCACCGTGCACGTGAACCCCACCGGCAAGTTCGAGGTCGGCGGACCGCTCGGCGACTGCGGACTGACCGGCCGGAAGATCATCGTCGACACCTACGGCGGCCGCGGTCGCCACGGCGGCGGCGCCTTCTCGGGCAAGGACCCCTCCAAGGTCGATCGATCCGCCGCCTACATGGCCCGGTACATCGCCAAGAACATCGTCGCCGCCAAGCTGGCCGATGAATGCGAAGTCCAGCTCTCCTACGCGATCGGCGTACCGGAACCCACGTCGGTCCATCTCGACTGCCAGGGAACCGCCAATGTCGACGAGGGCGCCCTGGCCGATGCGGTCACCAAGGTGTTCGATCTCACCCCGTCCGGCATCATCACGAGTCTCGATCTGCTTCGACCGATCTACTCCGTGACGGCCGCCCACGGCCACTTCGGACGCGAACCCGGCGAAGGCGGCGACGGCACGTTCAGCTGGGAACGAACCGACAAGGTCGAGGCCCTCAAGGCCGCCGTCGGAGCCTGATGTCCGACTCCGAATCACCAACGACCTCGACGGCACGCGATGTCGCATGCCGTCATCTCACCGAACTTGCGCGGATGCATCCGGCGATCTTCCCCCGATCGATTCCGACCGGCGGTCTCGAGCCCCGCGACCAACGGCTGGCCGAGGCCATCGTCAACGAGGCGCTGGCCCGCTGGGAGACCATCACCACCCTGGCCGGGCGTGCCCTGCGCAATCCCTGGGAACGCATCGATGCGCCGGTGCAGGCCGCACTGCTGTCGGGAATCTCGCAGCTGCTGTTTCTGGATCGGGTTCCGGACCATGCGGTCGTGGGTGAAACGGTCGAGTGGATCAAGAGGACAGGAGCCGGACGAGGGGCCACGGGCCTCGTCAACGCGGTGCTCCGCCGGGTCATCGAACTCCGTGGCGAACCGGTCAAGCAGGCCGACGGTCGACAACGGGATCAGATCCTCCGCAGCAACGGAGGTGGATGGCAGTTGACGGAGGACGTCTTCAACGAGGACCCCCTGATCCGCCTCTCGGAACAGACTGGCCACGCGCCGTCGCTGCTCGAGCACTGGCAGCGGTCCATGGGAAAGAAGGACGCCTTCAAGGCTGCGCTGCATGGCCTGTGCTCTCCACCGATCATCCTGCATGGAGCCGGTCGCGACGACGATCTCATCCCCCACGACGTTCCGGGATTCCATGTGCTCAAGCCCGATGCGCGGCTCGACGACGTGCTCGCCCGACATCCCGATGCACTGGTGCAGGACTCCACCACGGCTCGAGCCGTCCCGATGGCCGATGGCCTCGGCCCCGAAGTGATTCTCGATCTGTGCGCAGGACACGGAACCAAGTCGAAGCAGCTCGCCCGACGCCACCCGGACAGCCGGGTCCTGGTGTCGGATACCGATGCCCGCAGACTCGAGGACCTCGATGCGCTGGCCGAGGCCGTGCCGAACATCGAGGCGATCGAACCGCAGGAGGCCCGCGAACTCCGGGGAGAGGTCGACCTGCTCGTACTCGACGTCCCCTGCTCCAACACCGGCGTGCTTCCCAGACGACGCGAAGCACGGATGCGATTCGACACCGGTCGGTTGAAGGACCTGATCGATCTGCAACGACAGATCACCGCCGACGGCCTGGCGACGCTGAAGACCAGCTCGCACATCCTGTATTCGACATGCAGCCTCGAGCCGGAAGAGAACGGAGCGATGGCCCAGTGGCTCAGGAAGTGGCACGGGCATGGACTCGTCGAGGAACACACCATTCTTCCGGCGGGCCTGCCGGGCGACCCTCCCACGACGTACCGTGACGGCGGCTACGCGGCTCTGATTCGGACCTGATCCGCCCTGGTGCTTCCCTTCCGGACAGGGACTGGATAGACTCCCCCGCTTCCCCGCAGGAGTCGTCATGCTCGAACTCAGAGACTTCATCACCCAGGACTGCATCCTTCATCCTCTCGAGGCGAAGGATTCCCGCAGCGCGATCGAAGAGCTCGTCGGGCACCTGGCCGCGCTCGATCTGATCGAGGATGCCGACACGATCTCGAGCATCGTCTGGGCGAGGGAACAGCAGCGATCCACCGGAATCGGAGAAGGCATCGCCGTCCCCCACGGACGATGCGAACGCGTCGACAGCATCGTCGCCGCGATCGGATTCGCCGAGGAACCGATCGACTTCAACGCCGGAGACGGAAAGCCGATCAGCCTGATCGTGCTCCTCGTGTCGCCGACGGAGAACACCTCCGTGCACGTGCAGGCGCTGGGCGCGATCAGTCGACGGCTCAGCAACCAGGGGATCCGGAAGTCCATCCGAAGATCCTCCGATGCCGAGTCGCTGTTCACGCTGCTGTGCGATCAGCCGATCGGTTGATCAGCGGCCGGATGGAATCCTCAGTCGCTCCATCAGTTCGGCGGCACGCTGCGCCCGTCCGCTGTTGCGATAGTGAAGCATGACCTGCTTGAGGACCATGGGACTGGAGTCGAGCCGGATCGCCTTCTCCATGGCCTCGTCCGCCTCCGCCATCTGCTGCTGCATGGCGAGTCCCTCCCCCAGCAGCAACCAGGCCTTGCCGTTGCCCTCGTTGGAGTCGAGATAGCGCCGCACGTGACCGAGTCCCTCCGGCCCACGGTCGGTGCGGATCAGCAGCATGGCAAGCCGAAGCCGCGTTTCGTCGTCCACCTCGTCGACGGCGATCGCGCGACGGGCATAGTCCTCCGCCGCGAGAAACGCCCCCTGCGTCACCTGCCATTCGAGCAGTCTGATCCGCAGGGATCGAAGGTCGGGGTATGCGGCGAGCACCGATTCGAGGTGGCCCTCGACTTCCCGGGGAGCCGTCCGCATTTCGTACTCGAGTTCGAGCTGACGGACCCGAAGGTTGTCCGGGAACCGGGAGATCAGCAGCGGCAGGCGTTCACCGGCTCCGTCCATGTTCCCCAGCAGCAGATGCATCTGGATCGCATCGACGTCGTGGTTCGGGTCGCTGGTGATGCCGATGTTCCTGGCCAGCTCGAACCTGGCCAGAGCGGTCTCCGCCGACGTGCGTCCGCCTTCCGTCAGTCCGTTGGGACCGATCGATCGCATCGCGATCGCAGCCGATTTCGTTCCCGCGTAACCGATCCAGTTCACCGCTCCGGTCTGGATGGTGAACAGGGCAAGCAGCAGAAAGACGACCAGGAAGATCGCGCCGGGCATCCGGACGCGGTCCCTCGACTTCAGGCGAATCCGATGCAGGTTCACGTCGGACGCGGCCATCAACCGCCAGGCGAGGAAGAAGATGTACGTGAGGATCGCCGCGATGCCCATCGTCATCAACAGCGGAACGGAGGCATAGGCACCGCGAAAGCAGAGGAACACGATGAGAAAGACCGCCGCCAGCACGATGTCCTGGGCAATCGTCACATCCCATTTCCGGGGCTTCGGTTCGGCCCTGGGGGCGGTGGTGATCGACGACTTCCCGAATCCGAAGTACAGCGCATCGTTCGGGCAGGTGTCGACGCAGTCCATGGTCTTCATGCAGCCGGAATCGGTCACCATTCCGTAGGCCCGCACCTCTTCGTGGACCCGGACGTTCGATGTGCAGACGGCACTGCAGTGCCCGCACTGGTGACAGTCGTCGGTCACCCGGATGCTGCCGGGCGCGAGCCGGTCGATCGGGGCGAAGAATCCTCCGTAGGGACAACCGTAGGTGCAGAATCCCTTGGCTCCGAGGAAGTAGACCGTCATGAATCCGCAGATGAACAGGAAGACGATGCCGATCCACAGACCGGGGAAGGTCTTCCAGAAATCGGTGGTCGTCAGATGCAGCCCCATCTCCCAGTGCGCATCCTCACCGGGAAGGAACGGAAGCATCCGGTGGACCGCCGGCCAGATGAACATGTAGAAGGCGAGAATGAGCGGTGCCCACATGAGCAGGCGGGACCGGAACGGCTTGGGGCGAATCCGAACCTTCTTGAGCAGCCAGAGACACCCGTCCTGCAGCAGCACGACGTGGCATCCCCATCCACAGAACCAGCGGCCGAGCACCAGCGTCGAGAGCAGTGCCGCCACGAAGAAGATCAGGCCGGCGTTGATGACGCCGCGCTTGACGAACTCCATGCTCTCGGACGGTTCGATCGGGGTGATGGTCGCCCCTCCGAACCAGCCGTAGTCACGACTGAGAATCCAGATGACGATGTGGACGATGATGAGCAGCTGGACCAGCCCGAGGACGATCGCACGCCGCCTTCCCATCCGGGAACGCTTCATCGATGAAGCCCCGGACGGCTCGTTCACGACATTCAACGCGATGTCCGCGTTGCCCCGTGGTGGCCTGGATGTCGTGGCGTCCTTCTTGCCCATCTTGTCCATCATTGCGCAGAACCATCGGCCCGTCGACCCCCGAGGGCTGAAAAGGACTCGCCGAACCCCGTTGAGAGGCCCGGCGAGGGGTATGAACCTTGGAGGTGAAGCGGATCAGTTGTGCGAAATGCTCCAGCCGTTGGTGCGACCCTTCCGTTCGGTCCGGGGCAGACATCTGGATTCCACCGCTTCACGGAGTTTCAGAAGAGCCCGATTCTGGATCTGTCGGACCCGCTCCTTGGTCAGCCCGATGAGCTTTCCAACCTGGGCAAGCGTGAGCGGCTTCCCGTTGCGACCGGCATCGAAACCGAAACGGTGATGCAGGATCTCCTGCTCGACGTCGGTGAGATCGGCGGAGTTGTCGAGGACGATCTGCTTGACCTCGTCGGCCTGCTCCTTCTGATCCTGCTGACGCCGCTCTTCCGGATAGTTGCTCGATTCGAGGGACGGATCGAACTCGGTCGGAAATCGCTGGCGGTAGCGGGTCGACTTCATTCCCTGCCGCGAGAACGACTTGAGGATCGCCCGGCACGCGTAGGTGGAGAACTTGAAGCCGCGGGACGCGTCGAACTTGTCGACCGCCCGAAGCAGCGCCATGTTGCCTTCACTGATCTGATCGCCGAAGTCGACGTCCTTGAGCTTGACCCGCTTGGCCATGGCCAGGACGAGGGCAAGATTGGTCTCGGCGATCTGGTCCCTCAGGGCACGTGAGTGCCTGTACCAGTCGATCAGTTCCTTGGTCTGCTTGGCGGTCGGGGTTCGAGTCCCGATCCGCTGCTGGAGACCGGCGACCCGGAACCTCGAGTAGTTGTACTGGATGAAGATCACCTGCTCCTGCGCGCCCGTGAGGACCACGCTGCTTCGAGTCGAGCTGGTCTGGGGGCGGGTGCCGATGACATCGTCGACCAGTGGCCTGTACCAGCTGGTGTCGGGCTGAGGCACCGCATCCGGGTGCTCGAATATCTTTCGTCGTGCGTCTCGCACGTGAAAGGACTCGTGATCCACGTAGTCCATCGGACTTTCGAGGATCATCCTCGCCAAGGCCAGATCGGCTTCCGAGGCCCGTTTGGAGCCTGACCTTCGAGGTGAGCGGTTGTTGGTTCTGTTCGAGTCGGTAATCCTGCGTCGTACTGCACCCATGGCAAGGGATGCCTTTCTGCCGGTTCCCTGGACCTCCGGAGACTGGGCTGAGCCCAATATCCGAATATCGGAGGCCTACGATCTCCTGAGAAATCGATGGTTGAGGCCTGCTCTCGTACCTGCAGCACGAGCCGAAGTCCGCGTCCCAGCCCGGTTTGCCGGGACTTCCCACTATGAAGACGAATCCCACGGGGATTTGTTCGTACAAGGACGGAAAAAAGCAGCAGAAGTTCTGATTTGGGAGGTCGTTACCCCGAAATTCGGCTCAAAACAGCCATACGCGATCTCAAAGGGCATGAGGCCTCTGAAATCGGCTGACAGGCAGTTCTGCCCGTTGATCGAGGAAATCCCGCCTTACTCGGGGGTCGCCCCGGAGCAGTCGTAGATCCAACCTTCCTGGGCTCGATCCCAGTCCAGCAGTTCGCCCTCGGCGAAGAACAGTCCACACTCTCGTTCGGCTGCTTCAGGGCTGTCTGAACCATGGATGAGATTGAAACTGTTGGAGACGCCGAAGTCACCGCGAATGGTGCCTCCATCGGCCTTGGAACCGAAGGTGGCCCCCATCATGGATCGGCAGATGGTGATTGCTCCCATGCCTCGGATGCCGAGAACCAGAACCGGTGACGACGTCATGAAACGGACCAAGCCCTCGTAGAAGGGCTTTCCTTCATGAGACTCGTAGTGCTTCTGAGCCAGTTCGGGGCTGATGCGCATCATCTTGGCCCCGACGATCTGGAGCCCCTTCTCCTCGAAGCGGGAAATGATGCGACCCATCAGACCGCGTTGAACGGCGTCAGGCTTGAGAATGATCAGGGTGGTTTCCATGGTTCTGGGGCTCCTGTAAGAGGTCGGGAAGGATACCGACCTGACGCTCGGGACGCCACCCCACCCACCTGACGGGCAGTTCAAGGCCCATGTGGACATGCGGGGGGTTCCACAGAAAGGGTCTGGAACGGTATCTTGTAGGCCACACGGACGTTCCAAACCAGATGGCCACTACCACCAGCAAGAAGAAGACCGCCAGGAAGGCGGCGAAGGGCCGAGTCTCAGCCGAGACTCTGGCCAAGGGTCAGCGCGAGATTTCAGTCAGCGAGTTCTTTGCGAAGAACCGGCACCTGCTCGGATTCGACAATCCGCGCAAGGCACTGCTCACAGCGGTCAAGGAAGCGGTCGACAACGCCCTCGATGCCTGCGAGGAAGCAGGCATCCTGCCGGAGATCCACGTTCGCCTGCTCCAGAAGGACGAATCGAGATTCAAGCTCACCATCCGTGACAACGGACCCGGGATCGTCCGTGCACAGATCGAATCGATCTTCGGCAAGCTGCTCTACGGTTCGAAGTTCCATCGGATGAAGATGTCGCGCGGTCAACAGGGAATCGGAATCTCCGCCGCAGGCATGTACGGATTGATGACGACCGGCAAGCCCGTCCACATCATCTCCAAGACATCCCGCCGCACGCCGCCGCACGACGTGGTGCTCAAGATCGACACGTCCAAGAACCGGGCCGAGGTCGTCTCCGAGAAGGAGGATCCGAAGAGCGACACGCTGTTCCCGGGTGGCACCGGGACACAGGTCGTCATCGAACTCGAAGGCCGCTACCAGAAGGGTCGACAGTCGATCGACGAATACCTCGAGCAGACGGCGATCGCGAACCCGCACGCCCAGATCACCTGGGTGACGCCGACGAACGAGACCATCGAGTTCCCGAGGGCCGTGGAGGAACTTCCCGAAGAGGCCAAGGAGATCAAGCCGCATCCCAAGGGCATCGAACTCGGAACCCTGATCCAGATGCTCGAACGCACGGAGTCCAAGAGCCTCAGTTCGTTCCTGCAGGACGAGTTCAGTCGGGTCGGACAGCGGAAGGCGAGCGATCTCGCCCAGCGAGCGGACAAGCTCTCGAGCAAGACGATCACGCCGCGGTCACGCGTCAGCCAACTCGGTCACGCGGAAGCGGAATGCCTCTACAAGGCGATTCAGGAAGCCTCGATCATGGCCCCTCCGACCGACTGCCTCGTGCCGATCGGTTCGCGGGCCCTGCTGGCCGGACTCCTCAAGGAGGTCCAGGCCGAGTTCTTCGCGGCGGCCACACGTCCCCCCACCGTCTACCGCGGCAACCCGTTCCAGATGGAGGTCGCCATCGCATTCGGAGGCAACCTCTCCTCAGACGAGTCCTCGCGCATTCTCCGGTTCGCCAACCGGGTCCCCCTGCTGTACCAGCAGTCGGCCTGCAGCTCGTTCAAGGCGGTCGTCGAGACCTCCTGGAAGAACTACGGACTTGCCCAGCCCCGCAACAGTCTTCCCGTCGGTCCCCTGGTCGTACTGGTCCACATGGCCAGCGTCTGGGTGCCCTTCACCAGCGAATCCAAGGAGGCGATCGCCGACTACGACGAGATCCGCAAGGAGATGAAGCTGGCGCTGCAGGAGTGCGGACGCAAGCTCGGAACGTACCTTCGTCGACGAAAGCAGATGAAGAAGCAGTCGGAACGACGTGGCATCTTCGAACGCTACATCGGGGAGATCGCGAACAGCTGCCATTCGATCGCCGGCACCGACAAGAAGAAGCTCTACGACGCCCTGCTCAAGCAGGCGGAACGGAAGACCAAGGAAGCCGATCAGAGGCTCGACCTCGACGGCAAGATCGTCTCCGCGAAGCGGCTCGAACAGGACGAGGATGTGATCATCCTCGCGGAACGACAGGCCAGCATCGGCGAGGACGAGAACGACGGCCTCTTCGGAGAGGACATGCCGCCCACCACCAAGCGAAGGACCACGGCCAAGAAGAGCCGGTCCAAGAAGAAAAAGAAGAAGACCTCCTGACCTCGACGACGGGTTGATGCACCATGGCCAAGAAGAAGACCACAAAGAAGACGACGAAGAAGACCACGAAGAAGTCGACCAAGAAGTCGACGCCTCGGGGCAGCCTCGTCTCCAAGAAGCGAGACCAGGAGACGATCGGAAAGATCCGGGATCTGGCGACCTCCGTCGCGAAATCCGGTCTGGCCCAGCGCGAACCCAGGATCGAGATCCCGATCCGAAGCATCAACAACATGAAGTACAACGCGAGGAAGCGGATCCTCGAGATGGGATCGAACACCCAGCAGCGGGAACTCTTCAACGTCGGTCAGGCGAGGAAGTTCATGCAGATGCTGCTGGTCTCGAAGGGATGCCGGGATCTGATCCAGGCGGAAAAGACGCTGAGCCTCCGTGGCATGTACTACATGACCCTCCACACCATCGAAGGCACCAGCGAGAAGACCTTCAACGAGCAGGGCGAATCCGACACCATACTCGAGGACCTCGAAGTCACCATCGACGGCCTTCGCGAGGAACTCCATGTCTTCGCCAAGAAGCGAGGCACCATGGTGGGCAACATCACCGTCATCGACAACGGCGACGAGATCAACTGTCGACGAATGGGTACCGGCGGATACGCGATCCCGAGCATCTGCGAACCAAATGTGATCCAGTTCAAGGACTGCGACGCGGACTTCATCCTCCACGTGGAGAAGGACACCGTCTGGAGTCGATTCAACGAGGATCGGTTCTGGGAGAAGCACAACTGCATCCTCACCGAAGGATCCGGGCAGCCGCCGAGGGGTGTCCGCAGACTCCTGCATCGAATGCACAAGGAACTCGGCATCCCCGTCTACTGCCTGCTGGACTGCGACCCCTGGGGGCACTACATCTACAGCGTCATCAAGCAGGGTTCGATCAACCTCGCGTTCGAGTCCCAGCGAATGGCGATTCCGGAAGCCAAGTTCATCGGCATCCGCGCCGAGGACTACGACCGCTGCAAACTGACCAATGATGTGAAGATTGCTTTGAACGAACGAGACATCACTCGCGCGAAGCAGATCATGGACTACCCGTGGTTCGCCGACAAGAAGCACTGGAAGAAGGAAATCAAGACGATGCTCGGGAATGGGTTCAAGATGGAGGTCGAGTCGCTGATCACGAAGGACATTTCATATGTCTCGGAGGTCTACGTACCTCAGCGACTCAAGGACGGCGATTTCCTCGATTAACGCAGCTTCCGCATTCACACAACAGAATCGATATACACTTGTTGATGCCGATGGTCCATGTGTGACCTCGACACTCCGTTCCATGAAGGACGAATTTCGATGCCGACGAACAACGAAGACAATGGAAGCCCCAAGAGACTCCTGGTTGCCGACGACGAACACCTCGTGGCCCTCGGCATGAAGACCAACCTCGAGGAGCTCGGCTACGAGGTCCTCGGCCCGGTCGGCGACGGCCAGTCGGCCATCGACCTCTGCGAGTCGCTCAAGCCCGACATGGCCTTGCTGGACATCCAGATGCCCGGACTCGACGGCATCGCCGCGGCCGAGAAGATCTATCAGACACTGAACATCCCGGTCGTCATCTTCTCCGCGTACTCCGATCCGGAGTACGTCGAATCCGGAAGCGATGCCGGCGTCTTCGGCTACATCCTGAAACCCGTCACGCGCGATCAACTTCGCGTGGGCATCGACATCGCATGGAACCGATTCCTCGACTCGTCCGAGCAGCTGGAGGAGATCGACACGCTCAAGGAGCGGCTCGAGCAGCGAAAGGTCATCGAACAGGCGAAGTGGATCCTCGTCAAGAGAAAGTCCGTCGAGGAACCCGAAGCGATGAAGATGCTCCAGAAGCAGGCGAGAAACAACCGCCGCTCGCTGATCGAAGTGGCCACGGCCGTCGTGGAAAGCGACAGCCTCCTGAGCGACTGACCAGGGACCGTTCAGGCCCTGGGCAGCATGATCACGAAGTCACTGCCGTCCCCGACCACCGATTCGACGTGGAGCCTGCCCCCGTGCTCCTCGACGATGCGGCGTGCCGTGGGAAGTCCGAGCCCCGTACCGCCCTTCCGCTTCGAGACGTAGGGATGGAAGATCCGTTCGCGGTCCTCCTCCTCGATTCCCGGGCCGGTGTCGATCACATGGACCCATGCGAAATCCGAATCCTCGTCGACCTTGAGGATCAGCTCGCCAGCCTCTCCCCCTTCGGCCTCCGCGGCACGCTCGAGAATCTGCGTCGCGTTGATCAGGAGATTCAGCAGCGCCTGCTTGAGCAGTCCTTCGTCCACATGGACCCGGACAGGATCTTCGGGCATCTGCACACGAAGCACGACACCGGCCTGATCACACTGCGGATGGTAGAAGTCGACGAGCTCCTCGACGATCGTCCGTAGATCGCACGGCTGCGGATCCAGCTTGACCCGCCCCGCGAAATCGAGGAAATCACCCAGGATGTGGCCGAGCCGATCGACCTCTCTGGCCAGCGAGTCGATGCGATGCATCAGACGCTCACGCTGCTCCGGGTCGAGATCGGCCGAGGCCAGATCCTCGTGGAGCAGCTGGGCATTCAACCCGACCGTCGACAGCGGATTCCGTATCTCGTGCGCGAGACCACTGGTCATCGAACCGAGTTCGGACAACCGCTGCGAGTGACGCGCCTCGCCTTCGGCCTCCCGTGCACGGTGCACGGCTCGCCGCAGCATCACGAGCAGCAGCGGGAGGGTTCCCACCACTCCCACAGCCACTCCGATCGCCAGCCAGAACAGGGTCATACCGCGTCCTCCTGGTCAGATGCTCGACGGGCCGAAGCCGTTGTCACTCAGGCCTTGACTGCTTCCTCGGCCTTGTCAGCACCGTCACCCGACTCGTCCTGCAGGAGAGCCTTGCGGGAGAGCTTGATGCGTCCGGTGTCATCGACATTGATGACCTTGACCTTGATCGTGTCACCGACCTTGACCACGTCGTCGACCGACTTCACGAAACCGTTGTCCAGTTCCGAGATGTGGCACATGCCGTCGGTTCCGGGAACGAGCTCGACGAACGCGCCGAAGTCCTTCGTGGAGACGACCTTGCCTTCGTAGATCGTACCGACCTTGATGTTCGCACAGAGTGCTTCGACCTCGGCCTGGGCAGCCATTCCCGCTTCTCCACCAAGGGAGGAGATGGTGACGGTGCCGTCGTTGTCGACGTCGACCGTGGCACCGGTGCGTTCCTGGATGCTTCGGATGGTCTTGCCACCGGGCCCGATGAGCTTGCCGATCTTGTCCGGGTCGATCACGACCTGGATGAGACGCGGAGCGTACAGCGAGATGTCCTCACGCGGCTTGGGGAGGCAGGTTTCCATGCGCTCGATGATCTGGATGCGGGCCGTGCGGGCCTGCTCGAAGATCGACTCGATCTCCTCGAACCAGAGTCCACGAGCCTTCAGGTCGAGCTGGATGCCGGTGATTCCTTCACGGGTACCGGACACCTTGAAGTCCATGTCGCCGAAGAAGTCCTCTTCACCGATGATGTCGGTGACGCGGACGATCTTGCCTTCGTCGTTGCTGAAGCGACCGACCGAGATGCCGGCACAGGTCGCCTTGATCGGGACACCCGCATCCATGAGGGCCAGACAGCCGCCACAGACGGACGCCATCGATGACGAACCGTTGGATTCGGTGATGTCACTGACGAGTCGCAGCGTGTAGGGGAACGTCTCGATGTCGGGCAGGATGCCCATCAGCGAACGTTCGGCCAGAGCGCCGTGACCGATCTCTCGACGACCGGGTCCCATGATGCGACCGGCTTCGCCGACGCAGAACGGGGGGAAGTTGTAGTGGAGGTAGAACTTCTTCGCGTACTCGGGCATGAGTCCGTCGACGATCTGCTCGTCACGGCCGGTGCCCAGGACGCAGGAGACGATGCTCTGCGTCTCGCCACGCTGGAAGAGAGCGGAACCGTGAGCCCTCGAGAAGAGGGAGACCTCGGACTCGATGGTACGGGTCTCGTCGATCGCACGACCGTCGGCCCGGATGCCTTCGTCGACGACGAGGGCGCGGGTGGTCTTCTTCTCGAGCGTGCGGAACGCGTCGCGTGCATGCGACTGACGCTCCTCGGCGGCCTTGTACTCGCCGTAGGACGAGTCGGTGGGCAGTGAGAACTTCTCTTCGATCATGCGGGTGCGAAGCTCGCCGATCTTCTCGCTGCGATCCTGCTTGCCGTTGATGCGACGAAGTTCCTTCATCTCGGCACCGGCGTACTCGACGACGGCGTCCCAGACTTCCTGCGGAGGAACGCTCAGGTTGCCCTGGCGCTTCTCGGTGGTGCCGGCCTTCTCCATGAGCTCGACCTGCATTTCGAGAATCGGCTTGATGCCTTCCTCGTAGCCGAACTCGATGGCCTTCAGCATGTCGGCTTCGGTGATCTCGGCCGCACCGACCTCGATCATGTTCACGCCGTCGCTGTGGCCGGAAAGGACCAGGTCGAGATCGGAGTATTCCATCTGAGCCTGGGTCGGGTTGAGCACGAACTGCTCGCCGTCATCGGTGACGATGCGGCCGACACGGACGGTGGCGACCGGACCCTCGAACGGGGCGTCGGTCAGGCACAGGGCCGCGGAAGCGCCGGTGCATGCCAGGACATCGGTGTCGTTCTGCCCGTCGTGGCTCATGACCCAGCACTGGATCTGGACCTCGTCGATGAAGCCGTCCGGGAACAGCGGACGGATCGGGCGGTCGATCATCCGCATGGTCAGGACTTCCTTCTCTCCGGGAGCGCCTTCACGCTTGCGGAATCCACCGGGGAACTTGCCGGCTGCGGCAAGACGCTCGCGGTAGTCGCACTGGAGGGGGAAGAAATCGAGGCCGGGTCGCGGGTTGGCCCGCATGGCGGTGCAAAGCACTGCGGAGTCGGCGTACCGGGCGATGATGGAGCCGCTGGCCAGCTTTGCGACCTTGCCGGTCTCGAAGCGGAGCATGCGTCCACCGATTTCACGTTCTACGAAGATTTCTTTCATTGATCTGCCTTCTTTGTCGTTGCGGGGATGGCGCCTCGAAGGCGTGTTCCCCTTTGTGGATTCCGGTGTCGCGTTCGATCAAGAGGCAGAAGACGGGAGGCAGCACCCCGGGGGGTACTGCTGCCACTCGTCGACTGCCGCCTGCACCGCGACATACCGGAGATTTCGAACCGATTACTTCCTGAGACCGAGCCGCTTGATGAGGGCTCGATAGGATTCCGGCTTGGTTCGCGACAGGTATCGCAACAGGCGATTCCGACTTCCAACCATCTGGAGCAGGCCACGCCGGGAGGCGTGGTCCTTCTTGTTGCTCTTGAGATGCTCGTTCAACTCCTCGATCCTGGTTGTCAGAATGGCAACCTGAACTTCGGGCGAACCGCTGTCGGTGTCGTGCCGGCGGTAATCGTTGATAATCTTGCTCTTGTCTTCAACCGTAAGGGTCATTCCGTCTCCGTCACATTCGTCTCGAGTTTCTTGCTCGTTTTTCAATCGAAGCGAAGATTCTAGCACTCGGCTCGACCCCTGTCCACGATCCAATCCATCCCGACCCGGAACGAAACCCGCCTGAGGGGCCCTTGAGGAGCGGACAACCTGCCTGAACGGCCGCAATGGGGTTTCAAGTCAATTTCCCAAGCCATTCTCGGACCCGACCACATCCTTCGGCGATCTGTTCCTCGGAAGTCGCAAAGCTCATCCGGACGTGACGGGGCCCGGGACCGAGGAAATCGTTGCCGGGAACCACGGCCACTCCGGCTTCCGCCAGCAGTGCCGAGGCGAACTCCATGGCGGATTCCAGGCGGATTCCGCCGGGACTGACCCGGCCGAAGGTGCAGGAGATGTCGGGGAAGATGTAGAAGGCACCAGTGGGCCTGGGACACAGGACATCGTCCCACTGCCGCACCAGACCGTGGATCAGTTCCGCACGGCCGGCGAAGGTCCGCCGCATGCCGTCGACTTCGGCCCGCCCCGCCCCGAGGGCCGTGACGACGGCCGGCATCGTGAAGGAGGTGATCGAAGAGGTCATCTGCGACTGCATGGTGTTCATGGCCTTGATCACCGCCCCACCGTCTCCGGGAGCACATGCGTATCCGATGCGCCAACCGGTCATGGCGAACGTCTTGCTCAGCCCGTTGATCGTCACCGTTCGATCCCGCATCGAATCGATCGATCCGACCGAGAGGGCCGGATGGTCTCCGTAGACGAGCTGTTCGTAGATCTCGTCGCTGACGACGGTCACGTGCGGATGGCGCTCGAGCACCGAGACGAGACCATGGATCTCGTCCGGGGAGTACATCGTTCCGCATGGATTGGAAGGGCTGTTCAGAAGCATCACCCGGGTCCGCGGGGTGATGGCCGCCTCGAGCTGCTCGGGCGTGATCTTGAACTCTGCCGAGGCGTCGGCGGCGATCTCCACCATCGTGCCGCCGGCAAGTTCGATCATCGGCTTGTAGGAGACCCAGGCCGGGGTGGGAAGGATGACCTCGTCGCCGGGATCCACCAGCGCCTGCAGTGCGAGGTAGACGGTGAACTTCGCACCGTTGTTGATGGTGATGTGATCGGCCGAACAGTCGATGCCGTTCTCCTCCCGGAGCTTCGCGGCCACCGCTTCGCGTGCCGCCGGGGTTCCGGGAGTCGGCGCATAGTGCGTCTGCCCGTCGTGGATCGCATCGATCGCGGCATCGCAGATCACCGCCGGGGTGGTGAAATCGGGCTCACCGGCTCCGAATCCGATGATGTCCTCCCCACGGGCCTTCATTTCACGAACCTTGGCCGTGATGGCGAGGGTGGAGGAGGGTGGAATGCTGCCTGCTCGCTTGGAGATGTTCATGGCCGGAAGTGTACTTCCAAGATCGGGAGGATGACATTCCGATGGGGATATTCACACTCGATACAATCCCATGGACATGCATTACGAAGCACATCAACCGGTGATCGAAGACCTTGAGGCGCGGATCTTGACCATCCGTGACTCTCTTTAACTACGATCAGAAGATCCTCCAACGAGATGCCCTCCAGGAAGAGATGAACGAGGCCGCCTTCTGGGAGAACCAGGAAGCCGCCCAGAAGACCATCTCCGAATTCAAGCTTCTGAAGGCCCAGACGGACGGTCTGGCCGAAGTGATCGTCGACTTCGACGACGCCAAGGTCGGATACGAACTTGCGCACGGCGAATCGGACTCCGACCTGCTCATGGAAGTGGACGAACAGCTGTTCGACCTCGTCAATCGCATGGACAAGGTCGAACTGCAGTCGCTGCTGAGCGGCAAGCACGATCACCGCGACTGCTTCGTCTCGATCCAGTCCGGCGACGGGGGCACGGAGGCCGACGACTGGGCCGCCATGCTCGACCGCATGTACCGGGCCTACTGGGACAGCATCGGCTGGAAGTACGATCAGATCAGCCTCGTGCACGGCACCGAAGTCGGCATCAGCGGCGTGACCTATCACCTCAAGGCGCCCATGGCGTTCGGCAACATGAACTGCGAGCGAGGGACGCATCGACTCGCCCGCGTGAGCCCGTTCAACTCCCAGGGCAAGCGGCAGACCAGTTTCGCGACCGTGGATGTGATTCCGGAGTTCGAGGAGTCCGATGTCGAGATCGACGAGAACGAACTCGAGATCACGACCTTCGCACGCTCTTCCGGCCCGGGCGGACAGAACGTCAACAAGGTCGCTTCGGCGGTACGGATCGTCCACAAGCCAACCAGCATCATGGTCGTCTCGTCCACCTATCGGGAACAGCCGCAGAACCGACGTCAGGCGATGACCGTCCTGAAGGCCAAGCTCGAGCAGATCGAGGAGGAGAAGCGGCAGGCCGAACTGGACGAGGCCACGGGAGGCAAGGTCGATCGGGGCTGGGGCACGCAGATACGCAGCTACGTGATCTACGACAACCGGGTCAAGGATCACCGGACCGGCTTCGAGATCGGCAATCCGCAGACCGTGCTGGACGGCGAACTCAGTGGTTTCATCGATTCGGAACTGCAGCGACGACGCGCCGAGCGGGAATGAGGACGGCGTTCAACGCGACGCGAACGGCAGTCGGGCGAGATCGACGTTGCCGCCGGTGAGGATCAGACCGACCCGTTCCGCACGAACATCCGCGAACGCCTCCGAAAGCACGACGGCGAGCACCGTTGCGCAGCTCGGCTCGATGATGATCTTCATGCGTTCCCAGATCAGACGCATCGCAGCCACGACCTGATCGTCGTCGACGGTGATGATGCCGGACAGGTGGTCCCGCAGGATCGGCCAGTTCATCTGGCCGAGACTCGTCAGCAGGCCGTCGCAGATGGTGTCGGGCCCCGTCTGGGGAATCAGCTCCCCCGCCGCCAGCGACCGCGCCGCGTCGTCGGCTCCGGCCGGCTCGGCGCCGATGATCGCCGCATCCGGACACATCGCAGCCATCGTCAGGCACGAACCGCTCATCAGGCCGCCGCCGCCGACGGGGACGACCAGCGCGTCGAGCGGTCCGACCTCCTCGACGAGCTCCATGGCCGCGGTGCCCTGTCCCGCGATGACATTCCGGTCGTCGTAGGGATGGATCAGGTTCGCACCGGTCTCCTCGACGATGCGTGCGCAGTTGGATTCACGGGCTTCCAGATTCGGTTCGCACGGCACGACCGTGGCCCCGTATCCCTCGACCGCCCTGCGCTTGACGTCGGGAGCACTGGTGGGCATCACGATCCAGGCCGGAATGCCCCGATTGCGGGCCGCGAGGGCGAGGGCCTGGGCATGATTTCCGCTGGAATGGGTGCAGACCCCCCGGGCCGATGCTTCGTCATCCAGCTTCATCACGGCGTTGCAGGCTCCGCGGAACTTGAACGCCCCGACACGCTGCATGTTCTCGCACTTGAAGAAGAGCGAACGACCCGACATCCGATCCAGCGTCCGGCTGGTCAGCACCGGCGTGCGGTGCACCTGCTCCTTGATCCGGTCATGGGCCTCCCGGACGTCCTCGAAGCACACCGCATGGGACATCAGACTTCACCGAACACGCGCTGGTAGGACAGATACAGTCCGGCCCGGACGAGATCGACACCGGCTTCGTCCGCGAGGGCCATGGCCTGTCGGACGTTGTCCGCCACGGTGTTCTCGGTGAACTCCTTCGCCTCGTTCACCTTGCTTCTGGACCGGGCGTTCTCCTCGTCGGAGACCTTCGAGACCAGTTCGACGAAGGCGGCGATCGCTCCTCCGGGATTCGCGATGAAATCTGGAATGACGGTCACGCCTCGACCGGCGAGTTCCATGCGGGCTTCCATCGTGCACGGATTGTTGGCGCCCTCGACGACGGCGGATGCGGCGATCGAATCGACGTTGTCCGCCGTGATGACGTACTGCACCGCACAGGGAAAGAGCACGTCGACGGCCTGGACGAGCACGTCGTCGAGATCGGTGCGGATGTGGGGCCCCGCCTCGAGTTCGGCCTTGACCGCATCGAAGTCCATCGCGATCACCGCCTCGGCGAGCGGTCCTTCAAAATCGGTTTCGATTCGCCAGCAGCCTCCGATTCGGGGGTCCGCGATGTAGCGGACCGTCATCCCGTGCTCGGTCGCGTAGCGGCAGACCGCAGCGCCCATCGCGCCGATGCCCTGAACGGCGATCGTGGCGCTGGATGGCGAACGGCCCGTCTCCTCGAGCATGGTGCGGGCGGCGACGGCCACGCCGAGTCCGGCGATTCCCTCGACGTCGTAGTCCGTTCCACCCATCTCCACCGGCTTTCCGGTGAAGCAGCGTGTCGAATCGAGTTCGTCGCAGCACCACAGGCAGTGGTCGGGATGGGCTCCGATGTCATAGCCGAATCCACCCCACGGGCCGCCATTCTCATGAAGGATCGGCGAGACGAGCTGGGCGAACCTTCGGTATCGCTGCTCGAACCCCTCCGAGGTCGGATCATCCTTCATGCCGGACTTCGCACCGCCGGTGCCGATGTTCGCAGCAGCGTTCTTGAGCGTCTGCGTTCTCGCGAGCATGCGAAGTTCGTCCATCGACATCCGGTCGTGGATGCGCGTGCCGCCCTTGCCGACACGGCCGAGTGGACCGTCCTTGCAGCTGAGCGTGCTCCACACGACGACCCATCCCTCGACGCCCATCTCGGGATCGCGGATGGTCAGTTCCATCTCCGGCTGCATGGAGTTGAAACGATTCTCATACGACTGCAGCGCGTCTTCGAATTCAATGCGATCCATCTCGGTTCATCCTCGGGAAGTAGATGCCTGGAGGTGTACGGACCAGGCCGGTGGAATATTGACTGTGATCAACGAACGACGACCGTTGTGGTCGCGCTCCAATCCGGACAGGAAGTCGCCATGCGCACGCAGACCGCTTCGCCCGTCGCGGCCGACGAACGGAGCCTTCATGGGTCGCATGCCGACGTACTCGAAGTACGTCAGCCAGCCGCCCTCCGCGAGCGACCCCAGCATGATGTCGAAGATCCGACGTGTCAGCTCGAGCGGAAAGTTGTTGAAGGGAAGCCCGCAGACCACGGCGTGGTACGGGCCGTCCAGCTGCGCCTCCTCGATCGGGCATTGATGCACCCGGACATCCTGATTCGGATGCGCCGCCCGGTGCGGCCCGAGGACGACCGATTCGAGATCGGCCGCGAAGTTCTCACTGAGCTCGACCGCATCGAGACGATCGCCGTCCCGCATGCCGCCGAGGATGTGGCGGGTGAAGGCCCCTGTCCCCGAACCGACTTCGAGAAACCGCCTGGGCCCCTCCAATGCATGCAGATTGGATGTCATGGATCTGGCGAGCGAGCGCGAGGAAGGAGCGATGGCACCGGTCGTGCGGTAGCTCCTGACGGCTTCGCCAAGGAATCCAAGCATGGGCGGTCTTCCAGTGGAAGCGGATCAGTTCGCAGCAGACGCGGTCGTCGCGGCTTCCGCCTGCTCGACAAGGATGTCGAAGGTGGCGGGATCCTCGATCGCGATCTGACTGAGCATCTTCCGGTTCAAGGCGATCCCGGCCTGGCCGAGTCCATTGATGAAGCGGCTGTAGCGGGTACCCCGCATGCGGCAGGCGGCGGAGATGCGAATGATCCACAGCCGACGGAAATCACGTCGACGTGCGCGGCGATCGCGGTAGGCGTTCTGCCCGGCCCGAAGAAGGGCGACCTTGGCCTGCTGCTTGTGACGACTCTTGGTACCCCAGTAGCCGCGTGCGGCTCGAAGTACTCTACGGCGTGCCTTTGCTCGGGCGGCGCCTTTGCGTACGCGTGGCATTGCATCCACTCCATCGCTTGGTGTCCTGGTCGGGGTCCCGTGTCATACGGAAACTCGTACCCGCCGGGAACGTCTGTTCGGTTCAGCCTTCGGACGAAGCCTTCTTCGAGGATCCGCTGACGACGCGGGCATGCAGCATGGCTGCGATCCGCTTGAGATCGCTCGCGTGCGCGTAGTTGGACTCACGATACGAGCGAAGCAGATCACCGCTCTTGTGGCTTCGACGGTGACGACCGCTTGCGCGACCCATCTTGATCTTGCCGCTCTTGGTGATTCGGATCCGCTTGAGCAGTCCCTTGTTCGGCTTGTTCTTTGGCACAGTGTCTGTCCTGCCGCTGAGGGCGTTGAACCTTGATTTCTCCCGGAGATCGGGAAGAGGAAAAGGATACCAGCCCTCCGGATGGTGTCAACGGAGGGCCGGGAGAAGCATTCAGAACCGGATTCAGTGTGTCAGGAAGGCGTCAGGATGTCCGAGATCCCGCCACTGGTCGGATGGGAGCCTGAGATCGTCATCCCCGTAGAAGTGGTCCGCAAGCTGCTGGGAGCTTCCATCCGAGAACAGGACGTTGGGGGACCAGGAGATCGTGGTCTGACTCTGGATTCGAAGACCCTTGTGGGCCTCGTCGACCGTGATGATGCTGATGTGCTCGAGCGTCGGATTGAGGTCGCCCATCAGGATCGACTGGCCGGGACCGCTCATGACGAAGTGATGGTGCGCGGGCTGGGTCTGCAGGCTGTACCCGCTGGGGTTCCCCAGGACCTCGTGGTCGAGGTACCCGTGCTCGGAGAGCGGATCGAGGTCGAGCCGCTGCGGAGCTTCACCGAAGACCGGCGCGAACTTCTCGACGGCGCTGCTGGGCAGGCGGTTGTCGTTGGACGAGGCGTAGTTGAAGAGTCCCTGGCCGATCATGGCGAGGTTCTGGCTCGAATGCTGCTGCTGCGCACTTCGCTTGCCTGCGTTCATGATCGGAAAGATCACGGCCACTCCGATGATGAGGATCGCCGCGATCGCGACGAGTTCGAGCGGCCCGAAACGGGTCCGTGCTCCGCCACCGCCGTCGGCCGAGAACTTCAGACGCTCAGACTGCTCCTGGTCGTGCCGGTCGATCCGGGCCAGGGTCGCGTTGACGAGCGTGTCGCGTTCGCCCTTCTCAAGGGACTCCGACGGGTATCCGTCGAGCAGACCGAGCATTCCGGAAAGACGCTCGAGACGAAGGCGATCCGGTTCGTCGAGTCCGTCGACGGCTCCGGGATCGAAACCCGCTTCAACAAGTTTCTCGAGCAGTACCGCGTCGGCGTCGTTCATAGGCGTCTGTCCTTCTTCGATCATTGTTCCCCCTCCTCGGCATCGGCTTCTTCCGCACCGATGTTGCGACCAAAGGCCGCGACCGCGGAGTGCAGTCGACTCTTGACGGTCCCGAGAGGGATCTCGAGCGCGTCTGCGATCTGCGAATAACTCATCTTCTGGTAGTAGCTCAGCAACAGGATCTCCCGGAAGTTCTCGGGGAGATCGTCGACGACACGCTTCACGCGTGCCCTGGACTCGGTGTCCATCATGCCTTCCCATGGCTGATCGACTCCTGAATCCAGCAGGTCGGCGAAGGACTGGCCCTCGCCGCTCGAATCAATCGATGCGGACAGCGAAACCGCCTTGCGACGCGCGTTGCGTCGGTGGTAGTCGCGTCCCTTGTTCACGGCGATGGTGTAGAGCCACGGCTTGAATCGACGCGAGACGTCGAACGTCGCCGCCGACTGGTGCACCTGCAGGAATGCCTCTTGAAAGACATCCTCCGCGGCCGCCCGTGTGCCGGTCAACTTCGTCAAGAACTGGACCAACTCGTCCGAGTACCTCTGGACGATGGCCGCAAACGCCTCCCGATCCCCATCGAGGTAGGAACCGAAGAGATCTTCATCGGACCGGTGTTCCACGCTGATCTCCGCTTCAATCCTGGATTCCCGGGCTGTCGCGGCGTCTCGACGCCGACGACTCCAAGGAACGGAAATCATACCCAAGCCCGCCAGGTGGGGGCGACTCGGCATGCAGACCGCAATTGAAGCATCGATGGCTGTCATGCCACTTGATACAGCGTCACGGCGACCCGGGTTCGCCTCGAACCGTGATCCGGGCAAAAAAAGAGCTCTGATCCGACTCAACCCTATTTATCGGCCTCAGGGGGCGGTTTTTTCAGCCGGACAAGACCCACGAAGTCGGGCTTGGGAAGGTAGGATGTGCGGTTTCTGAGACCCCGAGCGAAGGACAAGCCCCTCATGGGTGTACCGATCTCACAGATGTGGACCGTGGCGAGCTACGTGCTCAGCCAGAAGATCAAGCGTCGCAAGCGGTATCCGCTGGTGCTGATGCTCGAACCCCTGTTCCGTTGCAATCTCGCCTGCGCGGGCTGCGGAAAGATCCAGTATCCGGCCCACATCCTCCGTCAGGATCTTCCGCTCGAGGACGCGCTGCGCGCCGTCGACGAGTGCGATGCACCGATGGTGTCGATTCCCGGCGGCGAGCCGCTGCTCTACCCCCACATCCGTGAACTGGTCGAGGAGCTCGTGAAGCGCCGCAAGTACATCTACCTGTGCACCAATGCCCTGCTGCTCAAGGAGAAGCTCGACGCCGGCTGGTTCAAGCCGAGCAAGTACCTGAGCTTCTCCGTGCACATGGACGGTCGCCGAGACGAACACGATTTCGCGGTCTGCCGCGACGGGACCTACGACAAGGCGATCATCGGAATCCGCATGGCGGTCGAACAGGGATTCCGTGTGACCACGAACACGACCCTCTTCGAGGGAACGGACCCGAATGCGGTCCGCGAGTTCTTCGATCAGATGATGGACGTCGGTGTCGAGGGCATGATGGTCAGTCCCGGATACGCCTACGACAAGGCTCCCGACCAGACGAACTTCCTGCACCGCAAGACGACCAACAATCTCTTCGAGATGATCCTCTCGAACCGGAAGAAGCGGTGGAAGTTCAACCAGTCGCCGCTGTTCCTCGAGTTCCTGATGGGAACCCGCGAATACGAATGCACCCCGTGGGGCAACCCCACCTACAACATCTTCGGGTGGCAGAAGCCCTGCTACCTCCTGCAGGAAGGCTACGTCGACACGTTCCAGGAGCTGCTCGACGACACCGAATGGGACAACTACGGTCGCGCCTCGGGCAATCCGCAGTGCCGCGACTGCATGGTCCACTGCGGCTACGAACCGACGGCCGTCGACCACACCTTCAGTTCGTTCGGCGGCATCTGGGGCAACATCAAGGCGATGCTCTTCAACCGGTACGCGAACCCCGGCGCGGACAAGCGTCTCGAAGAGGAAAGCGGCAAACCGCACGGCCCGATGGCCCACCTGGTGCAGCTCGGCTACAGCCCCGACCTGAAGGACAAGGCGGGAGCGGCATGATGCCCTTCGGCCCGGGCGAGGACCTCCGCCCTTCGAACACGATCACCTCGCCGCGGCACACCACATCATGAGCGGATGGTGGGTACAAGTCGCCTACAACACCAGCCCGGCCTATCTCGTGAGCTGGATCTTCTGGGTGCTCTTCAGCATCACGCTGCACGAGCTCGCCCACGGCTGGGCGGCCCTGTACGAAGGCGACCAGACTCCGCGTGAACTCAACCGCATGACGGCAAACCCGCTGGTGCAGATGGGAAGCACTTCGCTGATCGTCTTCTTCGTCATCGGAATCGCCTGGGGGATGATGCCGGTGAATCCATCGCGATTCAGGCATCGTCGACTGGGCGAGGCCATCGTGGCCTTCGCCGGGCCGCTGGTGAATCTCATCCTGGCCTTCCTGACGCTGACCATTCTCGGCGCCGTGATCGCATTCGGTCCGGAATCCTCCGGAAACTGGCTGCGTTCCATCCAGACCTTCCTGCTGGTGGGTGGATTTCTCAACATGATCCTGTTCTTCCTGAACCTGCTTCCCATCCCCCCGCTGGACGGCTCCCGAATCCTGGCTGCCTGTTCGCTGCGGATCAGGCACTACTACAACCAGCCGAAAACCGTGATGATCGGATTCATCGCCATGCTGGCGATCTTCTACCTCGGACTCGCCGACTTCATCTTCAGCCGCTCGATGCAGTGGGCAGGAGCCTACGCGGGAACGGTGGCACGCCTGCTGGGGGCCGAAATGCCCTCCTGAGGGCTGAAAAAACCCTTGTGGGCAGTCCCGGCGGCAGTTACAATCCTTCGTTCGTCCATCTGGCGAAGCACAATCCCCACGGGCTGCTCCACCCACGGCTTGCGAGCAACCTCCCGGGGTGCCGTTGAGCACTCGACATGCGTCGAGACTCTTCGAACCGGATGCCAACAGGGAGCAGGCCGATCATGGTCGTATTGCGTCTAAAGAGAATGGGACGGCGTCACCGTCCGTTTTATCGTGTGAATGCCATGGACAAGCGCGCACCGCGCGATGGTCGTGTCATCGAGGAGCTGGGCTGGTTCGACCCCGTCAAGGGCAACGACGAGTACTCCCTCAAGAACGAGCGGATCGAGTACTGGCTGAGCGTCGGCGCCCAGCCGTCCGACACGGTCCGATCCCTTCTGAAACGAGCCGGGATCGATCCGACCCCGGGCAAGAAGAAGGCTGCCAGCGGTTCCTGAGGAACCGGGCGGAATGCACACCATGCGCATCGACGTGCTGACACTCTTTCCCGAAATGTTCACGGGCGTGCTCGACTCGAGCATCCAGGCCCGCGCCGCCGAAAGCGGACGCGTCGCCTGTCACGTCCATGACATCCGGGATTGGGCCGACAACAAGCACGACAAGGTCGACGACCGCCCCTTCGGCGGCGGTCCCGGCATGGTCATGATGTGCCAACCGCTCTGGGACGCCGTCAAGGACGTCGAAGCTCGCGATACCGCCACTGCACGGCGCATCGTGCTCACTCCTCAGGGCCGACGCCTCGACCAGCCTCTGGTCGAGGAACTCGCCGGCGAGGAACGACTGCTTCTGATCGCAGGACACTACGAAGGCATCGACGAACGCGTGGTCGAAGAACTGGCTCCTCTGGAGATCAGCATCGGAGACTTCGTGCTCACCGGAGGCGAACTGCCCTCCATGGTGCTCATCGACGCGGTCACTCGACTCCAGGAAGGCGTGCTCGGCCACGAGGACTCCGCCCGCGAGGACTCCTTCGGTCTTCGCGACGAGGTTCCCGGCCGACTGCTCGATTCACCTCACTACACACGACCCCGCACCTGGCGGGATCGGACCGTGCCCGAAGTACTGCTCAGCGGCGACCACAAGGCCGTCGCCGACTGGCGCTTCTCGCAAATGAAGGAACGTACACGTACCCGACGTCCCGACCTGCTGACCCCTTCCGAGTGATGGTGGTCCCGTCGAGGACGAATGCATATTGGGGCACAGGCCCCGGAGAACTGACATGAACAGGCAAGAGACAATCGAATCCGTGACCAGCGACCAGCTCAAGAGCGATGACCAGTACCCGGTCTTCAGCGTCGGCGACACCCTCGACGTCCACGTTCGGATCATCGAAGGTGAGAAGGAACGCGTCCAGGTGTATCAGGGCGTGCTCATCGCCCAGAAGGGTCGCGGAATCAATCGCACCATCACGGTGCGGCGCATCGTCGCCAACGAGGGTGTGGAGCGGATCTTCCCGCTGCACTCGCCTCGAATCGCGAAGATCGATGTCGTACGGCGCGGCGACGCACGTCGCTCGAAGCTGTACTTCCTCCGCGAACGTGTCGGCAAGAGCCGTCGTCTGCGGGATCAGCGTCGAGGCCTCAAGCACGTCAACTGACCGGAACGCGGGGGATCACCCCGCCTTGCGGTTCCAGTTGTCGCTGAAATGCGTCGGGGTCTTCCGCTGCGCCTTGATGCGCGGCGTGCCCGTGTCCTGTTCGCTGCCCGGAGAAGACGCCCACGAGGGGGTCGCCGGGACCGGCTGCACCTCGCCGAGACGGCGGGAGCGGGCCTGACGGATCTGCTGTTCCAGATCCCTGATCGTCGAGCGAATCGACTGGCTTGGTCGTTGGTTGCTGGTCATGCCGGCTCCTCTGTGGCGATGGGTGACAGAGTGCCTATCGGACATCCCGACGGCGGCATGAAGTCGCCACCGGCGTGAAACCGCTGCATTCGACTGCTCAGGCCGTACAGACCGCACAAACCGACCCCCGGGGGCAACGGCTCAGTCCTGCTCGCCTTCGAGGAAGTGGCGTGAAGTATCGCCGACCTGGTCGTAGATGGTGGCGAGCAGTCCGGCGAGCGGAAACTTGCCTTCCATCGGCGTCGATCCGAGGCGCCGAAGCAGCGCGTGCGGAATGTGCTGGGCGGGCTGATGCGGCATCACCTGATCCAGCATCGGATTCCGCCAGTAGTTGTCGATCGACTCCGCCAGAGGCGAGGGGGATTCGAGTTCGCTCTGCAGATTCAAGGGAGGGTGAGCGAGTGCGCCCTCGCTCAGGCGTATCGAACGACGCTGTCGGATGCGATGGACGACCTGCTCGACGGTCTGTCCGCGCAGTTGGAGAATCACCAGCGGCTCGATGACGAGTCGTTCCGCCGTCAACCATGCCACTGCGGCGGCACGACGTCGTGCGCTGCCGCTGGGAGCACTCGTCCGGATCCCGACGACCTCGTCGCATCCGGGCACGAGATCGACGTTGCAGGACAGGAAGAGCTGAAGGAGATTGGGAGGGCACTCGCCTTCCATGAACCTCGCCGTGTAGACGGCTTCGCTCGCCATGGCTTCGACGGCCTTGCCCCAACTCTCGTCATCCAGCATGGGAACGCTCAGCGTCACGCGACGACCGCTCTCCCCTTCCTCGCTCACGCTGGCCGAAACGGAACCGGGTGCGAGTTCCACGGTGCGCACGCGTCCCGCCTGCGCAGTCTCGAGGCCCCACTCCATCGCATCGGCACCGAGATGATGCGACATCGCGTCGAGCCAGGGGCCTGCGAGCGAATGTTCCTGAAGCTGGTCCGGGGCAAGCTTGAGCTTTCCACCCCGACCGGCACGTCGCGGGGCACGGGATGCGGAATCGACGGATTTGCGGTCCATGCGCGTCATGACTCGAGCTCCATCGCGGAGGGATTCAACTGGAGCACTTCACGCAGTTGCGTCGTGGACATCTCGGTCAGCCATGCGTCGCCGGCGCCGATGATGTGTTCCGCGAGGGCCGTCTTGTCCTCGATCATCTGATCGATGCGTTCCTCGAGCGTCCCCTGGCAGACGAACTTGTGCACATGCACGGTCCGCTCCTGCCCGATGCGGTACGCACGGTCGGTCGCCTGTCGTTCGACCGCGGGATTCCACCATCGGTCGTAGTGGAACACATGGTTGGCGGCGGTGAGGTTGAGACCGAGTCCACCCGCCTTGAGCGACAGGACGAAGACCGGCGCCGTTCCGTCCTCGGACTGGAATCGATCGATCATCTTCTGACGGCGAGGGACCGGCGTGCCTCCATGGAGGAACATCGTCCCGCAACCGAGATCGTGTTCGATCATTCCCGACAGCAAACGACCCATTCTCCTGTACTGGGTGAAGACCAGCGCCCGCTCACCGGTGGCGAGCACCTCCTCGAGAAGGGACATGAGCCGCCTGGCCTTTCCTGATCTGCTGGAAAGCTGGCGAAGATCCGTGCCGTCGGGGGAGACGATGCGATTCAACTCGTCCTGCCCGCTCATCTGGGCCGGATGGTTGCAGATCTGCTTCAGCTGACCGAGCAGCGACAGGATCAGACCACGACGCTGGATGCCGCTGCTGCGATCGACGTCGTCCATCATCTGCTTGACGACCCGCTCGTACTGTTCGCACTGCTCCGTCGTCAACGTGGCGTATTCCTTGGTCTCCACGCAACCGGGCAGATCCGAGATGACGTTGCGGTCGGTCTTCAGACGACGCAGGATGAAGGGCTGCACGAGCCTGCGAAGATGGTCCGCCTGCTTGCTGTCGCGATGCCGTTCGATCGGCCGCGCGAACCGCTTGCGGAAGTCGGAGGCCTCCCCGAGGTATCCCGGATTGCAGAACTCCATGATCGACCACAGTTCGGTCAGACGATTCTCGACCGGAGTACCGGTCAGGGCGATCCGCCGGGCCGCCTTCAGGCCACGGATGGCCGCCGTCTGCTTGGTGGGAGGATTCTTGATGTACTGGGCCTCGTCGAGCACCACCCGATGCCAGTCGATCGGATTGAAGCTCTCCAGATCGCGAACGACGAGTGCGTAGGTGGTGATCACCACATCGATGCCCTTGATCGCCTCCGCGAACTCCTCACCCAGAGGTCGGGTCGGACCGTGCTGGATGACCACACCCAGCTCGGGAGCGAATCGCTCGAGTTCCCTTGCCCAGTTGTGCATGACGGATGTCGGCACCACCAGAAGGCTCGGAGCCAGCTTGGCTCCGTTGCGACGCTCGTGCTGGAGCAGCGCGATCAACTGCACCGTCTTGCCCAGTCCCATGTCGTC
>DEYK01000013.1:53472-63519 GCA_002364485.1 Phycisphaerales bacterium UBA3160
AGGCAGGCCCCGAGGCCGAAGCGATCCAGGAAGCTCAGCCAACTGACTCCCGAAAGCTGATACGGACGCAGGGTTCCTGCGAACTTCTCGGGCTGATCGACCATGGTGATCGAGGTGCTTTCGTGATCCGGCTCGTCGAACAACTGTCCGACCCACCCGTTGGCGTCGACGCCCCAGATGGGAAGCCCGGTGTCTTGATCCGACTGGCCGGACGCCAACCGGACGGCCTCGGCCAGCGACATCGCGTCGCCGTCCTGGCTCGAGAAGAAATCGAGTGCGGTCCGGACCTGCTTGGGGTCGATCTGCACCCAGCGATCATGCAGCCACACGATCGACGAGTTCTGCTTGGCGAGCGCCTCGAGTTCCTTGATGCTCAGCGACGTCTGCCCCGCGGTGATCTGCCATCGATAGTTGATGAGACTCTGCAGCCCGAGGAGCGAACGCTCCATGTCGGGATCGAGTTCCGACTCGTCGGGCGAATCGATCTGGAGACGCATTCCCACCAGATGGTCGTCGACCCCCCACCAGTTGGGAACGATGATCCCGAACCCCGATTCCTCGAGCAACGGCCGGTACTCCTCGAGGAACCGACAGGCTTCGGCCGTGCTCATCTCGATGCCGCACGGAGTGGCCTCGTTCAGCAGCGGTTCGAGCGGGGGATACAGCCTCGCGGCACGGCCGAGTTCACCGATGAGCAGTTCCCTGGCGTCCAGATCCGGATCGCCGCACAGTCGCTGCACTTCGGACGTCTGCTGCCAGATGTCGTCCGCTTCGAGAAGTTCGGAGGCATGATCGCAGGTCTCCAGAGCAATTCGAATGCGCCAGATCGGCGATGAACCGGCGGCACCGTCCTCCGGCGATTCCAGGATGAGGCATCCGCGCAGGACACGGTCGCGGTCGACCTCGTCCAGTCGACCGATCCACCTGCGGGCATCGAGAAAGAGCTGGTGCCCCTGGTCTCCGGCGATTCCGATTCCGTCGGTCTTGTGCAGCAGTCCCCGCAGCCATGCGACGTGCGGATCGCTGTCGTCCCAGTCCTCGAGCGAATCGATGAAGTCGTCTTCGATGAGCGTGCGACGGATCAGGCCTTCCGTCATCGCCCCCGCCATCTCCTCGAAGAGGAATTGGGGGTCCTCCTCTGCATCGACCACGCCTCGCAGCACCGGCGGCATGCCGCGGATCAATCCGACGACGTGACTTCCCGTCTCCTCGTCGAGCATCCACGGCTTCCAGGAAGCAGTCAGGCAGCCGTCGTTGTCGGTACGGAGGGATGGGATGAAACGCTGGTCGGACAGCAGCTCGAGCACGAACCGCGCCGTCGAACCGATGTACTGGATCGACTGACCGTACTGCAGGTTGGCCCTGCGGATGGCGCGATCGATCTCCAACACGCTGCCGACAAGGTCTTCGCCGGAAACACGCATGGTCGGAACATCGAACTCACCCAGCCATGCATCCTGCTGGTGCTCGACACCACCGACCACACTGCCGAGTCGATCACTCGGCCATGGGCCGAGCAGATCCCTCGGCAGACGCAGCCGGATCGAATCCCCACCATCGAACCGTGCGGCATCCAATCCACATGCATCCTCCAGCACCCCGCGAAGTTCATCCACGCTCAGTGCATAGACGTGCTCACGGCTCTGAACGAGCGTCTGATCGACGACTGCGGTTCCACCATCCTGCGGTGCGGAGGCACCGGTTCCTTCGTGAACGGGGATCAGCACGAATCGTTCGGCGGATTCCCCCCACAGATGCACGGAACCGTTGTGCCAGTTGGCATGAAGTACAACAAGCATGGCTGGCCGACCTTCTCCCTTCCCTGACGAGGCGGCTTTGCGACTGATCGCGCTGGGGCTCGAACCCAGGACCTACCGCTTAAAAGGCGGTTGCTCTACCAACTGAGCTACGCGATCTCGAATGGACGATTGTACCGCTTCCCGGGCCAATCACAGGGTTTATCACCCCGAAACGACATCCAAACCATTCCCACAGTTCCTCCACACCCACCTCACATCCAGGATCACGGGAATCTCGGCCCACAGAGGATTCAGCCCCCCTTCCGGTGACCTCAAGCAAACCCACCGACTCGTCCGATAAAGGGTATGGCAGACCACTGGGTCGATCTGCATGCGGGCGACTGGAAGTCGTTCATTTACAAGTACTTGCGATTCCTCTGGCGGAGCCGAGGACACGCCCCGGAGATTGACCCTTGATGGGATTCTGCACGCTGAAGTGCCTTGGAGTACTCCCAGCAGCCCTGCTGCTGGCCGGCTGTGCATCATCCGGTTCCGGCACCTCAGCAGCCGACCAACCGGATTCGATGAGGCAAATGAGCCTCTACGGACCCTCAACCGCCGAAACAGGACCCACCCCCTCCTCCCAGGGCGGCCTCGAACAGGTGAGCTTCGTACTGGACGGCAACTGCACCGATCCATGCATCGACCGCCGTGGGCGGACGCTGGCCTTCGCATCGGATCAGCACGGCCCCACCCACGACATCTACGTTCGACCGGTGGACGGAACAACCGTCACCCGAATCACCACCGACACCGCCGAGGATGTGATGCCGACGTTCTCGCCCGACGGCAGGCGGATCGCGTTCGCATCCAATCGCAGCGGCCAGTACGACATCTACGTCATCGATCTCGCCGGCGGACCCCCGACCCGGATCACGAACGATCTCGAGGATGAATACCATCCGTCGTGGTCGCCGGACGGACGAATGCTCGTCTGGTCAAGGACCAACACCACGTCGAACCGGAACGAGCTGTGGGCGATCGATCTGCAGCAACCCGGCCGAACGATGTTCATCGAATACGGCACCATGCCGGAATGGTCTCCGGATCCCGCCGAAGCGGTGATCGCCTTCCAGCGGGCTCGTCAACGCGGCAGCAGGCTCTACAGCATCTGGACGATCGAACTGGTCGACGGTCAACCCGGCAGACCGACGGAGATCGTGTCCGCTTCCAACGCCGCGGCGATCAATCCGAGTTGGTCGCCCGATGGCCGCTCGCTGGCCTTCGCCACCGTCACCATCGATCGGAATGTCCCCGAGGCCGATGCGTTGGACGTATGGAGCGTTCTTCGGGATGGAACCAATCTGCAACACATGACGATGGACGCCGGAGACGAATATCTTCCGACCTGGTCCTCCGACGGACGGCTCTACTTCGTCTCCTCGCGGAGCGGCAACGCCAACATCTGGTCGGTCGCCGTCGACGGCGGAACGAACACACTGAACAGCTCGCCCAGGGTCGCGGATGCGGCTCCGGACGATCCTTGATGAACCTTCCGGGCATCCTCCACACGGAGGTGCCCGGGCTTTGTCGTGCGGCGGAGTCCGCATGATCACGGGCAGGACGCCATGACAAGTGCACAGACCATGCAACCGAACGAGCATCGATCGGGCCGTACACACATCGTGGGCCTGGCCGCTCTGCTCGTGCTCTCCATCGGCTTTGGATGCCTGCAACGGCAACAGGGAAGTCTCGAACGACCCTCGACCCTGCTGACACCCTATGACAGCCCACAACTGTGGGCAGTCGCGCCGCTGGCGAACGAATCGGGCACGACGGCGATCGATCGAATGGCCATCACGGATCTGCTCTCCGAGCAGCTCCAACAGGTCGACGGGGTGAACACGGTTCCCGTCAACCGCGTCCTTCTGGCCATGCGTCAACTCGGGCTGAATGCAGTGACGACACCGCAGGAAGCTCAACGCCTCATCGTGATCCTCGGCGTCGATGGCCTTCTCATCGGAACCATCACGGCCTGGGATCCCTACCAGCCGCCCAAGCTGGGCCTGGCGGTCCAGCTCTTCACGAGTTCGATGATGCCGCAGAACGGGTCCTTCGATCTCGATTCGACCCGCCGGGCGACCGGTGAGATCGTTTCCAGCCCCACCGCCGTACCGATCGCCCAGGCCGCGGGGATCTGGGATGCATCGAATCACCGGACTCTGATGTCCCTGAACTCGTTCACCCAAGGCCGCACACGGCTCGATTCAGCATATGGCTCGGATCTCTATCTGGTTGACATGGATCTGTACACGCAGTTCGTCGCACATCGACTCGTGGAAAATCTGCTCGGAAACGAGCATTCACGACTCTCTGCGGCACCAGAACCTTGAAACGGGGGTCTTTCTCGGAACCTCCGCTTCAGTGAGGACCAAGGATGGCCGACATCGATTCAGGAACCAGTGCAAGTCACAGCAGAGACCGGACCCGGCACCGAATGGTGCTGAAGAAGGGGGAGCACAGTTGGCAACTCCGCTGGGACAGCGGTGACGAGGAGATGCTCGTCTCCACCGTCTCGGACATGGCTGCGGACGACCAGGTCGACTTCGACTGGTTCGACGCCGCCATGGTCAGGCACCAGATCGCCAACACATTGCCGCCGACCCCAGACACACCCGAATGAACGAACCAAACAGATCCAATCGAGGATGAACCACATGACCAGTAAAGACAACATCCTGCCGATCATCGCCGGGTTTCTCGAATACCTGCTCGACGAACGGCACTTCAGTCCATACACGGCACGATGCTACGGCGTCGACCTCCGGCAGTACGTCGAGTATCTCACCGACGAGCACTCGCTGACCGTCGATCTCGCCCAGGAGGGCGAGGCATGGAACAGGGTTTCCGGCGGCAACCACTCCGACGTCGTCGCCACGGTCGGCCCCCCGACACTGACGACCTTCATGATCGAAGCCGACGTCACCCGTATCCGCGGATTTCTCGCACACCTCAGCGAATCCAACTACTCCGCAGCCACGATGGCGAGAAAGATCGCGACCCTGCGATCGTTCCACAAGTGGCTCGAGCAGCGCGGCTCGATCAGCAGCAATCCGATGGTCCTGATCAGGACACCGAAGCAGGCCAAGCGCCTTCCCAAGGCCATCAGCGTCGAGGATGTCGAGAAGCTCCTCTCGGCCCCCGATACCGGAACCACGCTTGGATCACGCGACCGGGCGATGCTCGAGACCCTGTATTCGACCGGCATTCGCGTCAGCGAACTGGTCGGCATCGATCTGGGCGACATCGACGAGGCCGGACAGGCCCTCGTGGTCCGGGGCAAGGGACGCAAGGAACGCATCGTTCCCCTGGGCTCGCACGCCATGACCGCGATCACCCACTACCTCGCCATGCGGCGCAATCAGTCCGAGGAGTCGCTCGCCGGCGATTCGCCGATGTTCATCAACAAGCAGAGCACGAGGATCTCCACACGTTCCGTGCGACGCAAGGTGAGCAAGTACCTCGACATCGTCGGTCTCGATCCCGAGATCAGTCCGCACACGCTCCGACACAGTTTCGCGACGCATCTGCTCGACAACGGTGCGGATCTGCGGGCCGTACAGGAACTGCTCGGGCATCAATCGCTGTCGACGACCCAGGTCTACACGCACCTCTCGACGCAGCGCATGCGTGATGCGTACGACCAGGCGCATCCTCGGGCCGAGGCAGGCTGACCCGATTCCGGTTCATCTTCGTTCATTCACGGGGGAGAGTCCCATCAAGGGCTCTCCCCTGTTGCATTGTCGGATCCTTCACGCGAGAAGCGGACACGCTCACCCCGACGAAGATCGGCGACGTCGTACTCGTTTCCACGCCAGGTGATTCGTCCATCGCGTGCGCCACCGAAGACGATCCGAAGACCCACCAGTGCGAGCAGGATCGTATTGAGAGGGGCCGCGAGCGCGAAGAGACGGCTGGTGCCGAATCGCGTCGAGACGAGCACCGACAGCAGGAGCACCCAGGAGGAAGCAGCCAGTCCGATCCATCCGACCACGTCCGAAAGTCCCCACGCCGCCAAGGCGATGAATGGGGAGAGATCCAGCACCGCGAGCAGCAGCACGAAGCCGGCCATGACCCATCGGGGACACCAGGTCGGAAACTTCGCCGTACCTCGCTCGATGCCCGAGATGAAGTCCCCGAAGCATTCGTACCACGAGAGATGCAGGCACGGTGCCGCGAAGGCGGCGGTGGTGGCGCCACCGTGCTCCTTGATCAGCACCGCGACGCCGACGTCGTCGATGACTTCAAGGCGCAGCGCCTCGAAGCCTCCGGCTGCTTCGAACGCATCCCGACGGACGAGGTTGAATGCGCCGACCCCCATCGCGGCATCCGAGTGGGGATCCTGCACGGACCACAGTCGAACGAGCATGATCAGCACACGCTGGAGGGGTGCCAGGCAGAACTGCAGGCCGAGACTGCGGCTCCGAATCGAGGGAATGGCCGCGAGATGCACCACACCGAGCGAGTCGGCGAGATCGACCGCTTCCCGAACCGTGCCCGGCTCCACGAACACATCCGCATCGCTCAGCAGCAGCCACTCGCCGCGGGCACGCTCGAGCCCGACCTGCATCGCGTTCACCTTTCCCAGCCACTGCTGAGGCAGTTCTGAGACATGCTCGACGTGCAACCGGTCATCCGAAGCGGCCAGATGATCGAGGATCAATCCGGTGGAATCGTTCGATCGGTCGTTGATCGCGATGTATTCGATGCGCGGGTCGTGATCGGCCAACCGACTGCGAACCGCTGCCTCCACCACCGTCTGCTCGTCCCGGGCGGGAATGATCACGGATACCAGGGCATCGTCATCACGGCACGGGCGTACGCCGCCCCGAAGAGTCGGAAGGACCCGCAGCGTCAACAGAAGCAGAACCGACTGGATGATCCAGAACAGGAGTCCGGCCGCCAACATGATGCAAACTACGATCAACATAAAGGAACCGCCCCCACGATCCTTTCAGCTTCTGGTTCATCCATCCGATCAGGGGATCTGGTCCGCATCCGCATCCGAGTCCTGCGCCGACTCCTGCAGCGATTGGGAAGGCGGCAGGCCGGAAAGCAGCCGACGAACCTCCGCGAAATACCGTTCGCCTTCGAACTGCGAATGCGTCGGTACGGCGGGGGCCATGTTCTTGAACCGAACACGGTTCTCCGGTCCGGGCAGCAGATGGACCTGGAAGTGCCATGTCTCGTTCTGATGCAGGGACTGGGTTCTTGGACGCCTCAGCACCCGCTCGAGTCGCCGCTCGATGTCGATGCGCCGATCGGCTTCGTCCACGTGGACGATGTTCTCCATCACCGTCCATCGCTTGGTGTAGTCCTGATGGTCGTAGTCGGGATGTTCCGCCGCGGCCTGAAGGGCACGCCAGACCTGGTAGGTCTGGTGCTCCGAGAAATCGGCTTCGACACCACATGCTCCGAGAGCAAGCGTCGCCGCAAGCAGGACTGAGAATCTGATGATCATGACCACATCCTAGCCGAGTGCGACGGGAAGACGATCAGGTGGAGATGCGGAAATCCGTGAACGCACCCGTGGCCGGCGACTCGCAGCGGTTGTGGGACGCGATGTTGTCCTTCATTCGATGAAGGATCGAATCGACGAATGCATCGAGCGCGGCGCGGGGCCCCTCGACGACGCACCGGACGGTTCCATCCGGCTCGTTTCGCACCCATCCGGTCACGGAGGGATGGGAGTCGGCCAACTGTGCCACCGTGGCCCGGAATCCCACGCGTTGGACACGGCCCTGGAATACGATCGTGCTGCAAGCGAGGTCGGAACTCACTCCTCCATCGACCCTTCGGGAATGTCGGCATTGGTGTAGACCTTCTGCACGTCATCGCTCTCTTCGATGGCGTCGAGCATCCGAAGAACCTTCTTTCCCGCTTCGACGCTGCAGTCGACCATCGTGTCGGGGATCATCGTGACTTCGGCGGACGTGGGCTTGATCCCGGCGGCTTCGATCGCCTCCTTGAGGGCGATGAAGTCTCCCGGTTGGCCGGTCACCTCCCACATCCCGCCCTCGGACGTGATGTCGTCGGCACCGGCCTCCATCGCGATCTCCATCAGTTGATCCTCCTCGACACCGGTCCCGTCGACGATGACCACGGTCCTGGTCTGGAAACCGAATGAGACGGCCCCCTGCTTCGCGAGATTGCCGCCGTGCTTCTCGAAGGCGCGGCGGAGATCCGGAGCGGTACGTTGTACGTTGTCGGTCAGGCAGTCCACGATCACCGCAACGCCTCCGGGCCCGTATCCCTCGTACCGGATCTCCTCGTAGCTGGCTCCGTTGCTGCCTTCCCCGCTCGCCTTCTTGATGGCCTTCTCAATCGTATCCTTCGCCATGTTGACGCTCTTGGCGTCCTCGATGGCGTATCGAAGCTTGAGGTTCATGTCCGGATCGGGACCGGCCTGCTTGACCGCCGCCATGATGGCCCGGCTGCACTTCGACCACGCCCGGCCCTTGACGGCATCCTGACGAGCCTTCCGATGCTTGATGTTCGCCCATTTGCTGTGTCCGGCCATGCGTTCTCAAACCCTTCTGAATGCTCACTTGATGAACATGATTCGTTCGGCGACTTCTGGCGGAGCCCCCTGCTCGACCGCCGAGAGCTTTTCGACGAGCGAGGCCAGAACGGCACCGTACTCGCGATCATACAAATCACGTGAATCAACGACACGAAATTGCCAGATCATGCCCTGAAGCATGCCCATGTCCCGCATCGTGATCTGCTTGAACTCGGGCTCATTGAGCCGACGAAGCGCCGCCATCCACGCATCGACCGCCTCATCGCGACGATTTGCCATCCAGAGTGCATCACCGAGGTGATCGAGAATGACGGGATCCGGCTCACCGGTCGAACTGGAAGCCGCCTCCTCGAGAAACTCGATGGCACCGACCGCATAGTCGTCGCTCTCGTAGTGCCCCTGCATGTAGCGAAGCCAGCCGACCGTATCCAGGATCTGGAACAGGGCTTCCGATTCCGACGCCCTTGCATCGACCAGCGCCGCCTCGAGCATCTCCACCAGCGGCCGATTGATCATGCCGGATTCCATGGCCGCATATCCGAGATTGTTGCGGGCCAGCAGATGATCCGGGTCGTGAATCAGAACTTCCGCGAAGAGCAGGTTTGCTCCGGGCTGGTTTCCCACGGTCGCGTAGTCGACCGCAGCCTCGTACAACACCGAGGTGAGGGTGGCATCCTTGCGCCAGTCGGGAGGCAGCCCACGCAGACACTCCTTCTCGTCGAGCATCTCGATGAGTTGTATGACCTCTTCTCCGGACCCGCCCATCAGCGCATCCAGGAGGATGAAACGCGTCTTCATGTTGGAGGAGATCCAGGGCCCGTACTCTCCTTCGAGCGAACCGTGCTCGAGTCGCAGGCGAGCCGCATCACGGGCACTTCGAATGTCGCCGATCGCAGTCAGATTCTGCACGAGACGCATCCAGGATTTGCCGTTGCCGACATCGCTGGACGACCTGAGGGCCAGCTGGACGAGCAGACTTTCGATTTCGAGGCGGACCGCCTTCACCAATCCACGGTTTCCGAGCCTCTTCAGCGCCTCGCTCATCGCCGCGTTCTGCAGGATGGTCTCGTGATTGACGGGAAGATCGTCGTCGAGCAGGAGTCGACGCCTCATGAGATGTTCGGACGCACGCTTCAGGAGCTCAAGTTCGTATTCGAGCAGGCCGCACTTGAGAAGCAGATCGGCATCATCCTGCTGCTCGAGGGCGGCGTTCCATGCATCGGCCGCCTCGCGTTGACGTCCCTGCTCGAAGCAGAGATCTCCCAACTCCTCCCAGGCGGCGAGATTTTCGGGATCGATGGACGTGGCGATCCGGTACAGACGCTCCGCTTCGGCGTTCTTGCCCGCAAGAGACGATTCCCTTGCGAGGATGTAGTGGCGGGCGCTTCGATTCTGATTTCGCTGCGTGGTGTTTGACTTCGCCTCTGAAGGCCGATCCACGTATCCGATCATCAACATCTCGGAGAAGGTCAGTCGGATCAGATTGGAATCGACCCGGTACACCGGCGCATCGGATGATTCAGTGGCGAAGCCCGTCGCCTGCGACAGGAACACCGAAAGAAACAGAATCGACAGTCGAACGAGATTCACCGTCGCTTCTTGGCCTTCTTCTTGACCTTCTTCTTGGCCGTCTTCTTCGCGACCTTCTTCTTGGTCGTCTTCTTTGCGACCTTCTTCTTGGCCGCCTTCTTCGCGACCTTCTTCTTGGCCGTCTTCTTCGCGACC
>DEYK01000026.1:0-13173 GCA_002364485.1 Phycisphaerales bacterium UBA3160
AGTGGAGCCGGGGGGATTCGAACCCCCGTGCCGAAACAGTCAGCAAGCCGCGTCTACATGCATAGTCACCAGTTGAATCTCGGCCTCATCACCGCTCGGTGACCCACCACGTGAAGAAGCCATGACAGACAGTTTTCTCATTCCAAGGAGGAGTGTCAGCGCCTTGGAACCAGCCCGATGTCAGCGGGGCGCGCCCTATCGGGCGTCGAGCGCGACCCGTCGCGGACCTATATCAGGCCGCGAGTGCGTACTGCGTGTTGGCAGATAAAAGTGTGCATCCTTTTTACGTGGCCTGGATGCTCCACGACATGCAACGACAGGCCTTCCCTGCCCGGTCGAAACCATTCGGCCCCAGTTGTCAATGAACCGACCCATTGTACCCGCGGTTGGATGAAGGTCCACGGACAAGGCGGCATTCGGGGTGTGATCAGCCCAGCGGGTTCCCGAAGTGGCCTTCCATGGATGGAATGACCGCATTGAGGATGTTCAGGAGGATCTTCCCGGGAGAGCCGGTGGCGGTCACGGTGTGGATCAGCTTCGGGTCGTAGTGATCGAGGACCGCGGCCGTCTCGGAATGGAAGACCTCGAAGCGTCGCCGGATGACGGTCTCGTCGGCATCGTCGGGGCGGTTCTGGATATCGGCCCGGCGCTTCATCCTCTGGATGAGTTCCTCCTCGTCCGCGCACACGAGGTGCACGATGGCCAGGACCTCGATGTGGTCGTCGAGGGTCTTCGCCTGGGCGGGACTTCGGGGGATGCCGTCGAGCAGCAGGGCATCGCTGCCGGGAAGATACTTGTTGGTGTCGATGAGGCCCTGGACATACTGGCGCCAGAGACGGCAGGTCAGCTCGTCCGGGACCAGCAGTCCCTGCGTCGAGTATTTGAGGAACTCGCGACCGAGTTCGGAATCGCGATCGAGGCCGCGGAACATGTCGCCGGTGGCGAGGTGGCAGAATCCGGGGACTCGGCCGACGATCGTGCCCTGGGTGCCTTTGCCGACTCCGGGCTGGCCGAAGAGGAGAATGGACTTCAGTTTTGCTTCCATGATGCTCACCAGGGTCCTGTCGAGTGCGGAACCGGACGACCTGATGTCCGGAAGCCAACCAGTATGGCGTTGCTTTGTGAGTGGGGCAACCCCGGGCCCGGGGGAGGCCTCTGGCACGTAGGCGGCGGGGTGCCTAGGCTGTGGGGATGCAAGGTCTCACCCGACGATGGAAACTGGCCGACGGACACCGGCACCCCTCCGGCGATTCGCTGTTGACGAGGATCATGGCGGTCCGGGGCCTCCTCGATCCGGGCGAGATCGAGTCCTTCCTGCAGCTGAACATGGCGTCCACCCACGACCCGGGCCGGCTTCCGGGGGTCGACACCGCCGCCGATCGGCTGGTCGAGGGGATCCGGGCGGGGGAATCGATCGCGATCTACGGCGACTACGACGTCGACGGCATCACCGCGACCTCGATTCTGTGGCACGTGGTGCGAACGGTCGCGCCGGATGCCGACATCCGCTCCTATGTGCCCCATCGACTCGACGAGGGATACGGATTGAATCCCGAGTCCATGCGGGCACTCGCCGCCGACGGCGTCACGCTGGTGATCTCGGTCGATTGCGGCATCACCGCGATCGAGGAGGCCGATCTGGCCCGCGAGCTCGGTGTCGATCTCATCATCACCGATCACCACACGCCGGCGACCGACGACGACGGAGAAGTGCTGCTGCCGGCGGCCCATTCGATCGTCCACCCGGGTGTTCCCGGCAGCGACTATCCGAATCGTGAACTCTGCGGAGCCGGCGTCGCATTCAAGCTCGCATGCCGCTTCGCCAGGAACTGGTGCGGATCGGAGCGGGTCAGTTCCGCGCTGCAGCACGCTCTGACCGACGCACTCTCGCTGGTCTCGCTCGGCACCATCGCCGATGTGATGCCCCTGACGGGAGAGAACCGCACGCTTGCCGGTCTCGGTCTTCGCCGCATCAGAAGCACCAATCTGCCCGGACTTCAGGCCCTGATCGAGTCGAGTGGTCTTGCCAAGGAGGATGTCAACACCGATGCGGTCGGCTTCCGGCTCGCCCCGCGGATCAATGCCGCGGGGCGGATGGGCCATGCATCCGATGCGGTCCGTCTGCTGACGGAAGCGACCGGCGACGAGGCGAACGACATCGCGGGGCAGCTGTGTTCACTCAACGACGAGCGGCAGCGCACCGAACGCGACATGGTCGAGCAGGCCGTCGAGATGGCCGAGGCCGCGGGGATGACCCGTCCCGATCGCCGAATCATCGTGCTGTCGCATCCCGATTGGCATGCCGGCGTGCTCGGCATCGTCTGCTCGCGTCTGGTCGATCGCTTCGGTCGTCCCGCGGTCCTGATGCAGGAGATCGATGGGATCTGCCGTGGTTCGGCTCGTTCGATCGACGGGTACTCGATCCACGAGGCGCTGACCTCGTGCCGCGACCACCTCGTCGGCTTCGGAGGCCATGCGGCGGCTGCGGGTCTATCGCTGGATGCGTCGGAGATGAACGACTTCGTCGATGCGATGACGCGGCATGCAAACGCGGCGATCACCCGTGAGGATCTCGTGCCCTGGCTGGTGGTCGATGCCGATGCGACACTGTCCGAGATCGAATCCGGTCAGGTCAAGGACCTCGAGCGAATGGCGCCGTTCGGCCGAGGGAACGCCAAGCCCAGGCTGCGGCTGACCGATCTGCGGATCACCGAGATCAAGCCGATGGGACGTTCGAACGCGCATCTGTCGCTCCGCCTGTCGTCCGAACATGATTCCCGGACGGTGCGTGCCGTCTGGTGGAAGCAGGGGGATCGCGCCGAAACGCTTGCCAACGGCATGCGGGTCGATGTGGTCGCCCGGGCCAGTCTGAACTCGTGGCGCGATCGCGTCACCGCCGAACTCGAGATCCTCGACCTCGCAACCGAGGTGGAACAGAAGGACCGACCATGATTTCCGCAGCACTGTTGTCACTGAACGCCGTTCTCGCCCAGTCGCCGAGCCAGTCGGTCCCGCCCATCGGAGATCGGACGGTGTCCGTCGCCGGACTGTCCGCCGAAGAGGTGATCATCCGCATCGACGAGGAAGGTGTTCCCTGGATCGCGTCCGGCACGATGGACGCGATCTACCAGGGACAGGGATTCATGCACGGTCAGGACCGCTTCTTCCAGATGGATCTGATGCGCCGGTACGCGGCGGGGGAGATCGCCGCGTTGTACGGTCCGCCGATGAGCCCGGTCGATGCCGCGCAGCGTCCCTTTCTGCTGCGTCGCGTCGCCGAGCGCGTGCTGACCGAACTTCCCGAGGATCAGCTCGCCGCGCTCGAATCCTACGCCTCGGGTGTGAATGCGGGCCTTGCCGATCTCGGGTCCGCTCCCCCCGAATACCTGCAGCTCGCGACCCGGCCGCAGCCCTGGTCACCGGCCGACAGCGTTCTGGTGATGCTGGCGATGGGCGATCAGCTGAACGGCTCCTCGATTCGAAGAGAGCAGCATCGCGAATACGTCCTCCGGTACGGTTCACGCGAACTGATGGAGTTCCTCTTCACGGATGTCCATGAAGACGACCACACGATGCAGCCCGAGGGTCCGGTCGAGCTTCCGCCGATTCCGGCGTGCGACGACACGTCGATTCAGGGAGCAGTCGGCAGCGGGCCTTCGGTCCAACTCCCGCTGATCCCCGGTTCGAACGCCTGGGTGGTCTCGGGTGACCGCACGGCCCATGGCGGTGCGATCCTCGCGAACGATCCGCATCTCGGCATCTCCGCGCCCGGCCCCTGGTATCGAGTCGGGCTCTACGCACCCGAGGGGACCGCGGCAGCCTGGCCGGCGTCCGGCAGCGAACCGTCGCAGGCGTGGTGGGCGTTCGGCTTGAGTCTTCCCGGCATGCCGGGTGTCGCCATCGGAACCAACGGGCATGTGTCGTGGGGCTTCACCAACGCCGAAGCCGACACGCAGGATCTCATCAGCATCGAGGAGGATCCATTGAATCCGGGACAGTACCGGGTGGGTACGGACGCCGACGGTGAAGGGGTCTACGAGCCGTACATCTGGCAACAGGAGACGATCCTCATCAAGGGAGACGAGCCTCGCGAGGAGTCGGTCCGGATGACGCGCTGGGGTCCGGTGTTCTCGGTGGAGGGTGTCAGCGTGCCGCATGTCCGCAAGTGGACGTTGACCGAGCCGGGTGGTCTGGACTTCGGAGTGTTCGACGTGGCCCGCGCCCGAACCACTCCCGAAGCGCTCGGGACGCTCGCAGCGTGGGCCGGTCCTCCGCAGAACGCCCTCGTGGGCGATCGCGATGGGCGCATCGGCTGGACGATCACGGGGAAGTTTCCCGAACGCAGGGGGTTCGACGGTCTGGTGCCGACCTACTGGTCGGAGGGGATCGGCTGGGACGGCTGGCAGGGCGAAGACGTCCGGCCGATGGTCGTCGATCCGCCGTCGGGCGTGATCTACAGCGCGAACAATCGAATGGCTTCGCTCGACGTCGCTCGCAAGCTCGGCCGCGACTGGGCGAGTCCCGAGCGTGCCGATCGCATCGCGACGCTGCTCGAGTCGGGTGATGCGTACACCGAGGCCGAACTCGCGGACATGCAGCTCGACATCGTGGTTCCGCATCTGGAACCCCTTCGCAGGCGACTGCTCGAGGTGATTCCCGCGGACGATCCCGATCCGGCGGTCAGCCGCGTTCGCGATCATGTCGCGGCCTGGGACGGAACCGCGCACAAGGATCAGATCGGATTCCGCGTCCTGCTTCAGGTCGATCGCCAGCTTGCCGATGAAGTGCTGCTGATGCTGCTGCCCGAGGGTGCGGCCCAGTCGATCTCGCCGGACATGTCGTCGATGCGACGGATCATCGAGGGGCGAACCGCGGGCTGCCTTCCGTCTCGGTTCGAGGACTGGAATGCCCTCGACGCGGCGACCTTCCGGAGCGTCGTTCGGCAACTGCAGACCGAACAGCAGGATGGGGGAGGAATCGAACTGCCCTGGGGCGTGGTGAACGCAAGCGAGTTCACCCATCCGTTCTCGCGCGGGACGCCATGGGGCGGCGACGAGTTGAATCTTCCGCGGCACGCCCAGTCCGGGCATCCTTCCGCGGTCCGGGTCGCCCACCCCCGCTTCGGAGCGAGTGCGCGTCTGGTCGTCGGTCCCGGCAACGAGGAGAAGGCGATTCTCCAGACGCCCGGCGGACAGAGTGGGCACTACCTGTCGAGGCACTACCGTGATCTTCACGAGGCCTGGCGAAACGGTGAGCCGGCTCCCATGCTTCCGGGTGAAGCCGTGTCGACGGTCACCCTGGTTCCGGCCGAAGCGCCCTGAACGTCGGGGACTACCAGGCGGCGAGTTCGCCGGTGAGCACTTCGACGAGATCCTTCATGGTGACGATGCCCTGGGGCGAACCATCGATATCGGTGACGATGGCGACGGCCTGTTCGTTGGTGCGGAGCGATTCGAGCGCCATCGGAACGGGCATGGTTCCCGGGATTTCCAGTGGGGGGGTCATCAGGCTGCGAGTGGCGCGGTCGGGGTTTCGGAGGATGTCCAGGACCGATGCGATGCCGATGACCGAACCGTCGTGCTCGAGCACGGGAAGCCGGGTGTAGTTGTGTCCCTTCATCACGTCGATCCGCATCTCGTCGACCAGGTCCGCCGAGAGCGTCCGGACCCGCGACCACGGAACCATCTCGCCGGTGACCGCGAGATCCTGCATGGCCATGGCCCGATCCAGCAGCGACGTCTGCGATTCGGTCAGCACGCCGGCGCCCACGCCTTCCTTCAGAAGCTGGGCCAGCCTGGTCTTGGAGGAGGTGACCATCTTCGAGGAGTCGCTCTCGATCAGCCTGGCGATGCTCGCCACCAGAGGCACGAGTCCGACCGCCGTCAGGATGCGGCTCGTCATCCGGAGGATGGGGGCGCTGCGATACGACCATCGGTCGGTCTGCGTTCGCCAGAGTTCCTTGGGAAGGACCTCGCCGAAGATGAACAGCAGCGGGATCAGAATGGCGGCGTTGATGAAGATCGCTCCGATGGGGGAGATGCCGATGTGGTCGAGCAGCGCGGTGATGCCGAAGCTGCTCGCGTAGTTCGCGATGTTGTTGCCCAGGAGCAGCACGGTCAGCATCAGGATCGGTCGATGCACCAGACGCTGCAGCCAGACGGCGTTCGGATTGCCGTGTCCGGCCTGCACGGTCAGTCGAACGCGGTTGATGGTGTACAGACCGGTCTCCATGCCGGAGTAGAACGCGCTGCCCAGCAGACCCAGGAGAATCAGAAGCAGGAACAGGATGATCGCGATGTCCATCAGCGACGCTCCTTTCCGCCGGGTTCGTCGAGGGTCAGCAGGACGGTCGTGACCTGATCATGCTCGACGTGCTGGATCTCCATCCGGACATTGGCCAGCACGGCGACGTCGCCGATCTCCGGCTTGCGGTTCAGCAGCTGGGTGATCAATCCTCCCACCGTGCTCGCCGGCATGAACCCGAGACTGACGCCGAAGAGGTCGATCCAGGCCGATGAACTCGCCTTGCCGTCGACGATCCACTGGTTGGGGCCGATCGATCTGGCCGGTTGGGCCGCGGGTGCCGAGGTGTCCCGGATGTTTCCGACGAGCTGTTCGATGATGTCCTGCAGCGCGATGATGCCGGCCGTTCCGCCGTATTCGTCCACGACGATCGCGAGTTGGGTGCTCGTGTCCCTGAAATGATCGAGCAGCTTGTCGAGTGTCGTCACTTCCGGGACGTAGCTCGGTGGAGACATCGCCTCGGAAATGGAGGTGTTTCCTCCCCGCATGTTCATCAACCAGGTCTTGACGTGGAGAATGCCTGCAATGGAATCGATGCTTCCATCCTGAATCGGAATCCGGGTGAGCTTGGTCTCGTCGATCATCGCGAGGATCTCATCGGTGCCCGCGTCGATCGGAAGACTGGCCATCCTGGTTCTCGGCGTCATGGCTCTTCGTACGAGCGTGGATCCGAGTCGCAGGACCTCGCCGAGACGCTGCTGCTCGTCGGCATCCACGACGCCTTCGCGACCGGACAGTTCCACCAGGGCCTGAAGTTCCTCGTCGGTCAGTCCGGGAACCTCGCGGTCCGGCACCGCCAGTCTGCTCAGGGGGGTCACCACGAGGAAATCGAGACTGCGCCAGAAGGGTCGAAGTCCGCGATCGAGTGTGAGCAGCGCCGGGGCGGCGATTCGAAGGACCTGCTGTCTGAAGAGGCTGGCGATGAACTTCGGAAGCAGCTCGCCGCAGATGACCATGATGATGAGCACGCCGATTCCGAACAGGATGTCGCCGTACCACCCGAAGAGGTCGTTCATCATCAGCATGCTGCTGACGATGAAGTACAGGACGTTCATCGTCATGTTCCCCAGCAGCAGGATGATGAGCAGCAGTCTGGGCTGACGAAGCAGCTGCAGGGTCGCCCGGGCGCTGACGGTCTGCTGTCGACGCATCTCCATCTGTTCACTGATGGAGATGCCGAACAGTGCCGTTTCGCTTCCGCTGAAGAATCCACTTGCGCAGATCAGCACCGGTAGCAGTCCCAACAGGACGATCTGAAGCGTCGTGGGACCTGCGCTGGCGAGCGTGAGCAGAATTGGTGTGCTATCTGGAATCATGGATGGACGTCACCATCGGGACGTCAGGGACGATCCGTGCTGCCGGAGGTCGTCAGGGAGCCCTGTCCGTGGGCAGTGCGTTCCTGTGCTTCGACGCCTTCCATCATGGCGCGGACGACGGCTTCGACATCGGCCGTGAACTCCTCGTGCGTCTGGCCAGGTCGGGCGAACATCGGTTCGCCGAACTGGACCCGGACGGTGGCCGGTCGGGGGAACCACTTGCCGTGAGGGAACAGCTTCGCGCCGCCGGTCACGCAGGTCGGTACGACCGGGCATCGGCTCAATCTCGAGATCACGGAGACCCCGGGCTTGAAGTGGGCGAGTCGTCCGTTGCGGCTGCGGGTTCCTTCCGGATACAGCAGCAGCGACCAGTTGTTCCGGAGCAGCCTGGCGGATGTCTTCACGGACCGGATGGACTGGTCCCGGCGATCGAAGCCGAAGGCGTTCCATCCGGCGGTCGAGCAGAACTGGATCAGCGATCGCTTCAGGGACAGCTTCTTGGTCGTGCCGAAGTAGTCGTACGCGGCGGCGACGGCCGTCCGCTTGGCGATGTCGGGAGGCAGGACACGAAGGATGCAGTGGGTGTCCGCATGCCCGGTGTGATTCGATGCGAGGATGAAGGAGGTGTTGATCCCCTCGATGTGCTCGCGACCTTCGCTGTACCACTTCGATCTGAGGATGAGCTTCAGGAAATCGAAGTAGAGATGGATGATCGTGCGCATGACGGCGGCCCGGAACGAGCGTATGCGTCGCTCGACGGCTGCGGCATCGGGAAGTGTTCGCTGCTCGTTGTCGGTCATTCCGGTTGCCTCGGCAGTTCATCCGCATGAGCCAGCACCTTGGAGAACGCGGTGCAGTACTGGTCGACGAGTCCGTCGTCCGCGTTCGGGAACGCGGGAAGCTTGATCAGCGATCCGTTGCCCTCGGTCGTGCCGGGAAGATCGTCTTCGTCGTACTCCCGGAGGTCGCCGTCGTCGGGAAGCCGGGTGATCGATTTCCAGATGCCGTGGGTGAACACGGGCATCTGGTGCAGCAGCGGGTATCGCGGGGCGGAGAGCTGGGCGCCTTCGGCCTGCAGCGCGCGGGTGAAGTCGTCGATCGGCAGTCCGGTCGCCGCCTCGTCGTAGCGGATCAGGTATTCGAAGTAGGTGCGTTCGATGCCTTCGGGCGCGAGGAACGGCTGGATGCATCCCAGCGTCTCGAGGTGACGACCCAGGCGGCTGCAGTTCTCGTTGCGCGTCGCGTTCCGTTCGTCGAGGTGCCGCAGCTGGACGCGTCCGATGGCGGCCGAGAGCGGGGACATCCTCGACTTGTAGCCGAGTCCGGTGGCGGCGAGGTACTTGTTCATTGAGGTCAGGTCGAGGAGCCGTTCGTAGTGGCCGAGTCGGATCACCGCCTCGTACATCTCCTCGTCGTCGCAGAGGAAGACGCCGCCTTCGGCAGTGGGAAGAAGCTTGTTGCCCTGCATGCTGAAGACGGCCGCATCGGTCATGGTGCCGATCTGCCGCCCCTTGTACACGGCTCCGTGGGCGTGGCTCGCGTCCTCGAGGATCTTGAGGTCGTACCGGTCGGCGAGTTCGATCAGTTCGTCCATCTTCGACGGCATTCCGAAGAGATGGACCACGACGATCGCCTTCGTCCGGTCGGTGATCTTCCGCTCGACGTCCTCCGGATCGAGTCCGAGGCACTCGCCCTCGAGTTCGGCGAACACGGGGACGCCTCCGAAGTGCAGGATCGGCATGACGCTCGACCACCAGGTGGCCGACGGGACGATGACCTCGTCGCCGGCTTCGATGCCGAAGGCGTGCATGGCTCCGAAGATCGCGGAGGTTCCGTTGTTGTGGGCCACGGCGTATTCGCGTCCGGTCCAGTTGCGGAAGTCCGCTTCCAGTTCGGCCGTCTCGTCGCTGACGCCCAGTGCGCCGGTGCGCATGACCCGCAGAACCGCATCCTCATCCTCGTTGGTGAGAATCGGCCATCGCATCGCCTCGTCGTGGGAGAGGTCGATCGCCGGATCGCCGCCAAGAATGGCTGGTCTGTCGGTTGCGGGTGCGCTGGACGTCATGGGATGAAAGTCTCCGGGCGTGAATGCTCCACGCGGTCAATCATACGACATGTGGGTTTTGTTTCGACCGTATTTCCGTGGCGAACGGTCTGGAATGCCCGTGAGCGGGGACGCGGGGTCTTCCCGGTGCCGTCAATCGGTCTTGCCGCCGGGCGCGTCGTCTTCCCCGGCGATCGAGGAACGCATGGAGGTGTCGGCCATGACGTTCTTCATCCGGTAGTAGTCCATGATGCCGAAGTTGCCTTCGCGGAACGCTTCGGCCATCGCCTTGGGAATCTCCGCCTCGGCGAGGATGACGACGGCCCTGTTCTTCTGGGCCTCCGCCTTCATCTCGGCCTCCTGCGCGACCGCCATGGCACGCCGCTTCTCGGCCTGCGCCTGGAACTTCTTCTCATCGGCACTGGCCTGGTGGGTCTGGAGCTTTGCGCCGATGTTCTCGCCCACGTCCATGTCCGCGATGTCGATCGAGAGGATCTCGTATGCGGTTCCCGCATCGAGTCCCTTGCCCAGAACGGTCCGCGAGATGTCGTCGGGATTCTCGAGCACGGCCAGGTGGTTGGCGGCCGAGCCGATGGTGGAGACGATTCCCTCGCCCACCCGGGCGATGATCGTCTCCTCGGTGGCGCCACCGACGAGCCGTGCGATGTTCGTACGCACCGTGACGCGGGCCCGGGCCTTCAGCTGGATCCCGTCCTTGGCGACGGCGTCGATGGTCGAGCGTCCGTGCGCCTGGTCGGGACAGTCGATGACCTTCGGATTGACCGAAGTTCGGACCGCATCGAGGATGTCGCGTCCCGCCAGGTCGATCGCCGTGGCGACCTCCCACGGAAGTTCGATGCGTGCCTTGTCGGCGGCGATGATCGAACGGACGACGTTCGTGATGCGTCCGCCGGCGAGGTAGTGCGATTCGAGCATGTCGGTGGGAATGTCGAGTCCAGCCTTCTTGGCCGTGATCCTGTTTTCGACGATGGCCCGAGGCTTGACCTTCCGGAATCGCATCATCACCAGATCGACGAAACCGACCTTCGCTCCGGACACCCATGCCTGCAGGTAGAGACCCACGAACTGGAAGAGGAACAGGAGGATCAGCAGGACGATGAATCCGCCGACGCTGATCGCGATGATTTCAAAGGTGGTCATGGAGTCACTCCTTGGAGGGTCGCTGCTCGAAATGGGCAGAACGGGATTCTACCAGATTTCGCGTCTACGCCGGACGGACCTTCAATTGGTTGTCGTAGGCGTCGATGACGACGACTTCGACTCCGGCATCGATCATTCCGCTTTCCGCGAGCGCTTCGTAGCGCGTTCCGTCGATTCGAATGCTGCCGATGGGGAACAGGCGGGTTTCGGACGTCGCGGATCGTCCGATCAGAGTGTCGAGATGCTGGGCCCGCTCATGCATCGCCGCCTGCGATGCGGCATAGGCCTCGTCCGGCGTCCGGTCGATCGGGTCGTCGGCTGCGCCGAGGATCATCTTGCGTCCGAACGACGACGTCGCCCACCAGCGGAACCCGCCCCAGATCACGAGCGGACCGAAGACGATGTACAACCCGAGCACGATGAATCCGGCCTGGGTGCTGTAGGTGAAGAACGCAACGATCGAAGCCAGTACGGCGACACCGCTGCACAAGGAGAGGATGCCGCCGGAGGGGACGAAGAGTTCCAGGAACAGCAGGATCATCGCGGCGCCGACGAGGATGATCCCCCAGATCAGCGGCGCCTCGTTGGCGATCGTCGGTGATTGTGCAAGCAGGCTGATCATTCTCCTGCGACCTCCACTTCGATTGACATCTCGTTGCGTACGACCCGGACTCGATCACCCTTCTGGATCCAGCGTCCGGACGATACCGCATCGACGACGGTCTCTCCACAGCGGATCCGGCCAGCCGGTCTGAGGTCGGTGATGGCGACGCCTTCGTCGCCGATGCCCACGTCCGCGGTCTTCTCGAACGAGCCGGGCCGGCCGTTTCCGGTGACCGGTCCCGATTCCGTCCGGAGCATGAATCTCGATGCGAAGGAGCTGTGCTCGAATCGTCGTGCCAGCCACCACATGATCACGATCGAAGCGATCAGGCTGGTCATCACGATGAGCAGTCCACGGAAGATGCCGTCGACCATTTCGGTGGAGTTCATGTCGCCGGACACGAAGGTGCCGACCAGGCCTGCGAGGATCAGCAGGGCTCCCGAAATTCCGGCCACCAGACCACCGGGAATCAGGAAGATCTCGGTGGCCACGAGGGCGATGCCGAGGAACACGAAGAGAATGTCCCACCACTGGGCGAGGCCGACGATCCAGGGGGCGCCGAGCAGGATCAGCAGCGAAGCCGCCGAGCCGGCGGCGAAGATGCCGGTTCCGGGAAAGGTGAACTCCACGAACAGGCACACCAGGAAGATCGTGATCAGCACGATCCGAACCGGCCAGCTCACGAGGAACATGACGAGTGTTTCGGACCATGATCGGTCGTACCGGCGGATCGAGTTGGCGCCGAGGAACTGCTTGAGCTCGATCTCGTCGGCGATGGTCCTGGGGACGAATCCGTACGCCATCGCCTCGTTCGGCGTGAGCGCGAGCAGCCGATCCGAAGAAACGATCTGGCCCAGCAGCGTCCATCGTTCGCGATCGTCCGCTCCCAGTCGTGAACGGGACGAAGGTCGCTGCACCATTCCGGAGAGATCCTCCTCAGGAGAGGTGGTGGGGGCTCCTGCTCCGCTCATCAGCGTCTCGAACCATGGTGCGATCTTCGGAGTCTCGTCGCTGCTCGGCGTGATGCCGGGAATGGTCTCCGGAGGCGGCTGGTCGTAGATGGCCTCGTACTCGGCACGGTCGACGGCGATTCGCTCGCCGGTCTCGTCGTTCTCGAGCAGCCAGAGTTCGATTCCGAGACTGACGAACGCCTGGGCGATCCGTTCGTCGTAGTGGTTTCTCCTCGCGGAGTCGACCACTTCCGCGAGGAGCGGAGATTCGATCTTGGCTCGTTCGGTCTGGGGGATGGGGCCCAACGGGCTCACCGGGGCGCTGTCTCCGAACATGCCGCCGGGGGCGATGACCGTCTCCCGGCACGCCAGGGCGATGACGGTCCCGGCCGAGAAGGCGTACGGATCGACCCACGCGATGGTGTTGGCCGGTGCTTCGGCCTTGAGCATCCGGCAGATCTCGAGTGTCGACATGAGGTCGCCACCTGGAGTGTCCATGCGGATCACGATGGTGTCGGCGCCATCCGCGACGGCGGCGGCAAGCCTTCGCTTGAGCGAGGAGGCGGTGATGTTGTTGATCGCCCCCTCGACGCTCAGGATGGCGACCTGATCGGCCTTGCGGACGGCCGGTACGGATGTCGTCCGTGCCGCGGACTGCATCCCTTCCGCGAACGATCCGCCCAGGAGAAGGCATGCGATCGCGAGGAGGAGGCGGGGGGAGTGGATGGTTCGCGTCAGTCTGTGCACATCACCATTCTAGGCGGCTGAAAAAAGAAACGGGCCGGACACGAGGTG
>DEYK01000026.1:13508-35528 GCA_002364485.1 Phycisphaerales bacterium UBA3160
CGAGGTGTCCGGCCCGTTTGGATTCACTTTGAAACCGCTCAATCGTGCAGCGGCTCGTATTCGACGTTGTTGGGGTTGTCATCGATGACCTCGTCGATCTTGTCGACGTGGGTCAGGAAGATGTCTCCGCCAAGCAGTACTTCCTCGTCGTATTCCGGGTGTCGTGCTTCTGCCTTGTACAGATTGTCCGGCAGGAGTTCGTTCGACGGATCATTCGCCGGGTCCTGATAGACGCACTTGGCCGGATAGAAGTTGGAGGACTGTTCGATGTGGTTGTCACCGAAGACGAAGATGCCCGCCCATTCACCGGAACGACCGAACCACTCGGTGGTCAACGACCGGTCGGGATTGTCGGGTGACAGAAGGGAGAGTTCCCCTTCCGACGGCCCTCTCGTCCCGACCAGGACGAAGTTCGAGTCTGCCTGTCGATCCCACTGCTTCTGACGCCGGGCGCCGGCAAGCGGTGTGAATGCATAGGAGTTGTTGAAGCCGTCACCTTCACGGTTGAGCTTGTTGCTGAATCCGTCATCCCAGTAGACGCCCGGCTCATCGTCCGTGACGTACTGGGTGTAGCTGTCGTAGTCGTAGTCGCCGTACACGAAGATGTTCGGGTTCGGGTCCATCGCGGATACGGTCTGATCGGACGTGAACAGGTTGTTCATGATGCAGAGCGAAAGCATCGCACCGTGATCGTTCTGGAGGGCGTCTTCGGGCCCCGAGCCAGGTACGAACTTGTCCAATCTTGGATCCTTGAGTCTCCGAGCCTGACCGGGGGTCGGCTTCCGATTGTTGTTGGAAGCCGCGTATCCGATGAAGCCTTCGTGTATCGACTGGGCACCCTTCTTCTCTTCGGTCACCCTGGCCGCGTTCCTTGCGCTTGCAAGTGCGGGGAGCAGGATGCCTACGAGAATCCCGATGATCGCGATGACGACCAGCAGTTCAGTAAGGGTAAAGCCACGACGTTTCATTCAGAGTCACTCCTTGAACAACGGGGGTTGATCAATCAGTCCTTCAGCTCATCGAAGGTCACCAGAAGGTTCGGGAAGCCTTCGTCACCAGCGAGATACGAGTACGACAGGTAGTTGTCGCCAGCGAGGAAGTTGCTGGGATTGCCGTCGTCATCGGTCGAGCCGGTGAACTCGCACTGGAAGATGTGATCCTTCTTGATGCCGTTGCTGTAGCCGCCGAGCCGTGGCTCGTAGCGGGAGTTGCTCGGGAAGAAGTTGGTCTCGGTGGTGATGGAGTTGTCGCCCCAGATGATGTTCGACATGTAGGCGCCTGAGGGGCCCATGAAGTCGTGAACGGGGGAACGGGTCCATTCGCCGGAGCCGTCTTCGACGTCACGCATGGCTCCATCTTCGGTGCCGCGAAGGGCGAAGAGGGTGGAGTCGGAGCCCGAGGTGGAGTGCCACTTGCTGCGGAGCCGGTCGCCCATGAGGGTCTGGTTCGTGTAGCTGACGTGGCTCTTCTTGTCGCCGGGGTTGGTGAGGTTGGCGCGAATGCCGCCGGGAGTCGAGGGCTGTGCCCAGTAGACGCCTTCGGAGGGGTTGTACGCGTCGAAGTTGTAGCCCTGGATCTGGCCGTTCTCGGCGATCTCACCCTTGACTCCGACGTCGTAGTTGACTTCGCAGGGGCTGATGATCTGATTGGTGACGAAGTACCTCATGGCAACCATGCCGGAGTTCAGGTCGGCGGTGTTGTTCAGGAAGAAGTTCGGGTCACCCTGGCCCCAGCTGTAGACGGGTCCGGAAGGGGTGTTGATGGATGATCGCCAGACTTCGCCGGGAATCATGTAGTCGCCGTTGAAGTCGGCAGCGAAGGATGCAAGTCCCTGGCCCATACCACGCAGGTTGGTGGCGTCCTTCTTCGCACGGGCAGTCGCCATGGACGAGCTGAGGGCAGGCATCAGCAGGCCCATCAGCATTGCGATGATCGTGATTACGACCATCAGTTCGATGAGGGTGAATCCTCGTTTGGTCTTCATGTCAGTCTCCAAGTACACAGAAAAAAAGAATGAAATCTATGAGTGCGTTGCGACAAGTTTGTGTTGTCCGCTCTCTCCACGATACACCGGGATCCGGAAAAACCGGCCCGGAACGAAAAACGTCCGGTACAGATCCATATCAGTGATACACACAGCGTACTGGAGACGCCACATCACCTGCAGAGGGCCCAAAAAATACAGCCCTGCATGGAACCTGATTCGAATGTCGATCGGGAGCGGCGGAGATGATGGGCCGGAAATCCGGCAAAGAATGACATTTGATCACGGTATGATTGCCGCACCGGACCAAGGCTCTGCAGCCTATGAGGAGCACTCCTCACACCCCAAGCCTACCTCAGTGCCGGCTCGGGTCAAGGGGAACCCCCTTCTCAGGCTCATTTGGCAGGGCACATATATGAAGGATTTTAAGAATGTCTAGGATTCATGACCGTTTGGAAGCCCTTCGAATTCAGCTTCCAGAGGCTCCCAAGCCTGTTGCGGCCTATGTGCCCTCGGTTCAGGCGGGCCAGCTTGTCTATGTGAGCGGCCAGATCCCCATTTCGGATGGATCCATTCTGGCGATGGGTCCAGTGCCGTCGAAGACGCCGGTCGAGCAGGCCATCGCAGCCGCACGACAGTGCGGAATCAATGCTCTTGCCGTCTTGAACGACCATCTGGAGGGGGATCTCGATCGAATCAGCAGGATCGTCCGCCTCGGGATCTTCGTCGCTTCGGATCCAGGCTTCACGGATCAGCCGTTGGTGGCCAACGGTGCGAGCGAGCTGATGCTGGAGGTGTTCGGAGAGGCTGGCCGCCATGCCCGGGCCGCAGTGGGTTCCGTGGCCTTGCCTCTGGATGCCGCCGTGGAAGTCGAACTGATCGTCGAAGTCGACTGATTCAGCCGGAGCTGGGCGTGTTCATGGCAGCCCAGTCGTCGAGGAACTTCTTCAGACCGCTGTCGGTCAGTGGATGGTTCATCATCTGCTGGATGACCTTGAACGGCACGGTGGCGACGTCGGCACCGACCAGTGCACACTCGACCAGATGCATCGGATGCCGCACGGATGCCGCAAGCACCTTGGTCTCGTAGCCGTAGTTGTCGTAGATGGTCCTGATCTGCTGGATGAGATCCATGCTGTCCTGTCCAAGGTCGTCGAGTCGGCCGAGGAAGGGACTGATCAGGAACGCCCCGGCCTTGGCGGCGAGCATCGCCTGCAGCGGCTGGAAGCAGAGGGTCATGTTCACCCGGACGCCGTTGGATGAAAGGTGCTTGCAGGCCCGGAGTCCGTCGACCGTGCAGGGAAGCTTGATCACGATGTTGTCGGCGATCTCCAGCAGCGGCTTGGCCTCCTCGAGCATGCCGTCCGATTCGGTCGAGACGACTTCGGCGCTGACCGGTCCGGGGACCACGTCGCAGATCTCCTTGAGGCGGTCGTGGAAATCCACGCCTTCCTTCGCGACGAGACTTGGATTCGTGGTCACGCCATCGAGGACGCCCATGTCGGAGGCGGCCCGGATGTCTTCGATGCTTGCGGTGTCGATGTAGATCTGCATGCCGGGATGATACCCGCATGAGCCGGGGCCCTGTGTCGTCAGGCCGCGAACATGACGACGACCACGATCAGGATCAGCAGGAGCAGGATGTTGATCGCGATGCTGATCGCAGCCAGCGGGGAGGTGCCCTGTTCGCCGGCGGCCACCGTCTTCTGTTGGGCGGGCTGTCCCTGCCCGAGCTTGACCGCGAAGCTCGACAAGTCCACCTTCGGCCTTGCGAAGACGGGGGACTCGCCCTTCTGCACCAGCTCCAGATCCTCCAGGAGGTCGGTCGCATTGGTGTACCGGTCGCTCGGAGACTTGGCCATCATCATCTCGATCACCTGCGAGAAGCCGGCCGAAAGCGATGGATTGAGGTGATCCGGTGGAGTGAGTTCGGCCTTCAGATGCTTGTGCATCACCTGGGAGGGGTTCTTTCCGGAGAAGGGGACCCGCCCGGTGACCATGTGGTAGCAGGTGGCACCCAGTCCGTAGATGTCGGCTCCCGGGCCGATGTCCACCTCGCCACGGACCTGTTCAGGACTGATGTAGTAGGGGGTTCCGTAGGCCCGGCCGGCTTCGGCCTTCGCGGTCGCCTCGTCGTCCAGGGCCCGAGCGAGCCCGAGGTCGGCGAGCTTCACCTTGTTCCGCCCGTTGATCATGATGTTCTTGGGCTTGATGTCGCGGTGGATGAAGCCTCGCTCGTGGGCGTGCTGCATCGCGAGACTGACCTGCTGGACGATTCCGATCGCGTCGAACTCCTCCATCCGCTTGTCCGCCTTGATCCGTTCGTAGACCGTTTCGCCTTCGACGTACTCCATGACGAAGTAGTGGTGGTCGCCGGCCTGTCCCACGTCGTAGGCCTGGACGATGTTGGCATGGTTCAGCTGCGCGGCGGACTTGCCTTCCTTGTAGAAGCGGTCGATGAAGTTCCTGTTCTCCGAGAACTTCTTCGGCAGCACCTTGATGGCGACCAGGCGGTCGAGGCTGATCTGCTTCGCGAGGAACACCGTCGCCATGGCGCCGGAACCGAGTTTCTTGTGGATGCGATAGCCCGGGATCCGCTGCGAGGACTTCTTGGCATCGAACTCCTTCTGGAGGCGATTGAGCTGGTGTCGCGTCACGAAGTCCTTGTTGGTGAGGATGTCCGAGAGTGTTCTCGGGTCGTCGATGTCGTCGATCGACTGGAGCTCCTCGGTGCACCGTTCCAACTCGTCCGGTGTCACGAGTCCGGAATCGACCACCAGCTTCCCCAGCAGCGTGTCGAATCCCGCGGTGCTGCTGCCGGGAGGGGCCATGTCCTCGCCGGTCGATTCCTTCGCATCCGGGGAGCTCGATTTTTCAGCTGATGCGGGCTTTGGGGCCGGCTTGGGGGCGTCCGGCGCACTGGAATCCTGCAACGACGGGATGTCGGAGTCTTCGGACGGGTCGGGATGGCTGGTTTGATGTTCGAGCACGGAGGAGGACACTTTCGATCCGGAGGATACAAGGATGTGGAGAGAAAGTCGCTCGAGCCATGGCGAACGCCTTCCCGGGATTATCATGCACGATGGAGCACCGAATGCCAACTGGAACGGATCAGCCGGGGAGAATCCTCCTCATCAAGCCCAGTGCACTGGGAGATGTCTGCAAGGCGGCCCCCGTTCTCGCCAGTCTGGCTCGGGCCTGGCCGGACGCGAGGATCGACTGGCTGGTTCAGGAGGAGTTCGTCGACGCCGTGTCCGGGCATCCAGATCTCGGGAAGGCCATCGTCTTTCCCCGTCGCCGATTCGCCCGATGGATGCGAAGTCCGTCGCTCGCGGCGGAGCTCTTCAGGTGGCTCGGTGCACTGCGGCGTTCCGACTACGACCTCGTACTCGACTGCCAGGGATTGTCCCGAAGCGGCTTCATGACGCGGATCACCGGCGCACGTCGCCGTATCGGGGATCGGGCGGCACGTGAACTCGCCTGGCTGGGCTACACCGACCGGGTCGATGCGAGCGATTCCGTCCACGAGGTGGATCGGATGCTCCAGCTCGTCCGCGGCTGCGGCATCGATGCGGAACCGGACATGCGGCTCTACGTTCCCGAGGCATCGCGTCGCGACTGGATGGAGGGCGCAGGTCGCGGGTTCGCCGATGCATCGACGATCGCCCTCGCCACGACAAGCCGATGGCGGAGCAAGGCGTGGCCCCGGGGCCGCTGGGTCGAGCTCGCGCAGCATCTGCTCGATCAGGGGCAGGAGCACCTGCTGCTTCTGGGGGCTCCGTCCGAGCGGGACGAGGTCGAATCGCTCCGGAACGCGATCGGTGATTCCTCGCAGCGCGTGCACAACCTCGCCGGCCGAACGTCGGTGGGTGAGATGATGGCGGCGATCGAAGCCAGCCAACTGGTCGTGTCGAACGATTCCGCGGCCCTTCACATGGGGGTGGGACTGGCCCATCGTGGTGTTCGTTGCGTGGGGCTCTTCGGGCCCACGGAACCCTCCAAGGTGGGCCCGTACGGCATGGATCACGTGGTGGTCCGGGCTCCGTTGCCCGAAGGCGGGACGGTCCACTACCGTGACCGGAGTCTGGGTGATTCGATCATGCGCGGGATTCCGGTCTCGGCGGTGGTCGACACGATCGAATCGGTCCGTTCCGGAGACGCCGAAGCATGAGTTCGCCACGCCCCATCGTGCTTGCCAGTCGATCGCCGCGTCGACTGGAATTGCTGAAGGAGGCGGGTTGGTCGGTCTCGGTCGAGGTTCCCGAGGTCGACGACGGGCTGCTCGACTGCGGCAGCAGCGTGCCGGCCGACTGGGTGGCTGCGCTGGCGTGGCTCAAGGCCCGCGGCACGGTCAGCCTGCTCGAACGTCGCAACGAACACATGGAGTGCACCATCCTCGGCGCGGACACGATCTGCGTGCTGGACGACCGGATCATCGGGCAGCCCCGCGACCGCGACCACGCCCGGTCCATGCTCGAATCGTTCGTCGGCATCACGCACGAGGTCCTGACCGGAGTCTGCCTGATCGACTGGCCGGAACAGACCCGGAGGATTCTCGTGGACGTCTCGCGTGTCAGTTGGGGAGACGTCGACCCGGCCTCGATCGATTCGTACCTCGATGGCGAAGCCTGGCGGGGCAAGGCGGGGGCGTACAACCTCGCGGATCGCATCGCCGACGGCTGGCCGATCCGATGCGCAGGTGATCAGACGACGGTGATGGGACTGCCGATGCGACTTCTGAACGAAGTGCTCGGCGATTCGGTGGCCCGCACATGAGCAACCCGCTCCCCGACTACCTGCTTCCGGTCACCGTGCCCGCCTCCTGGGGCTGGCGAGGGATCATCGCGATGCGAAATCGTCGCTACGACCTCGGTCGAGGGGTCCATCGGGCCGATCTCCCGGTGATCTCGGTTGGAAATCTGACCACGGGGGGCACGGGAAAGACCCCGATGGTGCGATGGATCGCCGAACGATTGCGTGACGACGGCATGAAGCCTGCGGTGCTTCTTCGCGGCTATGGGAGCGCCGATCCCGATTCGAGCGACGAAGCCAGGTTGTACCGTCGAGAACTCGATGGCATGCCGGTGATCGCCGATCCGGACCGGGTCGGGGCGCTGCGGAGGCACCTTGCTTCGGGATCCGATGCGACCTGCGCGATTCTCGACGACGGGTTCCAGCATCGTCGACTGCACCGGGATCTCGATCTCGTGCTCATCGACGCGACCCGTCCTCTGGATTCGCTCCGACTGCTCCCGGCGGGACATCTCCGCGAGCCGCTGGAATCACTGCGTCGTGCCCATGCGGTCGTGGTCACCAGATCGAAGTCGGTGGATCCCGAACTGGCGGCGCGGATCGAGTCGCTGCACGGTCGTCCTCCTCTGGCGTGGACCGATCACCAGTGGACAGGTCTCGAACTTCATGAGGGCGATGCGGTCCGGTACGAGGACTGCGACTGGTTGTCGGGACGTCGGTTCGCATCTCGACTCGGGATCGGCAATCCCGACGCGGCCCGTCGTCAGTTGATCGAGGCCGGGGGACGGATCGAACTGGACGTACCCGTTCGGGATCATGCGGGGTTCGGTTCCGCCGAGGTGTCCCGACTGATCGAGGCCGCCGACGGTCTGGACGGTGTCTTCATGACCGCCAAGGATCTCGTCAAGGCCCAGCCGCTGCTCGATGCGGGCTGCCCGATCCCTCTGGTCGTGCCGCGGATGCGATTGCGGTTCCATTCCGGTCAGGCTGCATTGGTGGCGCTGCTGGAAGGGGCCATGGCGAGCTGACGCGGCGAACGCGGTACCATGGTGGAGGTTTCATGAGCACGCTTCTGGACAGACTGGCATCGTTCGGCGACTTCACGGTTCTCGTGGTCGGTGACTTCATGCTCGACGAGTTCCTCTACGGGGACGCCGAGCGACTGAGTCCCGATGCGCCCGTGCCGGTGCTTCGGAGTGATCGACTGGAACGCACGGCCGGCGGTTCCGCCAACGTGTCGTCATGCATCCAGGGGCTCGGAGGTCGTGTCTTCTGCTGCGGAGTGGTCGGAGACGACGAGTCCGGCCGGTGGCTGCGTCAGGCGTTGTCGGATGCCGACTGCGACATCGACGGGCTGCAGACGGATCCGGATCGGCCGACGACCGTGAAGCGGAGTCTCATCGGCCTCGCGCAGCATCGCCATCCGCAGAAGATGTTCCGCATCGACGTGGAGACCACGGATCCGATTCCCGATGCCATCGAACAGCGGATGCTGTCGTACATCGAGGATCGAATCGGCGACGTCGACATCGTCTGCCTCGAGGACTACGGCAAGGGAGTCTGCAGCGATTCGCTGTGCCAGGCCGTCATCCGAATCGCCCGGGCCGCGGACACTCCGGTGTTCGTCGATCCGGCCAACGGAGTCGATTGGACCCGGTACGCGGGGGCAACGACCATGACGCCCAATCGGACCGAACTCGAGCACGCCATCGACCACCGCTTTCCCGACACGATTCCCGACGCAGGTCCACCCCAGGAACTCATGGGCCGTCTCGGCCTCGAATCGATGGTGCTGACCCTCGATCGACATGGATCCATGCTCCTGCGCGGCGACGCCGAGCCGATCCATGTTCCAACCACCACCCGCAGCGTCTACGACGTCACCGGAGCCGGAGACATGGTGCTCGCGGCGCTGGCCGCCGCCCGTGCCAACGGTCTGACCTGGGTCGACGCCGTCGAGTTCGCGAATGCGGCCGCGGGCCTCGAGGTGGAGGTCTTCGGTGCCCAGCCGATTCCGCTCTCGAGGGTCCGTCGCGAGATCATGCTGCGGCAGGCTCCTCCCGACCGGGCGGTCCGCACCGTCGACGAGTTGGCGACCGAACTGGCCGTGCATCGCGAAGCGGGACAGCGCATCGTGCTGACCAACGGATGCTTCGACGTGGTCCACGCCGGTCACGTGGCCTATCTCCGCGAAGCCGCCAACCTCGGCGACGTCCTGGTCGTCGGCGTCAACGTCGACGAGGAGGTCGCCAAGCAGAAGGGGCCGGAGCGTCCCGTCTACCCGCTGCAGCAGCGGCTGGACATCCTCTCCGAGTTCCGGTGCATCGACTACCTCGTCGCCTTTCCCGAAGCCACGGCCCACGAGCTCATCCGGTCCGTGCGACCCGACGTCTACGTCAAGGGCGGGGACTACCGGCCAGAAGAGATCAACGAACACGATCTCGTCACCGAACTCGGGATCGATCTCCAGGTGCTCGGGCATCGTCCCGGCCTGAGTTCGACGAGCGTCATCGAACGCATGGCCGACGGGTGATCCGCATTCCGCGATTCAGCCCTTTGCGGGGGCGGCCCAGTCCTTCGTGATTCGAACGATGTCCTCGGGCAGTTCCATGGGCACTGGAAACGGGATTCGCAGCACATCGAACTTCGCCCGCACGTCGAGCCCGCCCGGGTCCACGCCGACCACCAGGGGTGTCTCGACATCCTTGTCCAGGCGGTTGCGGCAGAGTTCCTGAAGGGCCTGGGTTCCGAGATCGTTGATGGCACGGCAGAGTCCGGCCTCGTCCTCGGCGAGCACGTTCGCGATCATCAGCGCATCGCCGTCGATGATGATGCCGCTCATGCGGCCCATGTCGATGTCGAGAAACACCCAGTTGATGTCGTCCTCTTCGCCGTGGTAGATCCGCCATCGGTCCACCCATCGTCCGTCGGGTCCGTTCTCGTCGAACGGCTCCATCGTCAGGAGCAGCTCCAGGACGGGGGCGTGTTCGTCGGGAATCATCAGGACCGTATCGGCGGTGTGCAGGGCGGCGACCATGACGGCGGCGACGAGACGTCCCTCGTCGGTTCGTACGAACTTGCAGGAGACGATGTTGTCGTCGAATCGGAGGTCGCCATGCGTCCAGCTCTGGAGCAGTTGGGCGGCCTCCTCGACGGCGGCGGCGCCGTCTTCGATATCGGGATCGTGGTCCTGATTATCCGGTTCGTGGGGAGGTGTGGCCATGTCGCCATGCTACCGGGGACCGTTGATCAGGTGTGTTGGGGTAGGATGGACTCATGACGTTGATCGCCGTTTCCATCATGGTCTCGGATCCCGCCGAGATCGAAGAGGCCGTTCGGGAAGCCGTCGTGGCACACGAGGCCGGGGCGGATCTGATCGAATGGAGAGTCGACGAACTCGCGAACGTCGACGATGCCTCGGCGATGGCCACGCTGATCGAACAGAGTCCCTGTGCCTGCATCCTCACGGTGAGAAGCGAGGACGAGGGCGGCCGGTTCGACGGCGAGCCCGTCGATCTCGCGGACATCCTCGATGCGGTCCGCGCCACGAACGCCGTGCCCCGCTACATCGACATCGAGTACGCATCCTGGTCGGAGTGCGACGAACTCCGGGCGGCGTGGAGCGGATGGTCGCAGACCGATGCGGGGCTGATCCTCTCGATGCACGACATCGAAGGCCGTCCCGAGGACCTCCTTCGGACCGTCGAACTCATGGCCGGCGTGGACGAGGCATCCGTTCGCAAATTCGCATGGCGGGCCAGATCGGTTCGCGACAACATCGAAGCGATGCATCTGCTGGAGGCGTCGACCGGCCCGTCCATCGCGCTGTGCATGGGCGACGCGGGGCTGCCCAGCCGTATTCTGGCCGGACCCGCCGGTGGCTTCCTGACCTTCGCCTCGTCGTCCCGCGGTCGAACCGCTCCGGGTCAGTGCGACATCGGCACGATGCTGGACCAGTACCGGGTCCGGCAACTGACCGGCGCGACGAGGCTCTACGGCATCATCGGTTCACCCATCGAGCACAGCCTCAGCCCGCTCGTGCACAACGCGGGGTTCAAGGAGGCCGGATTCGACGGCGTCTTCCTGCCGTTGCCGGTCGCACCCGGATGGGAGTCGTTCAAGGCCACGTTGTCCTCGCTGCTTGCGGAGCCGTCGCTTCCGTTTCGCGGCTTCTCGATCACCGTGCCGCACAAGGAACACGCCCTCCGGTACGTTCTCGAACATGAGGGCGAGGCCACCGAGATCGCCCAGCGGGCCAGGGCGGCGAACACGATCGTGGTTCGGGAGGACGGGACGCTCGTCGCGGACAACACGGACGCCCCGGCGATCGTGGAGACGGTGGGTCTGGAGGCGAGCGGTTCGCGGTTCGCGGTGCTCGGCGCCGGCGGCGCGGCCCGGGCGGTCGTGGCTGGTCTCCTGCAGGCGGGAGGCCGGGTCGACGTCTTCAATCGGACGCCGGACCGTGCGGAATCGCTGGTGGAGTCCATGGACGATCCGATGTGCACGCTCGGAGATCTGGACGAGGTGTCGGGCTACGACGTGGTCATCAACACCACCACGGTCGGAATGGCGGGAGACCCCGATGCGGACCGCACCCCGATCGAGCTGCTGGGGCTCCGCAACTGGATGCTCGAGGATGCGCAGGTCGTCTACGAATGCGTCTACGCGCCACGAAGGACCCCGCTCGTCGAATTGGCGGAATCACTGGGTACTTCGGTGGTCACCGGCGATGCGATGTTCCTCGCCCAGGCTCGTCGGCAGTTCGAGATCTGGACCGGGGCAGCCGCGCCAATCGAACTGTGGCGCCAACTGATAGACTGATTGCGTGTCACACCTCACTTGTCAGACCGCCGGCGAGTCACACGGACCCTGCGGAATCGCCATGCTCAACGGCGTTCCCGCGGGCCTTGAACTCGATGACGACTTCATCAACGCCGAACTTCGCCGCCGTCAGGGTGGCTACGGGCGGGGCGGCAGGATGCACATCGAGACCGATGCGGTGACCTGGTTGTCCGGCGTCCGTCTGGGCCGGACGATGGGTTCCCCCCTGGTCCTCCAGGTTCCCAACAAGGACAGTCGGCTGGACGATCTCGAACGCACGCCGCGGATTCATCGTCCGAGGCCGGGGCACGCCGATCTCTCGGGAGCGATCAAGTGGCTCACCGACGACTGCCGGGACACGCTCGAGCGGGCCAGTGCGCGTGAAACCGCGGCCAGAACCGCCGGCGGGGCGGTGGCGCGATGTCTTCTGCGGGCATTCGGCATCGAGGTCTTCGGATTCGTCCGCGGGATGCTCGACGTCGTCACCGACGTCGAGATCGACGCGGGCAACTACGAGGCGATGCGCGAGCGGCGCGACGCCTCCGACGTGTACTGTCCGGACGAAGCCGCCTCCGACGCGATCCGCGCCCACATCCGCGACGCGAAGGTCAACAAGGACACCGTCGGCGGACTGTGCGAGGTCCATGTCTTCGGCTGCCCGATCGGACTCGGCTCCTGCATGCACTGGGACGACAAGCTCGACAGCAGGCTCGCCGCCGGCGTGATGGGCATCCAGGCCTTCAAGTCGGTCGAGATCGGCATGGGCAAGGACGTCGCCTTCCACACCGGTTCGCAGGTGCACGACGCGATCGAATTCGATCCCGCCCGCCGCGAGGAGCCGTGTCTCGGCTTCACCAGGCCCCGCAACCATGCGGGAGGACTCGAAGGCGGCATGACCGATGGCATGCCCATCGTCGTCCGCGGTGCGATGAAGCCGATCAGCACCCTGCTTCAGGGGATGCCCAGCGTGAATCTCACGACCAAGAAATCCGAACGCAGCGACTACGAACGCAGCGACGTGTGTGCGTTGTCCGCCGCCAGCGTGGTGATGGAGAACGTGGTCGGGTTCGAGGTCGCGAAGGTCTTCCTCGAGAAGTTCGGCGGCGACACGATGCTCGAGATCGAGGCCGCCTACCGTTCCTATCTGGAACTCGCCCGGAACATCTGATCAGCGTTCGTCGCTGTCCGCTTCGGGATTCGTCATGAACACCCGGACCCAGGATTCCGAGGCGGTCCGCTTCTCCCGTTCGGGACAGTCGTCGCCGTGGGCGTCGAACTGGATCGCCGTCGTCATGATCGCGTAGTCGTAGCGTCCCTCGATGCCTTCGCATGCTCCGGCATCGTCGACGAAGCTGATCTCGGTCTCGGTCGCCTTGAACGTTCCCGATGACAGCCGCATCGGTTCGTCCGCGTCCCGGACCACGTAGCTGCCGCTGGTCCCGTCGTCCGCGATCAACTGCATCACGGTGCCGTCGAAGGTGCTCGACCAGGTGCCGGCGAGGCGTTCCGAGGGCGGCTTGAGCTGCGAGTGGCAGGCGGTCAGCGAAGCGGCGAAGACGATAAGCAGCAGAGTGCGCATGTCCGCATGGTACGGGAGGAGTCGTGCCCATGGAACACGGCCGCCGACGGAGATCGAGGCCGGACGTGGAAGAGGCGTTCCGATTCGTCCGGAAGGGGCGGTCCGGCTCGAGAGAAGGTCAGTCCGCGTTCGCCGGCTCGTAGCTGGTGTTCCGCACGGTTTCGAACCGGAACGTGTCGCCGTCGGCGTCGACCCGCACCAGGTCGCCTTCCGAAACCGAACCGGAGAGGATCTGCGAGGCGATCTCGTTCTCGACCCGGTGCCGAAGCACCCGCCGCATGGGCCTGGCGCCGAAGTGGGGGTCCCAGCCCTCGGCGACCATGGCGTCGAGCGCGGCATCGGTCATTTCCAGCGTGAGTCCGCGGTCCGCCATGCGGCGGCCGAGCGTCTCGGCCTGGATGGCCGCGATCCTTCGGAGCTGATCCCGATCGAGTTGGTGGAAGACGATCGTGTCGTCGATGCGGTTGAGGAGTTCCGGACGCAGGGTCTGCTTGAGCAGCTCCCGCATGTGCGAGTCGATCTCGGATTCGCTGGCTCCCGCCTCCGAGAGCTGCAGCAGCTTCTGTGAGCCGATGTTGCTGGTCATCACCACGATGGTGTTGGTGAAGTCGACGGTCCGACCGTGTCCGTCGGTCAGGCGTCCGTCCTCGAGGACCTGGAGGAGGATGTTGCTCACGTCGGGATGCGCCTTCTCCATCTCGTCGAACAGCACGACGCTGTAGGGTCGACGACGGACGGCCTCCGTGAGCCGGCCACCCTGCTCGTAGCCGACGTAGCCGGGAGGCGCGCCGATGAGGCGTGCCACCGAGTGCTGTTCCATGTATTCGCTCATGTCGATCCGGACGATGGCGTCTTCGGTGGAGAAGAGGAACTCCGCGAGGGCCTTGCACAGCTCGGTCTTGCCGACGCCCGACGGGCCCAGAAAGAGGAACGAGCCGATGGGGCGATTCGATTCGTCGAGTCCGGCCCGGCTTCGCCGGACCGCATCGGACACGGCGGCGACGGATTCATCCTGTCCCACGACCCGGCGTCGCAGTTCATCGTCCATCCGAAGCAGGCGTTCCCGCTCGCTTTCGGCCAGCCTCGCCGCCGGAATGCCGGTCCAGGCGCCGACGATCTCCGCGATCTGTTCCGCATCGACCTCCTCCCGGACGAGCGTGCGCCCGTCCCGGGTCCGTTCGGCGAGCTTGGCCTCGGCGGCGGCAAGTCGTTCGTCGAGTTCGAGGAGGGTTCCGTACTGGATCCGCGCAGCGGCCTCGAGGTCTCCGCGCCGCTGGGCCTGCTCGAGTTCGATGCCGGCGGCATCGATGGCCTCCTTCACGTCGCGGATCTCGTCCAATTCGGCCTTCTCCACGTCCCACTGTGCGGTCAGGCTGTGGTTGCGTTCCTCCAGTTCCGACAGTTCCGCGGCGATGCGCTGCAGTCGTTCCCTGGATCCGCTGTCCTTCTCGATCTTGAGCGCCTCGCGTTCGATCTCGAGCTGCATGATGCGTCGCCGGAGCTCGTCGAGCTCGACCGGCATCGAATCGTTCTCGAGCCGGAGCTTCGAGGAGGCCTCGTCGAGAAGATCGATCGCCTTGTCCGGAAGGAACCGGTCGGCGATGTACCGATGGGACAGCATCGCCGAAGCGACGAGTGCGCCGTCCTGGATGCGGATGCCGTGATGCGCCTCGTACCGGGGCTTCAGGCCGCGCAGGATCGCGATCGTGTCCTCGACGCTGGGTTCCTCCACGAAGACGGGTTGGAAGCGTCGCTCGAACGCGGGGTCCTTCTCGATGTGCTGCCGGTATTCGTCGAGGGTCGTCGCGCCGATGCAGCGGAGTTCGCCGCGGGCGAGGGCGGGCTTGAGGAGGTTGCCCGCCGACACGGAGCCTTCGGCGGCTCCGGCGCCGACGATGGTGTGGAGTTCGTCGATGAACAGGATCAGCCTGCCCTCGGCGGCCGTGACTTCGCGGAGCACGGACTTGAGGCGTTCCTCGAACTCGCCGCGGAACTTGGTTCCCGCCAGGAGCTGTCCGACGTCCAGGGCCATGATGCGCGAGTCCCGCATGCCGGACGGACAGTCGCCGTTGACGATCCGGAGCGCGAGCCCCTCGGCGATGGCGGTCTTGCCGGTGCCGGGCTCGCCGATGAGGACCGGGTTGTTCTTCGTGCGTCGACTCAGGACCTGCATGCATCGCCGGATCTCCTCGTCCCGTCCGATGACTGGATCGAGGCGTCCGGATGCGGCGAGTTGGTTGAGATCGATCGCGTACTTGGCCAGCGCCTCGTAGTTCGATTCGGCTTCGGGGTCGGTGATGTTCGCGACGCCGCTGCTTGCGCGGAGGTCGTCGACGGCTCGGCGAATGGTCTTCTGATCGAGCCCGAGCGTCTTCATCGCATCGAGTGCGGGCGAAGGGACCTCGGTCAGCGCGAGCAGCAGGTGCTCGATGGACACGTACTGGTCGTTCATCTCCTTCGCGAGCTCGCTCGATCGATTGACCAGCTTCATGAAACCGGGGCTCGTCTGGGGAAGATGTCCGCCGGGAGCGTTGATGGTCGGCAGTCGGTCGAGTTCGGCGGTGACCACGTCGCGCAGCGACGCGGGGCTCGTTCCGCATCGATCGACGATCGACACCGCGAGCGTGCCCTGATCCTGTTCGTCGAGCATTGCCATCAGCAGATGCAGAGGAAGCAGTTCGGCGTGCTGCATCTGCGCCGCGATCGACTGGGAAGTGGCGATGGCCTGTCTGGCCTGAGTGGTGAATTGTTCCAGATTCATGCATACCTCCGTATGGGCGTGCGAGCGGGGCCCGCTCCCCCCAAAAGGGTGCAACACGCGTGCCAGTTTCCAACGCGTTCTAGGGGGTGCAATCGGGGGGGCGCCTGCCAGCATGGCAGGAGATCGTCTGCCGATCGCGTGCAGAAGTCCTATGATCTGCCACCATGGACACGATTTCGGAAACGAAAAAGAGGCCGGGGCGTCGATTCAGGCCCATGCAGATCATCAGCATCGTTCTGCTGGTCGCGGGGCTGGCCCTCTCGGCATGGTGGATCCTCCAGTGGGTCATGGCATCGCCGCTGCAACCGGTCGATTCGGAGCATCATCACTTCGGTGTCGTGCTCGTCGATTCCCCGAAGTCGGTGGTCGAACACACCTTCCTGCTGAAGAACACGTCGGACGAACCACTTCGCATCCTCAAGACGGTCCCGAGCTGCGGGTGCACCTGGGCCGGGCCCGGTGAGCCGTATCTCGAGGCGGGTGCGACCATGGAGTTGCCGGTGACGCTGTCGGTCAAGGAATCGCACACGCTCGATTCGAACATCAAGGTCGTGCTCGAGAACAATCCGCCGCTGGTCCTGTGGTTGTCCGCCGACGGTCGGATCCGGGACAGCCTTCGGCATACCCCGCGCAGCATATCGATCCGCCGCGCCGCCACCGAAGGGACCCTTGGAATCAAGCAGTCCAATGCACGGCTCTACATCGAGGGATGGGACGACACCCGGCCGGAGGAGCCCGTCTTCGACGTTCCCGATGGACTCGAGGTGGAGTTCTTCGGATGGAGGCTGGTCAAGCAGGGCAAGAAGCGGGTCGGTACTCCCGACCTCTACGAAGGAGATCTCTTCGTGAAGGCGATCGGTACGCCGCCGAAGAACGTCGAGATTCCGGTTTCGCTGCCGAGCGGTCAGAAGACCACCCTGCTCGTCAACGGCAACGTTGGGCTGCGGGGCGGTGAGTTCAACGACAGATCGTGGGTCGAGGACGAAGCAGGGGTTTCGTTCGACCCCGTCGTACCCTTGAAGTCCGGAGAACCGGATTGAACCCGCGGATCAACCGCCGTCCTCGAGGCCGAAGCAGCGAACCGCATTCGAGTCCATGCATCCGATGAAATCATCTGCTTCGATTCCACGCAGTTCGGCCAGGAACCGTGCGGTGTGCACCACGTTGCACGGCTCGTTGGGCCGCATGGATCGCACCGGTTCCGGACTCAGGTAGGGGGCGTCGGTCTCGACGAGCATTCGTTCCAGAGGTACGCGGGCGGCTGCTTCCTGGATTTCCGGTGCGTTGCCGAACGTCACGATTCCGGTGAAGCTGACCCACGCTCCGAACTCGAGGACGATGTCGACCGTGGCTGCGTCTCCGGTGAAGCAGTGGAAGATGCACCGTTCGGGGGTGATGCCGGACGTCCGGAGGATTGCGATCAGATCGTCGTAGGCCTCCCGGCAGTGCAGGACGATGGGCATCGTCGCCTGCCGACCGCTGGCGGATTGGATGACCTCCAGATGCCGGTCCAGCAGGGCGAACTGGGCATCTCGGGGTGGGTCCTTGTAGTACCAGTCGAGGCCGAGTTCGCCCCAGGCGACGCATCGGTCATCCTCGGCTACGAGGCGAATCGCATTCCAGTCATGCTCCGCCTCGGCTTCATGGGGGTGGATGCCAGAAGTGCACCAGATTCGTGGGTGCTTTTTGGCGACGGCAAGCCCTTCCACGCAGTCCATCGATGACGTGGAGACGTTGATCATTCCATCAACGCCGGCCTCTTCGGCTCGATCCAGTACCGAAGCGTACGAATCGGCCAGTTTGGGGGAAGTCAGATGGCAGTGGGTATCGATCATGGCTGGAGCCCCGTTTCGGGGCGGAAGGTACCACGCATCGCCCTCAATCGTTCATTCTCGAAGCTCCCAGGGCTCTTCGGTGCTTGGGCAGCATGCCAGTACGAAGGGTAGGGCGATGGTCATGAAGATCGGTATTGCTATCAACAGGGTCATGGAGACCCCTTTCTGCGATGTCGGCCCGAGCGCGGAGGGCCGTTGGTCTCGCGGAAGGGATCTGCTCCCATCCATGTACATATAGATGGTTGGGGGAGATTCATGTGCCGGAAATTTGTATTTTGGGCCACGCAGTTGAGAATAGTTCTCAATGACTTTGCTACGATGGTTCTACCAAATTGGAAAGATCGATCTTCAGAACAACTTGAAGCCCCATTCACACTTGACATCACGCCCCTGGAAGCGGATCATGTCATGTCAAACATTGTGAAAAAGTTCACAGTCCTACCCGCACCAGGTTGTTCATGGGCCGCTTCCACTACGTCTTCCCAAAATGGTCGAACCTCTTTCTCCCCACGGTAATCGTGATCGGGATGACTGCGCCCCTGTACGTGGCGTTCATGGTTGCATGGGGCTTCAGTCCCAAGACCACGGATGTCGGATACATGCCGACGCAACCGGTTCCCTTCAGTCACAAGCTGCACGCCGGCGAGCTGCACATCGACTGCAAGTACTGCCACAACACCGTTGAATACGCCGCCGCCGCCGCGGTTCCTCCGACCAGCACCTGCATGAACTGCCACACGCAGATTCATCCCGAGAGCGAACTTCTCGCGCCGCTGTTCGACAGCTACACCACGGGCATGCCCATGGAGTGGGTGCGCATTCACGACACGCCCGACTACGCGTATTTCAACCACTCGGCGCATGTGACCCGTGGTGTCGGCTGCAACGAGTGTCATGGTCAGATCCAGACGATGGAAGTCGTGTATCAGAGCGAGACTCTGAGCATGGGCTGGTGCCTGTCCTGCCATCGTGATCCCGCTCCCCATGTTCGCGATCCGAAACTCGTCACCCAGCTCGAATGGGGTTGGGACATGAACGCCGCCGAACGCCTCGCGGAGGGGCAGAAGTGGGTCGATCACAACAATCTCCAGCCTTCGCAGGACTGCACCACATGTCATCGCTGAAGCAGGGCCCATCCGGCCGGACATATTGGCGCAGCCTCGATGAACTCTCGGACACTCCGGAGTTCAAGACCTTTCTGCATCGCGAGTTCCCCTCGGGCGCTTCGGAGCTCATGGAGGAGGATCGTCGCCACTTCATGAAGGTGATGGGCGCCTCGATGGCGCTGGCCGGCCTGGGCATGGCCGGATGCCGCCGCTGGCCCGAGCAGCACATCCTTCCCTACGCCAAGCGTCCCGAAGGAACGGCTCCGGGAGTCTCCGACACCTACGCCACGATCATGGAGGTCGACGGCGTCGCGGTCGGCCAACTGGTCACGAGCTACAACGGTCGTCCGACCAAGATCGAAGGCAATCCCGATCATCCGGGAAGTCTCGGCGCCTCGTCCCGATACGGTCAGGCCACGGTTCTGGACCTGTACGACCCCGACCGATCGCGTCAGCCGATGACCGGTCAGGGCGTGAAGCAGGCCCGCACGAGCTGGAAGAAATGGGACGCCTGGGCGACCCCGCACTTCGACACGATTCGCGGCAATCAGGGTGAAGGCTTCTGGATCCTGTCCGAGGCGACGAGTTCGCCCTCCGTCTTGGCCCAGCAGGCCCAGATGCGAACGCAGTTCCCGAAGGCCACCTGGGTCAACTGGGATCCGCTCGTCGACACGAACAGCGTCGATGGACTCGAGGCCGCGTTCGGCAGCCGATTCCGTCCGCAGTACGACCTGGCCCGAGCCGACTTCATCCTCTCGCTCGACTGCGACTTCCTCGGGATGCACCCCGACATGCTGGTGCTGTCCAAGGGTTGGGCCGCTGGCCGAACCCCCGACAACGGCACCATGAGCCGGATGATCTCCGTGGAGCCCGGACTGACGGCCACCGGATCCGTCGCCGATGACCGCTACGCGATGCCCGCATCCCGGATCGTCGTGCTCGCTGCGAGAGTCGCCGCCGGGGTGACCGGTGACGCGTCGCTCGCCGCCCCGTTCTCGGATTCCAAGGTCGAGACTCCGCAGGTCGATGCGATCGTGGAGAACATCAAGGCGAACAGGGGGGCATCCGCCGTTCTGGCCGGACCATCCCAACCCGCCGTCGTGCATCATCTGGCCGCACTGATCAACGATGCCTCCGGCAGCGGCGGCCGTACGGTCTCGTACACCAGGCTGCCTTCTGATGCGATGCAGACCGCGTCGATGAGCGATCTCGCCGCCGCCATGGGCGAAGGCAAGGTCGACACGCTCGTGATGCTCGGAGGCAATCCCGTCTTCGACGCTCCGGCCGACTTCGAGTTCGCAACCGCGTTGTCGAAGGTCGAGAACTCGATCCATCTCTCCGCCGACTTCAACGAGACGTCCAAGAACTGCACCTGGCATCTGAATCGAACCCATGAGCTGGAATGCTGGGGCGATGCTCGGGCCTGGGACGGCACCTACTCGGTCTGCCAGCCGCTGATCCTGCCGCTGTTCGACGGGCGTTCGCCGGTTGAACTGCTGGCCCAGATCACCGCTTCGGACACCACCGCCGGCTTCGATCTCGTCCGTCGGACCTTCAACACCGTCAAGGGTGAAGGCGACACCACGATCGGATTCGATCCGTCGTGGCGTGCGACGCTGCACAACGGCCTGCTCAAGGGCTCGGCCTCCACCAAGGAGGCGCCGAAGGTCCGTTCCGCATCCCTCGCGTCCTCCGTCTCCGCCGCCGCGGACCACCTGAAGTCGCGTCCGGACGGAATCGAGCTGGTGTTCACCGGCAGCTATTCCGTCTACGACGGGCGTTGGGCGAACAACGGCTGGCTGCAGGAACTTCCCGATCCGATCACACGGCTCACCTGGGACAACGCGGTCATCGTCGGACCGTCGACGGCCGACTCGCTCGGCGTCGCCACGGGCGACATGGTGACGGTTTCCGTCGGAGATGCATCCGTCGAAGCCGCGATCCTCGTCCAGACCGGTCAGGCCGTGAACACCGCCTCGCTCGCCCTCGGCTACGGCCGGGGCTTCCCCGGACGCGTCTGCTCCGGTGCAGGGTTCGACTTCTATCCACTCCGACCTTCGAGCGATCTGTGGGCGACCAGCGGCGCAAAGATCGTCGGTGTCGGTTCGACCTATCCGCTCGCGACCGTGCAGGACCACTTCGCCATCGACTCGGTCGGTGGTCAGGGCACGGCGGAACGACTTCCCGTTCTGTTCCGCGAAGCGTCGATCGACACCTACAACGACAACCATCACTTCGTCTCGGATTCCGACCACGCCGCCCACGGACTTTCGCTCTGGCAGGCCGAGCAGTTCGACGGCGCCCAGTACCGCTGGGGAATGGCGATCGATCTGAACACCTGCTCCGGTTGCGCGGCCTGCGTGGTCGCCTGCCAGGCCGAGAACAACATCCCGATCGTCGGCAAGGACCAGATCCTCCGCGGACGCGAGATGCACTGGCTCCGGATCGACCGGTACTTCCGCTTCAAGGAGACGCCCGAGGGATACGACACCGATCAGCCGACATCCGTCGCGATGCAGCCGGTGACCTGTCAGCAGTGCGAGAACGCACCGTGCGAGCAGGTGTGTCCCGTCGCGGCGACCGTGCACACCACGGACGGCCTCAACGCAATGGTCTACAACCGCTGCGTCGGCACCCGCTACTGCTCCAACAACTGCCCGTACAAGGTGCGTCGATTCAACTACTTCGACTACTTCCGCCGCGAGCCGCTGCGTTCGACCGGATTCCTGCAGGTGCAGCCGGACTACTACGTGCTGCGTCAGAGCGGTGGTGAACCGCTGCGTCGAATGCAGTTCAATCCCGAGGTCACCGTCCGGATGCGAGGCGTGATGGAGAAGTGCACATTCTGCACCCAGCGGATCGAAGCCGCCAAGATCGCCGCCAAGAACGCCTGGGTGAAGCAGCCGGAGGCCGCGAAGGCCCGGGCCAAGCGGATCGTCATTCCCGACGGCACCATCACGACGGCCTGCTCGCAGGCCTGTGCCAACGGATCGATCGTCTTTGGCGATCTCATGGATCCCGAATCCCGCGTCTCGAAGATGCACGCCAACGAGTTGTCCTACGAACTCCTCGGCGAACTGCACATCAAGCCGCGAAACAAGTACCTGGCCCGACTCAACAATCCCGTCGAGGGTGAACGGTTCCCCGAGGACCACACGGGCGGTCATCACGGCGGTCATCAC
>DEYK01000026.1:35863-65023 GCA_002364485.1 Phycisphaerales bacterium UBA3160
ATCACGGTGATGATCACGGTGATGGTTACGGCGGTGGTCATTCCGCTCTGCCGACCGCGAACGGGAGTGCCCAGGACGGATGAGCGCATTGAACGTTGACAACACGGTTGACGATCCGCGGCAGCGCAGCCCCCTCGTGCTCGGTCACACCGACTTCGCTTCGGTGACCAACGAGATCTGTGCCGTCAACGAGGCGCCCAAGCCTCCGAAGCTCTGGTACGTCACGCTCGTGATCTCCGCCTGCCTCGCGAGCACGCTTCTGGTGCTCGTGGGCTACCTGGTCGTCACCGGCGTCGGGGTGTGGGGCAACAACAACCCCGTGATGTGGGGATTCCCGATCGTGAACTTCGTGTTCTGGGTCGGCATCGGCCACGCCGGAACGCTCATCTCCGCCATCCTCTTCCTGTTCCGGCAGAAGTGGCGAACCTCGATCAACCGCTTCGCGGAGGCGATGACCATCTTCGCGGTCATCTGCGCAGGCCTCTTCCCGGGAATCCACATCGGTCGCGTCTGGCTCGCGTACTGGCTGTTCCCGATTCCGAACCAGATGGAGATGTGGCCCCAGTTCCGCAGTCCGCTGCTCTGGGACGTCTTCGCGGTGAGCACGTACTTCACCGTTTCGCTGCTCTTCTGGTACGTCGGAATGATTCCCGACCTCGCCACGCTCCGCGACCGTTCGAACAACCGGATCAAGGCCATCGCCTACGGATTCTTCTCGCTGGGCTGGCGCGGCAGCATGCGGCACTGGCATCGCTACGAGCGTGCCTACCTCCTCCTTGCCGCACTGGCCACTCCGCTGGTGCTCTCCGTGCACTCCGTGGTGTCCTTCGACTTCGCGGTCTCGCAGCTGCCCGGCTGGCACACGACGATCTTCCCGCCGTACTTCGTGGCGGGTGCGATCTTCTCCGGATTCGCGATGGTGCTGACCCTCGCGATCCCCGCACGTCAGATCTGGGGCCTGAAGAACTTCATCACGATGCGCCATCTCGAGAACATGAACAAGGTCATCCTCCTGACCGGTTCGATGGTGGGGTACGCCTACGGCACCGAGTTCTTCATCGCCTGGTACAGCGGCGAGCTCTACGAGAAGTTCGCGTTCATCAACCGGGCGTTCGGGCAGTACGCATGGGCCTACTGGATCATGGTCTCCTGCAACGTGCTGTCGCCCCAGGTCTTCTGGTTCAAGAGGGCGAGAACCAGCATCTGGCTGATGTTCATCGTCTCGATCTTCGTCAACATCGGAATGTGGTTCGAGCGGTTCGTGATCGTCGTGACCTCGCTGGCGCAGGACTTCCTGCCCAGTTCATGGGGCTACTACGAGCCGACCTGGGTCGACACCATGACGTTCGTTGGCAGCTTCGGCCTGTTCATGACCCTGTTCCTGCTGTTCATCCGCTTCCTGCCGGTGCTTGCGATCGCCGAGATCAAGGCAGTGATGCCCGAGGCTGATCCGCATGCCCATCACGAACACGATCCGGATCACGATCACGAGGAGGGGCACGCATGAGTCAGTCGTCTTCACGTGAAAAGATCTGGGGATACGCGGCCGAGTTCACCACCCCCGCGGCCATCACCCAGGCCGCCAAGAAGGTGGCTGCCGCCGGATACCGCTGGTGGGACTGCCATACGCCGTTTCCGGTGCACGGCCTCGACATCGCGATGGGCGTGAAGCCGACGATTCTTCCGATCATCGTCTTCTTCGGCGGCCTGACGGGCACCCTGGTGGCGATCTTCCTCCAGGTCTTCACGAACTCGCTGGAAGTGAATCTCTGGGCCATCGTCCCGGTGATCGGCTACCAGTTCGAGGTCTCGGGCAAGCCGCTGATCAGCGGTCCCGCCTTCGTACCGGTGATGTTCGAACTCACGGTGCTGCTGTCGGCATTGACGACGGTGGGCTCGATGTTCCTGCTCAACGGCCTTCCCTGCCTCTACCACCCCGTTCTCAAGTCGACCAAGCTTGCCCGGATCACCGACGACCGGTTCTACATCGTCATCGAAGCGCGTGATCCCAAGTTCACCGACGAAGCCACTCGTTCGTTCCTCGATTCACTCGGCCCCGAATCCATCGAACCACTGGAGCCCTGACCCGATGTCGCCCTTCGATCACAGGATGCTGCTGAAGGATCTGCCCAAGACGTTCGTCTGGGTCGGGATCCTTGCGCTGAGCCTGATGCTCGTCCCCCCGGCACTGATTCTTCGTGCCCGGGCGGTGCCCACCGAGCAGCGTCGGATCCACATCATCCAGAACATGGACAATCAGCCCAAGTACGTCGATCAGCAGGAGAACATCCTGTTCGCAGATCAGCGTTCGATGCGGCCTCCCGTACCGGGAACGGTGTCCAAGAGTCAGATGGTCGGCGATACCCATCGCTTCCTCGGCACGGTCGACGGCGAGTTCGTCACCGACTTCCCCGAAGGAATCGTCCTCGACGAGGCGTTGCTGGATCGAGGCCAGACCATGTTCAACGTCTACTGCCTTCCGTGCCACGGAGTCACCGGAGAAGGCAACGGGATCATCCACGAGCGGGCCATGGTCCTGGTCAACACCGGAACCAACGGCACGACCTGGGTGCAGCCCAAGAACATCCATGAGGAAGCCATCGCAGATCAGCCGGTGGGGCAGATCTTCTGGACGATCACCAACGGCGTCCGGAACATGGCCGGATACGGATCGCAGGTCCGTGTCGACGACCGCTGGGCGATCGTCGCCTGGGTCAAGGCCCTCCAGCTGTCCCAGAACGCTCCCGCGGACATGGTTCCCGGATCGGACGCGTTGCCGGTGCGGACGAAGGTCGCTCCCGGCATGGAGATGGACGAGGAGGACGCGTCATGAAGCGCATCGACCTCTCCCGCGACACGCTGACACTCGGTTCCTTCGGAGGCAAGGTGTTCGTGCTTTCCGGAGTGCTCGGCCTCGCCGGTCTGGGTGTCTCCTTCGGACTCAAGAGCATCGCCGGCAACGACGCCTTCATGAAGTCGTGGCTGTTCGCCTTTCTTGCGGTTCTGGCGATCTGTCTCGGAGCGTTGTTCTTCACGATCCTCCAGCATCTGGTGAAGGCCGGCTGGTCCGTCGCCGTCCGCCGTCTTTCCGAGGGGATCGCAGCGAATCTCGTCTGGATCTGGGTCCTCTTCATTCCGATCTTCGTGCTCATGGTCTCCGGCAACGGTGGTCATCTGTTCCCCTGGGCCGCTCCCGAGGCGGCCCACGATCATCTGCTCCATGAGAAGTCCTCCTACCTGAACATCACGTTCTGGTGGATCCGCGCGGTGGTCTTCTTCGCCGTCTGGGCGCTGCTGTCCCGCTTCTACTTCGGTCTTTCCAGGCGGCAGGACGCCAGCGGCGACTACAAGGCGACGAACACCATGCAGTGGTTCGCTCCACTGGCCATGATCCTCTACGCACTCACGCAGACCTTCGCCTCCTACGACTGGATCATGTCGTTGGAGCCTAAGTGGTTCAGCACGATGTTCGGGGTCTACTACTTCGCCGTCTCGGTGACCGGGTTCTTCTCCGCCATCCTCCTTCTGATCTTCTTCCTCCAGAAGTCCGGTCGGTTGCAGGAAGCGATCACCCGTGAGCATTACCACGATCTCGGCAAGCTGCTTTTCGGCTTCGGCGTCGTCTTCTGGGCCTACATCGGCTACAGCCAGTACATGCTGATCTGGTACGCCAACATCCCGATCGAGACCTCCTGGTTCTTCCCTCGCCAGATCGGACCGTGGTACTGGGTCTCGCTGATTCTGATATTCGGACATTTCGTCCTTCCCTTCCTCCTCCTGGTATCGAGGTGGCCGAAGCGGTTTAAGGGCTCAATCGCCATCATTGCGGGGTGGATGATCATCATCTTCTGCGTCGATGTGTACTGGCTCGTGATTCCTGTCGTTCCCGAGAGCGCCTTGGCCGGAGCAGAGACCTACGATCAGTTGGTGGAGGCCGTGACACCGGCCAGCCTCGGCTGGCAGCTCAATGCGGTCGATTTCCTGCTTCCGGCGAGCATGCTCAGCCTGCTGCTCTCCGGAACGATGTTCAACCTCCGTCGGTGCAGTCTCGTGCCGACTTCGGATCCCCGGCTCGAAGAATCCCTGTCATTCGAGAACTTCTGATTCCCCATGTCCCACGAACACTCCAACCTGCCTGACGGACAACTGCCCGGTGACACCGAGGACCCTCGTGGCATGGCCACCTGGATGTACGGCTTCTGCGGCGTGATTCTCCTCGCCGTGACCTGTCTGGCCGTGGCGGCCATGTACTACGGGGCCGTGCACCGTGAGACCCATCGCAAGGTGGTCAGTGTCCGCACCCAGTCCGCCGTGGTGATGCGAGAAGCCCGCGTGCTCGCCCTGGAACAGGACGCCCACTGGGAGACCTGGACCGATGCGGATGGAGAACTGACCGGCGATCGGACCCTGAAGGTCCCCATGGATCAGGCCGTCCAGCTGGTGATCAGGAACTACGGCAAAGGCACTACGAACGAAGGTCAATGATTCAACGAACCTCCCCAACCCGCGCCCTTTGCTACGCCGCACTCGCGGTGCTGGGTCTCGCCGGCCCCGTCCATGGGCAGGCGGCGGTGCTTCCCGGTCAGGAAGCAATCGAGATGGAAGGCGTCGGAATCGATCAGAAGCTCGATCAGTACATTCCGAGGGACCTCACGTTCGTCGATGAAAATGGCAAGACGGTGGCATTCTCGGACTACCTGGGCGGTGACAAGCCGGTCATCCTGACTCTGAACTACTACCGATGCCCGATGCTCTGCAGCCTCACCCTCAACGGCATGGTCGACGGGTTGAAGGGGATGGAGTGGTCGGCTGGAAACGAGTTCGACATCGTCACGGTCAGCATCGATCCTGAAGAGGGTCCGGAACTGGCCATGGGCAAGAAGAAGTCCTACGTGACCGAATACGGCCGTGAATCGGCCGCGAACGGCTGGCATTTCCTGACCGGTGAGCAAGACGACATCAAGCGGCTCGCCGACGGAGTCGGGTTCGGATACCGCTACGACGAGGTCTCGGGCGAATACGCCCACACCGCCAGCATCATCTTCATCACGCCCGAAGGGCGTATTTCACGATACATGAACGACGTGGTCTTCCAGCCACGTGATCTGCGGTTCGCTCTGGTGGAATCATCGGAAGGCCGCATCGGTTCGCCGCTCGACACCCTGTTGCTGTTCAACTGCTTCCAGTGGGATCCAGAACGAAACAGCTACGTCGCCGACGCATGGAAGATCGTACGCCTCAGCGGCGTGCTGACCATCGTGTTGGTCGCGGGTGGCCTGCTTGTCCTCGGATTCCGTTCGAGGCATTCGGGGCAGGGGCCTTCCGGGGGACTTGAGGCAGGAGGTGCAATGTGATCCAGAGTTTGCTCGAACCAATCATCATGAGCACCCTCGCGGAAGCGACGGAAGCGACGGGAAAGACGTTCTGGATGCCCGAAGCCGCATCCTCGGTCGCCGGTCAAATCGACTGGATCCTCGAGTTCATCAACGTCATCTGCTACGTGTTCCTCTTCCTGGTGACGGCGGTGCTGGTCTGGTTCGCCGTCAAGTATCGCCGCAAGCCCGGTGAGCACGCCATCAACGACGAGGGGCCGACCCACGGCCTGGCCCTCGAACTGACCTGGACGCTGATTCCGACGGGACTCGTCGTGGCGATCTTCTGGGTCGGCATGGTCGGGTACATCGATCTCCGGGAATCCCCCGAAGACTCGTACGAGGTCAGCGTCACCGGCCAGCAGTGGTTCTGGACCTTCAATCACCCCCAGTACGGAGTGATCCAGAGCAACGAGCTCCACGTGCCGCTGAATCGTCCGGTGCGTCTGATCATGGGTTCGACGGATGTCCTGCACAGCCTGTTCGTTCCCGCCTTCCGCGTGAAGCAGGACCTCGTGCCGGGCCGGTATTCGACGCTCTGGTTCAAGGCGATCAAGGCGGGTTCCTACCAGCTCTACTGCACCGAGTACTGCGGCAAGGACCACTCCAAGATGCTGGCGACCGTGCACGTGCTGCCGGAAGACGAGTTCCAGGAGACCATGGGCAAGTTCGCCCGCGAGTACGAGGACCTTCCGGACAACGATCTGCCTGTCTACGCGTTGACCCGTCTGTACAACCGCTGCTCGTCCTGCCACTCGCTCGACGGCACCAACTCCACCGGGCCCACCTTCAAGGGACTCTGGGACCGGGTGCAGAACGGCGACACGGTGTTCACCGATGGAACCACGCTCAAGGACTACATGGGTGATGGCGGCGAGTACGAAGTGCCCGAGAACTACATCCGGGAGTCGATTCTCAACCCCGGAAAGCTCATTCGCGAGAACTACGCGAACGTGATGCCCAACAACTTCGCCTCGCAGCTCAAACCCAGGCAGGTCGAGGCCCTGGTTCTCATGATGAAGAACCTCGACAAGCTGACCGATGAAGGATGGGTAGGAGAGGACGGGAAGGTCCAGACACCCGAACAGCCCGCAGTCGACTCCTCGGCATCCGCGGGCCCGGGCATGACGGAAGAAGGTGGATGAAATGACGACGTTTGAAGCAAATCCAGAACAGCCTCGCCTCGTCGAGGACAACTACCTGAACCACACCCGTGGCCTCTGGTCCTGGCTGTTCACGCTCGATCACAAGCGGATCGGTGTCATGTACCTGATCGCGGTCCTGTCCGCCTTCTTCGTCGCCGGCGTGCTCGCGCTGCTCGTGCGAACGCAGCTGCTGACGCCGGGCGGCACGATCATGAACCAGCAGGAATACAACCAGGCGTTCACGCTTCACGGCGGAATCATGGTCTTTCTGGTGATCATCCCCAGCATCCCGGCCGCCCTCGGCAACTTCGTGCTGCCGATCATGCTCGGAGCCAAGGACGTCGCATTCCCCAGACTCAATCTGATGAGCTTCTGGCTCTGGATCATCGGGGCCCTGTTCTTCGTCGGTGCTCTGGTGACCGGCGGGCTCGACACCGGCTGGACCTTCTACACGCCGTACAGCGTCGATTCCCGACCCGAAGTGGGCTCGATGGGAGGCGTCATTCCGGCCGTGACCGGCGCATTCATCCTCGGCTTCGCCTCGATCTTCACGGGCATGAACTTCATCGTGACGATTCACCGTCTGCGACCGCCGGGCATGACCTGGTTCCGCATGCCGCTGTTCCTCTGGGGCATCTACGCCACGGCCATCCTCCAGGTCATCGCGACCCCCGTCCTCGGCATCACCCTGGCCCTGCTGGCCGTGGAGCGTGCATTCGGCATCGGCATCTTCGATCCGACGCTCGGCGGAGATCCGGTGCTCTATCAGCACTTCTTCTGGTTCTATTCCCATCCGGCCGTGTACATCATGATCCTGCCGGGCATGGCGATCATCAGCGACCTGATCGCGGTGCATTCCCATCGCCACATCTTCGGCTACCGGTTCATCGCGTACAGCTCGATTGCGATCGCGTTGTTCTCGTTCCTCGTCTGGGGTCACCATATGTTCACTTCGGGGCAGTCCGCCCTGGTGAACGTGATCTTCTCCGCGATCACCTTCTCGGTGGCGATTCCGTCCGCGATCAAGGTCTTCAACTGGCTGGCGACCATGTACAAGGGGTCCATCAGCTGGAACACCCCGATGCTCTACGCGATGGGATTCATCTTCATCTTCACGATCGGCGGCCTGACCGGGCTCCACCTCGGCACGCTGGCCACGGATGTCCACCTCCACGACACCTACTTCGTCGTGGCCCACTTCCACTACGTCATGATGGGCAGCGCCCTGATCGCCATGATCGGCGGCCTGCACCACTGGTGGCCCAAGATCACCGGCCGCATGTACAACGAGAACTGGGGCCGACTCGGCTTCGCGCTCGTCTTCATCGGTTTCAACGTGACGTTCTTCAGCCAGTTCATGCTCGGCAGCCAGGGGATGCCCCGCCGCTACGCGACGTATCCCGAAGATGCCGGGTTCCAGATCTATCACATCTTCTCGACCGCGGGATCCTACATCCTCGCCATCGGGTTCTTTGTGACGGCGGGCTACCTCGCCCAGTCGATCTTCGGCGGACGTCGTGCTCCGGCCAACCCCTGGGGTGGTCGAAGCCTCGAGTGGCAGTGCTCCTCACCGCCGCCGTACAACAACTTCTCCGAGCCACCGACGGTAGGTGACTGCTACGACTTCTCCGTTCTCGAATGGAAGTCCGAAGAGGAAGGCTACGTCTGGCGATCCGATGTGGCTCGCCCGGAAGAGGAGTCCCCAGCGGGCGCCTGAGGCCCAGCGGAGAGATCGACGTGTCCCAACTCGATGTCCAATCCGGTACCAACTCACACGATCATGGTCATGACCATGATCATCCGGCTCATCTCGGTCACCACTGGGAGAACTCCAAGCAGCAGTTCGAAGCCGGCAAGCTGGGCATGTGGCTCTTCCTGGCCACGGAAGTCCTGCTCTTCGGCGGACTCTTCTGCGCCTATGCGGTCTGGCGGGCCAACCATCCCGAGATCTTCAAGTACGGCAGCCAGTATCTGGACACGTTCTGGGGTGCACTGAACACCTGCGTGCTGCTGATCTCGAGCATGACCATGGCCATGGCGGTGACCTTCGCCGCGCGTGGCCGGAATCTCGCGGTCGTGATCTGCCTGATCCTCACGCTCTTCGGAGCCGGCGGATTCATGGCGATCAAGTACCTCGAGTACAGCCACAAGTTCCACGAAGGGCTGATGCCCGGCATGGCGTTCTACGAACAGCCCAACGCGTCCCACCTCTGGCTGCCTCTGGACGAACAGGGCAAGCAGGAAGAGGCGAAGCAGCTGGTCGCGACCACGGAGGCCAACGAGGCCTTCGCCGCGGAAGAGAAGGATCGAAACGAACTTCCCCCCGCACCGGTCACCGCCGAGCCGAGCGTGATTCCGGTGGCCGGCACCGGAGTGACCGGACTGACGACCAACGACATCGACTGGGAGAAGTCCGAACTGGGCGTCTTCCTGCCACCGAAGCTGGTGGATACGGTCATGAACCAGAAGCCGATGCTCGAGTTCGCCGAGGACCACAAGCCCGGAGCCGAGCCGCATCTTCCGCATCCGCTGCAGGACGCAGAACGCCCCGCGAATGCCCAGAAGTTCTTCACCATCTACTTCCTGATGACCGGACTGCACGGCATCCACGTCGTGGTCGGCGGCCTTGTGATCCTCTGGCTGCTCTGGCTGACGCTTCGTGGCCGGTTCCACAAGGGCTACTACACCCCGATCGACCTCGGCGGCCTCTACTGGCACATCGTCGACGTCATCTGGATCTTCCTCTTCCCGCTGTTCTATCTGATCTGAGGTTCACGACATGAGCGACCATCACGACGCACATGACGGTGGCGGACACGCCGTACCGGTCAAGATCCTCCTGGTCACCTGCGCATCGCTGCTGGTGCTCACGGCAGTCACGGTCTACGTGGCGAGCCTCGACTTCGACACGCTCCAGATGCCCGGCATCAACGTGTTCATCGCTCTGCTGGTCGCGTCGATCAAGGTGGTCATCGTGGGGCTGATCTTCATGCACCTCAGATGGGACCGGAGCTTCACGTCGCTGCTCTTCGTCTCCTCGATCTTCTTCGTGGCTCTGTTCATCAGTTTCGCGATCATGGACACCAAGGAATATCAGCCTCAGGTCATCCAGGCCGACTCCTCCGAGATCCAGAACAAGGTCAATCAGCTGAACCACTCGCTCGACGGCTATGGCGGCCATGACGGAGCCGGGCACTGACGCCTGCGGGCGTACGGAGTCACGCGTTGGCACACGGGGTCTTCCAGACCGAAGCTCAGAATCGATCCGCCCGGCGGTTCGGGATGTGGCTGTTCCTGGCCGCCCTGGCGGTCCTGTTCGCCGCGGCACTGCTGGTCGTGATCGTGGTCCGACTCCAATCCGATGGATGGCCGGAGGAGCTTCCGGCGCTGCCCACCACGCTCTGGATCAGTACGGGCATCCTGCTGGCAAGTGCCGTCAGCATGCAGTGGGCCCTCGTCGCGATTCGATCGGGACGACATCGCAGTTGCGTCGCGGCGTTGCTGACGACGCTGCTGCTGGCGATCGTGTTTCTCGTGCTGCAGACCATGGCCTGGTTCGAATGGACGTCTTCACTCGATCAGGCCGGCGTACTGATCGCCACGAATCAACTGGCCCAGTCGACCTTTCTGGTGCTGACCGGTCTCCATGCCGCCCACATCATCGGGGGGTTGATTCCTCTTGGGTTGATCTGCTGGTACGCGATCATCCGTGCGTACACCTCGCAGGATCACGTCGCGATACGTGATACGGCGATGTACTGGCACTTTCTCGATGTCGTCTGGATCCTGCTGATGATCTTCATGTTCATCATGATCTGATCTCTCCCCCAAATTGCCCCACGCCCGCTTGAGGAGCAATGCGGGCGTGGGGCGGTGAGGGAGGAGAGAGTTCAAGGCACGGGAGGGTTCATACTGGTCGGTGTCCACGATCACCACGAAAAATGGACGCAACCAGTTGTGCCTTGCTCATGGATATGTTGTATTCGCTGATTCATGGCATCAGCCAAATGGCCACCACATTTCAGCAAGATGCCTTTTGGCAGTCTTACGGCGAAACGGCCGCGTCGACATACTTTGGTTCCAGAGACCCCTTCAGGGCGGCAATGGTGCACCAGAGGCCATGTATGGCATCGATCGTTTGGCCGGTTTCGGCGTCGGTGACGACCACTGTGTCGGGATTCAAAGTGACGTTGAAACGCAGCTTCCTGCCGCCAACCGTCTCTTCGAATACTCCTTCGGTGGCATTGGCCTGCAGCCAGGGCCATGACCAGGCGGCAGTGGTGCCATCGATCTCGACGACGGTGACCCAGGCCTTGGGGGAGGGGCCGCTGCTGGTCTCGAGCCCGGGAAACATCACCCGGTCACTTTCGTAGTAGGTGAATGGGCTGGACTTCTTGTATCGCTTCTTCAGCTGTGGATCCGGAGCGATCACGGTCGTCTCCGGGTGAAGGGCCGCCCAGTCCGTCCACCTGGTGAACTGATGCGGAAGCGTCTTCATGGGCGAGCCCGCCTCGGAGCCGGTGACCTTCTCGGCCAGCAGCTGGGAGTGCAGCGCTTCGCCGCCCATCTCGGTGTCCTCATTGGATTCGTAGATCAGGCCACTTCCGCCTGCGACGAGGCCGCTGACGCGAAACGTCTGTTCGGCGTCGTCGCGAACGAGTACGCGGGCCGACGCGGATGGCCAGTGCCAGGACACGAGGATCGGGGTTCCCGCGATTTCATCGTGCACGAGTTCGTGGACATTCAGGACCGAGAGGGGGTAGGCACGGGTCTCGTCGCCGAGCTCGACCCCGATCACCAGGTCGTTCGAGACGAGGTATCTGGAGCTGCGTACGCTGTTGCGATCCTGGACGTCCTGCATGGTCAGGATCTCGGGAGCGTCGATCACCGGAACCATGTCTCGATGCAGCATGGCGGCATGGAGCAGTTCCGGGTCGATGGAGGGTGTATCCAGATCGAACTCGTAGCTCTCGATGCTGGTTCCGTCTCCGGGGGGGCGTTCCACAAGCCTGAGCACGGCGGGAGCGAGGGCCCATGCGGCAAGGGCAAGCGAGAACAGGAAGGCCACGCCAAGGACCCACCAGCCGTCTCTCAGTCGAAAGCCTCGTGCATCATTCATGTTGGGCTGCTCATGATCCATCTGGATTGGGGGCCGGACTGCTGACGGCGTCGACTTCCTGAAGGGTGAGGACTGCCGTCTGTCCAGTTGAGTATGCCTGTCCTCGGTCCGCGACCATCACGAGCATCAGCACCGGCAGGTACAGGATGCTCGTCAGAAAGACGCGTCGTGCGGTATCGCGGTTTCGCTCCCGGAAGAACCGGATCGCAGGGAGCGTGAACATGATTCCCAGGCCGATCGAGCAGAAAGCGTAGATGACTCCGGTGATTCCCACCATCGTGGCCGTCAGGCCAAGGGGGATGAGCAGCAGGGTCGTCAGCACCACCACCTCGCAGGTGGTGTGTTCTCCGCCCTTGATTCCCGGAAGCATCTTGAAGCCTCCGCGGGCGTAGTCCTCCCGATACATCCAGGCGAGCGACAGGAAGTGGGGCAGCTGCCACACGAAGAGAATCGCGGCGAGGATCCAGGCACCGGTGGTGATCGTTCCGCTTGCCGCCACCCAGCCGATCATCGGAGGAATGGCCCCGACGATCGCTCCGATGAGCGTATTGAGCGTGGTGCGTGCCTTCAGTGGTGTGTACAGGGCGACGTAGGTCAGCATCGTGACCAGCGCGAGGCCGGCGGCCGGGAGATTGACCAGCAGGGCGAGCATGCAGAGTCCGGCGTAGCCGAGGATCATCGTGAAGATCCAGCCATGCTGGGCACTCATGGCTCCAGAAGGTACGGGCCGATTCTTCGTCCGTTCCATCATGGCGTCTCGGCGATTCTCGATGACCTGATTGAGGCCGTTGGCCGAACAGGCGCAGAGGAGTGTTCCCAGGACCGTCCACAGCAGGCTCATCCAGGCGATGGAGTCGCCGGAAGCCATGATGAAGCCCACTCCTGATGTCATCACCACCAGCAGGCTGAGGCGCATCTTCACCAGAACGGCATACAGCGACGGGATCGCCTGCACGGGCTCTGGAGCGGGGTTTGTGGTGGTGGGTTGATTCATGATCAGGCTTGCGAGAAGTAATCGCCGCGGCCCCGTCTCCTGCCCTAGTATACCTCATCCAAAGAGTATTCCCGATGAACGTTTCCGACCACATCTCGCCACGAAATACTGCATCCGTCGCCATTGCACGTGCTCTGGCCATCGGATTCGGGGCGACCGCGGTGATGTGGGTCCTGTCCTATGTCGCATTGCTGCAGCCGGGTGGCTTCGTCGGCGAGGCGATCTTCGTCCTGACGCTCCTGGTGCTGATGGCCGGCGGCATGGTTGCCGCGATGGCCGGTGCTCCGCCTGCCGATGTCGGCAGGGCTCTTCGGCGGGGGATCGAGGTCGGGTGCATCTCCGCCTGCATCAATCTGCTCCTGATCGGGAGTCTGGTCGATGCCGAGGGGTCTTCGGCCGCGATCTGGTTCATCGGGCTCTTCGGAGCATCGATCCTGCTGGGCGGAATCGGAGGCGTGGTCGGGGCGTTCCTGCCAAGGGTCGACTCGAGTCGCATCAACTGGGTCGGGGTTCTGGCCGCCGTCTGCACCGCCATCACCTTCATGATGATCGTCTCCGGAGGCATCGTGACCGGATTCGAAGCCGGACTGGCCGTGCCCGACTGGCCCAACTCCTACGGGCACAACATGCTGCTCTATCCGCTCTCGGAGATGGTCGAGGATCTCAACAGCGGGATCTTCTACGAACACGCACATCGATTGACCGGCATGTTCGTCGGTTGGGTCTCGATCGTGCTGTGCATCATGCTCTGGTGCGGCGATCGAAGACTCGGCATCGGTCTGCTCGGAACCCTCATACTCCTGCTGGTGATCGGGCAGGGCGTGCTCGGCGGGCTGCGGGTCACCGGCTGGTTCACGCTCAGCGACAATCCCGATCTGCTTTCGCCGAGTACGGCATTCGGAATCGTCCACGGAGTGCTCGGCCAACTGATCCTGGGGTGCATGGTCTTCGCGGCCGCACTGGTGAGCTGGTCCTGGTTGCGCGGCCCGGCCGCGGACGCCTCGCCCGCCGCCGGCCCGGCGCGATTCGTCGCCTGGGCGTTGATGATCGCTCTCGTCATCCAGTTGGTGATCGGAGCGATCTACCGGCACCTCACCAGCGATCTGGAGTTCGAATCGAGCCGGACGAACCACATCCTGCTGGCGCACATCGCATTGGCCGCGATCGTCGCACTGCTCGCCGTCGTCAACGGCATGCGTGGGCTGATGGCGTCGTCGCACCCCGTCATGCGTCGAATCGGTCTCGGGCTGCTGGTGCTGGTCGTGCTTCAGCTGGCACTCGGCATCGTGGCGATGCTGCTTGTTCTGAAGCACCAGCCCGGTGAACCCGTGCCTCCGATGGAGGTGGTGATCACCAGCATGCACCAGGCCAACGGCGCACTGCTGCTGCTGACCGCGGTCCTCATGACCGCGTGGACGCATCGACTGACGAGTGCTCCAGCATCTCCCGGGCAATCCCTCGCCGCCGCCTGAGATTCATGAAGTTCGAGTGATCGGCCCCGGGCACGATCAGGATCTGCGCGTCGCTGCCGAGTTCCTGCAGCGTCTGCTGCAGTCGTTCCACCGCGCCCTCGAGATAGAAGGTGTCTTCGCTTCCGCCGATGATGTGGATCTTGCCCGCGAGTTCGGGGCCGATGTCCTTCCATCGTTCCTTCAGGAGGAGGTTGATGTCGGAGCGTTTCCACGCTTCCGCCACCTCGGGGTCCACGTCGCCGTTCGCCGGGTCGATCAGTCGTCGAGCCTGGCCGGAGTCGTCCAGAGGACTGAAGGTCCAGTCGAAGGAACGGATCTGGCCGCCGTCACCGAGGACGCGCTCCATCTTCACGAAGTCGTCGTACCAGATGAGCACCCGCCCGCGGCTTCGTGCAATGGGGCGCCGATGCTGCTGCCCGTCGACGAAGGCGTTGGCGCCATCGTCGTAGATGTCGATGTTCTGGAAATCACGGAAGTCGACGGGGTCCGGGGCCGTCGACCAGGTGCCGCCGAAGAAGGTCGGCCAGTTCACCTGCAGCCAGAGACTGGACCATCCGCCGGAGGAATGTCCTGTCAGCAGGCGGCCCGCAGGATCGGATCGCATGCGCCATTGCGATTCCAGGTGGGGGATGAACTCGGTGACCAGTGCGGTGCCGCGTGGGCCGTTGCCGGGCGAGTCGACGAACGCGTGGTGGCCGTTGGCGCACTCGGCATCCAGGTGCACGATGAACGCCTCGTCGGAGAGGTCGGTCTGCCCCCACATCCACTTCGTCATGGGGGCTCCGCCGAGCGATCCGGGAAAGCCGCCGATCACGTACACCGTGGGCCAGGTCCGGTCCGCATCCGGGTCGTAGTCCTTCGGAGGCATGACCGCGGCCCGGTGCATCACCGGCCGCCCGAAATCCTCCGGGAGAAGTTTGCTGGGCAGTTCGACCCATTCGATGCCGTCCACCTCGGGCAGCACTTCGTCGGGCTCGACATGATCCAGCGACAGTCGGATGTCTCCACTCGTCGGGCCGATGCGGTGGACGGTCGCGGCGCCGTACGCGGTGCCCGGACCCGAGCCGGCGCGAGACGTGTTCGGTCCGCGCAGGACGGCCTGCACGGCCCACTCCTGTTCCGGCAGGGACGATACGGGGCCCGGGTATCCAAGTGCCTGTTCGTCGATGACGAGTTCGGTCCGCGGATTCCAGTCCTCCACGTCGAGCGCGAAGAACGGTTTTGGTTGGAACCAATCCGGCCCCTGTCGTGGTGCGCGGCCCCCGGGGTCATCCAGGAACACGTACACGCGACCCGTGTACGTGTACCACTCGGGGATGTTCGTCGCCTCGGCCGGCGCCTGCACGACGAATCGAGTCGGTGACGGTTCTGCCGAAGGTGACAGAACCAGCAGCGTGGACAGGAGCAGGTGGATCACGGCTCGACCTGTTCGGGCGAGGCGGCCGGATCGGGCTTGAGGAGCTCCTCGAGGGCGAGCAGGGCGTAGACCGTCGCGAGTTCCTGTTCGCCTTCCAGCCAACGGTCCTCGTCGTTGCGCCACGAACCATCGAGTCGTTGTCGACGGATGATCGCCTCCGCAAGTTCCTCGCGCCAGCGATGCGGCGTGCCGTCGACATCGGTGATCACGGTCTGGCGGGAGGCCCGCAGGGCCCGGGCCATCGCGAGCCAGTAGTAGTACAGTCCCTGTTGATCGAGTCCGGGATTTTCTTCGAAGCTCCAGTGTCTCCGGATCCACTCGAAGGCGGCCTTGACTCTGGGATCGTTCTCATCGAGTCCGGCGTAGAGAAGGCTCTTGAAGCCCGCGTAGGTCATGGAGCCGTAGCTGCGCAGGCTGCGGGGGGTGCCTGCGGGAACGAGCTCGCCGTAGCGACCTTCGCCCGCAAGCTGGGATGCCATCGATTCCCCGCCGTTCGCCGGGGTGTAGACGAAGCCTCCGTCGTCGCCTGCCCATGTCGCGTCGTTCACGGACTGGAGATTCTGCGTTCGGCTCAGGAAGACGATGGCTTCCTGGAATGCCGGTTCGTCCGGGCTCATGCCTGAATCATGGAGGGCCTGCAGCATCGACTGGGTGTTCGAGAGATCCGGCCGGCCGCGATTGCCGTAGCCGGCGCCACCGAACCAGTCGGCGCGCATGGCGATTCCCTCCTCTCCATTCCATTGCTGACGCGTGAGCGACTGGACGCCGTCGGTCACGGCTTCCCGGAACCGATCGTCCTCGAGGCTGGCCAGGCCGCTGACCATGGCGGACTGGATGTAGTTCGCGAGCGGATTCGCAAGCAGTTCCTTCTGGTCGCGGCTTCCCATGATCGCGATCACCGCCTTCGACAAGGTGGGATCGACATCTGGATCCAGACCACGCTGGGCGAACGACTGGAGTCCCATGGCGGTGACCGCCGCGGCGACCGGGGTCACCTGTTCCGGTTCGTCGGTGGGTGGTGTTTCGGTCTGGATCATCCAGAACCCTCCGGGGGACTGTCGCGAACGCAGGAAGTCGAGCCCCCGGTCGATGCTTGCGACGGTCCGGATCCAGGTGTCGGCGTCCACGGGGGCCGATTCCGCTTCCATCGCGATGCGGAATGTCGGAGGCATGGGTGCGATGATGGATGTCGGCAGTGGCGGCACGTCTCCTTCGGTGATCTTCGACGGATCGATCCGCTCGTCGAGCGGCTCCGTGGGCTGATACTGCCTGGCCGGATTTTCGGTGTCCACGGCGGCATTCGTCGCACCAGCGGCGACGATGCATGCGAGGCATGGAAGGGCGATATGTCGAAATCGGTTCATGACTCTATTCTAGGGGCTGATCTGGACCGATCATGGTTTGAATGCCTGGAGGCGGAGTGATGTGCGAGTCGGAACCGAATAGCGGCCCCTACGAGATTCAGGAGCCCGATGCCCAGTCGTTGCCACGCCTGTGGGGCCAGATCGCCGCACGGGATTCCGCCGACGAACTGCTCGACTTCATGTCGGCGGAACTGCTGATCGAAGCGACCGGCCGGATCCGCCGGCGGGACGAGTTCCATCTGGCCATTGCATGGACCGACCGCATCGCCCGGTACATGGAACGAATGATGTACGACCCCGGAGTCCGCAGCTTCCCCTGGGCCCAGACGCACTGCTGGCTTCTGAACGACTCCAGCACCGACGACTGCTATCTGCGTCTGCGCGACATCCTGGTGCCGCATTCCGGCATCCCGGAGGCGAACCTCCACGGTGCGGACGAACGCATCGAAGGTCCATCCTTCGATTACGCCCTCCTCGATGTCAGGGCGGACGGGCATGTCGGAGTGATCGGTGAAGAGGTGCCCGAATCCGAAGTCCAGGTTCCCGTGCAGCGGATCAACCGCAGCAACTTCATCGCCCTGCTCGCCATGGGGGACGGCGTCCAGTCGCGGCTGCAGACGCTCGACGAGTCGGATGACTCGTCGCCGGTCACCAGGTTGAAGTCGGAGGAAGGTACGACGAGATGGTATCTCTGTCCGACCACGCCGGAACAGGAAGCCGAACCGTTCGAGGACTGATCAGTCGGTCTGGCCCTGCGCGATCTTCTCCAGCACGACCCACCGTGCGTAGAGCTCCTTGACCAGCGACTGGGCGTTCGAAAGCGATTCGTAGGTGTTCTTCGAGCGGATGTGGTCGTCGGCGAGGGCGGGATCGGCGACCACCGCTTCGAGTCGTTCCACTTCGGACTCGGCTTCCAGAATCGTCGCCTCCATCGACTCGTATTCCTTGCGTTCGTCCCAGCTGAGCTTTCTGGCCGATCCCGTCGGTTTCGAGGATGCCGATTTCCTGCGTGCATCACCCGCCTTGCGCTTCGCCTCCTTGGCCGCCTTCTTGCGGGCGGTCATCCAGGCCTGGTGGGTCTGGAAGCTCCGGGCGCCGCCCGAATCGTCCAGGCCGATGTATTCGGTCGCGAGGCGTTCGAGCATGAAGCGGTCGTGGGTCACCAGCACCAGAGCCCCGGGGAACTCCATGAGCGCCTGCTCGAGCACTTCCAGGGACGGAATGTCGAGATCGTTGGTCGGTTCATCGAGCAGCAGGATGTCGGCGGGTTCGAGCATCAGGTTCGCAATCAGCACGCGAGCCTGCTCTCCACCGGACAGATTGCTCACGACGGTCGAGAGCTGTTCGGGCTCGAAGAGGAATCGGCGGGCCCATCCGGTGACGTGCACCTGCTTGCCCCGGTAGTCGACCATGTCGCCGACCGGGCACAGCGCCTCCTGGAGCGTCTGCGTCGGGACCAGTGTGCCTCGATGCTGACTGAAGGTGACGATGCGGAGTTCGGGGGCACGCTTGATCGTGCCGGTGTCGGGCTCGAGTTCCCCGTTCATCAGCCGAAGAAGCGTGGTCTTGCCGGCTCCGTTGACGCCGACCAGACCGATGCGCTGTCCCGGCGTCAGGACCAGATCGAGCGAATCGAACAGCGGCTTCGTTCCCATCGACTTGCTGACACTGTGCATCGCGAGCAGCTTCTTCGTCTTCCGCTCCGTGGCCTGGAAGTCGATGCTGGTCGTCTTGGTCGGTGCTTCGTTCCGGGTCCGGGTCTGCTTCAGTTCGTCCCGTCGTTCCGAGGCGGCGACCACCTGCGTCTTGTTTCTGGTCTGCCGTCCCTGGATGCCCTGGCGAAGCCAGGCGGTGTCGCGTCGGACCTTGTTCGCAAGCGCCGACTGCGCGGCGGCCTGGGCCTCGAGAAAGGCATCCTTGCGGCGGAGGAATTCGCTGTAGTCGCCTTCGGCCTTGAAGGTGCCTCCGGGGTAGGCCGGCGACAGCTCGATGATCCGACTCGCGGTGTTCTCGAGGAACATCCGGTCGTGCGTCACGAAGAGCATCGCCATCGTGGTCGCCGACTGCTGGACGAACTGCTCCAGCCAGAGCACGCCCTCGAGATCGAGATGGTTGGTGGGCTCGTCGAGCAGCAGCACCTCGGGATCCTGCGCGAGGGCGCAGGCCAGCGACAGTCGCTTCCGCCAGCCTCCGGACAATTCGGAAACGAGTCGGTCCGGATCTTCGAAACCGAGCTTCGACAGGGAGATCGCCGCACGCGTCTCGGGATCGTCGCGGTCGTCCTTCACGTCGGCTTGCAGCACCTCGAGCACGGCCGACATCGCGGTGGCGTCTTCCGGATAGAGGTCGTCCTGCTTGAGGTAGGCCATCCTCAGGCCCCGCCGTCGGGTGATCTCCCCCTCGTCGGAGTCCTCGAGACCGGCGAGAATCTTCATCAACGTCGTCTTTCCGGCGCCGTTGGGTCCGATCAGTCCGATGCGATCGCCCGACTCGACGTGCATGGCGACGCCTTCGAAGAGCATGTTGGCCGGAAATGACTTGCCCAGGTCGCGGGCGGAAAGAAGAGTGCTCATGGTTGGCCGCCGAGAAACTCCTCGAGGATGATCGCCGCGGCGATCGCGTCGTCGCGACGTCCCCGCGTCGATCCGGTCTCGGCGAGTCTTCGCCGGGCCGCATCCGAAGTCAGTCGTTCATCCTGCACGTGGACATCGAGACGGGTGTGCATGGAGATCCGATCGGCCAGAGCCTTCGCCGCTTCGGCGGGTTTCCCCTCGGTTCCGTCCATGTTCAGCGGCAGGCCGACGACGATGGCGTCGGGGCCGTGTTCGTGAATCTGCTTTTCGATCGCCTTCATCAACGAAGCCTCGTCGCGGGTATCGACGACCGCGACCGGCAGGGCACTGCCGGTCTCGTCGTCGCCGACGGCGACGCCGGTGCGCTTCGTGCCGAGATCGAGTCCGAGGTATCGCATGTCATCCGCCGCGTCCGGCGGCGCGATCGGCCATCGCCTTGACGTCCTGGTCGCGACCGCGTGGGAAGACCAGGGTGGCGTCCGGCGTATGGACGATCACCAGATCCTCGCAGCCGATGGTCGCGATCAGATGATCCGGGTCCTCGCTGACGGCGAGGACGTTGCGTGAGTCCATGAACTCGGCGGGGCCGCCTGTCCGGTTGCCGTCTGCATCGGCGTCGAGGGTCTCGCCGTAGCTGGGCCAGCTGCCGACGTCGATCCACTGCACGCCCATCGGCACGGTGCAGACGTTGAAATGTCCGCTGGTCGATGCCGGTTCCATGATCCCGTAGTCGACGCTGATCCGGGGAAGTTCCGGGTAGACGTCGGCGAGGACGGTTTCCCGTTCGGGTCCGTCCCAGGCCGCTCCGATGGTGGCCAGGCCGGCGGCGGCCTCCGGGGCGAACTCCTCGACCGCCTTCAGGAACGAGGCGGCGGAGAAGATGAACATTCCGCTGTTCCATGCGAAGTCGCCGGACTCGAGATAGGTGCGTGCCGTGGCTTCATCGGGCTTCTCGACGAACCGGGCGGTCCGATGGGCGCCGTCGAATCCATCGACGCGGTCACCAAGCTGCACGTAGCCGTATCCCGTGGCGGGATGCGTCGGCGTGATGCCGAATGTGACCATCCGGGAGGGATCCTGATCGACGAGATCGAATCCGAGCGTCATGCAGCGGGTGAACTCGTCCTGCGGGGTGATCAGGTGGTCGGCGGTCAGCACCGCGAAGATCGCCTCCGGATCGCGAGCGGCGAGCACCGACGCGGTGAGTCCGATGGCGTTCAGCGTATCGCGGCCGACGGGTTCGCCGAGCAGGCGGTCGTCGGAGAACTCGGGGAGTCGACGGCGGATGACGTCGAGATGGTTCCGGCCGGTGCAGATCAGTCTTCGTTCCATCGGCACGACGCCTTCGAGTCGGTCGGCGGCGATCTGCAGCAGCGAGCGTCCTTCGATGAACGGAATCAACTGCTTGGGCTGTTCGGGCCGGCTCATCGGCCACAGTCTGGTGCCCGCGCCTCCGGCCATGATCATCGCGTATCGGCTCACGTGGCGGGCCCCTTCGTCGTGTAGATGATTTCGAGCAGTTGCTCCGGCGCATCGATGTCGGGGTTCGCCGCCAACGCGTGCTCGGCTCGCCGGCGTGCGTCGGCACGGGTCTCGCCCAGAGCGGTGAGCATGGCGACCGTATCGGAGATCAGCGGAGTCAGGGGATCCACTGGACCGACGGGGGATGCCGCCTCCACCATTCCATCGAGGTACGAATCGACCTTTCCGTTGAGCTCCGCGATGATCGTCTCCGCCGAACGCTTGCCGATCTCGGGCAGGCTGACCAGCAGAGCCGTGTCCTTCGCGGCGATGGCGGAGGCGATTTCGCTGCACGGTTTCTGGAGGGCACGCAGCGCCTTCCTGTACCCGATGTTCTTCACCGTCGTGAACAGCACGAAGAACGACCGGTCCCGGTCACTCGAGAATCCGATCAGTCGTGGGAGCATCGAGGCGCCCTGGCTCTGCCCTTCGAGGTAGTGGAGGGTGTGGAAGACGATCTCGCTCCCCTCGCGCTGGGCAAGGTGGGGGATGTCCGAAGCGGGAACGAGCACCTCGTAGGTGATGGGGCCGCTCTGCAGCATGGCCCGCCCATCATCCGTAACGCATTCGAGTGTGCCCGCCAGCCGACTGATCATGTCCTCAGTCTACCTCAGAACGGGAGGACTTCCGGCAGGATCAGAGGTAGTGATTCTTCGTTTGCCTTCCATCCACTCGCTTCGAGCAGTTTGGTGCGGAGCCGTTCGGTGATCACGTTGGGGTCCCGTTCTCCGTCGAACGGGATGTGCTCGATGAAGTGGATCTTGGAGTGGCTGGGCGAGAACAACGAGGGGATCACCTCATCGGTTTCGGGGGTCCCCTCGATCCAGACCAGGAGCACGTCGGCCTTGGCTCGGGCGATCATGGCCCCCACGCCATCGAAGAACGGACGGATCTCGCCTCGAGGGAGGCTGATCCTGCCTTCGGGGAAGATGCCCACGGCTTCGCCATCGCGAAGCGCCCGGAGTGCCGTCTTGAAGGCGACCGGCCGCTTCCCGGTGCGGTCGACTGCGATCAGCTGCAGCTTCTCCCAGAGGGGTTTCATCCGCTCCCACATCATGTCGTCACCCATCATCCAGCGGATCATGAACGGGCACTGGGCGGAGATCAGGAGGGGGTCCACCGATCCGGTGTGGTTGGAAACGACCACCAGAGGTCCGACGGGCCGGCGATCGGGCAGCCGCTCCAGTCCGGTCACCTCCACCCGGTGGATCAGCCTGCCGGCGATCTTCAGGAAGTACCAGAGCAGGCCGAGAACGGCATCTCCGGCCGGACCACGCTTCAGGGGGGGCAGAATCAGAACCCGTGCAAGGGTGACGAGCACGATCCAGATGCCGAGGCCGACGATGATCCATCCGAGAAGTCCCATGGTGGGAGCCTCACGTGTTGTCCCGAGACTGTCAAGAGCAGAATCAGTGCGATGTTCCGTCTTGCGTTGATGCGGTCATGAGGGATACCATGCTCGGAATCGAGGGTTGATACGGTCCATGCCGCGCCGCGACGATATCCATACGATTCTGATTCTCGGGTCCGGACCAATTGTCATCGGCCAAGGCTGTGAATTCGACTATTCCGGAACGCAGGCGTGCAAGGCTCTCCAGGAGGAGGGCTATCGTGTCGTGCTGGTGAACTCGAATCCGGCGACGATCATGACCGATCCCGCCTTTTCGGATCGCACCTACATCGAACCGATCACCGCCGACGCCGTGCGTCGGGTGATCGAGAAGGAGCGCGAACGTGGTACGCCCATCGATGCGCTGCTTCCGACCATCGGTGGACAGACGGCCCTGAACTGCGCGTGCGAACTCGAGGAGAACGGCACGCTCGAAGACCTCGACGTCAGGATGATCGGCGCTTCCCGCGAGATCATCCATCGGGCCGAGGACCGGCACGTGTTCCGTGGGATCGTGGAGGAACTGGGACTCAAGATGCCCAAGGCCAAGACGGTCAACACCGTCGAGGACGGCTTCGAGTTCCTCGAGGAGATCGGCCTTCCGGCGATTCTTCGTCCGGCCTTCACGCTCGGAGGCAGCGGAGGCGGCGTCGCCTACAACCGTGCCGAGTTCGAGGATCTCCTGCGTCGCGGTCTGTCGGCGTCCCGCATCAATCAGGTGCAGATCGACGAGTCGGCGCTGGGTTGGAAGGAATACGAGCTGGAGGTCGTCCGCGACCGGAACGACAACTGCGTCGTGGTCTGCGGCATCGAGAACATCGACCCGATGGGAGTGCACACCGGCGATTCGATCACGGTGGCACCGATCCTGACGTTGACCGATCGTGAATATCAGGTCATGCGGGACGCCGCCCTGGACATCCTTCGTGCCGTCGGAGTCGACACCGGCGGTTCCAACGTCCAGTTCGCGATCGATCCCCAATCAGGTGAGATGATCGTCATCGAGATGAATCCACGCGTGTCCCGCTCGTCGGCGCTCGCATCGAAGGCGACCGGATTCCCGATCGCCCGCATCGCGGCCAAGCTTGCGGTCGGCTACACCCTGGACGAACTCCGGAACGACATCACCGGGACGACCTCGGCCTGCTTCGAGCCGTCGATCGACTATGTCGTCACCAAGATGCCCCGGTGGACGTTCGAGAAGTTCCCCGAAGCCGATGAGACGCTGACCACCCAGATGAAGTCCGTCGGCGAGGCGATGAGCATCGGGCGCACCTTCAAGGAGAGCTTCCAGAAGGCGATCCGCTCGATGGAGGTCAAGCGGTTCGGCTTCGGTCTCGACGAGAACGACCGGTGGCTCAAGGAGCGAAGGCAGCAGGACGGCGAGCAATGGCCGATCGACGAGGAGACCATCTCCCGCAAGCTCAGCGTTCCGTGTCAGGGCCGCATGTACTACATCAGGTACGCGTTGAAGGCCGGATGGACCGCCGACCGCATCCACGAACTGACCGGAATCGACCCGTGGTTCATCGACCAGTTCGCCCAACTCGTCGAGTTCGAGCAGGAGCTGCTCGCCGTCGACTCGCTCGACGCGCTGCCCGTCGAGACGTTCCGGGCCGCCAAGCAGATGGGGTACTCGGACCCGCAGCTGGCCTGTCTCTATCTGGGCAGCATTCACACCGACACCATTCTCCAGGTCCGATCCCGCCGCAAGGCGCTCGGCATCGAGCCCGTCTACAAGCTGGTCGACACCTGCGCGGCCGAGTTCGAGGCGATCACGCCCTACTACTACTCGACCTACGAGCATCCCTTCGAAGTCGACGGCGAACTGGTCCGCGACGACGAGATCAGGGTCACCGACAGGAAGAAGATCGTGATTCTCGGCGGTGGTCCCAACCGGATCGGCCAGGGGATCGAGTTCGACTACTGCTGCTGTCAGGCTTCCTTCGCCTGCGGTGAAGTCGGTTTCGAATCGGTGATGATCAACTCCAACCCCGAGACCGTCAGTACGGACTACGACACCTCGGACCTGCTCTTCTTCGAGCCGCTGACGCTCGAGGACACCCTCAACATTCTCGAGCGGCTCAACGGAGGCGGCATCGAGATCGAAGGTCGAACCGGGGAGGTGCTTGGATGCATCGTCCAGTTCGGAGGGCAGACACCGCTGAATCTCGCCCATGGTCTGGCCCGGGCCGGCGTTCCGATCATCGGGACCGGCCTCGACTCCATCGATGCCGCGGAGGATCGGGACCGGTTCAAGGCGATTCTGGACGAACTCGGGCTGCAGCAGCCGGAATCGGGAATCGCCTATTCCATGGAGGAGGCGAGGGGCATCGCCGCCAAGATCGGTTATCCGGTGCTCGTGCGTCCCTCGTACGTGCTCGGTGGGCGGGGGATGGAGATCTGCTTCGACGAGGAGGCGTTGGCCCGATACATGCGAAACGCAGTCGACGTCTCCGAGCTGGCCAACGCACCCGTCCTGATCGATCGCTTCCTGTCGGAGGCGATCGAGGTCGACATCGACGTGCTTGCCGACTACCGGCCCCATGCGGACACACTCTGTCATCAGCTTGAGATGTCCGATGAGCAGCCTCAGGCTGTGATCTGCGGAATCATGGAGCACATCGAGGAGGCCGGCGTCCATTCCGGAGATTCCTCCTGCACGATCCCGACGAACACCCTTTCCAAGGCCATCGTCGCCCAGATCGAGGACAACGCCCGCCAACTTGCCCAGCGTCTGAGCGTCCGGGGACTGATGAACGTCCAGATGGCGATCAAGGACGACACCATATATGTGATCGAAGTCAATCCCAGAGCCTCCCGGACCGTCCCATTCGTGGCCAAGGCGAAGGGGGTCCCGTACGCCCGACTCGCAGCCAAGGTGATGATGGGGCACTCGTTGGCTTCTCTGGAGATCAAGAAGCGGCCTGAAACCACGTTCTTCGCGGTGAAAGAGCCGATCTTCCCCTTCGAGAAGTTCCCGGGGGTCGATGTGGTGCTCGGGCCGGAAATGAGATCGACCGGTGAAGTGATGGGTGCGGACAGGTCGCTGCCGATCGCCCTCGCCAAGGCCAAGATGGCTGTGGGGCAGTCTCTGCCCATCGAAGGCGATGTCTTCATCTCCGTGCGTGATTCCGACAAGCCTGGCCTGATCGAAACCGCTCGATCGCTCGTTTCAATGGGCTTCACGGTTCATACGACGCTCGGCACGCATGAGCTGCTGGCAAGTCACAGCATCGAGACCAGCCTGATCCGGAAGATTTCGGAGGGTGCACGGCCGAATATCCTCGATCGACTCGCCAACGGCGAAATCGACCTCATCATCAATACGCCGACCCGAAAGGGTGGAGAGACCGATGAGGGGCGGATCAGGGCGATGGCCGTCCGCTGCCGCGTACCGATGATTACGACCATGACCGGAGCCCGCGCCGCGGTCCAGGCCATTGCCGCCCTGCGAGCGGGCAGTTGGTCCGTTTCTGCGATGCAGGACATCTACCCGGATCTTGCTCGCCCGGCGACGGCACCACCCGAAGTCCCCACTCCGTGGTTGAACACGATGAGTTCCGGCTCCTGAGGGTTGCGCCGGGACTGATCTGCATTACAATGCCGATCCCATGCCCCCCTGGCTTCCCCAGTTCATCACGTCAATGATCGTCATCCTTGTGGTGCTCCACCTGTCGCTGGGTGCGGCGGCCTATCTCATTCTGCTCGAACGGAAGGTCGCGGCCTGGGTGCAGGATCGGGTCGGCCCCAATCGCGTCGGTCCGATGGGACTGCTGCAGCCGATCGCCGATGGCTTGAAGCTCTTCATGAAGGAAGACTTCATGCCCCGCGGCGTGGATCGGATGCTGTTCATTCTCGCTCCGGCCTTCTCGGCGATTCCCGCTCTGATCGGGTTCGTCATCATTCCCTGGGCCGGCTTGTTCGAGTTCGAGGAAGGCAAGACCGTCGCCATCATGGGAGCCAACGTCAACATCGGCGTGGTCTACCTCGTTGCAACCGCATCGCTCGGCGTCTACGGCGTCGGTCTGGGTGGGTGGGCATCAAACAACAAGTATTCATTCCTGGGCGGGCTTCGTGCCACGGCCCAGATGATCAGCTACGAGATTCCCATGGGGCTCGCGCTGCTGTGCGTGATCCTCACGGCCGGAACCCTGCTTCCCATGGAAATCGTGCGTCAACAGCTCGATGGGCAGTGGTTCCTGATCCAGCAGCCGCTGGCCGCCGCCCTCTTCTTCATCTGCATGCTTGCAGAAGCGAACCGGGCTCCGTTCGACCTCTCCGAGGCCGAGCAGGAGCTCGTTGGAGGCTGGCACACCGAATATTCCTCGATGAAATGGGCCCTGTTCTTTCTCGGTGAATACGTCCACGTCTTCGTGGGAGCGGCATTCTTCACGACCCTGTTCCTCGGCGGCTGGTCGATCAATCCCGTCACGGGCTGGGATCTTCCTGTGCTCGGCACCTGGTGGATGATCCTCATCCAGTTCAGCATCGTGCTGGCAAAGGTCTTCGTGGTCGTCGCCTTCGGGATGATGATTCGCTGGACACTGCCGCGTTTCCGATTCGACCAGCTCATGAAGCTGGCCTGGGAAGGCATGATTCCGCTGGGCCTGCTGATGCTTCTGATGACGTCGTTCTTCGTCTTCATCGGATGGACGCAGTGGCTGTGGGCCGGTTCGCTCGGTCTGCTCGCGATCGTATGGATTCTGCTTCCCGCCCTGCCGCAGCAGTCGAATCCGAACCGCAGGGTCGGCATGCTCGGCTCGCGGTTCAGCCCGCCGACCGACGATGCACCGTCGCACATCGACGCCTGAACGCTCCGGCAAAAAGAACAGACGCCAATCGAGTCGGAGCATCGATCAGCGTCTGTGTTCTCTTTCGCTTGAATGAATACTACGCACTGAAGCGTGCACGTCGCAAGCGCGAGCCCTCCGTTGCGAGCTGTCCACATGGGATCGATCGGATTGCGAGCCCCGAACGGTCGCGTGGTACCCTGTCGAACGATGTGGACTCGCATGCATGAACTCATGATCGGCCTGCTCGGGTTGGGGATTGTCTTCCTCCGCTATCGAGGTCGATTCCGCAACGCCTACTGGACATGGCGACATTCAACCGCCTTCGGCCCGAATCGGGCGGCATGGCCTTCGAGCAGGCAGCGAAGGGCTTCGATGCTGAGTTTCGGGGCCTGGGTCTGGAAGATGCGGCGAATCTGAAGGCCTCAATCCTTCTATAACACTGAAATTGCCCTTTGCCAGATCGTGGCGATTTGTTGACGCAATCAACGTAAGAGCTCTATTTCCTGCCATTGGGGGGCTTTATGGCATGTCAACAGGGTGGAAATGGATTCATTTTTCATTTTTTGGCCACTTGGGGCCGTAAGTTCTTTGTTTAGTTGGATTTACGACCATTCGCTTCGGTTTGCTAACACATTTTTCACCGAATACGGGCCAGAACGCAGCCAAGCCGGCTGAAATCAGTACTATCTCGCCTTCAACTCATCGGCCAAGGTTGGCCGATAGGCGAAGGTCACGTTCCGTGCCAGGCCGTGTGTGCTTGGGTATTGCGGAACAAAGGATGATGAGAGTGACGCGACATGGCTGGGAGTCGGCCATGCGTTCACGAGAAATAGGAGAGTCAACAAATGAGTCTCACGACCAAGGTTGGCTTCCTCGCGGGAGCTACGGCAACGACTATTGCTGGTGCTGCTTTCGGGGGTACCTCTGCTAATGTCAGCTACGAAGACCTGCAGCAGCGGCTTGATGCCGCTGAAGCCAAGATCGCCGAGCTGTCCACCTCTCAGAACGCTGATTGGTTGACTGAACAGCGTGCGGATGACATCCGCGGTCTTGTGCAGGACGTACTGGCAGATGCTGATACCCGTGCAAGCCTCCAGGGATCCGGCATGCAGGCCGGATACAACAATGGGTTCGTTATTTCCTCTAATGATGGCCAGTGGATGCTCCGTATCAACGGACTTCTTCAGAACCGTTTCGTGGTCAGCCACACTCGGGACAACCAGAATCCGACGCTCGCTGGAGCGCTTGGTGCTGGTGGACCCGGTGAGAAGACCCACGATGGTTTCGAAACCACTCGTGCTGTCCTGAACTTCAGCGGTACGGTTGCAAAGGACTACCACTTCAATGTGCGTCTGAACTACTCGCCGTATTCTGGCACCAATACCCCAGGTCCTTCAGAACTTGAATGGGCTTATGCCAGTATGGACCTCTCTGACGAGATGAATCTTCAGATTGGTAAGCAGAAGTTTGACGTCATGCGTGAGTACATGGTCAACGCTGAATTCCAGCAGGCCATCGAACGATCGCTCTACTCGTACTACTGGGGCACTTCGTCCATCACCAACGGCATCAAGCTGAACTATGCAAACGATATGTTCCGCGCCAATGTGATGTACAGCAATGGTCCCGCCGTTAATATCGCTGCCCTCAGTTCTGTTGGCCTCAATATTGACAATGGTCAGTACTCTCAGAACCAAGCTGACTGGATGCTTTCCGGTCGTGTTGCTTGGAAGGCAAGTGGAACCTGGGAGCAGTTCGACGAGATGACCAGTCCTCAGGGAACCGAAGCCGGTATCCTGATCGGAATGGGTTGGGCTGTCGGTGACGGCAACGACAAGCTTCTCGGTGTCGACAACGGCACTCAGTGGATGCTTTCATGGGACGCAACCATGGACTTCGGCGGTTGGAATGTATTTGGTTCGATCACCTTGGGTGACGACCAGGTCAACGCCTTTGGTCTGCCTGTTGATGGCAACCAGTGGGGCTGGATGGTCCAG
>DEYK01000019.1 GCA_002364485.1 Phycisphaerales bacterium UBA3160
CGCCGCTTCACGGTTCCGCTGCTGATTCTGCTGGGTGCGATCTTCGGACCGGTGCTCGGCGTCTGGCTGAGCCTCGTGTCGATCGACCGGATCGACGCCGGAGTCGCCGCGACGCTGATGAGCCTCTCTCCGGTCTTCATTCTTCCGGTGGCCAGGATCGTCGAGCACGAACACATCGGTCTTCGTGCGGTCCTCGGCGCCGTGCTTGCGGTCATTGGCGTCGGCGTGCTGGTGGCGTCCGGCGACGGATCGGACGGAGTGTCGCCTCAGGACGACGAGGTCATGAGCATCGAAAGTCCGTCCGCTTCCGTCACGTCCCGCGCCGATTCCCCCCGCAGGAACAGTCTCGCGTCGGATCCGACCAGTCGGACGTCCTGATCCTCGACCTCGAGGAACCCGCCTTCCCACAGTCCGACGACGGGATGCTCGTTCATCTCGTGGAACTCTCGGATCCGATCGTCCCGCGTCTCGCCGAAGTGCTCGACGTAGTCGTCGCCGGACTTGACGTAGATCTGACCGTCGTAGTAGTGGGCGTTGATCTGGAACGGGACGAGTCCGATCGCATCGAAGGAGGGCGGCATGATGATCGGCATGTCGTTGGTGGTCTGCATGGTGGGGCATGCGACGTTGGTCCCGGCACTCACCCCCATGTAGGGAAGGCCGTCGGCGACCCGGGACCGGATGAGATCCATGACCCCGGACCGATGGAGCTGATCCGTCAGCCTGAACGTGTTTCCGCCTCCGATGTAGATCCCCTCGCACCGTTCCACGGCCGAGATGGGATCGTCGAAGCGATGGATGCCTTCGAGCACATAGCCGGCATCGAGCCCCTTCTCGCCCATGACGGACACGTAGCGGTCGTGGTCGTGCAGTGCCCAGGGAATGAAGAGGACCCGTTCGATGTCACCGAAGTGCCTCTGCATCCGTTCGACGTACAGGGCACGCCGCTGATCGGTCCGAAATCCGCCGCTTCCAAGCAGGAGTCGCATCTATACCTTCCTTTCCAGTGGATTGACCAGCCTACCACGAGCGGGAGATTGCTACGCTCGGGTCCATGCTGTCTCTGATTCTCGCATCAAGCCTTGCCCTGGCCCCTCAGGCCTTCCAGCAGCACTGCTTCGACTGCCACGGCGACGGTGCATCCAAGGGCGGTCTCGCCCTCGACGAGGTGCTCGTGGATCGGAGTGTGGACGACGCCGATGCGTGGCTCGCGCTCCGGGCCCGCCTCCGATCCCACGACATGCCGCCGGACGAGTGGGATCGACCATCGAACGACGAGTACGACGCCATGCTGTCGTGGGTCGACGATCGAATACGACTACTCGCCGACGAGGCGGCTTCACCGGGCCGAGTCGGTCCCCGGCGTCTGAACAACGTCGAATACGCGCGGACGATCGAGGACCTCTTCGGAGTCGAACTCGACGTCCTGGACAGGTTTCCGGCCGATGGGGTGGGAGAGGGGTTCGACACCACCGCAGCGGTGCTTTCGCTCCCACCGCTGCTGCTGGAGAAGTACTTCGACGCGGCGGAGGACGTCGCACGCCGGGCCATCCACGATCCCGCTCATCCGGGTTGGGAGGAGATCCGATTCGAAGCGGATCAACTGGAGACGAGGGGCAGGGTGACGCATCGCAGTGGAGTGCGTTGGATGACGTCGCGTGGAGCGGTCGGCTCCACCTGGTCGCTGCCTCGTGACGGGGCGTATCTGGTCCGGGTGGGAGCCTTCGGTCAGCAGGCCGGAGACGAGCCGGTGAAACTCGAACTCCGGATCGACGGTGTCCGGAACGATGTGATCGAAGTGACCGAAGTCCGATCGGCCCCGGGTGCGTTCGAACGCCGCGTGCATCTGCCCGGCGGCGAGGTCGAGATCGAAGTGGTCTTCGTCAACGACTTCTACCAGCCGAAGCATCCCGATCCCGGGCAGCGCGACCGCAACGCCGGTGTCCAGTGGCTCAGCGTGACCGGTCCGATCGACGAGGTGCGGCCGACACCGTTTCAGGCGTCGCTTCCGGAGGCGTTCCCCGACGAATCCCGACAGCGGCATCTCGAGCGGATCCTCCGCGTCGTCCTTCCGAAGACGTGGCGGAGGCCGGTCACCGAGGAGGAGGTCCTGCGGCTCGCCGAACTCGCCGAAGCCGGCGCCGGCCCCGATTCGACGATCGAGGACCGTCTTCGCATCTGCCTGACCGCCATGCTGGTGAGCCCCTCGTTCCTGCTTCGAACCGAGGAGGAGCCGATCGGTCCCGATCCCCGCTTCCTGCACGGACACGAGATCGCGGTCCGCATGGCCTCGTTTCTGTGGAGTTCGACGCCCGACGACGAGCTGCTTCGTGCCGCTTCGACCGGAGCGCTGGCCGATCCGGGCCTGCGACGCCGTCAGGTTCGCCGCATGCTGGAGGATCCGCGGTCCACGGCGCTGGCCGAGCACTTCGCGACGCAGTGGCTCCAGATCAGATCGCTTCCGGAGCGCACTCCCGATCCCGGAAGGTTCCCCGACGTCGACGCGGCGCTTCTGACTTCGATGCAGCGGGAAACGGTGCTCTTCATCGACGACATCATCCGATCCGACGGAACCGCATGGGACATACTCCAGGGTGACTTCACCTATCTGGACGAGCCCCTCGCCGCGCACTACGGAATCGAGTGGAGCGGACCCGAAGGCGTGATGCGCCGGGTCTCACTCGGGGAGGATCGTCCTTCGGGCATCTTCGGTCATGCGAGCGTGCTGACGGCGACATCCAATCCGACCCGCACCGCTCCGGTGAAGCGCGGCAAGTGGATTCTCGAGGCGCTGCTGGACGATCCGCCGCCTCCGCCGCCTCCGGGGATCGATGCGTTGCCGGAGGCCGAGGGAGCCCGGGAACATCTGGGACTGCGCGAACTCATGGCGTTGCACACGTCCGACCCGACCTGCCGTTCGTGCCATGCGCGGATGGATCCGCTCGGACTGGCGATGGAGTCGCTGGATGCCGTGGGCAGGATGCGGGCATCCTCCGACATCGAAGTACTGGATCTGGAGGCCACGCTGCCCGATGGGAGGCGATTCACCGGGGTGGATGGACTTCAGGAGGTTCTTGTCGGCGATGCAGCCTTCCTTCGATCCATGGCCCGGCATATGCTGGTCTACGCACTTGGTCGCCCGGTCGGATTCAACGACGAGGCGATGCTGCTCGGACTGACCGCAGTGCTGCAGGAGGACCCGCGCGTGCAGCGACTGATCTTCGAGATCATCGACTCCGATGCCTTTCTTCGGCGCTCGCCGCCGGGAGGCTCGTCATGACCGCTTCGGGACTCAGCAGACGGACGATGTTGCGGGGCATCGGCACCACGATGGCGCTTCCCTGGCTCGAGGCGATGGCCCGCCCGGGTACGGGACTGTCCTCGGCGATGGCCGCCGGTACGGGTGCCACCGCGGGCCCGCCGGTCCGGCTGGCCTTCCTGTTCGTCCCGAACGGTGTGCATGCTCCGCACTGGGCGCCCACCGGCACCGGTCGTGACTGGAAGCCGTCATCGCTGCTGCAGCCGCTTGATCGCGTGCGCGAACACGTCAACGTGCTCAGTGGACTTGCGCACCACAACGCCAAGGCGCTCGGAGACGGACCCGGCGATCATGCCCGCTCGTCGGCCTGCTTCCTGACCGGAGCACATCCCCACAAGACCTCCGGATCGGACATCTCCGTCGGCGTCTCCGCCGATCAGATCGCGGCGAGGCACATGGAGGGCCGCACGCGGTTCTCCTCGCTCGAACTCGGTTGCGAAGGCGGACGGCAGTCCGGCGAATGCGATTCCGGATATTCATGCGTGTATTCGACGAACATTTCGTGGCGGTCCGCGCGGACCCCCAACATCAAGGAGACCAATCCCCGTCTCGTCTTCGAGCGGTTGTTCTCCATCGGGCCCGCCCGCGAATCGATGGCGGCACGACACGATCGGCTCCGCCTGCGGCGGAGCATCCTCGACTACGTGCGGGTCGATGCGAGGCGGCTGGAGTCCCGTCTCGGCAGCGCCGATCGTCTGCGGCTGGACGAGTACTTCGAATCGGTCCGTTCGCTCGAGCGTCGAATCGAGCTCGTGGAGACGATGGAGCAGGATCCTGCGCAGCTGACCACGTTCGAACGTCCGGAAGGGGTGCCCGGCGACTATCGGGAGCACCTCGACGTCATGTCGGAACTCATGATCCTCGCCTTCAAGCTGGACCAGACCAGGGTGTCGAGTTTCATGTGGTCCAACGAAGGTTCGAACCGGTCGTTTCCCTTTCTCGAGATTCCGGAAGGTCATCATCAGCTTTCGCATCACAAGGGCGACGAGTCGATGATCGAGAAGATCCGGAGGATCGACCGGTTCCACGTCGATCAATACGCGAAATTCGTCGAACGTCTCGCGGCCGAACCCGAGGGCGACGGCACGATGCTGGACAACTGCATGGTCGTCTTCGGCAGCGCCATCGGAGACGGCAACCGCCACAATCACGACGATCTTCCGATCCTTCTGGCGGGTGGTGGCGGGGGAACGCTCAATCCGGGACAGCACCTCTCCTACGAGAAGGGCACCCCGCTCTGCAATCTCTACACGTCGCTTCTGAACCGGTTCGGCGCGTCCGGAGACGAGTTCGGCGACTCGACCGGTCAACTCGCAGGCCTCTGAACGTATATGCTGGAAAGGCATGTTCGGTCCGGCAACAATCGTGGCAGATTCGGCTTCGCTCAACGAGGCGAGACTGCGCAGCGAACGCTTTCGGATTCTGGTGCTGCTGGGCCTGTTCATCGCTCTCAGCATCCTCGCGGCGCTTCGCCTGGTGATTCCCAACCCGTGGCAGGGTGATGCACCCCAGCTCGCCCTCATCGTGCTGCTGATCATGGTCGCCCTCGAGGCGGGCATGCTGCGGCAGGTTCGATGCGCCATCGCCAGGGGCAAGACGGTGCCCCGCGGTCTCTGGTTCGCGATGACCATCATCGAAAGTGCGCTGCCCGCGGCGATCCTGCTGATCATCATCGATTTCACGGCATTGTCCCCGTATCTGATGCTCCTCAGTCCGTTCACGTTCGTCTTCTTTCTGGTGACGATCCTGTCCACACTCCATCTCGATCCCCAGCTCTCGAGAGCGAGCGGTGTGATCGGCGGAGTCAGCTACGCGGGCCTGCTCATCCACGTGCTGGTCGAGCACCACCACGATGCCGCGGACCTGGAGTTCATCCATCCGCAGCCGATGTACTGGTTCGCCGCATTCCTGATCATCGTCGGCGGGTTTCTCGCCGCATTCGTCGCCAAGCAGCTCCGCATCCACGTCGAAGCGGCTCTGCACGAACAGGAGATGCGTCAGGCCAAGGAGCAGATGGAGCACGATCTCGAGATTGCGCGGACCATCCAGCAGGGCCTGCTTCCGGAGCATCCTCCCGAGATCGAGGGGTTCTCGATCGCGGGATGGAGTCGGCCGGCCGATCAGACCGGCGGCGACTACTACGACTGGATCTCCCTCGAGAACGGCCAGTTCGTCTTCAGTCTCGCTGACGTCACCGGTCATGGAATCGGTCCGGCCATCGTGACGGCGGTCTGTCGCGCCTACGCCCGGGCTTCGGTCGGCGCGGATCACGAACTGCACGCGGTCATCACTCGAATCAACACGATGCTCTACGAGGATACGCCGTCGGATCGATTCATCACGTTCGTGCTCGGGTGGCTCACCCCCGAGGAGCACATGCTGAACATGCTTTCGGCGGGGCACGGACCGATCCTGATGTACGAGTCCGGGACCCGCAGCGTCCGGCACATCCGGGCTCAGGGCATTCCCCTCGGGATGCTTCCCGACTACGAGTTCGAGCAGCCGCTCCGGATCGCGATGGAGCCGGGCGACACACTGATCCTTGTTTCGGACGGATTCTTCGAGTGGGCCATCGAAGGAGGAGAACAATATGGAGTCGATCGGCTCGAAGCGGCCATACTCGACTCCGCACACCGGACTCCGGCGGAGATCATCGAGCATCTGGAGTCGTCCGTCTCCGAGTTCGTCGGCTCGACGCCGCAGCCGGACGACATGACCGCGGTCATCCTGCAGCGACATCGATCGTGACCGGTTCCCGATGCCGATGGTGCGGCGACGATCCGCTGTACGTGGAATACCACGATACGGAGTGGGGCGTGCCGATCCACGACGATGCCGATCTCTTCGCAAAGCTGCTGCTCGACGGATTCCAGGCCGGGTTGTCGTGGATCACGATCCTCCGGCGCCGGGAGGGCTTCTACGAGGCGATGGACGGACTGGATCCGGAGAAGATCGCCCGGTACACGCCCGCGAGGATGGAACGGCTTCTCCAGGACAAGCGCATCATCCGGAACCGCCAGAAGGTCGCCGCATCGGTGGGCAACGCCCGTGCCTGGCTCGAAGTCATGGAGTCGGGAAGCTTCGCCGAACTGCTCTGGTCGCACGTCGACGGGGCTCCGATCGTGAACCGGTGGGAACACGACCGCGATGTCCCCACGGAGACGGATCGAAGTCTCGCGATGTCGAAGCAGCTGCGATCACTCGGATTCCGATTCTGCGGCCCGACGATCTGCTACGCATTCATGCAGGCCACGGGCCTGATCAACGACCATCTGGTCGGTTGCTTCCGGCATCGTCCGCTGAGCTGACGGCCCGCGGTTCGTCCGGAGTTCCGAGGGCGCGACGGGTCGACTGCAGCACGAGCAGTCCGTACGCGGTGCCGTACGGATGTCCGTATCCGTAGAGCGGGTAGTCGAACCAGCTTCCTCCGGGATCCTGGACGTCGATCATCACGTCCTGGAGCCAGCGGGCCAGATTCGAGCGGTCCGGTTCGTCCAGTTCCTCGATGACGAGACCCGCGTAGTAGTGTCCGAAGAAGTAGTAGTACCCCGACGTCGAATAGTACGCTTCGTGCGGCCTCTTCCGTCCACGGCCGATCTCGATGTAGTGGTGATCGCGACGAAGGCTCTCGACGCCTTCCTGCATCTGCTCGAGCGAGATGTCCCGACCGAGTTCGTGCAGCGAGAGATTGCAGGGCTGTGATCGTCCCAGCGATCCCTTGACCATGTTGTAGGGAGCCTGGGGGCGGTACTGGGCATAGGTTCCGTAGACGTAGGCTCCGCTGGGAAGGCGCATCCGCTCCACCGCCTTGATCGCGTCGTCCATCATGTTCCGATCCACGGAGAAGCCACGATCCGATGCCTCCTGCAGGGCGAGCAGCACGGCTGCGGTGTTGAAGCTCGTGCTCTGGTCTCCACTCGGATTGGGCAGGATGTAGTCGAAGTCGTAGTACCCCCATCCACCGTCGAGCGACTGCCGGTTCTCGAGGATGTCGAGTTCGCGTTCGAGGACGGCGACGATGCGATCGCGATCCCCGGCGAATCGAGGGTCATCGACGAGACGGCACATCGCCGACAGCACGTAGGTGTGCGTCCAGATGTCGTAGAACGTGTTTCCGCTCGCCTTGCCGACCGGCGGCATCGTCAGCAGATGCTCCACGCCGCGTCGAAGGCTTGCTTCGGCTTCGGGATTTCCACGACTGGATTCGACCAGACTCATGACACCGAGAGCCGAAGTCGCCCCGCCGAATGCGGAGTGGCTCGACTGGGTGTCCAGATAGATCTGGTACGGACGCGATGCGTCGATCGTTCCCCATGAACCGTCCGGATTCTGGTTCTCCACCATCCAGACGACCGCGGCGTCATGGGCCTCCATCGGCGTCCGTCGGTTGGAGGTGCATCCCGACACGCCCAGGAGGACGACCGCGAGGAGGATTCCGTGGATGGACCGCATGCCGATCACTCGCCGTCCTTGGATGGGATCACGATGTCGTCGCCGGCCTCGACGCCCTTGATCACGATCACCGAGGTGCCGTTGTCGATTCCGAGCACGACGTCCTGTTCGACCATGTTCTCACCGCGACGAATGCCGACGAAGGTCCGATCACCGTCGCGCCGCACCGCGTCGAGCGGAATGGCGAGGACGTTGCGGAACGTCTTTCCGGCCGAAGCCCGGCAGGAGAGTCCGAGTCGCAGTCGTGGATCCAACTTCTGCAGATCGACCTCGATCGGAAACGAGGTCGAACTTCCCGAAGGAGCTCCGATGAGGCCGATCGATCGGATCGAGCCGTCGAGTTCGAGTCCCGGAAACGCGTCCACATCGACGCTGACCTGCATTCCTTCGGTGACGATGTTGAGATCGCCCGCATCGATGCTGCCCTTGAGGGCCATGCGTGTCGGGTCGTGGACCTGGGCCAGATTCTGCTGCATGCCCACGTCGTCGCCGGGCTCCAGATCGATTCGGGTCATGATCCCGTCGATGGGAGCCTTCACGACGAAGTGCTCCCGGTCGCCCTTCAGCTCATCGAGCCGGTCCTGCAGTTCCTTCTTGGTGCGATGTTCCTTCGCCATGTCGAGTTCACGTCGCATCATCTTGAGCTGATGGCGGACCTCGGCGTGTTCGAGATCGGTCTTCTTCCAGCGGGCTGAATCCCGGATCTTCCTCTCCTGCTCGGGAAAGTCGTAGTCCTGGAACAGCTTGTAGTCGGTCTTCTCCATCGCGAAGCTCCGCTGGGTCTGATCGAGACTGCGCTTGGCGCGGTTCAGCACGATGTCCTTCGTCTGGTCGGCCAGGGTGGTGTCGCCGTACATGTCCTGAAGCTGCTTCAACTCCTCGTCGGCGTCTTCGACCCGATACTGGCTGTATTCCAGACTCATCTTGCGACGGGTCTTCATCATCTCGGACCTGAACTGCTCGAACAGCTTGAGATCGCGCTGTGCCTGTTCGTCCGTGAGCCTGGTCCGCTCCATGCTGATCTCCATCGACTCGTCGTCGATCCGCCGGTTCCGTGCGGCGATGTCGAGGCGGACGTCGTTCTCCTTCACGGCGATCTCGGCGTCCTCGATGGCCTCGTCGATGTCCGTGGTGTCCAGACGGAGGATGACGTCACCCTTGCGCACCATGCCGGACCGGACGAGGACCTCGGCGATCTCGGCGCTGCGGCCGAACTGATCCGTGCCGACCTTCAACGGTCTGGATCGGTTCGTCTCGAGCCGGAGGTCGCCGTCCCATGTGATCTCGAGCACACCCATCTTGACGGTATGCGTCTCTTCGGCGGGCGGCGGGACGATTTCATCCTCGGCGGCGACCATCGGAATCATGAGCAGGACGCTCGCGATGGCGAGCAGTCGAATCGTGGCGTTCGAGAGGCATGTGCACTGCATGGGTTCTTCCCTTTCAAAGTCGGAAGCCGGCTCTTGATCGAACGGCTCGTTTCCGACACCATACAGGAACGATGTTGCGTCGGACTCGTATTTTTGTACGACATCGATTCCTCTGGACTCCTTCACATGGGGTGTCATGCATGAAATCATCATCCGAATCGCTTCCGATCTATCGAAACACCCAGTCGGGGACCTTCCTCCGCATCATCATGGTGTCGATGCTCGTGCTGTTTCTGGTGATCGGTTTCTCGTCGTCCCCCTGGATGATTCCCACCACGATCCTCCTGATCATCCTGATCGCGACCTTCCACTCGCTGACGACCGAGGTTCACGAGGATTCCATCGTGATCTGGTTCGGCATCGGTCTCATCCGCCGAACCATCCCCATCTCCCGGATCGAAGGCTGCAGCGTCGCCAGGACCCCGTGGTACGTGGGGTGGGGGATTCGACTGCTTCCCGGCGGCGGCTGGCTCTGGAACGTCTCGGGATTCGAATCCGTCGAACTCTCGTACGTCGCGGGTGGACGCTTCCGGATCGGCACCGATCAGTCCGAAGAGCTTTCCGCGGCGATCACCAGCGTCATCATGTCCGAAAACGACACCGACCCGGCGTGAGCCGGGTCGGTGTTCGTCCTGGGCTTTCGATCCGGCAATGGACCGTCACCGGATCAGCCCCAGTTTTCGAGAGTGATCAGAAGATCCATGACATTCACCAGCTGATCGTTGTTGAGATCCGCAAGGCAGTATCCAGTGCAGTAGCCCCAGCCCTGGATGATGTTCAGGAGGTCGGTGACATCGACGGATCCGTCGCCGTTGGTGTCGCCGGGCTGACTGGTGGCAGCATCTCCTTCGAGGCAGTCGATCCACAGTTCCCGACCGCCGATGCCCAGGGTGTCGACCGTACCGGTCAGGGTCATCTTGCCGCAGTCGTTGCCGTTGCCTCCGTAGGGGATGGAGACCATCACGCCGCCGACCAGCATGCCATCGAGATCCCTGAAATCATTGACATTCCGGAGGTCGCCGTTGATCTCGACGTTGATGTTGCCTCCGTACTCGCCGAACTGGAGGCTCACATTCTCCAGAGGACCGATCGAGCCGGCGAAGTCGTGCAGCACCGAGGCATTGCTGAGCTCCAGTTCCTGCCCGTAGGAACAGGCGTAGCCGTGCGAATCGGCATTCACCTGCCCGGTGTGGTGCCAGGTTCCGTCGCTCCACTGGAACCCGTTGATGAACATGTCGATGCCCTCCGTGGTGAACGTATCGCCCGGAGTTCCGACGATGACGCCCGCGACGTCCTCGTACCCGTACTGGCAGGGATCGTTCGGCGTGGAGGTGATGTCGTCGATCCACAGTTCCTGGCCTCCGACCATCATGGACTCGATGTGGCCGCTCAATCGAACGGTTCCGCAGACGGAGCTGCTGTTCACGACGGTCACGGCAGCACCGCCGATCACCTTTCCGTCGAGAGCCATGAAGTCATACTCGTTGTAGAAATCGCCGTTGACCGCGAAGTTGACGTTGCCGCCGTGTTCGCCGAAGTCGAACTTCACTTCGGTGGCGGGGCCGGTCGAACCGGCGTAGTCGAACACCACGTTGATGTTGTTGAGTCCGAGCTCATGACTCGGATTGCACGACCAGCCGGCGTTGCCGACGGTTGCCTCACCGTCGGGGGTCCAGCTTCCGCCGTACCACTGGAAGTCGAAGAACCTCATCTGAAGACCTTCGGATGCCGTGGCATCGGTGGTGTAGTACGTGGAACCCAGTGCCAGATCCTCGTAACCGGGAGTGGCCAGGACGGGTGAAGCGGACGCGAGAAGACATCCGACGATAAGTGTGTTCTTGTGATTCATTGTGGTTTACCTCTTGATGGTTTGGTCCAGTCGGGAAGGGATACGAGTCCTCCCGAAAGGAACTGCGTCCGCCGGACGGAGATCTCACAGCAATGGTTGAAAAAGGCCGTGGGGGACCGTTAAACGGTGATTTCGTCGGGTTGATGCCCGAAAGAGATCCGGATCGGTTCGTGCTTCACGACGGATCTGAGGCAAGGCCAGCCCGCGGTACCATGTTCCGACCCCACCATGTGTATGGGGTTCTTCAGATCAATCAGGAGCCAGCGAGCGATGAGCAGTGGATTCAACCAACGAGAAGAAGGCAACGAGGCCAAGATCAAGCATGATTCCGACGTGCATTTCAGGATCCAGGCGCGCCGGGACAAGCTGCTCGGAGAATGGGTCGCTGCGCAACTCGGGCTCGAGGGCGACGCAGCCGCGAAGTACGCGCTTGAAGTCGTCAAGGCGGACATCCAGGAGCCGGGGGACGACGATGTCCTGAAGAAGATCCTGGCCGACTTCAAGAAGCATGGGATCGATCATTCCGAGGATGCGGTATCCCAGCGCATGGCGGAGTTCGAATCCATCGCCACCGAACAGGTGCATCAAGAAGGTTTCGACGCGGACGACTGATCTCCGGGAGCATCGTCATCAGGTGGAACCTCTCCGATCGCCCGCTGGTCCGGCTGTGCACACTCTGCATTCTCTACGTTGCGCAGGGGATACCGTACGGATTCGTCACCGTGACGCTTGCGGCCTATCTGGCCGAACGCGGATTCGACGCGGGAGCCATCGGCGCCCTCGCGGCGGCCGCGACGCTGCCATGGACCTTCAAGTGGGTCTGGGGCCCGTTGATCGATCGCTTCGGCATTCCCTCCATGGGGCGAAGACGTCCCTGGATCATCCTCGCCCAGGGTGGAATGATCCTGTCGATCGCCTCGATGACCCTGGTCTCCCTGGAGCCGGTGTCGACGTCGTTCTGGATCCATCTTCCCGGGGTGGGTCCGGTGTCCGTCGTCTCCACGCAGATTCCCCAGCTTGATCTGGCCGTTCTCGGTTGGATGATCTTCGTCCACAACATCTTCAATTCGCTGCAGGACGTGTCCGTCGATGCGTTGGCGGTCGATCTGCTTCGGGAAGAGGAGCGGGGCCGGGTCAGCGGTCTCATGTACGGGTCCAAGTTCATCGGAACATTCATCGGCGGCGCCGTACTCAGTCGCGTACTGACTTCGGAGGGGCTGGCGGGGGTCTTCATGTGGCAGATCGTGATTCTCTCCGGGATCATGCTGCTGCCGCTGCTGCTGCGAGAGCGTTCCGGCGAGCGTCTGCTTCCCTGGACCAAGGGGAGCATCCAGCTTCAACCGGGCGAGGTGTTGTCGAAGTCCGCCCTGATGCTCTTTCGCAGGCTCGGCAAGGCGTTCTCTCTCCGGTCCACCCAGCTCGCCGGTGCGATCGGCCTGTGCATGTTCATCGCCAACGGCGCATTGGGTCCGGTGCTTCAGGTCTTCTACATCGAGGATCTGGGCTGGCAGCGGACGGACTACACCGACATCAGCGGAGGCTGGGGCGTCTTTCTCGGACTGGCCGGAGCCATGGGAGGGGGCTTCCTCGCGGACCTCTTCGGCGCGAAGCGGATCATCGCCTTCGGCTCCATCGGACTCGGCATCTGCTATCTGGCATTCGCCGCAATGGCTCCCGACGTGTTCGGTTCCGGCTGGTTCTCGTGGGAGTCGAGGGGTGCGATGACCATGTTCATCCTCGCCGAGGGCTTCCTGCTCTCGATGGCGACGGTCGGACTGTTCTCGATGTACATGTCCGTGTCGTGGCCGATCGTGGCGGGAACGCAGTTCACCGCGTACATGGCGCTGCTGAATCTCAGTACGACGACCGGGCAGTGGATGGCCGGTCTGGTCGAGGACGTCGGACTGCTTCAGGTGGTCGTGGCGTTCGGAATCTTCCAACTCCTTCTCGTTCTGCTGCTGCCCCTGATCGACGTGCACCAGACGAGACGATTGCTCGGGGACGGAACCGGCGCATCGACTTGAACTCTGTCTCGACGTGGACGACAATCACCCCATGAAATCAGAAACAAAGCACCGCAAGGCACTGACCATCTCAACCGTCGTCGTGATCGTCCTGATCATTCTTGCGATCGTCGGCCTCCGTCTCGTCGATGTCATCGCGAAATCCGTGATCGACGGTCAGGTGACGGGGATTCTCGGAGTCGATTCCGAGGTGGGTGGCGTGAGCCTCGGCGTTCTCACCTCCCGCTCCTCGTTCAACGACATCACGATCGAGAATCCTCCTGGATTCGAATACGACTACATCCTCACGGTGAAGCGGACCGAGATCGACTGCGGCATCGGCACGCTGATGTCTTCGAACATCGACATTCCGAGGATGGTGCTCGATGGACTGCATTTCGATCTCGAGCAGGTCGACGCCCGGATCAACCTCGAGATCCTCATCAAGCATGTCCAGGAATACATCAAGAAGCTTCCGCCCTCGAACTCGTCGACGAATCTGATGATCCACGAACTGATCGTCAAGAACGTGCATCTGACGGCGAAGGGAAAGATCGTGACGGTCGCCGGCGGCGAGATCGATCAGCAGATCCCGGACTTCACGGTCAAGAACATCGGCACGACCGGCAATTCCGGCGAGATGACGAGTCAGTTCGTGTCGATCCTGACCCACGTCGTCATGAAGAAGGTCTTCGCCCATCCCATCGACGGACTCTCGAACGTGACGATCAGCAGCATGAACTCGGTGCTCGAGAAGCTTCCTCTCCTCGATGGACTCAAGGAGCTCGGGAATCTCGGTGGAATCGGAGACATCTTCTCGGGAGAGAAGAAGGACAAGTCGAAGTCCGGGTCGAAGCCCGACAAGGACTGACCCGCGGTCCGATCGCCAGAGGTATACTGGTCCATCGGCATGAGCATTGATCGAGTCTTTCTAGGTACCGGGCGGCATTGCCTGCACGAGGTCGTCGACCACCTCGAAGAACGATTCCCCATCTCCCAGCGACGCTGGAACATGGAGCAGCTTCTGCTGCTGCTCCCCGGCTCCCGGGCTGGACGTCGGCTCGGATCGCTGATCCTCGATCGCGCCATCGAGCGGCAGGTCGAACTCGTTCCTCCGAACATCACCACCCTCGGCCGGCTCCCCGATCAGGTTCTGGTGCCCCGCAGGGAAACCGCCACGTCCCTCGCCGAGTTTCTCGGATGGGTGGCCGCGCTGCGGGCCGCCGATCGTCCGGTGCTCGAACGGCTGCTGGGTCGTCAGCAGTTCCGGCTGGGCGATGCCAGCGACGAATCCATCGAAGCCATGGCGAAACGCCTCATCGGGATTTCGACCGAGGTCTCGGGAGCCGGGCTGTCCTTCCAGGACGTCCTGGACCACGAGGTGATGCAGGGCAATCCGGATTCGCTGCGATGGCGGGATCTCTCCCTGCTGCAGCAGTGGCAGCACGACTGGCTTGACGGACATGGACTCGAAGGACGGGATGCCCGCTTCCGTGATGCGATCGATGGACGGGTGGACATGATCGTTCCGCCGTCGATCGGTCTCATCAGCGCCGACATGAACCAGATGCAGCGTCGACTGCTCGATCTCTTCGTGGAGCGGGGGACTTCCGTGTTCACCATGATCCACGCGGACCGGTCATCGGCGGATGCGTTCGATTCCCACGGGTGCGTCGAACCGGATCACTGGAAACGGCATCGATTCGAACTGGCCGATGGAATCGAGCACGTCGCCGACGGCCCGGAGGATCAGGCGGCCTGTCTGGTCGATCTGCTCGGTTCGCTGGGTCCGGTCGATCCGGACGACGTCTCGATCGGTCTGCCCGACGCGGGCCTGCTTCCCCATTGCCACCGGGTCCTGTCCGACTGGGGTGTTCCGGTGCACGATCCGGCGGGCATTCCGATGACCTGTACGAGGATCGCCCGTCTCGTCGGCGATCTGGAGCGGTTTCTCGGGCAGGGGCTCGCATCCGATTTCGCGGCACTGCTTCGTGAACCGATGTTCGAGCGATGGGTGCTTCGGCTGGGCGACGACCCCGACTTCGGTCTCCTCGATGCGTTCGATCGCTATCGAGAGGCGTGTCTGCCGATGGAACTGGAGCCTCATCTTCCCAACGACCACATCGACCTTGCTCGAGTGATCAGGCCCGCGCTCGATCGACTCGACTCGCTGCGCGCCGAAGATGATTCGATCGGGGAATGCGTGTCGAAGGTGGAGCGTGTTCTGCTTGATCTCGTCCATTCAACGACGGACCTCGACGAGCAGGATCAACAGGTCCTCCGGCGGATCGGAAGCGTGCTCGACGAGGTCCTTCGGTTGTCTCCGCTCGTCGGTGCTCCACGATGCCGCGAGCTCCTTCGTATGCTGCGTCGCGAACTCTCCGCCCAATTTCTTCGTGACGGGTCGATCGGTCCCGCCGTCGAACTGCTCGGGTGGCTGGAGTGCCATCTCGACGACGCCTCCACGCTGCTGATCGCCGGATGCAACGAAGGCCTGCTTCCGATGTCGCTGAACTCCGATGCGTACCTTCCCAACGAACTTCGTCGCGCCATCGGACTGGTCGACAACGACCGGAGATGGGCGAGAGACGCCCACCTGCTTCAGGCCACGCTGTCGAGTGGCCGAACCGTGCACGTGATCTCGGGGCGGCATGGGTCGGAAGGGGATTCGCTGGTTCCCAGCCGACTTCTGCTGACCGGTCCGCCGGAACTGATCGCGGAACGCGTCCTGTCCTTCACCGGAGATCCGGCGCGATTCGATTCCGTTCCCCGATCGGCCGAGGGCCCGTCCTCGCCGTTGTCGCGATGTCCGAGGCCGGAGCGACTGCCGCCGGTGAACACCCTGAGCGTGACCGCGTTCGCCGACTACCTGTCCTGTCCCTATCGTTTCATGCTGAAGCACGTTCTTCGTCTCCGCACCCAGGAAGACGAACCCGATGAACTGAATGCACTCGCGTTCGGTTCGCTCGCCCACGACGTCCTCGAATCGTTCGGGCATCAGGAAGCCGCCGCCGTCGTGCCGACCACGGACGTCGACGCGATCCGTGATCGACTCGAAGCGGCGCTCGATGACCGGGTTCGATCCGTGTTCGGTCGTTCGATCCTGCCGGCCGTGCAGCTTCAGATCGATCTGCTCCGGTGGCGGCTCGGAGGATTCGCGGTCCGGCAGGCGGAGGTCGCCTCCGAGGGATGGAAGATCGATCGCGTCGAGTTGAGCTTCGGTCGCGGCAGCGCCGGGAAGCCGTGCGATCACCCTCCCGTTCCGTTTCCCGGCAGGGAATCGATGCTTGTCCGGGGTCGCATCGACCGAATCGATGTCCATTCCGACGGCAGGGTCCGGGTGCTGGACTACAAGACGGGCAATGAACGAAAGACACCCGACGCCGTCCATCGCCGCAACTCCGAGTGGGTCAATCTCCAGCTTCCGCTGTACCGACGACTGGTCTCGGCCGCCGGGTACGACGTCGATCGGTGCGCGTTCGGGTACATCAGTCTTCCCGCAAGCGTCGACGACATCCGATTCGAGTTCGCGTCATGGGGTGATGACGAGTTCGATTCGGCCGATGCCGCGGCGATCCGCGTGATCGACGGGGTACTGGCCGGCGACTTCGAACCTTCCGAATCGGATCCACCGTTCCATGACGACTGGCGGCGGATCTGCGGAACGTCCGTGCTTTCCACGGAGGACGACGACGAGTGACCGCCGACCGCACCATCGTGATCGCTTCGGCAGGCTCGGGGAAGACCTACACCCTGGCCAACCTCCTCATCGCATGGATGATCGATCGCCTTCGCACGGAGGGGGATCCCGGATGCGATCGATTCCTCGCCTCGACGTTCACGAGGAAGGCGGCGGGCGAGATCCTCGATCGCGTGCTCGAGCATCTTGCCAGGGGCGTGCTCGATCCCGCGGCATGCGCCCGGTACGGGCCCAGCATGCGGCTGGACCCCGAGCCGACCTCGGAGGAGTTCGCCGTCGTGCTCAAGGCCGTGGCGGGCTCCATCCACCGGGTCCAGGTGGGAACGCTGGACGGCTTCTTCCATCGCATCGCGAGCTGCTTCTCCTCCGAACTCGGACTTCCCGAGCACTGGACCGTCGCAACCCAGTTCGAGGAGGACGCGCTGCACATGCAGAGCCTGAGCACGCTCCTCGCCTCGCCGGAAGGCAAGAACGTGGGTGCGCTGCTGGAGATGCTTCAACGCGGCAAGAAGAGCCGTTCGATCATCGATGTCGTCGAGAAGCGGGTCTGGGGTCGGGACGGGGCGATCGATCAGTACCGTCTGACGCGTCTGCTCGAGGATCAGTATGCAGCATGGTCATGGTTGCGACCGCCGTCCAGCACGGAGTCGCTGGACGGGGGTCGACCGCATCCGGAGGAGGATCGTCTCTCGCTGATCGAGGCGATGGAGGATGTCTCCCTGCCCTTGACCAAACAGGGACATGAGAACAAGGTGTTCAAGACCGGGTGGATCCGGATCCGTGGCCTGGCGGCGAGCGAGCAGTGGGAGGACTTCCTCTGCGACAGCTTCGTGCAGAAGGCCTGCTTCGGCGATGGCGTGTTCAACCGGATATCCGTCGACGAGGAGATGCTCGAACTCATCGCTCCATTGGTGGAGCATGCACGGTTCGAGACCATCAGGATGCTGGATCGACAGCTCGTCTCGGCACTGGGCCTGCTGGAACTGCTTGAACAGCATTATCGATCCATCCAGGAACAGCATGGACTGTTCTCGTTCGCCGACATCTCGCAGCGGCTTGCGGAAGCCGGACTGGTTCGTCGGAACACGCTCGAACATCTGTGGTTCAGGCTCGACGGTTCCGTGCGCGATCTGGCGCTGGATGAGTTCCAGGACACTTCCCGTGCCCAGTTCGATGTGCTGCATCCGATCATCGAGGAGATCCTCAGTGGTCAGGGATCCGAGGAGGATCGCGGCTTCCTCGTGCTGGCCGACCCGAAGCAGTCGATCTACGCATGGCGTGGCGGCACGCCGTCGCTGATCGATCTGCTCGAGCGTCGCCATGCCGCGCAGCTCGAGCCGTCTGTTCCGTTGACGCGAAGTTGGCGGTCCGCCCAGGTCGTCCTGGATGCGGTGGATACCGTGTTCGCCGGCATCGGGGGGAATCCGACGCTTCACGACGACAAGATGCCGGCGACGGCTCTGGAGGGAGCGGAGGCGTGGGCCGCTCGATACGAACCGCATCAGGCGGCGAGAACCCTGCCCGGATACGTCGAAGTCGTGGTTCCCGACATCGATGTCGGCATCGAGCCCACCCAGAACCACGCACTGGATGCCGCGGTCGATCTCGTCGTTCGTCGACAGAAGGAGGATCCCGGTCGGACGATCGGCATTCTCACGAGCCGCAACAAGGCGGTCACGCGGATCGTCACCATGCTTCGCAATCGGGGAGTCGAGGCGAGCGAGGAGGGGTCCAGCGCCCTGACGGATTCGCTGGCCGTCGGGGCAGTGCTGTCGATGCTGCATCTTGCCGATCATCCCGGCGACTTCAGATCGTATTTCCATGTGGCGACGACCCCGCTGGGTTCCCTGCTGCAGCTGGATCCGATCCCGTCCGGTCGCGATCGTTCGAACTGGACGGCGGCGGCGCGTTCGGCTTCGCTCGACATCCGTCGCCGACTGTCGAAGCTCGGATACGCGAACTTCCTGCAGGAGGCGGCCGATCGACTGCTTCCCTCGTGCAACCACACCGACGTGCGTCGTCTGGGACATCTGGTCGAACTCGGCGAGACATGGGATGCACGCGACGGGGGACGACCCGCCGACTTCGTGAGGATGGTGGAGCGTTCAACCCGCGGTTCCGTCGCGTCGTCGTCCGTGCAGGTGATGACGATCCACAAGGCGAAGGGGCTCGAGTTCGATGAAGTGGTTCTACCCGAGTTGGGGCGCAAGCTCGTCGACGATCCGGGTGGCTTCTTCTCCTGGAGCGAACATCCGACCGATCTTCCTTCACGCGTCGTCCCTCCGATCAAGAAGCCGCTCCGTGTCGCCTGGCCGACGATACGGGACGAATGCTACGGAGCATGGTCCCGGCAGCAGATCCAGGAATCACTCTCCGTGCTGTATGTCGCCATGACCAGAGCCCGCCATGCGCTGCATCTGGTGCTTCGTCCCCACTCGGAGACGAAGAAGGGCGACTCGAAGAACATGATGACGCACGAGGGCCTCGTTCGCGGCGCCTTCGATGGACTCGACGAGGCCATGATGGATCATTGCGAACGAAGGAACACCACGGTGTGGTCTTCGGGCGATGCGGATTGGTTCAGATCCGTGGAGCCCAACGACGAGATCGCACCCGTCGAACCCCCGCGTCGTCCGGAGATCGTCATCGGTTCGGAGCAATCGACCCGCCGGCCATCCATCAAGGCGCCGTCCCAACACGCATCGGATGGAACCATCGATTCGCTCGTCGGCGATGCCGGAGCCGACTTCGCGATGCTTCGGGGAACCGTGATGCACGAGTTTCTGAGTCTGGTGGACTGGATCGAGGACGGCCGACCCGATCCGACGCGGATCGACGACATGATCCGCAGGATCACCATGGACATCGGGCGTCCGATCCCCGAAGACGTACTCGCCAGCGGCCTGCAGGCGGGCATCGATGCCCTCGATCACGAATCGATCGCCAGCCGATTGTCGCACAGCGCGTATGCGGATCGGGATCATGATGCGATCGTCGTCCGCAACGAGGCGTCCTACATCGCACGGACCGGAGGAGGGGAGTCCCGTGGTCGCTTCGATCGAATCGTGCTCGGCATGAAGTCCGATCGCGTCGTCTGGATCGACCTCGTCGACTACAAGTCCGACACGTGCACTTCCGAGACGGCGGGAGACGTGCTCGAGACGCACAGGGGACAGCTCGAGGGATACCGTGATGCGCTCGCATCCATCCACCACATCGATGCGGACAAGATCACGCTGCGGCTGCTGTTGACCGGACCCGGCATCGACATCGAACTTCCGGTCGATCGGAACGTCTGACCGTTCCGCTTCATGACAAAAAGACACCTGCCCGCCTTCACAGGCGGGCAGGTGTCACATAGTCAGTTTCATTCGGATCGATCAGGAGGTGGTCTTGCCACCGCTGTAGAGACCGATGATCACCAGGAGGGCGATCAGACCGACGACACCCGCTTGACCAAGCTGCTTCACGAGGTCGATCAGGTTCGCGACGACTTCACCGAAGTAGGGAATCGTCGTTTCGTTGGCACCGAAGATGATCTGCACCAGCACACCGAGAACGATGAATACCAGCAGAAGATCGATGAACTCGCGTGCCCATGATTTAACCGTTGTCAGGCCCTTCATACACTGCTCCTTTTAACATCCGTGTTTATTGACCCGCAGCGCAGCGGGCTGGAGAGAAGTCCATGTTCACGCGAACATGAACGTTGAGTACCTCTGGGTTGCTGGTATCGGTGAAATTCCCCTGTATTCAACATATTCGCTGCAGTCATCGATTTGCCGAGGGCCTTTTTTGGCTTAAAAATAGGCATTTTCTGAGATCCATCGCCGTCATCGACAAAATCATCGAGCGTAAACCGCTTGCTGCAAGCGATTTGCGTTCATTGCCCATTTTTTATGTCCAGGATATCAGGGATTCAGGGAAGCGTGGATCGCGGGTGTTTCAATGCAATCGCACGGCGGGCTGTCCGTCGTCGTCTTCCGACTTCTGGTCGTGTGTCTCCTTGAGCAGGAGGCACAGGAAGATGCTGACCACGAAGAGTGCCGGCATCACGGCGATGGCCCACATGAAATCCGACGCGGTGACGTCCGAGTACGGCACGCTGGAGTCCGAGGTCTTGGTTCCGCTGCCGGGGCTCGAGATCGCATCGAGGATGTATCCGACGGCATTCTGCAGCGCCGCGGCGGCCAGCATGGTGAGAAAGTTGCACGCGGAGACCGCGGTTGCCGCCATCGAGCGGGGATTGATCTCGATCGCGAACGCGAATGCGAGCGTCTGCGAGCTCGTCACGAATCCCATCACGAACATCAGGACCAGCATGGTGGTCAACGACATATCCTCTGCCAGCAGAAAGAGGCTCATCGTGATGAAGCCGCCGATGCTTCCGATCAGCAGTGGAATCTTGCGGTTCTGATACTTGTCCGAAGTCTTGCCGAACAGGGGGCATCCGATCAGCCAGCCGATCGCCAGGACGCTCATGCACAGGCTGGCATCCTTGACTCCGATGTCCATCGTCTTTTCCAGGTAAGTGGTGCCCCACAGGGCGGCGATCACGCTCAACGGCAGATAGAGGATGGCGCTGAGGCTTCCAATGATCCAGATCTGCGGATTCCGGAAGATCATTCCCAGTTTCCTGATCGGGCTCTCCTTCGCCGTCGAGTCGTGCTTGAAGCGTTCATCGAACCAGCTCGGACGTCTGGGAATCACGACCATCATGAAGATTCCGATTCCGATTCCGACCACTCCGGACCAGAGCACGACGTCGCGCCAGGTGTATTCCTTGACGAGATCCGCCACCGGTACCTGTCCGATGACCTCTCCGATCATGCCGACCGCGGTGGTGATGCCCGCGATCATGCCAAGCTGCTTGGGTGGAAACCAGACGGTCGCGATGTAGATCGCACCCACGAAGGCGAACGCTGACCCCATGCCGATCAGTCCGCGGCCGAGTCCCGCGGAGACGAGGTCGGGTGCGTACGAGAAGATGATGCACCCCACGCCGCAGACCATTGCAGCGGTCGACACGATGAACTTCGAACCCCACTTGTCCAGAAGCAGGCCGACGACGAGCTGCATCGGTGCGTAGATCCACAGGTAGGTCGACATCGCCGTCGCGGTCGATCCCGGAGTGCCTCCGAGGTCTTCCTGAAGCTGGGGAAGAATGACGTTCGGTGTGACCCGGATGAAGAATTCGTACAGGAAGAAGAGTGCGACGATGCCCCAGAACAACCAGCGGTACCACCGGCCCTGTTGCAGTTCCTTGGATGGATTGGGATTGGGAAGGGTCGCCATCGTGTCTGATTCGCTCCGAAAGAGTGGTCCTACTGTACAGCATCGCCACGGCTCCGCCATGGCATCCGAACGGATCGAAGTCGGCATGGGATCGGTTCGCTCCGGGTCGTTCCTTGTCCATCCGCAGATGATCGACGCTACCATCCTCATGCGATGTCATTGCCACTGCTTTTCATCCTGTTTGCCGGCCAGACCGCCGCAGAGACGGTCGTTGGCGTCGAGCCGGGACTGGTCGTCGAGACCTGGGCCTCGGACCCGATGCTCGTGGATCCGGTCGCCTTCTGCATCGACGAGCAGGGGCGGATCTTCGTCGCGGAAACGGCTCGTCAGGAACGAGGTGTCGAGGACACCCGCTCCCAGCCGTACTGGAACCTGGACGACATCTCGCTGCAGTCCGTGGAAGACCGCCTCGCCATGTATCGAAAGTGGGCGCACAAGCGTCCCAATGGAATGGAGCACTACACGGACTTCGAGGATCGCATCCGTCTGCTCGTCGACGAGGACGGTGACGGCGTCGCCGACACCGCGACGGTGTACTCCGGAGGCTACGACGACCCGCTCGACGGCACCGGCTCCGGTCTGCTCGCACACGAGGGAACGGTCTACTACACGAACATCCCGCATCTCTGGATGCTTCGGGACGTCGACGGCGACGGCATCGCCGAAGAGCGCGAAGCCGTGTTGAGCGGATTCGGAGTGCGCATCGCGCTGCGTGGTCACGACATGCACGGTCTGACGTGGGGACCCGACGGAAGGCTCTACTGGTCGATCGGCGATCGCGGCTACAACGTCGTCAATCAGGAAGGGGTCCGCATCAAGGATCCGACCTCCGGCGCCGTCTTCCGGTGCGAACCGGACGGTTCGAATCTGGAGGTGTTCCATACGGGCCTGCGCAATCCGCAGGAGCTCGCATTCGACGACTTCGGCGTGCTCTTCACCGGAGACAACAATTCCGATGCCGCCGACAAGGCTCGCCTCGTGCATGTGGCCGAGGGCGGCGAAACGGGATGGCGCATGGAGTACCAGACGCTCGAGGGCGACAATGTCCGCGGCCCCTGGGTTCAGGAAGGCATCTGGAAGACACGGCACGAGCATCGTCCGGCATGGGCGCTGCCGCCCATTGCGCATGTCGGCAACGGACCGTCCGGACTCGTCCACTATCCCGGCCTCGGTCTCGACGACCGATACGACGACCACTTCTTCCTGTGCAACTTCAGCGGAACCCCCGTGCACAGCCAGGTCAAGTCGTTCTCCGTCCAGCCCGACGGTGCCGGATATCGAGTCGACGACGTGCACGACTTCGTTTCCAACGTGCTCTGCACGGACGTGGACTTCGGCTACGACGGACGGATGTACATCTCCGACTGGGTCGAGGGCTGGGAGCAGGCCGGGAACGGCAGGATCCTCACCGTGCACGATCCCCGTCATGTCGACGATCCCGCGATCCTCGAGGCGGGACGTGTGATCGCCGAAGGATTCGACGAACTCGACCGGTCCACGCTCGTTCGGCTGCTGGGTCATGAAGACCAGCGGATCCGTCTGCGATCGCAGTTCGAGATCGCCGATCGGGGATCGACGACCTCCGAATCGCTGCAGCAGGTCGCGATGCTCGACGAGCGTCGGCTGGCCAGAATCCACGCGATCTGGGCTCTTGGAATGCAGGCGAGGTCGGTCGACGATCCGACCGCGATCCTGGATCCGCTCATGCCGCTTCTTCAGGATGCGGATCCCGAGATCCGGGGCCAGACGGCCCGGATCCTCGGCGAGGCTCGAATGAAGTCGGCCGGAGCGGCGCTGGTCGATCTGATCTTCGATCCGGAGCCACGCGTCGTCTACCACGCGACGATGGCGGTCGGACGCATGGGATACATCGATGGACTCGATGCGGTGACGGAGATGATCTGGTCGAACGACAACGAGGATCTGCTGCTTCGGCATGCCGGCGTCATGGCGCTCACATGGTTCGACGACCGTGATGCGCTGCTGGAACTGTCTCGCGACGAGTTCCCGGCCGTTCGTCTGGCGGTTCTGCTGGCGCTGCGTCGCATGCACGATCCCGCCGTCGGCGTCTTTCTTCGTGATCCGGATCCACTGATCGCAGCCGAAGCGGCCCGGGCCATCAACGACATTCCGATCGAGGAGGCGATGCCGGGACTGGTCGATCAGCTGGCGATGTTCCAGCCCGACGCCTCGACCGCCTTCATCAACACCGCACCGGAGCCGGAGCGAATCGCGATTCTTCGAAGATCGTTGAACGCCGCACTGCGCCGAGGTCGGCCCGAGGACATGGCCGCGGTCGCCGAAGTGGCGCTGTACGACGCCAATCCACCGTCCATGCGGCACGAAGCGGTCGCAATCCTCTCCGAATGGATCGAACCCTCGGTTCGTGACCGGGTCAATGGAGCATTCCGTCCGGTGGAGGAGGGGGCACGCGACTCCGACGCGCTGAACGCCGTGCTGGAACGGACACTCCCGAGGCTGGTTGGAGACGAAGACGTCGATCTTGCGGCGGCGGCCCGGGAACTCGCGTCGGACCGTTCGATCCCGTTGGACGACGAGGTGACCTGGGCGATTCTCGAGGATGCGGACGCCTCCACGCGGGAGCGCATCGCCTGCATGCGGCATCTTCAGTCCTCGCCTCGCGACGGGATCAAGGCGATCCGCACGGGGCTCGATTCGGGAGAACCTCGTCTGCGCGGGGCGGCGCTGGAGCTGCTCGTGGAACTCGATCCGAATCAGGCTCTGGAGGAGATTCGTGCGGACCTCGAGGGGGGAAGCATCGAGGAGCGGCAGCATTCGATCACTGCGATCGGATCGATCGATCTCGAGCCCGCGCATCATCTGCTTCTGGATCTCGTCGGCCAGGTGCAGACAGGAGCGCTTCCCGTCGAACTTCATGTCGACGTCATGGAGGCGGCACGACTTCGCGAAGGTGAATCGATGGAGTTCATGCTTCTGCTCGCGAACAACGAGGAGAATCGGTACGAGTCGGCCTGGAAGGGTGGCGATGTCGCCCGCGGGCGTGATCTGGTGCTCTATCACGCGGGAGCGGCCTGCATCCGCTGTCATGCCATCGATGGACATGGCGGTGTGTCCGGCCCAGAGCTCTCGATGGTCGCCTCCAGACTCGACCGGAGGCAGCTTCTCGAATCGATCATTCATCCCGGTGCGGAGATCGCGGAAGGGTACGGTGACGTGACCGCGATGCCGGAGATGACCGACCACCTCGATCCGAGGCAGGTCCGGGACATCGTCGAGTATCTTTCGACTCTGAGGTAGTGGGAGATGTCACCGCCTCGGGTATCCTTCTCCGATGCCTCCGTTCCCGTACTGCATGCTGCTGATTTCATGGTGTCTCGGCGTCCTCGAGACCCCGCCGGCGGATGTTCTGCTGCCCGACGGCGGCGATGTGCTGGTGCTCGGCGACGGATTCGCCGAGGAACTCTCCGAACGCCGTATTCTCGAGGAGCTCTATGCATCGGACGGCGGTGCGGACGTCGTGTTCCACCATCACGGCGCAAGCGGTGTCGAAGTGAACGGACTTCCCCTTCCTTCCGATCTCGCGATGCCGAGGCCCGATGTGGTCTTCATCTGCGTGGGGATGATCGATTCGATCCGCGGCGCCGACCACCTCCGGGTCTTCGAGAACGATCTCCGGAACCGCATCGACGGGTGGGACGGAAGCCGAGTCGTGCTCCTCACGCCCATTCCTCCCGAACCATCCTCCGACGCGCATGCATACGCCGCAGGACGATTCGCCGATGTCATGTTCGAAGTGGCGGCGGATACGGAATCGCATGTGATCGATCTGCACGGTCCACTCCGAATTGCAGGTCGGAACGGATCCTTGACGCACGACGGCATGCATCTTTCCGATGCCGGCTGGGATCTCGTCGACGGCGAGTTGTCCTGGCAGCTCGGACGCTCCACGGAGGATCCGTCCTGGAAGCTGCCGTCCTCGAACCCCGCCACTCCCGCCCACTCGAGCCGGATGCTCGAAGTCCGGATGCGTGAGGATCCGGGACTGCTTCCGGTTCTTCCGGTCGGCGGTCCCCGGGAAGCCGCTGCGACGACGCAGCCCATTCCGAGCTGGGACGATTCGAAGTCCCTTATCGATTCCTTCGCAGCGGGTGACGATTCGATCCGGATCGAGGACATCCGCTCGGCGATGAACCGACTCCTCTCGGAGCCCGGGAGGGAGTCGGAGGCCGTCGAGACGATTCGTCCACTGACCGGGACCGACCGGCCGACCGGAACGCGACTGCAGGCACTCGCATCGCTCGACGATGCCGGAGTCGAGTCGGATTCGACCGATGTCCTGCAGACGATCCGGATGAAGGGTGTACCCGTGAAGATGGTCTACGACATCGATCGGTTCGACGTCGTGGCGGGTCGGCCCGTTCGGATCATCCTCGACAATCCGGATGCCCAGCCGCACAACCTCCTGATTCTCAAGCCCGGATCGCTCCGGGCCATCGGCAGGGCGGTCGATGGAATGGGCAACACGGCCGAGGCCCGCGCTCGTCATTGGGTTCCGGAATCACCGAAGATCCTGCACGCCATGCCGATGGTCGCTCCGGACGAGGTCGGCGAACTCCTGTTCATCGCCCCCGAGCGGCCGGGTCGATATCCGTTCGTCTGCACGTACCCGGGGCACTGGCGAATGATGAACGGCGTCATGACGGTGCGTGCGGAACCGAAAGACTGACGCCGATGGACCCTCTCCAAGCAAGATCACCCCTCGCCTCCCGACATCCGCTGCTGGAGGTCTGGTTTCTGGCGTGGCCCACGATCATCACCATGACGAGCTACACGGTGATGCAGTTCGTCGACAAGCTGATGGTCGGCCAGATCGGTCCGCTGGAGTTGACGGCGCAGGGCAACGGAGGGATCTGGGCGTTCACGCCGCTCGCGTTCCTGATGGGCGCGCTGGTGGTCGTCAACACCTACGTCAGTCAGAACATGGGAGCCGGCAGGCCCGAGAAGGTCGCTCGCTATCTCTGGGGAGGGGTGCACATCAGCATCGTGGTCTGGCTGGTGGTGCTCGTTCCGTTCGCCGCCATCATGCCCTGGTTCTTCGAGAACGTGGTCCATTCGGGGCACACCATCGACGACATGGATCGTCTGATCGAACTGGAGAGTGAATACAGTCAGATCCTGCTGCTCGGCGGACTGTTCACGATCTGCGCACGAAGCGTGCACCAGTTCTTCTTCGGGATCATGCGGCCGAAGGTCGTCACCGTGGCCGTCATCATCGGCAACATCGTCAACGTGGCGCTCAACTACGTGTTGATCTTCGGCGATGCAGGACATCCCGCCCTGAACCTGCCCGGCGTGCCCGGCGTGCCGGCGCTCGGCGTTCACGGTGCCGCGATCGGCACGGTGGTCGGCGTCTTCGTCGAACTCATGATCCCCTTCGTGGTCTTTCTCGGGCCACGCTGTCACCGCGAGTTCGCTTCGCGGACCTCGTGGCGTCCGCACCTCAAGACGATCCGCGAACTGATCCGGCTCGGGTGGCCCGGCTCGCTCGTGTCCGGAAACGAGATCATCTGCTGGTCGATCTTCATGACGGTGCTCGTGGGAATCTTCGGCGAGAACTCGATGACGGCGGGCTGGATCGTCCTTGGATACATGCATCTCAGTTTCATGCCGGCGGTGGCGATCTCGTTCGCCGCGAACACGCTCGTCGGCAACGCGATCGGATCCGGCAAACCCGATCTGGCCGCATCCCACGCCAGATGGAGCGTGGGGCTGTCGATCTTCTTCATGAGCTGCTGTGCGGTCCTCTTCGTCGTGTTCCGAGGTCCGATGATCGAACTCTTCCTCGGAGGCGACGTGGAACCCGAGCAATTCCGGGACATTCTCGACATCGGGACGAATCTGATGATCGTGATGGCGATCTGCCAGGCCCTCGATGCGCTGGGCATCACCTACAGCGGAGCGCTGCGCGGAGCCGGCGATGTGATCTGGCCCGGTGTGTTCATCGCCGTGAGCAGCTGGACGCTGATCATCGGACTCGGATACCTCCTCGCCGTGCAGATGCCGCAGTGGGGTGCGATCGGTCCCTGGATCGGCGCCGTGATCTACATCGTCGTCGTGGGCATCGCCATGGCGTGGCGATTCGAATCCGGGAAGTGGCGTTCGATCAAGCTCGTCGAACTCGATGAAGAGCACGCATGATGTATGATCGGGTGCAATGAGCGAACCGTCCAGGAAAGAAGATCACGTCGTATCCGATACGCCAGAACGTAGATTCATCCTCCAGATCGTGCAGCCCGGGCTCGCGGGACTCATGGACGGATCGGTCTCGACCCTGGCTCCGATCTTCGCCGCGGCAATCGCCACCAAGGATCCGTGGAGTACGTTTCTCGTCGGGCTTGCCGCCTCGATCGGCGCTGGAATCAGCATGGCGTTCGCCGAATCGATGTCCGACGATGGAAAGATCAGCGGCCGCGGGAGTCCGAAGCTTCGAGGACTCGCCTGCGGCCTGATGACCACGGTCGGCGGGCTCGGCCACACGTTTCCGTTCCTGATCCCGCACTTTCTCACCGCCATGATCGTGGCGACGATCGTGGTGGGTCTCGAACTCGTCGCGATCGCGTTCATCCGCAACCGCTACATGGACACTCCGTTCCTGTCCGCCTCGTTCCAGATCATCGTCGGTGGCGTGCTGGTGTTCCTCGTCGGCATCGGAATCGGCAGTCTCTGATCATGCGACCTTCGCCACTTCCGTTCGAACTTGCGGAACGAGTGCGCATGTCGGATGCATCGGCCCCTTCCTGAAGATCGAAAAGTCGAACATTGCAATTGGAACGCCCCGGCCGAAGGATCGACCGGGGCGTTCGTCCCCATGAGCATCATTGTGTCGTATCAGCAGGGGTCGCCCCAGTAGGAGATGATGGCGAGCAGATCTCCGATGCCGACGGTTCCGTTTCCGTCGATGTCGTTGGGGCAGCCCGTGCATGACTGTCCCCACTGGGCGATCACACTCAGCAGATCACCGATGTCGATGGTTCCGTCTCCGTTGACATCGCCTGGGCACGGATCCTCGCATTCCGGGAACTCGATGCAGAGTTCGGAGGTGCAGCTGGTGCCGTTCTGGTAGTAGACGGTGACTTCGAAGCACTGCTGTCCTGATGCTGCACCGAAGACGCTGGTGCTCATCGGGTAGCTGGTCATCGGATTGAACGGACCAGCGAAGTAGGAGGGTGAAAGACTGACTCCAGCAGGTGCGGTGAACTCCAGTGCGGCGATCGTCTGGAGACCGGTGCTCATGTAGAAGCCCATTTCGTGGTGGGTGCCGCCTCCGGCCGACATCACGCAGTCGACGTAGTTGGACATCACGGGTACGCAGTAGTCGATGTCCGTGATGGCCAGGTCGCCGATGAGCGTCTTGTCCTGACTGTTCAGGTTGTCCTGATAGTCGACGAGCTTGCTATTGGTGATGTCGCCACCGGGCATGGGCAGTGCCTGCCATCCGTAGATGTTGTCGCCGAATCCCAGGTGCAGAGCGTCACCCGATGCGAAGACCAGTTCGCGGGTGGCGTCGATGCCGCCCGAGGAGTTGCGACCGGATCCGAATCCGACCTGGAAGCGGTTGACGTCGCAGGTCCAGATGCCGTTGATGCATTCGAACTCCAGAGCCCTCGAGTCGTGAGCCGAGATGGTGTCCCATCCGTTCATGCTTCGTTCCGCGACGAGCATGCTGCCCTCGATGGTGAATCGCATGTCCGAGACCGGTGAGCTGTACTCCGGCCCGCTGTTGCTGGCGTATCCGGGAACAGTCACTTCGAGTCGCTCGAGCCCCATGGGCTGCCCGAGACCGTCGAGCTCGACGGACCAGATCTCGTTCTCCTTGGTGGCCGACTTGTTGAGCCGATCCTCGTTCCAGATGGAGTAGTAGAGGCGACCACCGTGGACTTCGACGGCCCAGACGCGGTCGCCAAGAGCTGCCGGTCCTGCACCGCCGCCCCAGGGGGTGCCGTGATCGAAGGTGTCGAGGATGTTGCCGTTGGCGTCGAGTCGGTAGACCAGTCCGTCCTCGATGTTCGATACGAAGAACTGATCATGATCGCAGTCGTAGGCGATGTTTCCAAGCGAGGAACCCTGGTTGGGAAGCGAGGCGAAGAGGGTGATGTCACCCGTGATGTGGTCGAGTCGGTATACCGCACCCCACCCGCCGAATGCGGCGTAGTCTGCGTTCCAGCTTCTGGTGGCGGTGACGTAGATGTTTCCATCACCATCGACGGCCAGTCCGAAGATGCTGCCGAGGTTCTGGGGGCTCCAGTCCGGATCGCTGTATCGGTTCATGGCGAACCAGGTGTCGTTCGGAGCGGAGTTGATGTTGGTGATGTCGAAGACCTTGACGACCTGACCACCGAGAATGGAGGGAGACGAGGTTTCAACGGCGACGCGTCCACCGAGGAAGACATCGGCGAAGTCGGGGTCGCTGTAGTGGGGGCGGCCCGCGCAGTTGGAGGGTGCGTGCAGATCGCAGTCCTCGATCGGATCGAAGCATTCGACCTGAGGATCGGT